>JBKJHO010000018.1:0-89054 GCA_046598915.1 Marmoricola sp. | reverse complement strand
TCAGGCCCGGGTGACCGTGCAGTCGGCGAGGACCGGAGCGCCGTCGCGCTCCTCGCGCGAGCTGGCGATGGTCGCTGAGACGACGATCTGGTCGGCCTCGTCCCAGGCCTGGACCCTGATGGTCTCGCCCGGGAAGACGACGCCGGCGAACCGTGCGCCGAAGCCGCCGACCTTCGCGGCCTGCCCGCCGAGGAGCTCGTCGGTGACGGTCCGCAGCACGATCCCGTAGGAGCACAGGCCGTGCAGGATCGGCGCCGGGAACCCGGCGCCCTGGGCGAACGCCGGATCGGCGTGCAGAGGGTTCCGGTCGCCGCAGAGCCGGTAGAGCATCGCCTGCTGCGGGGTGACGTCGTAGGTCGTGTCGGCATCAGGCTTGCGGTCAGGGATGGTCACGGTGACCGCATCGCCGCGGTTGCCGCCCCAGCCGCCCTCGCCCTTGACGAAGATCGAGGAGCGCACCGTCCAGAGCTCGGTGCCGGCGGCGTCGCGGGCGACGCCCTCCTGCCAGATGACGGCGGCCTTGCCCTTGTCCCAGACGTCGCTGATCGTCGTGGTCAAGGTAGCCTCGCCCGAGGTCGGCAGCGGGCCGTTGACGGTGATCTCCTGCGCGCCGTGGACTACCTGCGCCAGGTTGATGTCGCAGCCGGGCAGGTCCAGGGACGGCGGGTCGGTCTCGTGGAAGGACGGTGCGACGATGCCGAAGGACGGCAGCACCTGGAGGTTCTCGTCGTCCAGGGTGTAGCGCAGCGCCTTCGAGTCCAGGTTGTCACCGGGACGCGAACCGGCACCGATGCCCAAGTGGTAGAGCAGCACGTCGCTGCTGTTCCAGGCGAACGTACGGCTGCCGAGGTCGGCGCCGATGGCGATGTCGGGGTCGATCGGCATGTCAGGAGGCCTCTCCGGTGATGGGGTCTCGAGACGGGCGCTGCGCGCCCTCCTCGACCACCGACATGTCGGGGTTGGCGATGTCCTCGACCACCGACATGTCGGGGTTGGCGATGTCCTCGACCACCGACGTGTCGGGGTTGGCGATGTCCTCGACCACCGACGTGTCGGGGTTGGCGATGTTCTCGGCGACCGATGTGTCGGGGTTGGCGATGTTCTCGGCGACCGATGTGTCGGGGTTGGCGATGTCCTCGGCGACCGACGTGTCGGCGTTGGCGATGTCCTCGGCGGCGAGGTACCCGAAGGTCATCGCGGGGCCGATGGTGGCGCCCGGACCGGCGTAGGTGTTGCCCATCACGGCGGCGGAGGCGTTGCCGGCGGCGTACAGGCCCTTGATGACCGAGCCGTCGGCGCGCAGCACTCGGGCGCGTTCGTCGGTGACCAGGCCGCCCTTGGTGCCAAGGTCGCCGGGAACGATCTTGACGGCGTAGAACGGACCCTGGTCGATGGCGTGCAGCGACGGGTTCGGCTTGATCGACGGGTCTGAGTAGTACTTGTCGTAGGCGCTCTCGCCCCGACCGAAGTCCTCGTCTACGCCGGTGGTCGCGAAGCCGTTGAAGCGCTCGATGGTGGCGCTCAGCGCCTCAGCGGGAACGTCGATCTCGGCAGCCAGCGACTCGATCGAGGACGCCTTCTTGATGACGCCCTCCTTGAGCCAGCGGCCAGGGAACGGCTGCCGCGGTCCGAGACCGGCGAAGAGGTACCGGTTGCGGTAGCGCTGGTCGATGATCATCCAGGACGGGACATGGGTGATCCCGGTGGCCTCGCCCTTATAGATCTCGTGAGTGGCCTCGACGTAGGGGAGGGCTTCGTTCATGTAGCGCTTGCCGGCCTGGTTCACGATGATCGAGCCGGGCAGGTTGCGCTCGGCCAAGCAGAACCACGGACCGTTGGGCAGCGGGATGGTCGGACCCCACCAGGCGTCGTCCATCAGGTCGGTCTCCGCGCCGGCGGCTATCCCGGCGAGGATGCCGCCGCCCTGGTTCGACGGTGCGCCGGTGGTCCAGTCGATCGAGGTCGGCTGCGGCTGGTACTTCTCGCGCATCTCCAGGTTCTTCTCGAACCCGCCACTGCCGAGGATGACGCCCTTGGTGGCGCGGATCTCGGCCGGGACGCCGTCCTTGAGTACCTTGACGCCAACAACGCGGCCGTTCTCCAGGACCAGCTCGGTCAGCTCGGTGTCGTAGGAGACGGGGACACCTGCGTCGATAAGTCCCTGGCGGAGACCGATCGCGATCGCGTTGCCCATCGCGTACATCTTCTTACCGAGCAGCAGGGTGACCAGGCGCATCAGGGTCGCGCGAATCAGGGTCAGCGGGCCCTTGAAGGAACGCAAGCCGAGGCTGATCTTGCGGTAGTCCGCCTGGGTGATGATCAGGTTCGCCGGAGCCTTGCCGTACGGCGGGTGCAGCCGGTCGAGCTCGGCACCCAGGAATTTCGCGTTCAGCGGGATCGCCTCGACGGTGCGACCGCGCGGCCGGCCGCCGGGCGCTTCGGGCAGGTAGTCGGCGTATTCGGGGACCCAGGTGAACCGGACCGGCGTGTTCGCCTTGATGAAATCCATCACCTCGGGGCCGCGGTCCAGGTAGGTGTCGCGGCGGACCTTCGGCACGACGTCGCCGACGATGGCGTCGAGGTACTTCTTGGATTCGTCGTCGTCGTCGGGGTCCACCTGGCCGGCCGCCCGGAGAGCGTAGTTGCCGGGGATCCAGACGCCGCCACCGCTGCGGGCGGTCGAGCCTCCGAAGTAGCTGCTCTTCTCGATCAGCAGGGTGTCGAGTCCCT
The DNA here is from genome assembly GCA_046598915.1 of Marmoricola sp. Classification (GTDB taxonomy): domain Bacteria; phylum Actinomycetota; class Actinomycetes; order Propionibacteriales; family Nocardioidaceae; genus Marmoricola. The sequence continues at coordinate 86,324 of JBKJHO010000018.1, read as the reverse complement.
GGCGGGCAGCGGCGAGAGCGGCCGTCATCCCGGCACCGCCGGCGCCGACTACTACTACGTCGACCGTGTCCTTGAGACTGACTTCGTCAGGGGCCTTCATGGCACGAAACTGTAACAGGTTCTAGTATGTGGATCGTGAACACTCAGGATACCGTCGCCGCCGCTGTCCAACGGCTGGCCCAGGCGCAGGCGACTCGGGTGCCGTGCGCCGCTGTCCGGGACCTGATCGGCACCGACGACCTGCCCGCGGCGTACGCCGTGCAGCAGGGACTGGTGCGGGCCAGGCTCACCGGCGGGGTCAGCGTGGTGGGTCGCAAGATCGGCGCCACCTCGGAGGCGGTACAGAACCAGCTTGGCGTCGACCAGCCCGACTTCGGCTACTTGCTCTCCGATATGGATGTCTCGGCTGGCGCCGAACCGGGAGGAGACCCGATCTCGATGCGCACCCTGGTGCAGCCGCGGGTCGAGGCCGAGGTCGCTTTCGTGCTGGACCGGGACATCGACCCGGCCGACGAGGCCGACATCACCCTGGCGCTGGTGCGCGACGCCGTCGAGGTCGCCCTCCCTGCACTGGAGATCGTCGACTCGCGAATCGAGAACTGGGACATCGGGTTCACCGATACGGTCGCCGACAACGCGTCCAGCGGACTCTTCGTGGTCGGCACCGACGGCCTGCCCCTCAGCCAGATCGAGCCGCGCGACGTCGAGATGTCGCTGAGCATCAACGGTGAGGTCCGGTCCTCAGGCAACGGCTCGGCGTGCCTCGGTGATCCGCTGGAGGCACTGCGCTGGTTGGCGGTCCAGGCTCACCGCTTCGGTGACCCGCTTCGTGCCGGTCACCTGATCCTTTCCGGGGCGCTCGGCCCCTTCGTTCCATTCGCCGCGGGAGATGATGTCGTGGCGACCATCAGCGGGTTCGCACCGCTCAGCGTGAAGTTCGGGGAGTAGAGATGACCAAGCTGACAGCTGCCATCGTCGGGCCGGGGAACATCGGCACCGACCTGATGTACAAACTGCTGCGTTCTGAGGTGATCGAGCCGCGTTGGATGATCGGCGTCGACCCGGACTCGCCCGGCCTGGGTCGAGCGCGTGACAAGGGCCTGATTGCCAGTGCCGAGGGCGTCGACTGGCTGCTAAAGCAGGACGAGAAGCCGGACTTCATCTTCGAGGCCACCAGCGCCTACATCCACCGCGAGTACGCGCCCCGGTACGCCGAGGCGGGCATTCGCGCGGTCGACCTGACCCCGGCCGCGGTCGGCCCGGCCTGCATCCCAGCGGTCAACGGCGACGAGCACTCCGGTGCCGAGAACGTCAACATGATCACCTGCGGGGGACAGGCGACCATCCCGATGGTTGCTGCGGTCTCCCGCGCCACGCCGGTCTCCTACGCCGAGATCGTGGCATCGGTCGCGTCGCTGAGCGCGGGACCGGGCACCCGTCAGAACATCGACGAGTTCACCCAGACCACATCGAAGGGAGTCGAGACGATCGGCGGCGCCGAGAAGGGCAAGGCGATCATCATCTTGAACCCGGCCGAGCCGCCGATGATCATGCGCGACACGATCTTCTGCGCGGTCGGCGCCGACATCGGACAGTCCGGGCGGGACGCCATCTCGGAGTCGGTGCACGCCATGGTCAAAGCGGTCCAGGACTACGTGCCCGGGTACCGGTTGTTGCAGGAGCCTCAGTTCGACGACCCGAGCGACGCCACCCGCGGTGCGACCAAGGTCAGCATCTTCATCGAGGTCGAGGGCGCCGGTGACTTCCTGCCGCCGTACTCGGGCAACCTCGACATCATGACCGCCGCCGCGACGCGTGCCGGCGAAGGAATGGCGCGCAAGATCCTCGCGCAGAACGGGAGCAACGCATGACTATTTCAGGATCACCCGAACTCAACGCTTTGGCCCGCACCTGGCGTGACACCGACCCGACGTCCGATCTGGATATCCGGCTCACCGACACCTGCCTGCGCGACGGCTCGCACCACAAGCGCCACCAGTTCACTACTCAGGAGGTGCGCGCGATCGTTGGGGCCCTCGACGACTCCGGCGTCCCGGTCATTGAGGTCGCCCACGGCGATGGTCTGGGCGGCTCGAGCTTCAACTACGGGTTCTCCCGTACCCCGGAGCAGGAGCTGATCAGGGCCGCTGCCGAGACGGCGAAGAACGCCAAGATCGCGTTCCTAATGCTGCCCGGTGTGGGCATTAAGGACGACATCCTCGCTGCACAGGACAACGGTGGCTCGATCTGCCGGATCGCGACCCACTGCACCGAAGCGGACACCACCGAGCAGCACTTCAAGCTCGCCCGGGACCGCGGCCTGGAAACAGTCGGCTTCCTGATGATGAGCCATACCCAGCCGCCCGAGGTGCTGGCCAAGCAGGCGCGGATCATGGTCGACGCGGGTTGCCAGTGCGTCTACGTCGTCGACTCCGCCGGTGCGTTGATCCTCGAAGGCGTCTCCGACCGCGTCGCCGCGGTCGTGGCCGAGATCGGTCAGGAGGCCACGGTCGGCTTCCACGGTCACGAGAACCTCGACCTCGGCGCCGGCAACACGGTGATGGCAGTTCGCGCAGGAGCCACCCAGATTGACGGTTCGGTCCGACGGTTCGGCGCCGGCGCCGGTAACACGCCGCTGGACGCCTTCGTCGGCATCTGCGACAAGCTTGGCTGGAAGACCGGCGTGGACTTCCTGGCGATCATCGACGCCTCCGAGGACGTGGTCCGCCCGGCCATGCCAGAGGAGTGCCGCCTCGACCGGATGACGATGATGATGGGCTACGCCGGCGTCTACTCCTCGTTCCTCAAGCACGCGGGCAACGCCGCCGAGCGCTACGGCGTCTCCGGCGCCCGCATCCTCGCCGAGGCCGGCAGGCGCAAGCTGATCGGCGGCCAGGAGGACCAGCTCATCGACATCGCGCTGCTGCTGAAGGCGGAGCAGACCGACTGACGGCATCATGCCGTCGTCGAACGCAGAGTCGACGGTGGTTGAGGAGGTCGCACAACGACCGTCTCGAAACCAACGCCAAAGAGCACGGGCCCCGCACCATCAGGTGCGGGGCCCGTGCTCCCCCCAGATCTGGCCCTGTATCCGGGGCCGGGTCCGTCAGGCCTGGTGAGCCTTCTTGCGAGCGATCAGGGCCGCACCGCCGGCGGTCACCAGCGCGCCGCTGGCCAGGAGCCAGGTCAGCTGCAGGCCGCCTTCGTTGTTCTGCTCGGCGAGGCCCGCATCCACGCGGGTCGGGGTGGTGATGGAGCCGACCTCCGTGTCCTGATCGGCCTGAGGGGCCCCCTGGGTGTCCTTCGGGGTCTCGTCCTGCGGCTCCTCGGGCAGGTCGCAGCCCTCGGTGCAGCCGCTGTCGAGCGGGAAGTCGGGGGTCTCGTCGCCGCCGCAGCCGTGGGTGCACCCGGGGTTGTCGCTGAGGTCGTTCGGGCCGGGGACCTCGGGGGTGTGGTCCTTCGGCGGGACCGGAGCCGCGTCGTCGGGCTGCGGCTTCGGCTCGGGCTGAGGGTTCGGGTTGGCGATGTCCTTCGGGGGCTGCGGGGCGGGGACGGCGATGTCCTTCGGGGCGGGCTCGCTGGGCTCGGCGGGCATCACGATGACCGGGCCGGGGTTCGGGGCCGGGGTGTCGGCACGGGCGACGCCGGCGCTCATCGTCAGGGCCACGGTGGCCAGCGGGGCGACGAGGATCAGGTTGCGGATGGTGCGGTTCATGACGTTCTCCTTGGTTGGTGTGCTGCGGGGGGTGATCGGTTCTTGGTCTGTGCGAGCGCTGTGTCGTTCCTCGGAAGTAGGAGCAGCGACCCCCAGGAGTCCTTGCACTTTTTCGTGGAGGTTTTTTCCAGTGCCGGAGTTGTCCTGATGTGTCCGGCTGTCATGGGGGCTCAGGACCGCAATTGGCGGGAGTGCGGGAGCGTCGTGGACGAACAGGTAGAACGTGTTCTAGTATTGCCTTCAGTTGCACCGACGACGAGGAGTAGTCATGAGTCAGGCAGTTCTTGACGGAGTTCGCGATCTGCTTCCCACGCTGCGTGAGCGTGCGGATGAGACCGAGCGACTCCGCGTCGTCCCCGAAGCCTCGATCAAGGAGCTCGCCGAGACCGGGTTCTTCCAGCTGCTCCAGCCGAAGCGCTACGGCGGCTTCGAGTCGAGCCCACTCGACTTCTACGAAGGCGTCAAGGAGATCTCCGGGGCCTGCGGGTCGACCGGGTGGGTTTCCAGCGTCGTCGGCGTGCACCCCTGGCAGGTCGGGCTCTTCGCCGACGAGGCGCAGCAGGCGGTCTGGGGCAACGACCCGAACGTGCGCCTGAGCTCCTCCTACGCGCCGACCGGCAAAGCCACCATCACCGAGGGCGGGTTCCAGCTCTCCGGCAAGTGGAGCTTCTCCTCGGGCTGCGACCACTGCCAGTGGGTGCTGCTGGGTGGTCTGGTCTTCAACGCGGACGGCAACGTCGTCGACTTCCGCACCTTCATGGTTCCGCGGGAGAACTACCAGATCATCGACGTGTGGCACATGGTCGGCCTATCGGGTACCGGGTCCAACGACATCGTGGTCGACGACGTCTTCGTCCCGGAGGCGTTCACGCTGTCCATGGGCGAGACCGGCCAGTGCCGAGGCCCGGGCCAGGAGGTCAACACCTCCAACCTCTACAAGCTGCCGTTCCACTCGGTCTTCACCACCACCATCTGCACCCCGATCATCGGAATGGCGTACGGCGCCTACGCCGAGCACGTCGACATGCAGCAGAAGCGCGTGCGTGCGGCGTACCTGGGGGAGAAGGCGTCCCTGGACCCGTTCTCAGCGGTCCGGATCGCCCGTGCCTCCAGCGACATCGACGCCGCCTGGGCACTGGCGATGAACAACATCCGTGAAGAGATGGCCCTGGTCGAGAAGGGTGAGCCGATCCCGCTCGGCCTTCGACTGAAGGTCCGTCGCGACCAGGTGCTCGGCACCCAGCGCGCGATCGACGCGATCGATGCTCTCTTCGAGGCCTCCGGCGGCCGCGCCCTGGCCCAGGGCACCTACCTGCAGCGGGCCTGGCGCGACGCCCACGCCGGTCGGGTGCACGCCGCCAACGACCCGGAGCGGGCTCTGCAGATGTTCGGCGCGCACGAGTTCGGCCACAAGGTCGATCCGGGGATGTACTGAGTTCATGTCTTTCGCGAAGGAAGACGTCCGGAAGTCGGCGAAGGCCGGCGACATCACGCTGAACTACTACGAGGCCGGCCCGGTAGCAGGCACCGTGGCTCCCGACTTCGCCGGGGGGCTGCCGTTCGTGCTGCTCCACGGTGGGGGCCCGGGTGCCTCGGCGTGGAGCAACTTCGGCTCCGCGCTGCCACGGTTCGCTGCGAACTTCCGGACCCTGCTGGTCGACCAGCCCGGGTTCGGCGGTTCCGACAAGCCGGAGGTCGGCGCGAACTACTTCCGGCACTCCTCGGAGTACCTGGTCAAGTTGCTCGACGAGCTGCGGATCGAGAAGGTCCACCTCCTCGGCAACTCCCTCGGCGGCGGTACGGCGACCCGGTTCGCGCTCAGCTACCCCGACCGGGTGGGCCGGCTGGTCCTGATGGGCCCGGGCGGGCTCTCCCTCAACCTCTTCCACGCCGACCCCACCGAGGGCGTCAAGCGGCTGATGGACTTCAGCATGGCTCCCAGCCGGGAAGCCCTGCGGGCGTTCATCTCGACGATGGTCGTCAATCAGGCGCTGGTCACCGACGAGCTGGTCGAAGAGCGGTTCGCCGACGCGACCGCCCCGGGCTCCCTGGAGGCGATGCGCTCGATGGGCGCCTCGTTCTGGAACCCCGAGTGGGCCGAGGACGGCATGCTGTGGCGCGAGGTGCACAACCTGCGCAAGCACACCCTGCTGACCTGGGGTCGCGAGGACCGGGTCAACCCGCTCGACGGCGCGATGGTGGCCCTCAAGCAGATCCCCAAGGCGCAGCTGCACGTCTTCCCGAACTGCGGCCACTGGGCGCAGATCGAGGCGGCCGAGGAGTTCGCCGAGATCACCACCGCCTTCCTGGCGCGGCACCGCGAGAGAGGCTGAGAGGTCACCATGACCATCGACATCAAGTCCATGGGCTACATCCGGGTCGCCAGCACCGACCTAGAGGCCTGGAAGTTGTTCGCCGGCAAGGTCCTCGGTGTCGCTGAGGGCCGCGGCCCGACCCCGGAGAACCTCTACTTCCGGATCGACGCGGTCAGCGCTCGCATCGTTGTCTTCCCCTCCGACGTCGACCAGCTCGACGCCACCGGGTGGGAGGTCGCCGACCACGTCGCGCTGGAGGCTGCTCGTCAGCACCTCAAGGCGGCCGGTGTCGTCTACCAGGAGGGCACTGCGGAGGAGCTGGCCGAGCGCCGGGTCCAGGAGCTGATCCGGTTCACCGACCCGTGGGACAACGTCTTCGAGCTCTTCCACGGCATCACCTACGAGTCCCGGCCGGTCGTCACGCCGTACGCCGCGAAGTTCGTCACCGGCGACCAGGGGATGGGCCACATCGTGATCCCCGTCCTCGACGACGTGGAGGCGCTGCGCTTCTATACCGAGGTTCTCGGCTTCCGGCTGCGCGACTCAATGAGCATGCCCGGCGAGTTCGTCGGCAAGGAGCCGGGCTCCAAGATCTGGCTCCGCTTCCTCGGCGTAAACCCGCGACACCACAGCCTGGCGTTCCTGCCGATGCCGAACGCGTCCAAGTGCGTGCACGTGATGCTCGAGGTCGACGAGCTCGACCACGTCGGCCGTGCCCTGGAGCGGGTCAAGAAGTACCAGGCGCCGCTGTCGGCGACCCTCGGTCGGCATATGAACGACGAGATGGTCTCGTTCTACGTGAAGTCGCCGGGAGGCTTCGACTTCGAGTTCGGCACCGAGGGCCTGCAGGTCGACGACGCCCGCTGGGTCGCCCGGGAGAGCACTGCTGTCTCGTACTGGGGCCATACGTTCGGCGGGGGCCAGTAGTCCCGTGAACAATGTCCCCGTGACCAGCAGTGTCCCGGACGGGATGAACCCAAACGCCCGCGAGACGTGGCCCAGCCAAGAGCTGATCAAGTCCTGGCTCGGCAACGAGCTGGACTTCGAGCTGCGTCTCGGTGAGCACACCCCGATCCCTGACGACCCGGAGGCCGCCGCTCGCGCCCGGCAGTTCCGCGACGTCCTCGGTCTCTTCTGCAGCGGCGTCACCGTGGTCACCTCGGTGTCCGACGGGCAACCCGTCGGCATGACCTGCCAGTCGTTCTCCTCGGTCTCCCTCGAACCGCCGTTGGTGATGTTCTCCCCGGCCAAGACCTCACGGGCTTGGCCGCTGATGCAGCGGGCCGGGTTCTTCTGCGTCAACATCTTGGCCGCGGAGCAGTCCGAGATCTCCAACGGGATGGCGACCAAGGGTGACGAGAAGTTCACCGGGGTCGGCTGGACAACGGCTACCACCGGGGCCCCGTTGCTCGAGGGCATCCTCGGGTTCGTCGACTGCACCGTCCACCAGGTCATCGAGGCAGGGGACCACTACATCGTGATCGGGCGGGTCCAGGAGCTCGGCTTCGGCGACGGCCGGAGCGGAGACACCGCCGAGCGTGAGGTCGCCGCGGATCCGCTGCTCTTCTTCCAGGGGAAGTACACCAAGCCGCAGTAGTTCTGGTGGTCGGGCGACTCGAGACCCCGGCTACCGTGGACGCTATGTCTCCCGTCTTCCCGGACTCACCCCAGGTCGTTGCTGCGACCGGGTCCGCACTGACGCGGCTCGAGGTCGCCGGTGACCCGGACCGCGACTTCAGCGTGCGGCTGCTGCGCAGCTTCTTGGCGCTCTGCGAGAATCCGCGCACCCGCAGTGGGATGCTCCGGTTGGTGCGGGCCTCGGTCGGCAGCGCCCGAGCCGGCCAGGCGTTCTACCGGGTGCTGAACCGGAGCGTGGTGAACCCGGCTGCCAGGGCCACCGGGGTGCATGCCTCGGCGATGCGGATCGAGCTGGTCTGCGGGCAGCTCGTCGGCCTGGCGATGATGCGGTACGTCCTCCAGGTCGAGCCGATCGCCTCAGCCCCGGCCGAGGACATCGTGCGCCAGTTCGCGCCCGCGATCCGAGCCACGGTCAAGGGCTCCTGACCCGCCTGGCCCGACCGCCTGTGGACAACGCTGACGCCGCATGCACGCTGTCCGCAATCGTGGGCCGATGGATCCTGTGCCTCTCCTTGCTCTCGACGAGCCGTTCACCCCGGCGATGGCCGCCCAAGCCGGTATCGGCCGTGCGGCCCTGGACCGACTGCACCGCCAGGGCCGGGTGGTGCGCATTCTGCGGGGCGTCTACCTCGAGGTCGACGTCCCGCTGACCTCGATGAGCCGGGCCCGCGCGGCGGCCCTGCGCCTGGGCGGCAGTCAGGTCCTGGTCGACCGCACCGCTGCCTGGATCCATGGTGCCGGCGGGGTCGGTGCCGGGGGCCCGATCCCGGTGGAGGTTCACGGCCGGCGTTCCCGGTGGGGTGCATCGGTGCCGCTTGCACCGGGCGATGTCGTGCTGGTCGGGGGTGTCCGGTGCACCGCGCCGGTCCGGACCGCCTTCGACGTCGGACGGCGGCTCGCCCCGGAGCGGGCGCTACCGCTGCTCGACGGTCTGCTCCGGGCAGGGGCCCTGACCCACCCCGAGCTGATCAGCGCCTGCCGACCTGCCGCGGCTTCGTCGGTCCCGGGCTTCGCCCAGTTCCGGGAGTTGGCGGCCCTCGCTGACGGCCGAGCTGAGGACCTCGCCGAGTCGGTCCTGAGGCTCCGGTGGCTAGGGGCGAGCTTGCCGACGCCGACACCCGGCGTGCGGGTCGCCGGGGTCCGGACCGCGCTGGCGTTGCCCACCCAGCGCTTCGGTGCGGTGATCGCCGGTCGGCACCCAGCTGTCGACATGGCCCGGTGCGAAGCCTCCGGCTGGCGGATCCTGGTGCTGCACCGCGACCGAGTGCTCGCCTCGGACCCGGAGTTCCTGGTCGAGCACCTCGAGCGTGAGTTCCTCCGGCATCTGCTCCAGCAGGTCTGCCCGGCGCCGTAGGTTCGACCGGTGCACACCGGCTAGCCCAGAGCGGAGATCGCCTCGGCGATCGACAGCGTGCGCTCCGCGGACTCGACGTGCAGGTTCTCGACCATCCGACCGTTGTAGGTGACCACACCGGAGCCACCCGGGGCCGACTGGGCGTCCTCGAATGCCTGGATCAGCCCCCGGGCGTCCTGGATCGCCTGCTCGGAGGGAGCGAACGCCTCGTTGGCTCCGTCGACCTGACCGGGGTGGATCAGGGTCTTGCCGTCGAACCCGAACTGTCGGCCCTGCTCGCACTCGGCGAGGAAGCCGTCGAGGTCCTTGACGTCGTTGTAGACGCCGTCCAGGATCGCGATGCCGGCGGCGCGGGCGGCGAGCAGCGAGAGCGAGAGCGCAGTCAGCAGCGGAGCCCGACCGGGGACGTGCTCGGCGTAGGTCTCCTTGACGAGGTCGTTGGTGCCCATCACCAAGACGGCCAGCCGCGGCGAAGCGGCCGCGAGCTCGCGGACGTTGAAGATCGCCTCCGGGGTCTCGACCATCGCCCAGAGTTTGGTGTGCTCGGGCGCGCCGGCGGCATCGATCGCCGCGACCAGGGTGAGCACCTCAGCGGCGCTGTTGACCTTCGGGACGACGATGCCGTGCGGCCCCGCCTGCGCCGCGACCTCGATGTCTTGGTCGTGCCACTCGGTGCCGATCCCGTTGACCCGGATGGTCAGCTCACGGGTGCCGTACTCCCCGGAGCGCACAGCGGCGGCGGCGGCCTGGCGAGCGGCCGGTTTGGCATCGGGTGCGACCGCGTCCTCGAGGTCGAGGATCAGGGCGTCGCACGCAATCGACTTGGCCTTCTCCAGCGCACGCTCGTTGGAGGAGGGCATATAGAGGACGGACCGGCGGGGGCGGAAAGCGTTAGTCGAGCCTGTCGAGACCATGCGTCGTCTACCTTCTCAGTCCAGGGTGATCGCGTCGTAGGACGCTTTGAGGTCAGGGTCGATCGCGGCGAGCTCGTCAGCCAGCGCGACCATCACCTTGCACTGCTTGACCGACGCGTCGTCCTCCATCTTGCCGTCGAGCATCACCGCACCGGTGCCGTCGCCCATCGCGGCGATGACGCGCCGGGCGTGCTTCACGTCCTCGACCGAGGGCGAGAAGACCTTGTGGGCGATCTTGATCTGCACCGGGTGCAGCGACCAGGCGCCGACGCAGCCGAGCAGGAAGGCGTTGCGGAACTGGTCCTCGCAGGCGACCGTGTCCTTGATATCGCCGAACGGGCCGTAGTAGGGATAGATCCCGTGCATCGCGCAGGCATCGACCATCCGGGCGATCGTGTAGTGCCAGAGGTCCTGCTGGTACGTCGCCCGCTCGGCGTCGTACTGCGGGACGCCTTCGGCGTCGCGTTCGGGGTCTTGGCGGACCAGGTAGCCGGGGTGACCGCCGCCGACGCGGGTGGTCTTCATCCGGCGGTCGGCAGCGAGGTCGGCGGGACCGAGCGAGAGCCCCTGCATCCGAGGCGACGCCGCGCAGATCTCCTCGATGTTGGCGACACCGCGCGCGGTCTCCAGGATCGCGTGCACCTGCAGCGGCTTGGTGATGCCGGCCTTGGCCTCGAGCTGGGCCAGCAGGCGGTCGACGTAGTGAATGTCCTCGGCGCCCTGGACCTTCGGGACCATGATCACGTCGAGCTTGTCGCCGATCGCCGGGACGAGGGTGGTCAGGTCGTCGAGCGCCCAGGGAGAGTCGAGCGAGTTGATCCGGGTCCAGAACTGGGTCGGTCCGCGGGTACTTCCGAGATTGGCCGTGTTCTGACCGACCTTGACCAGGCCGGCGCGGGAAATCTCCTTGTTCTCGGCCTTGACGGCGTCCTCGAGGTTGCCGAGCAGGACGTCGACGGTGCCGATCATGTCGGGGACTTTGGCCGCCATCTTCTCGTTGCCTGGGTCGAAGAAGTGGATCGCGCGGCTAGGCCGGGCCGGGATCTCCCGGAGCGGGGCGGGGGCGCCGACGGCGAGGGGGGCGAAGAAGTCCTTGGCAGAACGCATGAGGCGCAAGTTATCAGCGTCGGCTACCGGTCGGTATGACGCATCTGACAGGCGGTTAGGGTTCCGGCGTGGAAGAGATCACACCCTGGCGCGTGGGCTTCGTCCCGGGGGTCACCCCCGGGAAGTGGGAACGCTCCTGGACCGAGCACGAACGGGCGTCCCGCCGCTGGCGCAAACTCGAGCTTCGACCGGTCGCGGTCGAGGACCAGGAGCGCCTGCTCCGGGCCGGTGAGATCGACATGTGCCTGGTGCGCGGTGCGGTCGATCGCGACGGCCTGCACCTGGTGGCGCTCTACTCCGAGGTGCCGGTGGTCGTGGTCGCCCAGGACCACCCCGTCACGGCGTACGACGAGCTCACCCTCGCCGATCTGACCGGCGAGCTCGACGTGCTGGCTGAGTTCGGTGAGCTGGATCTGCCGATGGCGATCGAGACCGTGGCAGCCGGCTCCGGCTACGTGATCGTGCCGATGTCACTGGCGCGCCTGCATGGACGCAAAGACACCGCGTACCGGCCGGTGACAGACGTGGAGGAGTCCCCGATCAGTCTCGCGTGGCTGGCCGCCAACGAGGACCCGGATACCCAGGGCTTCGTCGGGATCGTGCGCGGACGGACGGCCCGCAGCAGCCGGTCCTGATCGCCGGAGAAGTTCCGGAACCTCAGGGTTCATCTAAGGCATCTTCCCGATGTGGTGCCCTACCTCAGACGTCGACGCTGGGGGCATCACCTCCGAGAGGACGCCTCGCCATGCCGCCGCTGCCCTGCCAGGTCCAGCCTGACCTGTTCTTCGCCGACGCCCAGATCCAGCTTGAGGAGGCCAAGGTGCTCTGCGGCAAATGTCCGGTCAAGGATCTCTGCCTGGCCGGCGCGCTGGAACGCGGTGAGCCGCACGGCGTCTGGGGCGGCAGCATCTTCCTGGCCGGGGTGGTCGTCGACCGGAAGCCGCCGCGCGGACGGCCGCGCAAGCACGCTGCCTAGTCGAGGGCGGCCTGGTCGAGCAGCCCAGCGCGTAACCGATGCGCCGGGCCGTTCAGCGTGGAGAGCGCATGCGCCCGTTTGAAGACCAGGTGGGCGTCATGCTCCCAGGTGATCGCGATGCCGCCGTGCAGCTGGACCATCTCCCCGGCGATCTTGCCGAAGGCGTCCGAGCAGTAGGACCCGGCGACACCGGCCAGCCGGACGAGCTTGGCGGCGTTGTCCTCGCTCGGACCGGCCAGGTACGCGGCCGCCGCGGCAGTGGCACCCCAGCTTGCCGAGCGGGATGCCTCGAGGAGCACCAACATGTCGGCCATCCGGTGCTTGAGCGCCTGGAAGGAACCGATCTGCCGACCGAACTGGACTCGCTCCTGGGAATAGCCGACCGTCATGTCCAGGGCCCGCTGCATGCCACCGACCTGGAGCGCGGTCGTCAGAGCGGTTCGGATCGCGAGCAGGACCGCCGGGTCGGGCACCGCGCCGACCTTGGTGACCGGGCCGTCGTCGAGACGTCCGAACCGCAGCGTCTGATCCATGCTCTCGACTCGGTCGAGGGTGCCGTCACGGCGGGACAGGTCGCCCTCCGCGTTGCTGATGAGCAGGATCTCCGCGCTGTCGCCGTCGAGGACCAGATCGTCCCCGGGCAGGTGCAACGCCCCGGACCCGCCCGCGGCGAGCCGGGGGAGCAGGCTCGCCTGGTGCTCGTCATCGGCGCAGAGCAGGAGGGCGACGGTGGCCATCGTCGAACTCAGGTACGGCGTCGGGGTCAGCGCCTCACCGAGCTCCTCGAGAACGATCGCCGTCTCGATCAAGGAGGCCCCGACGCCGTCGAATTCTTCAGGAACGGCGAGCGCAGCGATGCCGATCTGCTCGCAGAGCGCCGTCCAGAGCGCGGTGTCGTATCCGGCGTCGGTGCCGATCGCAGCCCGAACCGCGCCACTGTCGGACCGTTTGGCGAGCAGACCCTTGATGGTTGCGGCCAGTTCTTCCTGCTCCTCGGTGCGTGCGAAGTGCATCAATCCACCTGCCCGACTGAGGTGAGCTGCTCCAGGACGCGCCCGCGGTGGAAGGCGGGGGTGCCCCAGGCAGTGACCAGGGCACGGATCCGGTTGAGCCAGAGGCTCAGGTCGAACTCGGCGGTGTAGCCGATCGCGCCATGGACCTGGAGCCCTGTCCGGGAGGCCAGGTACGCGGCGTCGCCGGCGGCCACCTTCGCGGCCGAGACCGGAACCTCGCCCAGCGCGGCGCCGAAGACCAGCGGGCGGGCGAAGTCCAGGGCGATCCGGACGTCGGCAAGCTGGTGCTTGATGGCCTGGTAGGACCCGATCTCCCGGCCGAACTGCTTGCGCTGCTTTACGTAGGTGACCGAGTCGGCTAGCACCCGCTCGCCCGAGCCGACCAACTGCGCGGCACAGGCGAGCGCGGCGGCATCGAAGGCGGCCTGCGAAACGGAGCAGACGGGGTCACCGGCGACGACCTCGACGAGCCGTCGGGTGGTGTCGACCGACGCGTGCCCGGCTCCGGCGGTCGCTGAGCACAGTGAGCCGTCGGCCACGACGTACACCTGGTCGGAGACCGCGCCGTCGAGTGCGTACGGGACGTGCGGCGCGACCGCGACGGTACCGAGCGCGCCTTCAGCGAGCGCCTCCAGCGCATCGCCGGGGCTCAGGGTTGTGGCCAGGTAGGCGCTGGTCTCGATCCAGGGTCCGACGGCGAGGTGGCGGCCGAGGACCTCGTGGGCAACGGCGAGATCGACCAGCGACCCGCCCAGGCCGCCGTTCTCCTCGGAGACGACCAGCGCGGAGAGCCCTTGGTCGGCCAGCCGCTTCCATTGGGCCAGGCCCGGCGCGGTGTCACCTGAGGCCCAGGCCCGAGCCGCACCGACGGTGTCGGCCTTGGCGAGCAGGTCGGACAACGACTGGGCGAACCCGGTCTGCTCCTCGGTGAGCTCGAACTTCACTGGGTGCTCTCCTTGACAGTGCTGACCTTCGGTTCGCGGGGGAGGCCGAGGATCCGTTCGGCGATGATGTTGCGCTGGATCTCGTTGGTGCCGGCGTAGATCGGACCGGAGAGCGCGAAGACGTGCCCGTCCATCCACGGGGACTCCAGCAGTTCGGCCTCGGCGCCGAGGAGGTCGAGACCGGTCTCGTGGATCGCGATGTCCAGCTCGCTCCAGAAGACCTTGTTGACCGAGCCCGCGGCCCCCATCTCGCCTCCGTCGGCGAGCCGGGTCACCGTGCCCCAGGTGAAGAGCCGGTACGCCTGGGCGCCGATCCACGCGTCCACCACCGCATCGCGAGCCTGCGGAACCTCCGACCCGTGCTCGGCCCACAGCTCGAGCAGCCGGTCGGCGGCCGCGCAGAACCGGCCGGGGGACCGCAGCGAGAGCCCGCGCTCGTTGCCGGCGGTGCTCATCGCCACCCTCCAGCCGTCGCCGATGGCCCCGAGGACGTCGGCATCGGGGACGAAGACGTTGTCGAAGAAGATCTCCGCGAAACCGGCCTCGCCGTCGAGCTGGGCAATCGGTCGGACGGTGACGCCGTCGGCGTCGAGCGGGAAGAGGTAGTAGGTCAGACCGGCGTGCTTGGCGCTGTCCGGGTCGCTGCGGAAGAGGCCGAAGCCCCAGTGCGCGTACGTCGCCCGTGAGGACCAGGTTTTCTGGCCGTTCAGGACCCAACCGCCGCGGTCGTCGTCGCGGGTAGCGGTGGAGCGGAGTGAGGCGAGGTCGGAACCGGCCTCGGGCTCGGACCAGGCCTGCGCCCAGATCTGCTCGCCGGTGGCCATCGACGGCAGGAACCGGGCCTGCTGCTCGGGGGTGCCGTGGTCGAAGATGATCGGCGCCAGCAGGAAGATGCCGTTCTGGCTGACCCGGCCAGGTGCGCCGGCACGGTAGTACTCCTCCTCGAAGATGACCCACTCGATCAGTGATGCCGCGCGGCCGCCGACCTCGCGGGGCCAGGAGACGACCGAGAGCCGCTCGGCCGCGAGCTTGGCTTCCCACTGCTGGTGGAGGGCCCAGCCCTCGGCGGTGTCCATCGACGGCAACGGGTCGGCCGGGACGTTCGCGGCCAGCCAGGCGCGCACCTCGGCCTGGAAGGCGAGCTCATCAGGGGTCAGTTCGAGATTCACGTCAGCTCCGTGTCGGTGGTGCGCAGATCGTTCTTCAGGACCTTGCCGGAGGCGTTGCGCGGGAGGACCTCGACGAAGTCCACCGACCGGGGGACCTTGTAGTTGGCGAGGCGTTCACGCGCGAAGGCGACCAGGTCGTCAACGGGCACGTCGTGACCGGCGCGCAGGACCACGACGGCCTTGCCGACCTCGCCCATCCGCTCGTCCGGTACGCCGATCACTGCGACGTCGGCGACTGCGTCGTGCCGGGCCAGGACTTGCTCGATCTCCGCGGGGTAGACGTTGAACCCGCCGGAGATGTACATGTCCTTGAGCCGGTCGGTGATCTTGAGGTTGCCCGCCTCGTCGACCTTGCCGACGTCACCGGTGTGCAGCCAGCCGTCGGCGTCGATGGCCTCAGCGGTGGCGGCCGGGTCGTCGAGGTAGCCCAGCATGACGATGTCGCCGCGGATCAGCAGCTCGCCCTCCTCCCCGGTGGGCAGCGCATCGTTAGTGCCGACAGCCGCGATCCGCACCTCGACGCCCGGAACGGCCCGTCCGCAGGTCGTTGCGACGGTGGTGTCGTCGTCGCCCTCCCGGCACATGGTGGCGACGACGGCCTCAGTCATCCCGAAGGCGGTGTACACGTTGTCGATGCCCAGACCTTCGGGAGAACCGGCCCGCATTCTCTCGATCAGCACGACCGGGACGACCGCTGCCCCGGTGATCGACAACCGCAGCGAGGAGAGGTCGCGAGAGGCACGGCCGGGGGCATCGAGCAGCGAGGTGAAGATCGTGGGCGCCCCGGGCAGCAGCGTGATCCGCTCCTGCTCGATCAGGTCCATGGTGGCGTCCAGGTCGAATGTTGCCACCGGGTAGAGGGCGGCTCCGGTGAGCAGCCCGACGACGATGCCGATCTTGTAGCCGAACGAGTGGAAGAACGGGTTGACCACCAGGTAGCGGTCCTGCGCGGTGACGCCGCCGATCTCGGCCCAGGCGGCGGAGACGGCGAGGGTCTGCCGGTGGGCGCTCATCGCTCCCTTGGAGCGACCGGTCGTCCCGGAGGTGAAGAGGATGTCAGCGACGTCGTCGGGCGTGACGGCGTCGGCCCGGGCGTCAGCTTCGAGGAGCAGGTCGGCCCCGAGGTCGATGAGGTCCGCGAAGGCAGCGACGTTCTCGGCGACGGTCACGGGCTCACCGGGAGGGGGCGGCAGGGTCACGATCGCACTCAGCTCGGGCAGATCTCCGACGGCCCGGAGCTCGCTGACCTGGTCGCGGCCGAGAAAGCCGTTGGCGACCACGAAGATACGGGCGCCGGTCCGCGCGGCGATGTCGTACGCCTCGTGACCGGTGTAGCGACTGTTGACCGGGACCAGCGTCGCGCCGGCGTACGACGCGGCGAGGCCGGCGACGATCCAGTCGGTGCTGTTCGGCGCCCAGAGGCAGACCCGGTCACCCGGCTCGAGACCGAGGGCGATGTAGCCGGCTGCGGTGATCCGGACGCCCTGGAGCAGGTCACTGAACGACAACGTGCGGTCGCCCTCGACGACTGCCAGACGGTCGCCGTGGCGCCCGGCGGCGTCGCGCAGTGCTGCGGCCAGAGTCGGGGGCAGCGTCCCGGACATGGTTCCTCCCAACCGTTGGTCGATCAGTCGACCCAAGCAAGTGCTTGGTAGGCTACCGTACTAGTTGCTGCGACACGAGACTGACCGCCGATACAACGCCTCCGAAACGCCTCCCCAACGCCTCCGAAAGGCAGGGCAACGTGGACCTGACCGACACTCCCGAGGACCGCACTTTCCGGGCTGAGGTGCGTGGCTGGCTGGAGACCAACCTGGTCGGCGAGTTCGCCGGGCTCAAGGGGCTCGGCGGTCCCGGCAAGGACCTCGAGGGCCACGACGAGCGGCTCGCGTGGGATCGGCACCTCGCGAAGCACGGCTGGACCGGCATCGGATGGCCTACCGAGTACGGCGGCCGTGGACTCTCGCTGATGCAGCAGGTGATTTTCCACGAGGAGTACGCCCGCGCGGACGCGCCGGCCCGGGTGAACCATCTCGGCGAGGAACTGCTCGGTCCCACCCTGATCGCATTCGGTACGCAGGAGCAGAAGGCCCGCTTCCTCCCGAAGATCCTGGCGGTCGAGGAGCTCTGGTGCCAGGGGTACTCCGAGCCCGGAGCAGGCTCCGATCTCGCGAACGTGGCCACCAAGGCCCGCCTCGAGGGCGGGGAGTGGATCATCGACGGTCAGAAGGTCTGGACCTCGCTGGCCCAGTTCGCGGACTGGATCTTCGTGATCGCGCGGACCGAGGTCGGCTCGCAGCGGCACCACGGGCTCAGCTTCCTGCTGGTGCCGATCGAGCAGGACGACCTGGAGATCCGCGGGATCGAGCAGCTCACGACCGGGGCCGAGTTCAACGAGGTCTTCTTCACCGGCGCTCGTACCGACGCCGACCTGGTGGTCGGTGAGCCCGGAGCGGGGTGGGGCGTGGCGATGGGCCTGCTCGGCTTCGAGCGCGGCGTCTCGACGCTCGGCCAGCAGGTCGGGTTCCGCCGCGAGCTCGACTCGCTGATCGCGCTCGCACGTTCCAACGGCGCGATCGATGACCCGGTCCTCCGCGACCGGCTCGCGCGGGCGGATGCCGAGCTCGAGGTGATCCGGCTCAACGCCCTCCGCACGCTCAGTCAGAACAACGCCGCTGAGCAGGCAGCCGGCTCCGCGAGCATCGCGAAACTGCTCTGGGCCACCTGGCACCGGACCCTCGGCGAGATCGCGATGGACGTCCTCGGCCGAAGCGGCCTGGAGGCCGGCCCCGGCTACGACCTGGACGAGTGGCAGCGGCTCTTCCTCTTCACCCGTTCGGACACGATCTACGGCGGCTCGGACGAGATCCAGCGCAACATCCTCGCCGAACGCGTACTTGGCCTCCCCCGAGAAGCCCGAAACTGAAAGAGGAATTGCCGACATGACCGCTGTACCGACTGGCCGCCCCGAACAGCCCGCCCCCGCCTACGTCGAGGGTCACGGACTCCTGAGAGACAAGGTCGTCGTCGTCACGGCGGCCGCCGGAGCTGGCATCGGCGCCTCGATCACCCGCCGCGCTCTCGAGGAGGGTGCCAAGGCGGTTGTCCTCAGTGACACCCACGAGCGCCGGGTGGCAGAGGCGCACGAGGCACTGGCGGCCGAGTTCGGCGCCGACCGGGTGCTCAGCATGACCTGCGACGTGACCGACGAGGCCCAGGTGCAGGCGCTCCTCGATCTTGCCGACAGCGTCGGCGGCGTCGACGTGATGATCAACAACGCCGGTCTGGGCGGGACCGCCAGCATCCTGGAGATGACCGACGAGGCCTGGAGCAGGGTCCTCGACATCACTCTGACCGGAACTTTCCGTTCGGTACGGGCAGCGGCGAACCGGATGATCACCAACGGCACCAAGGGCGTCATCGTGAACAACGCGAGCGTCATCGGCTGGCGTGCGCAGGAGGGCCAGGCCCATTACGCCGCGGCCAAGGCGGGCGTGATGGCGCTGACCCGTTGTGCCGCTCTCGACGTCTCGCCGCACGGCATCCGGGTCAACGCCGTCTCGCCGAGCCTCGCCATGCACCCCTTCCTGGCCAAGGTCACCTCGGACGAGCTGCTCCACGAGCTCAAGCAGCGCGAGGCTTTCGGGCGTGCGGCCGAGCCGTGGGAGGTCGCGAACGTGATGGTCTTCCTGGCCAGCGACTACTCGTCGTACCTAACCGGTGAGGTGATCAGTGTCAGTAGCCAGCACGCCTGAACCGACTAGGCGCGAGGAGCTCTTGGCGATCGCTGCCAGGCTCTTCGCCGAACGCGGTTTCAAGAACACGACCGTGCGCGACATCGCGGACGCGGCTGGCATCCTGTCCGGAAGCCTCTACCACCACTTCGACTCCAAGGAGTCGATGGTCGACGAGCTGCTGGACACCTTCCAGACCGAGCTCTGGAAGAAGTACGACGCGATCACCGACTCGGACCTCACCGCGAAGGAGAAGCTCGAGGCGGTCGTGCGGGCGTCCTTCGACGCCATCGACCACCACCACAGCGAGGTGGCGATCTTCCAGAGCGACGCGGCGTACCTGACCACCTTCGAGCGGTTCGCCTATCTCGACCAGCGGAACCTGAAGTTCCGGGCCCTTTGGCTCGGGCTCCTCGAGGCCGGGGTGGCCAGCGGCGAGCTGCGCGCCGACCTCGACATCGATCTGGTCTACCGCTTCCTCCGCGACACCGTCTGGGTCGCCGTGCGGTGGTACCGCCCCGGCGGCAGTCTCACCCCGGTCGACGTCGCCGATCAGTACTTGACCATCCTCCTCCAAGGCATAGAGAAGTAGGGATCACATGACCGAGGCTTACATTGTCGACGCCGTCCGCACGCCGGTCGGCAAACGCCGCGGCTCGTTGGCGGGCATGCACTCCGCCGACCTCGGCGCGCACGTTCTCTCCGCGCTGATGCAGCGCACCGGTGTCGATCCGGGCGCCGTTGACGACGTGATCATGGGCTGCTGCGACACGATCGGCTCCCAGGCCGGCGACGTCGCCCGGACTGCATGGTTGGTCGCGGGTCTTCCCGATCACGTGCCCGGCGTGACCATCGACCGGCAGTGCGGTTCGAGCCAACAGGCCGTCCACTTCGCCGCGCAGGGCGTCATGTCCGGCACCCAGGATCTGGTCGTCGCCGGTGGCCTGCAGAACATGTCGGCGATCCCGATCTCGGCGGCGATGCTCGTCGCCGACCAGTACGGCTTCACCACCCCGTTCGCGGAGTCGCCCGGCTGGGTCGCCCGCTACGGCGACGTGGAGGTCTCCCAGTTCAACTCCGCCGAGATGATCGCGGAGAAATGGGACATCGGTCGGGTGCAGATGGAGGAGTTCGCGCTCGCCTCGCACACCCGAGCCAAGACCGCGATCGCCGAGGGCCGCTTCGACCACGAGATCGCCCCGGTGACGCTGGCTGACGGGACCGTCTTCAGCACCGACGAGTGCCCGCGCGAGACGAGCCTGGAGAAGATGGCGGCGCTCGAACCGTTGGCGCCGGGCGGACGCATCACGGCAGGCGTCGCCAGCCAGATCTGCGACGCCTCATCAGCGATGCTGATTGCTTCGGCTCAGGCCGTGAAGGACCACGGGCTGACCCCGCGGGCCCGGATCCACCACCTCTCGGTCCGCGGTGACGACCCCGTCTGGATGTTGACCGGCCCGATCCGCGCTACCCGGCACGCGTTGGAGAAGACCGGTCTGCGCATCGAGGACATCGACCTGTTCGAGTGCAACGAGGCGTTCGCGTCCGTCGTGCTCGCCTGGGCCAAGGAGCTCTCGATCCCGCTCGACAAGGTCAACGTCAACGGCGGCGGCATCGCCCTCGGCCACCCGATCGGGGCCACCGGCACCCGAATCATGGCCACCCTGCTCAACGAGCTCGAGCGCACCGGCGGTCGTTACGGGCTGCAGACGATGTGCGAGGGCGGCGGCCAGGCGAACGTCACCATCATCGAGCGTCTCTAAACCTTTGGCGTCGCGGGTCTCTGCTCGGGCAGACTCGCGAGCATGAGGCTGGACGAGTTCGACGTAGCTGATGTCGACGCTGTCGACACCTATGTGGCGGTCGCACGCGCCTGCGACGAGCAGGACTGTCCGTGGGAGGTGCCCGTGACCCGGGTGCGGCAGCAGTTGGAGATGCGCTTCGGTTGGGACGGTGAAATCGCACGCTACCTGGTGGCTTACGACGACAACCAGCCGGTGGGAAGCCTGTCGCTCTACGCTCCTGAGCACGACAACCAGGAGCTGGTCTGGATCGAACTCAGGATCCTCCCGGCCCACCGACGCCGCGGCCTGGGTCGAGTGTTGTTCTCCGAGGCGACTCGCCTTGCCCGCGACGCAGGCCGCGCGTTGGTGATCCTCGACGGCTGGGACTCGCCGGAATGCCAGCGGTTCGCCGCGGCGATCGGGTTCCCGCTCAGCCAGGTCTCTGTGCGCCGGGTCCAGGACCTGGACGGCACGGTCGAGGAGCGGGCCCGCTTCGAGAGATTGCGGTCCGAGGCGGAGACCCGCTCGCAGGGCTACGACCTGGTGCGGGTGGAGGGACTGACGCCCCCGGACCTGGTTGAGGGGCTGGTCGCCGCGACCGCGGCCATCAACGACGCTCCCCACGACGACCTGGAGTACGAGGACGAGGTCTACGACGTCGACCGGATCCGCGCCTTCGAGCAGGCTCAGCGAGACGGGGGCTTCCGGCTGCGCCGGGTGCTCGCGGTGGAGCGCTCGACCGGTGCGATCGCCGGACACACGGTCGTCAGCGTGTACGGCGAGCAGCCGACGTACGCCGAGCAGGACGACACCACGGTGATCGCCGATCACCGCGGCCACCGTCTAGGGCTGAGGCTGAAGGCCGACATGCTCTGCTGGCTCGCCGAAGCCGAGCCGCAGCTGCGGACGGTGCTGACCGAGAACGCCGAGTCCAACACCCACATGATCGCGGTGAACGAGGTGCTCGGCTTCCGGGTCGCCGGGCGTCACTTCCTCTACCAGCGCCGCGTCTGAGAGCGCTTGCCTTGGGACACCCCGGCTACGGTAGGCGAATGCGTGGATTAGGTGTGGCCCTGGCGTTCAGCTTGCTCTTGGTAGTCGCCGGCTGCGGGAAGGCTGAGACGAAACCAGCTACCGAGAGCACTCGACCTACCGAGAGCACCCAGCCGAGCGAGAGCACCCGACCGAGCGCTCAGGAGATCGCGAACTCGCTTCTTACGGTCGGGGACGACCCATCGACGTCGTACACGGCGAAGGAGGCTGACTGCATCGCCCAGATCCTGGTCGGTTCGGACATCTCCGACGAGGTGCTCCAGAAGATCGCAGCCGGGGAGAAGGGTTTCGAGCAGTCCGAGGAGGACAAGACCAGCTACCGGAAGCTGGTGCGCAACATCAGTGCCTGCCTGGTCGACTCGCTTCCGGCACCGTCACGCACGAGCTGACGCTATAGCGATGCCTCGCCCGCCTCGGGCTCGACCAGCGAGTGCAGGTAGCGCTTGGTGTTGGCCCGCATTGGCCGACCGGCGAACCGCCCGTTGAGGAACGAGAACGCGGTTCCGTACGACGTCAGCGCGGCCGCAGCATGGGTCGGGGCGTAGTTCACCGAGAGCCGGACCCGACCGCCCTGCCCGGCCCAGCGCTCGGCCAGCGCGCGGCCGCACTCGAACGGCACGACGTCGTCGAGCCGGCTGTGTGAAACCAGGGCCTCCATCCGCGGGTAGCGTCCGTTTCCGAGCTGCTGCTCCCCGACGATGGTGGCGAACGGCTCTTCGGCGAGCATCGCCGCGATCGGGCGGCCGTCGGCAGTCAGGGTGCTCGACCTGGTGAAGGCGTAGCGACGCAGCGACTCGAACATGCACTGGTTGCTCAGGGCGGTGGCGACCTCGAGGCCGCGCTCGTTGAGCAGCGGACGGAGGTCGATGGCGTAGTCCGAGGACAGGCCGACCAGCGCGTAACCGAGGAAGGCGAAGTACGGGCTGCCGTCGAGCATCCGGGCAACCAGTGGGAAGTCGGCGGGCGTGGCACCGCAGACGGCGCCCTTCACGTCCAGTTCGGGGGCGTACTCGTGCCAGATCTCTGCGGCCGAAGCAGCGGCACCACCACCTTGGGAGTACCCGGCGATCGCGGTCGGTCCGTCGGTCGGGATGTCCGGGCTGTCCAGCTGCTGGGCAGCCCGAAGGGCGTCCAGGACGACGCGGCCCTGCACCTCCCGGGACATATAGGTGTGGATCCCGTCGACGCCGAGTCCCTGGTAATCCGGCACGACCACGTTGTAGCCGCGGGCGAGCAGGCCGGTGATGAAGACGGACTCGTACTCCCGACCGGCGGCCATCTGCCGGGACGGTGCGCACTGGGTGCCCATGCCCTGGGTGCCGACGGCGAAGGCGACCAGACCCCGGTCGTCGCGTCGGGTCCGCGGGCCGGTCGGCGTCATCACGGTGCCGGTGACGGGAACCGGACGGTTGTGCCGGTCGGTCGTGGTGAACATGATCCGCTCGACCCGGGCGGGTGCTGGGATGAACCTGAACGGGTCGACGTAGAAGCGCGCCGGCTCGGCCTTGAGCACCGTCCCCGGTCTCGACGGCACGCTCTCCGGAGGATCGTAGAACGGATCGGCGGGATTCGGTTTCAGCTGGCGCGCGCCGACAGCCGTCACGGCGAAGCGGATGGCGCGCTCGACGATGGAAACCGGGGACTCACTCACCCGCTGATCCTGTCAGACCAGGTAGGCCTGGGTCCGCTTCAACTCGGCGGCAGCGAGCGTGACCACCCGGTCGATGAGCTCCTCGCAGGTGGGCAGGTCGTCGATGACACCGACGACCTGGCCGGAGGCGAGGATGCCAGCTTCGGGGTTGCCCTCGACGAGTCCGGCCTTGAGCATCATCGGAGTGTTCGCAGCGAGCACCATCTGCGACCAGGAACGGTCCGAGCCGTGCTTCATGGCGCGGCCGTCCTTGATCAGACCCGTCCAGGACATCCCGCTCATCTTCTTGAAGCCGAGCGTACGCCGGGCAGTCGGGCCGAGGCGCTTGATCGCGCTCGACTCCTCGACCGAGTCGACCAGGTCGGTTCGGAGCATCCGGTGCGGCATCCCATCCACCTTGGCGGTGACGACGGTGCCGTTGAGGTCGGCAGCCAGGTAGCGCTGCTTCACTGCGTCCGGGACGGTGGAGTCCTGGGTGAGCAGGAAGCGGGTGCCCATGCCGACGCCGGCCGCGCCGTAGGAGAGAGCGGCGGCGAGGCCGCGCCCGTCGAAGAAGCCACCGGCCGCGATCACCGGGATGTCGACCGCGTCCAGGACGGTCGGCAGCAGCAGCGTGGTGGGGACGTTGCCGGTGTGACCGCCCCCCTCGCCGCCTTGGATCATCACCGCGTCGGCGCCCCAGGCGGCCACCTTCTTGGCGTGCTTGGCGGCGCCGATGCTCGGGATCACGACGATGCCGTGCTCCTTGAGCTTGGCGATCAGCTCGGGCTTCGGCGCGAGGGCGAAGGAGGCAACCTTGACGCCGTACTCGATCAGCAGGTCGCAGCGGGCCGGAGCGTCGGCAGCGTCGGCGCGCAGGTTCACGCCGAACGGCTTGTCGGTGCGGCCCTTGACCTCGATGATCGCCTTCTCGAGCTCCTGATGGGTCATCGTTGCCGAGGCGAGGATGCCGAGACCGCCGGCGTTCGCGGTGCCCGAGACCAGACGCGGCCCGGCCACCCAGCCCATGCCCGTCTGCACGACGGGATGCGTGACCCCCACCAGCTCCGTGAGCGGGGTCTTCAGCAGCTGCGTGATCACGACGTCGCCTCCGTGGGGACCGGCGGAACCTCACGGTCGCGCAGGTTCTTCGGGTCCAGCACATTGCGGATGATCATCAGCTCAGCCTCGGTCGGCTCCCGCGTCACCGGTACGTCGGCTCCGATGGCCAGCTCAAAGCCCGTGGCCGCAACGACCTCGTCGACCGACACCCCGGGGTGCACCGAGAGCAGCCGCACCGTGTCGCTCGGACCGCGGACGTCGAAGACGCCGAGGTTGGAGACGATCCGATGGATGTCGTTGTACTTCGCCGCGCCTGGGCCGGCAGCCTTGGCACGGGCGGGTCCGACACCGGAGACGATGTCGACCTGTTCCACGAAGACCTTCGGGCTGTGCCGAGGCACCCAGTAGGAGGTCCGGTTGTTCACGGTGTTGCCCGGTGCGCCCCGCGACCCGAGAAGCTGGCGTTTGGGCTTCGCGAAGTCGCCGATCGCAGAGATGTTCTGGTTGCCCTGCTTGTCGACCTGGGTCGCGCCCATCATCACGTGGCGCTTGCCGTAGGCGACCACGTCGAAGACGCGGCGGAACGGGATCCAGCCCTCGACCACATCGGCTTTGGCGAACAACGGGGGAGTGCCGCCCAGGAAGAGGGACTCACCGTCGGAGATCACCAGGTCCGGGTTCGAGGTGAGCTTGGCGAGTCTGACTCCGAGCATCGGGAGCATGCCCATCGGCGAGGCGAAGATCTCGCCGTCGTCCTTGAACGCATCGGCGATCGCTGCAGCACAAACCTCAGCCCGACTGAACTCACTCATTTCGAAGCCTCCTCAGCAGCGAACGCGGCAACAGCAGCCTGGTAGGCAGCTTCATCCCCGGCGAGGAAGCGCGCCTCGAAGGCGGCCCAGTCCTCGTCGGACCCGCCGGCCGCGGCGGCGTACGCCTTCTGGAACTTCTCGTCGCGCTCGTAGTCGGGCGTGCAGAGGGTGAAGTGCGCGCCGTTCGGGGTCTCGACGACGCCGTCGACCATCATCCGGCTGATCAGCAAGCGCTGGACCGGGGTCGGATCAGCGCCGGCGGTGAGCCCGGCGGTGTCCACGATCTGCTCGCAGGATAGGTACGCCTTGTCGGCGGCCTGGACGAAGAGATCGTCGAAGTACGGATCCGGACCCAGGTACGTCGCGTTGCCGTGGACGTCGGCGCGGTTCAGGTGCACCAGGGCCACGTCGAGCTTGAGGGCGGGGACCGCGGTGAACTCCTCGAAGTCGCCGTTCTCGTCGGCGTACGGCGAGGTCACGGTCTTGATCCACGCATTGTTGACCAGTACGTCGGAGCCGAGCCCGGCGCGCATCGGGAGGAACGGCAGCCGCTGGGCCGCGGCGTACAGGCCGGTCTGGAACATGCCTTCGTCGAGCTCGACGATCTCGGGGATCGTGCCGTTCTGCCGGGCGCGCTGGAAGTTGGGCTCCAGCGGGATCGAGTCCAGCGACACGAATGCGTAGACGAGCTTGCGGATCCTGCCCGCCCGAGCGAGCAGACCGACGTCGGCGCCACCCCACGAGACGATGGTCAGGTCCTTCAGGTCCGAGCGCAGGATCGCGCGGACCAGGGCCATCGGCTTGCGCCGCGGACCCCAACCGCCGATGCCGATGGTCATGCCGTCGGAGAGCTGGGCGACGACCTCGTCGATCGTCATCTGCTTGGAGCGGGGCTTGGTCACTGCTTTCCTGCCTTGTCGGTTCCGGCGAAGTCATCACGGAGCTCATCGCTCACACCGGCGAGATTGAGCTCAAAGGTGAACCCCTGCTCGAACCGGTAGCTCTTGTTCACGTCCACCGGCTCGATGCCGTTCAGCGCCTCTTTGGCGGCCCGGATCACCCGGGTGTCCTTCTCGGCGATCGACATCGCAACCTCCAGCGCGGCAGCGTCCAGCTCCGCGCGCGGCACGAGCCGGTAGATCGAGCCGAACCGGTGCAGCTCGGCCGCCGCGATGGTCGCGGCGGTGAAGTACAGCGCGCGCATCATCTGCTGGGGGACCAGGCGGGCCATGTGGGTGGCAGCGCCGAGGGCACCCTGTTTGACCTCCGGCACTCCGAAGTAGGCATCGTCGCTGGCGACCACGATGTCTGCGTTGCCGACCAGTCCGACGCCGCCGCCGACGCAGAAGCCGTTGACCGCGGCGATCACCGGGACGCTGCACTCGTAGACGGCCTTGAACGCGGCGTAGCAGCCCTTGTTCGCGCCGATGAGCGCGTCGAAGCCGTCTGAGTTCTGCATCTCCTTGATGTCGACGCCCGCGTTGAAGCCTTTGCCCTCAGCGCGGAGGATGACGACCTTGGTGTTCATGTCCGCCGAAGCTTCGTCCAGGGCCCGGGCGACGTCGAACCATCCCTGGACGGTCAGGGCGTTAACGGGGGGCTGGGCCATCGTGATGACGCGGACGCCGTCCTCGCGCAACTCACTGGTGACTGCAGACATCGGGACCTCTCGCACAGTTGTCAGGCCTGGTCGCGACACAACCAAGCACTTGCTTGGTACTCTAACAGCATGGCTCTCTCGATCGACCTGTCCGGACGGGTGGTTCTCGTCACCGGTGGTTCCCGCGGCATCGGCCGCGGCATCACCGAGGCGTTCACCATCGCCGGCGCGACCGTCGTCACCTGCGCTCGATCGGCGGCCGAACCTTTCCCCGGTACCAGCCATGTCGTCTGCGACGTCCGCGACCCCGAGTCGGTGACCGCGATGATCGACGCCATCGTCGACGTGCACGGACGGCTGGACGTGCTGGTCAACAACGCAGGCGGCGCTCCCTCCGCCGACGCGGCGACAGCCTCGCCGCGCTTCCACGACAAGATCATCGCCCTCAACCTGAACTCACCGCTCCTGGTCGCGCAGGTCGCCAACCAGGTGATGCAGCGGCAGGGGAGCGGCGGCTCGATCGTCAACATCACCTCGATCAGCGCCCACCGACCCGCTCCGACGATCGCTGCGTACGCCGCCGCGAAGGCCGGTGTGGAGTCACTGACCAAGAGCCTGGCGATGGAGTGGGGGCCCCGGGTCCGGGTCAACGCGATCGAGGTCGGCCTCTGCCGGACCGAGCAGACCGACGACCACTACGGTGGCGACGACAAGGTCGCCCGGATCGAGGCGACCATCCCGCTCGGCCGGATGGCGCGTCCCGACGAGGTCGGCAACGTGGCTGTCTTCCTGGCCAGCGACCTGGCCTCCTACGTGAGCGGCGCCAGCGTCGG
Organism: Marmoricola sp.; assembly: GCA_046598915.1. Taxonomy (GTDB): domain Bacteria; phylum Actinomycetota; class Actinomycetes; order Propionibacteriales; family Nocardioidaceae; genus Marmoricola. The sequence goes on along the minus strand of JBKJHO010000018.1, from coordinate 58,671 downwards.
CTGCCATGGCGGCGGCGAACCCCCGGCCTTCCTCGTCATCCAGTAGAGCCCTGCACGTCTGAGCATCCCCACCCACCGGTCGTCCGGCCTTCCGCGACGCCGCAACCCCAGGAGCAGCACATGACCCGACTTCTCGAAGGCCGCATCGCCATCGTCACCGGCGCCGGCCGAGGCATCGGCCGCGCGCACGCGCTCGAGCTCGCCCGCCAGGGTGCCAAAGTCGTCGTCAACGACTTCGGCGTCTCCAATAACGGTGAGAAGACTGACTCGCCCGCGCACGACGTCGTGGCCGAGATCGAGGCGATGGGCGGCGAGGCTGTCGTGAACGGCGCCGACGTGGCCGATTTCGAGCAGGCCGCAGCGCTGATCCACCAGGCCGTCGACACCTTCGGCGGACTCGACATCCTGGTGAACAACGCCGGGTTCGTCCGCGACCGGATGCTCGTCAACGCGACCGAGGACGAGTGGGACGCCGTCATCAGGGTTCACCTCAAGGGCCACTTCGCCACGCTGCGCCACGCCGCGGCGTACTGGCGCGCCGAGTCGAAGGAGGGCCGTCAGCGGGCCGCGCGGGTCATCAACACCACCTCCGGCGCCGGTCTCCAGGGCTCGATCGGCCAGATCACCTACTCCGCAGCCAAGGGCGGCATCGCCACCATGACCCTGGTCGCGGCAGCCGAGCTTGGCCGGGTCGGAGTGACCGTGAACGCCCTCGCGCCCGTGGCCAGGACGCGGATGACCGAGGGGGCTTTCGACACCTCCGAGATGGCCCTGCCTGAGGACAACTCACCGATCGTCGCCTGGCTCGCCTCCGAGGCCGCCGGCCACGTCACCGGCCGGGTCTTCGAGAGCGACGGCGGCAAGCTCACGCTCGAGGACGCCTGGCGCCACGGTGCCTCGCGCGACAAGGGCACCCGCTGGGAGGCCACCGAGCTGGGCGATGTGGTCGACGCCCTGATCTCCGAGGGTGCGACCCCCGAGCCGGTCTACGGCGCCAGCTGACCGAAGCGGAGCGCCCCGGACCACCGGTCCGGGGCGCTCCACTTAGCCGGGAGTGGTGACGGACCGGCAGGCCCGTCACCGCCCCTAGATGCGCTCGATGATCGTTCCCGAGGCCTGGGCCCCGCCGGCGCACATCGAGATCAGCGCGGTGCTGGCGTCCCGCCGTTCGAGCTCGTGCAGCGCCGTGGTGAGCAATCGGGTGCCGGTCGAGCCGACCGGGTGGCCCAGCGCGATCGCGCCGCCGTTGACGTTGTACTTGTCCTCGGGGACGTTGTGGACCTTCGCCCACGACATCACGACACCGGCGAAGGCCTCGTTGACCTCGCACAGGTCGATGTCCGTGATGCTCATTCCGCTGTCCTTCAGTACCTTCTCGGTCGCCTGGACCGGTCCGTCAAGGTGGTAGTACGGGTCCGCGCCGACGAGGCAGGACGTGATGATCCGGGCACGCGGCGTCAGGCCGAGCGAGCGGGCCAGGTCCTCGTCCATGATCAGCATCGCCGAGGAGCCGTCCGAGATCTGCGAGGAGGTGCCAGCCGTATGGGTGCCGCCCTCGAGGACGGTCTTCAGCGAGGCAAGACCTTCGAGGGTGGTCTCGCGCAGACCCTGGTCGATGTCGACCGTGCGGGTCTCGCCGGTCGGGTTGCCCTCGTCGTCGAGGACCGGCGCCTCGAGAGCGAAGATCTCCCGCTTGAAGCGGCCCTCAGCGACAGCAGCCGCTGCCTTGCGCTGGGACTCGAAGCCGAAGCGGTCCACGTCCTCCCGGGTGAAGCCGCGGTCCTTCACGATCCGATCGGCGCCGGTGAACTGGTCGGGCAGATCGATGTCCCAGCCCGCGGGGCGCGGGTCACCGAGGCCCTGGGGCACGTTGCCGCCGAGAGGGATGCGCGACATCGACTCCACACCGCAGGCAACACCGACCTTGATTGCGCCGCCGGCGATCATCGCGTTGATCAGGTGTGCCGACTGCTGGGCCGAGGAGCACTGGGCGTCGATCACGGTGGAGGCGGTGTGGTTCGGGAGGCCGGCGTGCATCCAGGCGCGGCGGACCATGTTGTTCGACTGCTCACCGGCCTGGGTGACGCAGCCGCCGATAACCTGGTCGACGAGCTCGGGGTCGAGGCCGGAGCGCTTGAGCACCTCGACCTGGGACGCGCCGAGCAGTTCCGCCGGGTGCAGTCCGGCCAGCCAGCCGCGGCGCTTGCCGAGCGGCGTACGGACTGCCTCGACGATGACCGGGTTGCCCATAGATCCTCCTGTTGCTCCTGCGCTCCGCGACGTGCGGTGCGCTCTCAAAAGTAGAACACGTTCTCGTCTAATGCCAGAGCAAAGATAGCCTGGAGTTTCCCTGTCCGGCCTTTGCTCACGTGGACAAACTGTGTAACCATCGACACTAGAACGTGTTTCAGAAACCGTGGAGGAAAACCGTGACCGTAGCGCCCGCACTGCCCGTCGCCTTCGACCCGACCGACCCTGGTCTGAACGAGGCGTCAATCCCGCTCCAGGAGTTCCTCGAGCTCCGCAAGACCGCTCCGGTCCACTGGGTCGAACAGGCCCCCGAAGCCCGCGCCGGCTTCCTCGACACTGGTTTCTGGGCGATCACCAAGCACGCTGACATCGCGGCGATCTCCAAGAACAGCCGGGAGTTCTCGGCCAACGAGAACGGCGTCATCATCCGGTTCGCGGCCGACATGACCCGGGACCAGGTCGAGCTCCAGAGTGTGATGCTGGTCAACCAGGACCCGCCGGACCACACCAAGCTCCGCCAGATCATCAGCCGCGGCTTCACCCCTCGCTCGATCAACGCGCTGCACGAGGTCCTGATCGAGCGCGCCAACACGATTGTCGACGACGCGCTCGCCAAGGGCGAGGGCGATTTCGTCTACGAAGTCGCTGCCGAGCTGCCGCTCCAGGCGATCGCCGAACTCCTGGGCGTACCGCAGGAGGACCGCCGCAAGCTGTTCGACTGGTCGAACCAGATGCTCGCCTACGACGACCCGGAGTACAACTCCGATCCTGCGCTGGCCGCTGCCGAGATCCTCGGCTACGCGATGGTCCTGGCCGACGCTCGCCGGGTGAACCCGACCGACGACATCATCTCCAAGCTGGTCAACGCGGGCGAGGACGGCGCGGGCCTGACCGACGACGAGTTCGGGTTCTTCGTGATCCTGCTCGCCGTCGCAGGCAACGAGACCACCCGGAACGCGATCACCCACGGGATGCAGGCGTTCTTTGACCACCCCGAACAGTGGGAGCTGTGGAAGAACGAGCGTCCGAGCACGATGATCGACGAGGTCATCCGGTGGGCTACCCCGGTGACCGCCTTCCAGCGCACCGCGCTGAACGACGTCGAGATCAGCGGCACCGTGGTCAAGAAGGGTGACCGCGTCGTGCTGTTCTACGCCTCGGGAAACCACGACGAGGACGTCTTCACCGACCCGGGCTCGTTCGACATCAAGCGCGACCCGAACCCGCACCTGGCGTTCGGTGGCCACGGCGCGCACTACTGCATCGGCGCCAACCTGGCCCGTCTCGAGGTGGACGTGATGTTCAACGCCATCGCCGACCGGATGCCGGACATCAAGCCCACAGGTAAGCCCCGACGCCTGCGGCACTCGTGGATCAACGGCATCAAGGAACTTCCGGTCAAGTACGCCTAACCCCGCGCTGACCCGGCGCGAGTTCAGCCTAAAAAACGCTGACCCGGCGTGAAATCAGCCTACGAACGCTGATTTCACGACGGGTCGGCGCGTTGTTGGAGCATTTCACGCCGGGTCAGCGTGCGGTGAGGATGAGCGGGCCGTCCTCGGTGATGGCGATGGTGTGTTCGCTGTGCGCCCCTCGGGATCCGTCGGCGCTGCGCAGCGTCCAGCCGTCGGGGTCGGTGAAGATCTCGTTGGTGGTGTGCAGGAACCAGGGTTCGATCGCGATCACCAGGCCTGCCTTCAGCGGCAACCCGCGCCCAGGACGGCCGTCGTTCGGGACGTGCGGGTCCCCGTGCATGGTTCTGCCCACGCCGTGGCCGCCGAACTGGAGATTGATCGGCAAGCCGGCGGCCCGGGCGACCTCGCCGATCGCGGCGCCGATGTCGCCGAGTTTGTTGCCGACCGCTGCAGCATCGATACCGGCGGCGAGGGCTTCCTCGGTGGTCCGGATGAGGGCCAGGTCTGCGGGATCAGCCGTCCCTACGACGACCGACGTCGCGGAGTCCGCGACCCAGCCGTCGACCGAGCAGGCGAAGTCGACGCTGAGCAGGTCGCCGTCGGCGAGCACGTAGTCGTACGGCAATCCGTGCAGGACGGCGTCGTTGACCGAGGTGCAGAGCACCTTGCCGAACGGCATCGCGCCGAAGGAAGGGTGGTAGTCGACGTAGCAGGACGTCGCGCCGCGCTCGGCGATCATCCGGGTCACCAACGCGTCGAGCTCGAGCAGGTTCACTCCGACAGCGGCCGTATCGCGCAGGGTCGTAAGGACCTCGGCGACGAAGGCGCCTGCCGGGCGCATCTGCTCGATCTCGGTGCGGTTGAAGAGCTCGATCACACCAAGAGCCTAGGAGGTGAGCGGTACGCCCGGCGGGCGGACCTCAGTTGGACGGCTTCTCGGCGCCGACCAACCACATTGCGAAGAACTGCGACCCGCCGCCGTACGCGTGCCCCAGTGCCTTGCGGGCGCCGTCGACCTGGTGCTCGCCGGCCTCACCCATCACCTGCAGCGATGCCTCGGCGAAGCGGAGCATGCCGCTGGCACCGATCGGGTTGGAGGACAGGACGCCACCGCTCATGTTGATCGGCAGCTTGCCGCCGATCGCGGTCTCACCGGCCTCGGTCAGCTTCCAGCCGTCACCCTCGGGTGTGAAGCCGAGGTTCTCGATCCACATCGGCTCGAACCAGGAGAACGGCACGTAGATCTCCGCACAGTCGATCTCCTCGAGCGGGTTGGTGATACCGGCCTGCTTGTAGAGCGCCGCAGAGGCGTCCCGGCCCGCGCGCGGGTTCACCTGGTCACGCTCGGCGGCCGTGGTGGGTTCGGAGCGCATCTGGGTGCCGTGGATCCACGCCGGGTTCTTGACCCCGGACTTGGCCACCGCCGATTCGGAGGCGATCACGAGCGCACACGCTCCGTCCGAGGAAGGGCAGGTCTCGTCGTACCGGATCGGGTCCCAGAGCATGGTCGAGGCCAGCACGGACTCGACCGTGGTGCCCTCGTTGTGCAGGTGCGCGTACGGGTTCTTCAAAGCGTTCTGCCGGTCCTTGGCCGCCACCATCGCGCCGATGTGGCCCGGAGCGCCCGAACGGCGGATGTAGGAGCGCACATGGGGAGCGAAGTAGCCGCCCGCGCCGGCGTGCACCGGCATGATGAACGGGACCGGGATCGAGAGCGCCCACATCGCGTTCGACTCGGACTGCTTCTCGAACGCGACCGTCAGGACGCGCTCGTGGACACCGGCCTGAACCAGCGACGCGGCCACGATCGCGGTCGAGCCGCCGACCGAGCCTGCCGTGTGCACCCGCAGGAGCGGCTTGCCGACGGCGCCGAGGGCGTCGGCCAGGTACAGCTCGGGCATCATCACGCCTTCGAAAAGGTCCGGCGCCTTGCCGACGACGACGGCGTCGATGTCGTCGAAGGTCAGTCCAGCGTCGAGCAGCGCGCGGTCGACGGCTTCACGGAGCAGGCCGGCAATCGAGACGTCCTCGCGCTTGGCGCGGTGGTGGGTCTGGCCGACCCCGATGACTGCTGCAAGAGTCTTGGACATCTCAGCCATTTCCCTTCTTGGCTTCCATCGTGCACACGAGATTCTGCTGGAGCACCGGACCGGAGGTGGTGTGCGCCAGCGCCTTGTCGGACTCACCGGCCCAGATCCGGGTGGCGGCTTCGCCGATCCGGTTCAGGCCGGCGCTGAACATCGGGTTCGCGGTCAGGGCCCCACCGGACGGGTTGATCCTGACGTCGTCGGACAGGCCGAGCGCCGAGCGTAGGATGAGCTCCTGGTGGCTGAACGGTGCGTGGATCTCAGCGAGGTCCACCCCTGCCACGCCCGCCGCCGCGCCGGCGGCGGCAGTGCTGGTCGAGGTCGTCAGGGAACGTGCGTTGAGCGCGATCGGCTCGATCCGGTGCTCGAACCCGGTGATCCAGGCCGGGCGCTGACGTGCTTCGAAAGCCTTGTCGCCGGCGGCGATGATGATGCCCGCGGCTCCGTCGGAGACCGGCGCGCAGTCCCAGCGGCGGAGCGGGTCGGCGTACAGGGCCTGAGCGAGAACATCCTCGACAGACGTGGCCCCCTTGCGGATCGCCCACGGGTTGGAAGCAGCGTCCGTCATCGACCGAGCCACCACCGAAGCCATCGCGGCCTCGTCCCAGAGACCCTGCTCGAGACCCTCGCGCGCCTGGATGCCGGCGAGCGACACGGTGTCCGGCCACAACGGCTGGGTCGTGTACGGGTCGAGCTGGAGCGCCAGGATCCGGCGCAGTACGCCGGCCGAGGACTTGCCGAAGCCGTAGACGAGGGCGGTGTCGACCTCGCCGGTCTGGATCTTGATCCAGGCCTCGTACAGCGCCCAGGCGGCGTCCATCTCGACGTGGGACTCCATCACCGGCGGCAGGGTGCCGATGGCGTCGACGGCAGAGACGAACGAGAACGACCGTCCCGCCAGGTAGTCGCTTGAGCCCGAGCACCAGAAGTCGATGTCGGACTTCGTCCAACCGGTCTGCTCGTACAGGTCGGCGATGATCGGGACCAGGATCTCTAGACAGGTCGGGGACCCGTCGAGCTCCTTCATCTGTCGCTGGGAGAACCCGACGACTGCTACTTCACGCATAGTCACGCATTCCTTCGCTTCTCGCTCAGAGGTGTTGCTTGTAGGTGTCGTAGTCCGCGTCCGGTTCGCCGGTCGGACGGAAGTACTTGATGTTGTTGAGGTCGGTGGTCCACTCCTCGCGGGGCTTCCAGACCGCCTCCACCCGCATCCCCATCCGTACGTCGGCCGCGTCGATGTCCAGGATCAGGTGCAGGAACGCGATGTCCGCACCGTCCAGGAGCACGTACGCCGACACGTAGGGGATCGGGATCGTCTGACCCTGGAACGGCACGTTGACCACGCAGTACGTCGTCACGGTGCCGCGGTCGGGCAGCTCGATCTCGCCCGTGGTCGGGACACCGTCCACGGGGCAGGCGCCGCGCGGCGGGATGTAGACCTTCTCGCAGACGGGGCAGCGCTGGCCGAAGAGCTTGCCCTCGGCGAGGCCGTTGAAGAACTTGGTCTCCTCCGGGGAGGCCGCGTAGTCGTAGGCCAGGTGGACCGGGCTGATCATGCCGGTCACCTCCGGGGCCCCGAACTCCATCGAAGCCGAACCGTCCGAGACATCGTCGCCGGCAGGCTCGAACCAGGCGATGTCGCGGATCGTCCCGGTCGGCTGGTCGGCCCAACGAATCCTGACCCGCAGGCCGGTGGCGATGTCGGCGGGGGAGTCGACCGCGACCGCGTGCAGAATCGGCGCGTCGGCGCCGTCCAGGAGTACCTGGGCGAACGCGAACGGCTTGTCCAGCGGCTGCTGAGCGACCGGCTCGGAGACCCACGACCAGCTCTGCACGACGCCGAAGTCGGAGACCGGGACGAGCTCGGAGACCGCGGCGTGCGTGATCGGGTCGTACTCCGGCGGCGGTACGACGACCCGGCCGTCGGAGAGCACGCCGCCAAGGACGGAATGCTGCTTGAGGGCGGACATGAACTGGGAGAGCACCGGCCCGAGGGATCGGGTGTAGTCGAACTCGACCTTCATCGGGGCGTGCAGCACGCGCTGGTCAGCGGTGGCGGATTCGGTGGGGGCCATGGCACAGAAGTGAAACACGTTCTAGTATTCCGAGCAAGGACATCCGCGAGACTGGGGAGTGACATGAAGCTCGGACTGCAGCTCGGCTACTGGGGCGCCGGCCCACCAGCGAACCATGCGGAACTCGTCGCAGCGGCGGAAGACGCCGGCTTCGATGCGATCTTCACCGCCGAGGCCTGGGGCTCGGACGCCTTCACCCCACTCGCCTGGTGGGGCCGCGAGACCAGCAAGGTGCGACTGGGCACCTCGATCGTCCAGATGTCTGGCCGGACGCCGACCAGCATCGCGATGCACGCGCTGACCCTCGACCACCTCTCCGGCGGCCGGGTCGTCCTCGGCATGGGCGTCTCTGGTCCTCAGGTCGTCGAAGGTTGGTACGGCCAGCCGTTCTCCAAGCCGCTGGCCCGCACCCGCGAGGTCGTCGACATCATCCGCCAGGTGCTCGCTCGCGAAGGCGCGGTCACCAACGACGGTCCGCATTACCCGCTGCCGTTCAACGGTCCGGGCGCGATGGGACTCGGGAAACCGCTGAAGCCGATCGTGCACCCCTTGCGCGCAGACATCCCGATCTGGCTCGGTGCGGAGGGTCCCAAGAACGTCGCCCAGACCGCGGAGATCGCTGACGGCTGGATCCCGATCTTCTACACCCCGAACTCCGCCGAGATGTACCAGCCGTGGCTGGACGAGGGCTTCACCCGCCCGGGTGCCCGCCGCACGCGTGCAGACTTCGAGATCGCGGCGACCTGCCACCTCGAGATCACCGCGGACAACGGACCCGCCCGCCAAGCGGTGATCGACGGCATGAAGCCGATCGTTGCGCTGTACATGGGCGGCATGGGGGCCAAGGAGATGAACTTCCACCACCAGGTCTTCACCCGGATGGGGTACGGCGAACTGGCCGACGAGGTGCAGCAGCTGTTCCTCTCCGGGCAGAAGAACGAGGCGACCGCGCTCATCCCGGACGACCTGGTGAACGACATGCACATCATCGGAGACGAGGGCTACGTCAAGGAGCGCGTCGCCGAGTGGGAGTCAACCGGAGTCACCACTCTGCTCCTGAGTTGCCGTGATGGCGCTGAGGTCCGCAAGGTCGCCGAACTGCTCGCCTGACGGACGAACGACTGGTCCCTCCGGATCATTCGGGTGCTTCTAATCGACTCGTCCCGTGGTCCACGCCGTGTCGGGATCAGTGCGCTCTGCCTCTTCGTCGAGCCCGAGCGTGCTGACGTCACCCAGGCTCGGTGCCGAGCGGAAGAGATGGGCGAGGTGGACGACACGGATGTCGTCGGTGTCGTGCCCCTGGGCGCCGCAGTGAATGCTCCAGTCCTCGCCGCGCGACGGGTCCGATTGGCGGGCGACCCACAGAATCGCTGCGCCTTCGTCGACCACATGCGCGCACGAGAAGACGCGTTGATCAGGCGGAACCGGAAAAGGCCACGCTGGATCTGTGGCGACACCGCCGGTTGGCGCGGTTCGTTGCCCAACGTCATTGCGGTCAGCCTAGAACACGTTCTAGTCTGGCGCTCATGAGCTCTGTGACCGACATCGCGAACGCCGGCGACCTGCGAACCGGGACCCACAACGGCCACCTGATGGTGGCTGCCCTCCGGCGCCACCACAACCGGCCGATCATCCACCTCGGCGACGTGACCCTGACCGGCCAGCAGGTCTCGAAGCGGATCAGCACCTACATTCAGGCGTTCGAGTCCCTGAACGCCGGCTTCGGGACTGCGGGCGCGCTGCTCGCGCTCAATCGCCCCGAGGTGCTGTTCATTCTCGGTGCCGGTCAGACCCAGGGCTACCGCCGTACGTCGCTGCATCCGCTGGGCTCCGCCGACGACCACGCGTACGTCATCAACGACGCCGAGATCACCACGCTGATCATCGACCCGTACTTCAGCGAGCGGGCCCTGGCGCTCCTCGAGAAGTGCCCGGGTCTGACTCAGGTCCTCACCATCGGCGCAGTGCCCGAGGACGTCGCCAAGGCAGCCGCGGACAGTGGCCGGACCACCGCCGATCTGACCGAGGTTGCCGCCGGGTTCGAGCCGCAGCCCCTCCAAGCGCGTCTACTCCCCGGCGACCACGTCGTCTCGATCACCTACACCGGGGGCACCACCGGCAAGCCCAAGGGCGTCATCGGGATGAGTCAGACGATGAACACGATGACGGGCATCCAGCTCGCCGAGTGGGAGTGGCCCGAGGAGCCCCGGTTCCTGATGTGCACCCCGTTGTCGCACGCCGGCGCCGCGTTCTTCGTCCCGGTTGTGATCAAGGGCGGCACCCTGTTCGTCACCTCGACGTTCAACCCGGCCGAGGTCCTGGCACAAATCGAGGAGAAGAAGATCAACTCCCTGATGCTGGTGCCGACGATGCTCTACGCACTGATGGACCACCCGGACTCGCGCACCCGCGACCTGTCGTCGCTGGAGACGGTCTACTACGGCGCTTCGGCGATGAACCCGGTCCGGCTCAAGGAGGCCATCGAGCGGTTCGGCCCGATCTTCGCCCAGTACTACGGCCAGTCCGAGGCCCCGATGGTGATCACCTACTTCGGCAAGGGCGACCACGTCGACGCTGACGGCAAGCCGCTGGAGCACCGACTGACCTCGTGCGGCCGCCCGACGGCGCTGGCCCGGACCGCGCTCCTGGGCGAGGACGGCCAGCCGGTACCGGTCGGCGAGCCCGGCGAGATCTGCGTGGCCGGCCCGCTGCTGTCCGGTGGCTACTGGAAGCTGCCCGATCAGACCGCGGAGACGTGGAGGGACGGGTGGATGCGCACCGGCGACATCGCCCGCGAGGACGAGGACGGCTTCTGGTACATCGTCGACCGGACCAAAGACATGATCGTCACCGGCGGCTTCAACGTCTTCCCCCGTGAGGTGGAGGACGTCGTCGCCGAGCACCCGGCGATCGCCCAGGTCGGCGTGATCGGCGTCCCGCACGAGAAATTCGGCGAGTCGGTCACTGCGATCGTCGTACTCCGCGACGGTCACGAACTGACGGATGCAGTGATCGCCGAGATCCAGGACATGGTCAAGGAGCGAAAGGGTTCGGTTCAGTCGCCGAAGCAGATCATCGCGATCGACGCACTGCCTCTGACCGGGCTCGGCAAGCCGGACAAGAAGGCGCTGCGGGCGCAGTACTGGACGGGCGACCGCAGCATCGGCTGAGGCCTCCTCGCCCGGTCAGGTCCCTTCGACGACCGGGTAGATCGCGTCGGCGACGAGCCCGTGGGCCTCCCGATGGACCGTGTGCGCTGCTTCGGCGTCGGGCGCTTCGACAAGGCAGAAGACGGTGCCTTTCTCCTCGTCCACCCAATACTGCTTGTAGTCGACGCCGTACGCACTCTGGACTTCTAGGTCCTTCGCGTGTGCCCCGGCGACCGCATCAGCGGTGACGCCCTCGATGTGGTGGATGTCCATGAACAGTGGCATGACGATCTCCCTTCTCCTCCCGATCGTAAGGACGCTCGGAGGATGGCGGAGTAGCCCGTTCGGACTACCTTTCGGGTACCGGATGTGCGTCTCTCAGTTGCCGGTGAAGTTCGCCGGGCGCTTCTCCAGGAAGGCGCGGGGGCCCTCCTTGGCGTCGTTCGACTTGAAGACCTCGGCGCCGACCTTGGCATCGTCGGCCCAGCAGTCGTCCTCGTGCTTGCCTTCGGAGTCGCGCATCGTCTTCAGGATCGCCTGAACTGCTAGCGGGCCGTTGGCCGCGATCAGGTCAGCGATCTCGTGCGCCTTGGCGAGCGCGTCGCCGTCGGGGACCACATGTCCGATCAGGCCGAGCTCCTTGGCTTCTGGCGCCAGCAGCACGCGGCCGGTCAGGAGCAGCTCGGCGGCGACGGTGTAGGGGATCTGCCGGGGCAGCCGGACCGCGGACCCGCCCATCGGGTACAGGCTCCACTTCGCCTCGGCGACGCCGAACTTGGCGGACTCGCCGGCGATCCGGATGTCCGTGCCCTGGAGGATCTCGGTGCCGCCGGCAATTGCGGGACCTTCGACGGCGGCGATTAACGGCTTAGTGAGCCGGAAGCCCTTCAGCAAACCCTTGAGGATGGTGGGGTCGAAGTCGCCCGACTCGAAGCTGTCGCCCGGCGGCTTCTCGTTGGCCGTCTTCAGATCCATGCCCGCGCAGAAGTAGCCGCCTGCGCCGGTGAGGATGCAGACCCGGATCTCCGGGTCGGAGTTCACCTGGTCCCAGGCGTCCTCCATGATCCGCAGCATCTCGGTGGAGAGCGCATTGCGCCGCTCCGGCCTGTTCATCGTGACGATGAGCTTGTGGCCGTCTTGTTCTACGAGGCAGTCCGTCATGGGGGGAATGCTAGCCCTAAACGAGAACGTGTTCTAGTATCGCGGCATGGCTCTCAACATCGCTGACCTCTTCGAGCACGCCGTCGACGCGGCCCCCGACAAGCCGGCTGTGAAGGTCGGTGGCCGCACGGTCACCTACGCGGACCTGGAGGCGGAGTCGAACAAGCTCGCCCACTACCTGGAGTCCCGGGGCGTCAAGCCGGGGGAGCACGTAGCGGTCTACGCGAAGAACTCGATCGAGCACGTGATCGCCGTCCTGGCGATCGTGAAGATCCGTGCGGTCAACATCAACGTGAACTACCGCTACGTCGAGGGCGAGCTGAACTACCTCTTCGAGAACGCGGACGTGGTTGCGCTCATCGTCGAGCGCACCTACGCCCCGCTGGTCGCCAAGACCAAGCCCAACCACCCCAAGCTCCAGACCGTCGTCGTCGTTCCCGATGTCATCGAGCCTGAGGACCAGTCCGACGTCAGTGACTTCGACGGCGTCCTGTACGCCGACGCGATCGCCGATCAGAGCGCCGAGCGCGACTTCGCCGAGCGCAGCGCCGATGACCTGCACATCATCTACACCGGCGGCACCACCGGCTTCCCGAAGGGCGTCATGTGGCGTCACGAGGATTTCTGGCGGACGCTCGGTGGCGGCATCGACTTCTACACCGGCGAGAACCTCTCCGAGTACGACCAGTCCGAGCAGGCCAAGCAGGATGGCCGGATGGTCACCTTCCCGCTCAGCCCGCTGATGCACGGTGGCGCCCAGGCCGGTCTGCTGATGCACCTGTTCGCCGGTCATCTGACGATCCTGGAACCCAAGTTCGACCCCCAGCGAACCTGGGAGATCATCGACGAGAACGGCGTGATGCTGATCTTCATGACCGGCGACGCGATGGCTCGCCCGCTGATCGAGGAATTCGAGCGCAAGGCCGGGACCGACGACCCGTACACGGGTGCCAGTCTCTTCGCGGTGTCCTCGAGCGCGGCGATCTTCAGCCCCGAGGTCAAGGAGCGTTGGATCGAGGCACTGCCGAATCCCGTCTACACCGATTCGGTGGGCGCTTCGGAGACCGGCTTCCAGGGCATGGGCATGCAGGACAAGACCCACATCTCCAGCGACGGTCCCGTGGTCGGCCTCGGCCCGAGCAGCGTCGTGATCGACGAGCAGAACAGGGTGCTCGACCTGGCCACCAACATCGGGGCCATCGGTCGCCTGGGCCGCGGCGGCTCCGTACCGGTCGGTTACTACAGGGACGAGAAGAAGTCCGCCGAGACGTTCCTCCTCATCGACGGCAAGCGCTACTCGGTCCCCGGCGACTTCGCCCGGATCGAGGAGGACAACCGGGTGACCCTGCTGGGTCGCGGTTCGAACTGTGTGAACACCGGCGGCGAGAAGGTGTACCCCGAAGAGGTCGAGATGGCGATCAAGCGCCACCCGGCGGTCTACGACGTCCTGGTGGTCGGCATCCCCGACGAGAAGTTCGGGCAGGCTGTCGCTGCAGTGGTCCAGCCGCGCGAAGGTGCCAACGTCGAGCTCGACGAGCTCCGCGACTTCCTGCGCGAGTTCCTCTCCGGCTACAAGCTGCCGCGGACGATGACGCTCGTCCCGGAGATCCCGCGCAATGCCACCGGCAAGGCGCAGTACCCCCGTGCCAAGGAGCTCCTGCTCCAGGCGCAGTCCACCCAGACCCACGCTTGAGGAAGAGACAGACCTGATGCGCACCGAACTGTGTGAACGACTCGGTATCGAGTACCCGATCTTCGCCTTCACCCCCTCGGAGAAGGTCGCTGCCGCGGTTTCCCGGGCCGGCGGTCTGGGTGTCCTGGGGGCGGTCCGGTTCAACGACGCCAGCGAGCTCGACGAGACGTTGACCTGGATGGACGAGAACACCGACGGCAAGCCGTACGGCGTCGACATCGTGATGCCGATGAAGATCCCCACCGAGGGCAAGTCGGTCGACCTCAAGGCGTTGATCCCGGGCGAGCACATCACTTTCGTCGAGGAGACGTTGCGCAAGCTCGGCGTGCCGCCGCTGCCCGAAGGTGAAGGGCGCGAGGGTGTCCTGGGCTGGCTGCACAGCACTGCGCGGTCGCACGTCGACGTCGCGCTCCAGCACCGTCCGGTCCTGATCGCGAACGCGCTCGGTACGCCGCCCACCGACGTGATCGAGCAGGCGCACGCCAAGGGTGTCCTGGTGGCCGCTCTCGCGGGCGCCGCGAAGCACGCCGCGTCGCACGTTGCCAACGGCGTGGACATCATCGTCAGCCAGGGTTACGAGGCCGGTGGCCACACCGGTGAGATCGCCAGCATGGTGCTCACCCCGGAGATCGTGGACGCGGTCGACGTACCGGTCCTCGCCGCTGGCGGCATCGGCTGCGGCCGCCAGATTGCGGCCTCGCTGGCATTGGGCGCCCAGGGCGTCTGGACCGGCTCGCTGTGGCTGACCGTCGCCGAGTACGACCTCGGCAGCAGCGACGCGGTTCAGCGCGCCCTGTTGAAGGCCGGCTCGGGCGACACCGTCCGGAGCCGGGTCTACACCGGCAAGCCGGCTCGCCTGCTGAAGAACAAGTGGACTGCGGCGTGGGAGGAAGAGGGCGCTCCGTCGCCGCTTCCGATGCCGCTGCAGAACCTGCTCGTCTCCGACGCGCACAACCGGATGAACATGGCCGACGACGCAGACGCAGTGGCGATGCCGGCCGGCCAGATCATCGGTCGCACCAACGAGGTCCGTCCGGTCGCCCAGGTGATGGCCGAGCTGATCGCCGAGTACGAGGAGACGGTCACCCGCCTGGAGAAGATCCGAGGCTGATCGCCGCTCGTGAACGGCCTACGCTGGGGCCGTGCTCGTTTCCTTCCTCGCCTTCATCGGGGCCGCGACCCTGATCGTGCTGCTGCCTGGGCCGGACACCCTCGTCGTGGTTCGCAGCATCCTGCGCGGTGGACGGCGCCTGGGGATCCTGACGGCGCTGGGAAATCTCACCGGCCTGACCCTCTGGGTCCTGGCCGCGGCGCTGGGCGTGGCGGCCCTGCTGCAGGCCAGCGAGGTCGGCTACGCAGTGCTGAAGGTCGCCGGCGCGTGCTATCTGGTCTACCTGGGTGTCCAAGCCTGGCGGACCCGGGGAACGGTGGCGACCGAGCAGGACGGCGTGGCGGTGCGCCTGCGGGGGACCGGATTCCGGGCCGGGGTCCTGACCAACCTGTTCAACCCGAAGGTCGGGGTCTTCTTCATCACCTTCCTACCCGGCTTCGTGCCCGAAGGAGCCTCGGTCGGATGGATGACCGCCGCCTTCGGAGCAACCTTCGTGCTGCTCACCGCGCTCTACTGGGTGGTCCTGCTGACCCTGGCCGCTCGGGTGACCGACTGGATGAACACCCCGCGGATCCGCCGCCGCCTGGACGTGGCCACGGCCGGCGTCCTGGTCGGGTTCGGGGTTCGACTAGCCGCGGAGTGAGACACCCCTCCCAGCTGAGTAATTGCCCTAGAGTCACCGCGTGGTTGTGAACTCGGGCAAACGAAACCCTGCAGTCGGTCGCCTCGTCACGGTGTCGGTCGCGCTCGCCGTCGTCCTGGGGATGTGGATGCTGGGCAGCAACGCGGCGCCCACGGTCGCGAGCGGTTCGGTTCCGACCGCGACGTGCGGCCCGGGCTCGCTCCCGGAGACCTCCACGCAGGGTCGGGTCCCAGCGACGGACTACGCCTCCGGCCGGGTGGCGAAGGGGTACCGGTGCAACACAGTGCAGGTCGGGCACCAAGGCGCTTCCGGCGGGTTCAAGACGCTGCGCTACACCGACTCCCAGGGACACACCTGCGCCTTCTACGACTCGACCCTGGTGTTTCCTCGCGACGTCATCTCGAACACGCTGAACGGGGCAGGCGTCGGCGTCGTCGTTCTCGACATGACAAATCCGGCCGCGCCGAGGAAGACCGCCAACCTGATGTCGGTCGGCATGCTCAGCCCGCACGAGTCGTTGCTCGTGAACGCTGCGCGCGGCCTGCTGGTCGGCGTGATGGGATCTCCGGCCACCGCGCCAGGGGTCGTGGACGTCTACGATGTCAAGACCGACTGCCGGAGGCCGAAGCTGCTCTCGAGCTCGCTGACCGGCGTCCTCGGCCACGAGAGCGGCTTCTCGCCCGACGGGAGGACCTATTACGTCACCGGCACCTCCGGGACGCTGACGGCGGTCGATCTGACCAACCCGCGGCGTCCTCGGACCATCTTCCGGCAGAACGGCGTCGTCTACCACGGCCTCCGGCTCTCCTCGGACGGCAGGACGATGTACGTCGCCAACATCGGTCAGCCCGGCCCGGGAGGAATGACCGGGGCGGGTCTACGGATCCTCGACGTGAGCCAGATCCAGGCCCGGACGCCGAACCCGAAGGTGTCGGTGCTGTCCTCGATCACCTGGTCGGACGTGTCGATCCCGCAGATGGCCGAGCCGTTCACCAGCAACCGGCACCAGTACGTCCTCGAGGTGGACGAGTTCGTCGACCTCATCACCTTCAAGGGCTTCACCGACCTGACGCACGCCGCGACGGGTATCGCCCGGATCATCAACGTGGACGACCCGCGGCATCCGGTCGTCGTGAGCAACATCAGCCTCAAGGTCCACCAACCCGACCAGCGTGACGGTCCTCAGTCGGGCGACCCGATGGCGTCGAATCCTAGCCAGGGATATGCCAGCCACTACTGCGGAGTCCCGAAGCGGGACAACCCGAAGATCGCCGGCTGCTCGATGATTCTCTCCGGTCTGCGACTCTTCGACATCCGTGATGTGAAGAACCCCAGGGAAGTCGGCTACTTCAACAAACCGGTCCCGGCGTACAACAAGGTCGCCCTGATCCCGGCGATCGGCGCCTACGCGATGTCCCAGCCTGCGTGGGACCCCGCTCGGAACTCGGTCTGGTACACCGACGTCAACTCCGGGTTCTATGTCGTGAAGCTGACCAACGGGGTCGAGAAGCTCCTGCACTGATCCGCGTAGCGCAGACCGTGCCGAGTCGTTGGTCAGGCATGTTCGCACCCCAGTCACGAAACCAGGTCCAAGGTCCCCGCCAGGCCCGCGCTGCCGCCCGCCGTCTGGCCCTCGTCCTGATGGTCCTCGCTGTGCTGGTCGCAGGGTTGCTGGCGGGGTCGTCGAACGCGGCGGACGAGGACGTCTCCCGTGACGCCGTACCGGTCGCTCGCTGCGGCCCGGGTTCGGCGCCGGAGACCTCGACCCAGGGCCGGGTGCCGCAGGCCGACTACGACTCCGGTCGCGTGCTGCGTGGCTACACCTGCAACACCGAGGAGGTGGCCCGCCAGGGTGCGTCCGGCGGTTTCAAGACGCTGCGCTATACCGACTCGCAGGCTCGCACCTGTGCTTTCTACGACTCCTCCCAGCTGACCTCACCGGACTCGCTGGTCGGCAACCTCGTCAGTGGTGCCGGGAACGGCGTGGTCGTCCTCGATATGACCGACCCGGCGAAGCCGAGGAAGACCGCGAATCTGACGTCGACGGCGATGCTGGCGCCGCACGAGTCGCTCCTCGTCAACGCCGGACGTGGCCTGCTGGTGGGCACCCTCGGCAGCGCGGCCACTGCGCCCGGCGTCCTGGACGTGTACGACGTGAGGACCGACTGCCGCAAACCGACGCTGCTCTCCAGCACGCCCTCGGCAGTGTTCGGCCACGAGACCGGTCTCTCACCGGACGGCAGGACGCTCTACGCGGCCAGCACGATGTACTCGCTGGTGGCGGTGGACTTGTCGAACCCCAGGCTCCCGAAGACGATCTTCACCCAGCCCGACGTCCAGTACCACGGCATGCGGCTCTCGGACGACGGCAACACCTTGTACGCCGCGCACATCGGCGAACCCGGCCCGGACTTCATCTCCGGCGGCGGCCTGCGGATCATCGACGTCTCCGCGATCCAGGCCCGGGTCAGCAACCCCCAGGCGCCGATCCTCGCGACGATGACCTGGCGCGGGTCCTCGATCCCGCAGGTGGCCGAGCCGTTCACCCGCAACGGTCACCAGTACCTGCTCGAGGTCGACGAGTTCGTGGATCTGTTCTCGTTCTCCGGCGCCACGGACCTGAAGAACGCTCCGGTGGGCGCAGCCCGGATCATCAACGTCGACGACCCGCGGCATCCGTTCCTGGTGAGCAACATCCGGCTGCAGGTGCACCAGCCCGCCGATCACGCGGGGGAGCAGAGCAACGACCCGGGTGCCGCTAGCCCGGTCGGCGGCTACACCGGGCACTACTGCTCGATGCCCACCCGCGACAACCCTGACATCGCCGGCTGCTCGATGATCCTCTCCGGTCTGCGGCTCTTCGACATCCGCGACGTCGAGCACCCGAAGGAGGTCGGCTACTTCAACAAGCCGACGTCGAAGGGCGGCGGTGCGTACTCCCAGCCCGCGTGGGACCCGGCCGGCAATTCGGTCTGGTACACCGACAGGACCACCGGTTTCTACAACGTGAAGCTCACCAACGGAGTCCAGAACCTGCTTCCCAAGAACAAGCTCTTCTGAACTCAGTGGTAGGAGCGCCCGCGCTCGGCACGCACCCAGGTCGGCTCGAAGGCAGCGGCCTTCAGCTCGCGTTTGAGGACCTTGTTGGTGGCAGTGCGCGGCAGCGTCTCGACGATCCGGACCAGCCGTGGCCACGCCTTGGCGCCCAGGTCCGGTTGAGCGGACAAGAACTCCTCGAATCCCGCAGGCGTGAGCGGAGCCGTCACCACCAGTGCCGCGACGAGCTGGTCGCCGGACTGAGGGTCCGGCACGGCGTACACAGCCGCTTCTGAGATCCCGGGGTGCCGCAGCAGAATGCGCTCGACCGGAGCAGCGGCCAGGTTCTCACCGTCCACGCGGAGCCAGTCCGCACTACGGCCGGCGAAGAAGACCCAGCCGTCGGAGTCCCGGTAGGCCAGGTCGCCGCTCCAGTACATTCCGCCGCGCATCCGCTCTGCGGTGGCGGCCTCGTCGTTGTAGTACCCGGCGAACTGGCCCATGCCCTGGGTGTTGACCAGCTCGCCAACGCAGTCGTTTAGGTTGACGACCTGCCCGCTGGCGTCGTACAGCGCCGGTGGACATTCGGTGCCGGTCTCCGGGTCGTAGACAGCCACCCCGGGGGCGGGTTGCCCCAGGGAGCCGGGCGGCGTGCCCTCGATCCTGCTGACCACCACGGCGTTCTCGGTCGATCCGAACCCGTCGACAACCTGGCATCCGAACCGGGTAGCGAACGCGGCCGTGTCCCGGTCACCGGCCTCGTTGCCGAACACGAGCCTGAGCGGGTTGTCAGCGTCGTCCGGCGCGGCCGGGGTGGTCAGGATGTACGCGAGCGGCTTGCCGACGTAGTTCGCGTACGTTGCGCCGTACCGGCGTACGTCGGTCAGGAACGCGCTGGCGGAGAAACGCGGCGCAAGTGCCACAGCGGCTCCGGTGGTGAGGGCGGGCCCCCACCCGGCCATCACCGAGTTCGAGTGGAACAGCGGCATCGAGACGTAGTGGACGTCGTCGCTGACGAGCCCGAGCCGCTCGGCGAGGTAGCCGCCCGGATGGGTGATCTTCTCGTGGGTGACCCGGACGGCCTTCGGCTCACCACTGGTCCCGCTGGTGAAGATCAGCATGAAGAGCGTGCTCGGATCGGGGTCGGCATCGGGGACCGGGCCGTCAGCGGGCCAGTCGTACGACGCCGCGTCGATGACGGTGATGTCCCTCAGGTCGAGGCCGTCCAGCAGCGGCGCGTAGGCCTGCTCGACGACGAGTAGCTGGACGTCGGCCCGGCGGATGTCGGCGAGAAGCGCCTCGCCCCGCCGGGTCGTGTTTAGCCCGACGAGGACATGGCCTCCCCAGCCGGCCGCAGCAAGCTGGAAAGTCATCTCCGGGGTGTTCTCCATCAGTACGCCGACATGAGGCGGCCGGTCCTGATCGAGCAGAGCGCGCAGCGCTGCCGCACGCCCGCGCGAGGCGGCGACGTACTCCCGCCAGGTCCAGGCGGTCTCACCCGCGAGCAGGCCGGGGGAGTCGTCCCCGGCCCTGGCGTCCAGCAGTTCGCGGACCGTTCCCGAGGCAGTCACCAGGTCAGACGGGCTCGGCCGCGAGGATCGCCCCGATGAGCCGCGCCTGGTCGGTGGTCCCGCCGTGCAGGAACTCCCCGAGCTTGCCAGTGGTGAAGTACCGGTGAGCTTCGCCGTCCATGTCGATGCCGACGCCGCCGTGCACGTGCACGGCGGTGTGGGCGACCCGGTGGCCGGCGTCGGCCGCCCAGAGCTTGGCGCCGGCGACCTCCTTCTCGGCCGGCAGACCCTCGTCGAGGCGCCAGGCGGCCTGCCAGAGCATCAGGTCGGCGCCGAGGATGTCGATGTAGCCGTCGGCGAGGCGTTGCGAGACCGCCTGGAAGGTGCCGATCGGTCGGCCGAACTGCTCACGGGTCTTCGCGTACGCCGCGGTCAGGTCGAGCGCGCCCCGGAGGATGCCGAGCTCAAGAGCCGAAGCCGCGAGGACCAGCCGCTGCTGGAGCCACTCCACGATCGCGCTGCCGTCGCCCAGGTTCCCCAGGACGTGGCCGGTCGCCCGGTCGAACTCGATGCGAGCGACGGTACTGCCGTCACTGATCCGCTGTTCGATCACGGTCACACCGGCGTCACCGGGCTCGACCAGGAAAACGGTGATTCCCTCGGGGGTGCTGGCCGGGACCAGGAAGGCCGAGGCCACGGTGCCGGCCGGTACGACAACCTTGGAGCCGGTGATGAGCCACTGGACGCCATCCGACTCCGCGGTGGTGGTCGGGCTGACCGGCACGTGCTCCCGCTCCTCGGCGATGGCCGAGGTCAGGATCGCGGAGCCGGAGATCGCCCCACCGAGCCAGACGGCCTTGGTGGCTTCGTCACCGAACTGCGCGATCGCCAGCGCGGTCGGCAGGTGGGTGGCCAACGGGACCGGTGCCACCAGGCGGCCTGCCTCGACGAGCACGCTGCACAGCTCGAGCACGCCGAGACCGGAACCCCCGGCGCTCTCGGGCAGGCAGAGGCCGAGAATGCCGGCATCGGCGAGCTTGGCCCAGAGGGCGTCGTCGAAGCGGCTCTTGTCGGCGGCCTTCAGCCGTTCCGGAGTGCACTCGTTCTTGAAGATCGTCGCGGCCAGCTCTGCGGCGTCGGTCTGGGTCTCGGTGAAGGAGAAGTCCATGAAGGTTCCTAAGTCAGAAGGGGTTCAACAGGGTCGACCCGCAGAGGTCAGCGCTTCGTGGCGGGCAGGCCGAGACCGACGTAGCCGATGATGTCGCGCTGGATCTCGTTGGTGCCGCCGCCGAAGGTCATCACCAGCGCCGAGCGGTAGTAGCGCTCGAGGCGGCCGCGCAGGATCGCGCCGGCCGAGTCGCCGTGGACGATGGCCTCGGGGCCGACGATCTCCATCAACGAGCGGTAGACCTCGGTGGCCAGCTCCGACCCGTAGATCTTGGTCGCCGAGGCGTGCGCGGGGGACAGGTCGTCCGTCGCCGAGGCGAGCTTCCAGTTGAGCAACTTGAGCATGTCGACCCTGGCGTGCGCACGGCCGAGCAGAACCTGGACCCACTCGGCGTCGATGACACGAGTGCCGTCGGGATTCTTGGTCTCCTGGGCCCACTCGCGGACCTGGGCCACCGAGTGCATCAGCGGGGCCGCAGAGGTGAGGGCGACCCGTTCGTGGTTGAGCTGGTTGGTCATCAGTGCCCAGCCGCCGTTGAGGCCGCCGACGAGGTTCTCCTCAGGGACGCGGACGTCCTCGTAGTACGTCGCTGAGGTGCCGACGCCGGCAACCGTGTGCACCGGGGTGTAGGAGAACCCCTTCGCATCCGCTGGCACCAGGATCATCGAGAGTCCCTTGTGGCGCGGGAGGTCCGGGTCGGTCCGGCAGGCGAGCCAGATGTAGTCGGCGTACTGGATCAGCGAGGTCCACATCTTCTGGCCGTTGATGACCCACTCGCCGTTCTCGAGGCGGGCCTTCGTCTGCAGGCTGGCCAGGTCGGTCCCGGAGCCGGGCTCGGAGTAGCCGATCGAGAAGTGCATCTCACCCTTGAGGATCTTCGGGAGCATCTCCGCCTTCTGGGCGTCGGTGCCGAACCGCATGATCGTCGGGCCGACGGTGTTCAGGGTGAGGTAGGGGATCGGTACGCCGGCAATGGCTGCCTCGTCGGTAAAGATGAGCTGCTCGATCATGGAGCGGTTCTGGCCGCCGTACTCTTCGGGCCAGCCGATGCCGAGCCAGCCGTCGTGGCCGATCTGCTTGATCACGTCCTTGTAGACGGTGGCGTCGCCGAACTCGCCCATCTCAGCGCCTTCTTCTTTGAACTCGCTGGTCGCGACCGACAGACCGGCTCGGACCTCGGGGGTGACGAGTTGTGAGAAGTAGTCGCGGAGTTCGGCCCGCAGCTGCTCGTGCTCCTCGTTCAGGGCGATCTTCATGGAGTGATCCTCGCAATGGGCGTCTAATGAGCAGGTGCACTGGATTTGCTACGCGTAAAACTATAACCTGTTCTTGTTTTAAGCCAGAGTTTCACCACCCCGGAGGTCATGATGAGCACCGCCACCGAAGCACGCGCGCTGGACCAAGGCGTTCCCTCGGCACGTTACGCCCGCGGCTGGCACTGCCTCGGCCTCGCGGACTCGTTCCGGGACGGCAAGCCGCACTCGATCAGCGCCTTCGACGGCAAGCTCGTCGTATGGCAGGACTCGAAGGGCGGGCTGAACGTCCTCGACGGCTACTGCCGCCACATGGGCGGCGACCTGACCCAGGGTGAGGTCAAGGGTGACGAGATCGCGTGCCCGTTCCACGACTGGCGGTGGGGCGGCGACGGCAAGTGCAAGGGCATCCCGTACGCCCGGCGCATCCCGTTGCGTGCGCGGACCCAGCGCTACCCCACTGCGATCCGCAACGACGCGCTCTTCATCTGGTTCGACCCGGAGGGCTCCGAAGCCGACCACGCGCTGCTCCCGTACGAGCTCCCCGGTCTGGCCGACGGCGAGTACAGCGCGTGGAGCTGGAACGTGACTGAGATCGAAGGCTCGAACTGCCGGGAGCTGATCGACAACGTGGTCGACATGGCCCACTTCTACTACGTGCACTTCTCCTTCCCGACGAGCTTCCGCAACGTCTTCGAGGGCCATGTGGCGACCCAGTACATGGAGTCGACCGGCCGCCCGGACAAGGCCGGCGGCTACAGCTCCGGCGGCAACGACTTGTTCCTCAAGTCCGAGGCCACCTACTACGGGCCGTCGTACATGATCAACTGGCTGTGGGTGGACTACAAGGGCTTCGAGACCGAGGTCATCCTGATCAACACCCACATCGCGACCAGCCCGAATTCGTTCACCTTGCAGTACGGCCTGATCGTGAAGAAGCCCGAAGGCCTGGACGACGCCACCGTGGCGATCATCGCCGAGAAATACACCACGATGTTCGGCGAGGGGTTCCTCCAGGACGTGCACATCTGGCGGAACAAGATCCCGGTGCAGAACCCACTCCTGTGCGAGGAGGACGGGCCCGTCTACCAGCTCCGCCGCTGGTACGAGCAGTTCTACGTCGACCAGGCCGAGATCGTCCCGGAAATGGTCGAGCGCTTCGAATTCGAGGTCGACACGACCAAGGCCAACGAGTACTGGCACGAAGAGGTCGCCGAGAACCTCAAGAAGAAAGCAGACGAGGACGCGCTGTCGGGCGGGGCTGGTCACCCGGTGCACCACTGATGGTGTCGTTCGCACCGACGTCGCCCGACACCGCTGAGGACCAGCGGCTCTACACCCAGGCCCGGCTGGTGGAAGTCGCCTGTCTTGACTGCCTGGCCAGCGTCCGGGTGAAGAAGAACAGCGAGCACCACACCTCGATCCAGTGGGACACCGAGTCCCAGCAGCACTGCGCCGAGTTCAGCCGCGCCGCCTCCCAACCCGAGGGGCGACCCATCCGGCTCGGCTGCTCGCGACTACGATCCTCGATCGACCAGGCCGTCAAGGACGGCAAGATCGAGATCGGGGCAGAAGATGGCTACTGAGTCCTTCGTACTCAATGTCGCGGAGGTCATCGAGGAAACGGCGGACGCCCGATCCGTGGTCCTTGAGGTTCCCGCCGAGCTGCAGGAGACGTTCTCCTACACGCCCGGGCAGTTCCTCACCGTCGCTGTTCCCAGTGACCAGACAGGTCTCGCGGCGCGTTGCTACTCGCTGTCGAGCTCGCCGCACAGCGGGCGCCACCAGATCACCGTGAAGCGCACCGTCGACGGCTACGCGTCCAATTGGATCTGCGACAACCTCAAGGCCGGCGACACCCTCCGAGTGCTTCCGCCGAGTGGCATCTTCACCCCCAAGGACGTCGACGCTGACTTCTTGCTCTTCGGTGGCGGCTCCGGCATCACCCCGGTGATCTCGATCGCCCGTACGGCGCTGGAGAAGGGCACCGGCAAGGTCGTCCTCTTCTACGCGAACCGTGACGAGAGCTCGGTGATCTTCAAGGACGAGCTCACCGCCCTCGCGAACGAGTACGCCGACCGGTTCACCGTCGTGCACTGGCTCGAGTCGGTCCAGGGACTTCCGACCCAGGAGGGCCTGAGGCTCTTCGCGTCGTACTTCGGCTCCTACACCTCGTTCTGCTGCGGCCCGGCGCCGTTCATGAAGGCAGTGGCGACCTCGCTCAAGGAGCTTGAGGTCCCGCGCGAGCGCCGGCACCAGGAGAAGTTCGTCTCGCTGGGAGGTAACCCGTTCGGCGAGGTCGAGGAGGTTCTGGCGGCGCAAAAGACGCTGGCCGAGGCCGATGACGCCGACGAGCCGGGTGACGCGCCGGAGCCGGCCTTTGCCGGGCCGGTCTCGCTGTCGGTCGAACTTGACGGCGAGCAGTACACCTTCGACGACTGGCAGGGCGACAAGGTCCTCCTGCAGTTCCTGGAGGAGAAGGGCGTGGACGCGCCGTTCTCCTGCCGTGAAGGCAACTGCAGCGCGTGTGCGTGCGTCGTACTCGAGGGCGATCTGGAGATGAAGCACAACGAGGTCCTGGACAAGGACGATCTGGACGACGGGATCCGCCTGGCCTGCCAGGCGCTGCCGCTCGCGGAGAAGATCCGGATCAGCTACAACGGTTGACCCTCAGTCGTCGTCGTTCTCGTGGTCGCCGTCGTGGTCGCCGTCGTCGTCGTGCAACGGCAGGAACACCGACTGCTGCTTGACCCGTGGCGGGGCCACTGAACCCGGGCCGAAGAGGCGTCGGCGCAGCGGAGCCGTGAGTACTCCCACCGGCGCCGTCAGCACGTAGGTGTAGGCCACCACGAGCATGGTGGCGGCCGGCGCCAGGGCCAGGCCGGAGACGAACGCGACGATGATCAGGCCGGTGATCACCTTGGCCTGCTGGTTCTGCGGACTGATCAGGTTGCGGAACGAACGGAACCGGACGGTGCTGATCATCAGCAGTGCCGGGACGACGCTGATGACGGCCGGCACCAGGATCGACGGACCGACCTTGTCCTCGGGGAGATCGAGCGCGAACACCGTCGCGATCACGACCGCCGCTGCGCCGGGGCTGGGCATCCCGATGAAGTAGCGCTTGTCCGCGTGCGGGTCGATGGTGAAGTTGAACCGGGCGAGCCGAAACGCCGCGCAGGCAAGCCAGAAGTACGCCGCGACCCACGCGATCACCGGCCACTCCGGGAGAACCCAGGTGTAGACGAGGACAGCCGGAGCCAGGCCGAAGGAGATCAGATCGGCCAGCGAGTCGAGCTGGACGCCGAACGGCGAGGTCGCGCCGACGAGCCGGGCGACGGCGCCGTCGGCCACGTCCATGAAGATAGCCACCGTCATCAGGATCGCGGCCCAGTGGCTGTGGCCGTTGAAGGCGAGCGGGACGGCTGAGAACCCGCAGGCCATGTTCGCTGCGGTCAAGATGCTCGGCGCGGTCACCCGTAGACGTTCCTTGGCGGGGAGTTGGCGCAGCGATACGACCTCGGCGCCGGAGTGCGACGCGACCCGGAACCGCCGGCGGCGCAGCAACCTCCGTCGGGGCTTGAGCTCCTCGCTGGTGGGTTCGCTCATCGCCAGTGGCCCAGGACGGTCTCACCGGCGACGGTGCGGTCGCCCTTCTGGACCGTCAGCTCGACCTCCGGCGGGACGAAGACGTCCATCCGTGACCCGAACTTCATCAGGCCGATCCGGTCGCCGGAGCGCAGCCGGTCACCGGGCTGGATCCGGGTGACCACCCGACGGGCGACCAGCCCGACGATCTGCCGGAAGATCACGGTGCGGACGGGGCCGCCGGCTCCCTCGGGCAGATGCTCGATGGTGATGTCGCTGCGTTCGTTCTCGGTGGCGCTCTCGAACTTGTACGCCGCGTGCCACTTGCCCGGCCGGTACTGGACGTCCGTAACGGTCCCGCTGTACGGGGTCCGGTTGATGTGGACGTCGAAGACCGAGAGGAAGATGCTGATCTGCTGCCAGTCGCCCTCAGGTGCGACACCGGGTTGACCGGGGCCGGCGTGCATCACCTTGCCGTCGGCCGGGGCCAGCACCAGGTCGTCAGCGGCGGGGGTGGAGTCGATCGACCGCTCAGGGTCACGGAAGAACGCGACGATGCCCACGGGAAGGGTGGCCAGCAGCAGGGCGGCCTTGCGGCGTCCGGTGAGCACCAGCAGGGCCGCGGGAACGGCCCCGATAGCGGCGGCGGGCCACGCCTCACGATCGATCGCCGGTCGCTCACGGCGGCTGGTGGCACCGGCCTTCAGTGCCGATGTTCCATGGAGTTTCACGGCCCTGAACCTACCCGAGTACGACGTGCGGAGCCTCATGACGCCACCTTGTCAGACTGTGGCGGCGGCGATCAGGTCCAGGTGGGTGGCGCCGGTCCCGCAGCAGCCTCCCCAGATGTCGATCTGCGGGTACCTGGTCGCCAGCGCGCCCAGCTGGTCGGCTAGGTCGACGGGGTCGCCCTCCTCGAGGTGGCCCAGCTGGCACAGCGCGATCTTCTCCATCCGGGACGCGTTCGGGCGGAGCGCGCGGAGCCGATCGGTCCAGGTGCCCGCGGTCAGGGCAGGCCCGAACTCGAGCGGGTGCGAGCAGTTGATGCCGAAGAACTCGACCGACGACCCGGTTGCAGCGTCCACGGCCTCGATCGCCGCGGCGAGGGTCGACCCGGAGTGCACGTGCGCGTCGCTGGTGAGCGTGAAAGACACCGCCACCGGTACGCCGGCCGAGCGCGCAGCCCGTGCAACGCCGATGGCCTCCTCCTCGTCGTTGAAGGTGAACGCCCAGGCCAGGTCGACGTCGGCCTCCTTGAGGGTGGCCAACTGGACCGCGTGATAGTCCTCCGCCTCGTCCCGGGTCATCACGACGTTGCGCTCGTAGGCGTCGCCGCGCGGTCCGACGAAGCCCTGGACCAGGATCGCGTCGATGTCGTCGGCGTACTCGGTGGCGAGCTCGCGCAGGAACGCGATCGAGGCCAGGTTCGCCTCAGCGAGCCCGGCCGGGGAGTAGCCGAGCAGCGCGCCCCAGTCCGGGCTGGCCCGGTAGTCCAGCCCACCCATGAGGGCGCTCATCCCGTGCTGCGCCGCTACGTCCAGGTAGCCGCGGTACATCGTGCGCATGTCGGCCATCGCAGCCGGGTTCTCGAGCAGCGGGTACATCGCGAACTGAGGGAGCTCGTGCCCCCACTTGTACATGATCTCGGTCTCAATCCCGCCTTCGGTCAGGTAGCGGCGGCCCGGGACCTGCGCGGGGAAGCGTCGAGGCGACATCTGACGAGACTAGGGGTCGGCAACCGTCGGCGACAGCCCGCAGAATGGCAGAAGCGGGAGGTCCGCAGCGCGCCGGCTACCCGGTGAAGTGTCACCAACCCCGCTCGCGCCACTCCGCCAGGTGCGGCCGCTGGGCGCCGAGGCTGCCGTCGTTCCCGTGGCCCGGGTAGAACCAGGTTTCGTCGGGGAGTCGGCCGAAGATCCGCTCCTCCACGTCATTGATGAGGCTGACGAAGGCGTCCGCATCTCCGAAGGTGTTGCCGACGCCACCCGGGAACAGCGAGTCGCCGGTGAAGAGGTGCGGGGTGCCGTCCGGGTCGTCGTACAGGAGGACGATCGAGCCCGGAGTGTGCCCGGTGATCCGGATGACCTCGAGGCGCACGCTGCCGAACTCGACGATGTCGCCGTGCTCGACCGCGTCATCGACGGCCACCGTGGTCTGTTCGGTGATCGCTGCCGCATCGGGCTGTCCGGCGACGGTGACGGCACCGGTGGCGTCGGCGACCGCTTTGAGAGCGCGGTGGTGGTCCCAGTGCTGGTGCGTGGTGATGATCTTTGTCGCACCCGCGGCTCCGAGCAGGGCGATCAGGGTGGGGGCATCGTCGGCAGCGTCGATGAGCACCTGCTGGTCGGTCGCCCGGCAGCGCAGCACGTAGCAGTTGTTCGACATCTGCTCGTCGACCGCGACCTTAGTGATGATCAGGTGGCTGAGCTCGCGGGTGTCCGGGGTGCCGCCAGGGGTCACGGTGCCGGTGTAGGTGGTCGCCATCAGGCCAGCCTAGGCCTGCCGTTGTCGGATGACGTACAGTAAGTCAAGTAAGTCAATATACAAACGGAGAAAAGGATCGAAGATGACGGTGATCGATGAGTTCTTGCAGTCGAACAAGGAGTACCAGGCCGGTTTCGAGGGCCCGCTGCCGCTTCCTCCGGCCCGCAAGGTCGCTGTCCTGGCCTGCATGGACGCCCGGCTCGACCCGGCCAAGATCCTCGGCATCGCGGAGGGCGACGCGCACGTCATCCGGAACGCCGGCGGGGTGGCGACCGAGGACGCGCTGCGCTCGTTGACGATCAGCCAACGTCTGCTCGGTACCGAAGCGATCGTCCTGGTCCACCACACCGACTGCGGCATGGTGACGTTCTCCGACGACGAGTTCCGTCAGGGTATCGAGAAGGAGACCGGCATTCGCCCGACCTGGTCCTCCGAGGCGTTCCCCGACGCTGCCGAGGACGTGCGCCAGTCCGTACGACGGATCAAGGCGTCGCCGTTCATCCCGAAGACCGAGCAGGTGCGTGGCTTCGTCTTCGACGTGGCGACCGGCGCACTCGACGAGGTCAGCCTCTGATCGTGCGCGGGAGGGGCGAACGTCGCCACGGCCCCAGCTCCGGCAGTCGGTCGCGGTCAGAGGTCAGTCCTTCGCCCTGACCGCGCCCGACCAGCCACCAGCCGAGGTCGGCTGCCGTCCCGGTGACGACCGGTCGCTCAGCGCCGACCGGCCAGGTGGTGTCGAGATCAGAGGCCCGGATCGAGAATTCGGCCGACGTGGGGGAGTCCGCATGGTCTCGGGTGACCTGGTCGAGCAGTTGGCTGGAGAACGCGGCGGGCCAGTCTCGGTGGGTACACCCGGCGTCCAGGTCCGCTTGGTGGATCTCCACCTCACGTTGACGCGCGCCGAGGAGGTCGGCTGCCGGCCAGGCGGGCCCCTCGGGCAGTCGCAGCACCGTGCCCGCCCAGGCACTGGCGGGGAGCGACTCCGCTATCCCGCGGAAGTGCGAGGTGGCGGCGAAGAGACGCTCCCGGATCACGTCGTACGGCTCCTGTGCCAGCGCTTCGATGTCGGTGTCGCGGCGTTCGTCGGACGGATAGATGGGTACCAGCCGTGCCTCGCGCAGCCCTTCGAGCGCGCCGGCGAAAGCCTCGGCGTTCAGGGAGAGGTGGGCCACCACGTGTGCACGCGACCATCCGGGCAGGAGCGACGGTCCGACCCATTGGTCGTCGGTCAGGGAATCGACCGTCCGTACGACACGTTGGTCCGAGTGGTGCAGAGCTTCGAGCTCATCGACGACCGTCATGGCCACAGTCTGCGTCCTGGGTCGAAGAATTTGATTGTCGGTGGCGCGTGTAATCCTTGCATCGGCGCGTCCGTGACCGTTGACTGATACGAACACCTGTTCGAACGGGGCGGGCGAGAGCGACTTTAGGAGCGAAGTGATCGATCAGCTCATCATCCGGGGTGCGCGGGAGCACAACCTCAAAGATGTCTCGCTCGACCTGCCCCGGGATTCCCTGATCGTCTTCACCGGACTCTCCGGGTCAGGAAAGTCGTCGCTCGCCTTCGACACGATCTTCGCCGAGGGTCAACGCCGGTACGTCGAGTCGCTCTCGGCGTACGCGCGCCAGTTCCTCGGTCAGATGGACAAGCCGGACGTCGACTTCATCGAGGGTCTCTCGCCGGCGGTGTCGATCGACCAGAAATCGACCTCGAAGAACCCCCGCTCGACCGTGGGCACGATCACTGAGGTCTACGACTACCTGCGGTTGCTCTACGCCCGCGCCGGTCGCGCGCACTGCCCCGTCTGTGCCTCGCCGATCGAGCGCCAGACCCCGCAGCAGATTGTCGACCGCGTCCTGCAGCTGCCTGAGGGCACCCGGTTCCAGGTCCTTGCTCCAGTGATCCGTGGCCGTAAGGGTGAGTACATCGAGCTCTTCCGCTCCCTGCAGTCGCAGGGCTTCAGCCGGGCCCGCGTGAACGGCGAGACCTGCCAGCTGGCCGAGCCGCCCAAGCTCGACAAGCAGAAGAAGCACACCATCGAGGTCGTCGTCGACCGGCTCGCGGCCAAAGCGTCCTCCAAGCGCCGGTTGACGGACTCGGTGGAGACTGCGCTCAACCTCGCCTCCGGCTTGGTGATCTTCGACCTCGTCGACGCCGAGAAGAAGGACCCGGTCAAGGAGCTCAAGTTCTCCGAGCGGATGGCCTGCCCGAACGAGCACGACATCGACACCGACGAGCTGGAGCCACGGTCGTTCTCGTTCAACTCCCCGTTCGGCGCTTGCCCGACCTGCCACGGCCTGGGCACCCGGATGGAGGTCGACCCGGAGCTGATCATCTCCGACGAGAACGCGACCCTTGCCGAGGGCGTGATCGGTCCCTGGACCGGCGCCCACGTCGCCGACTACTTCTCGCGGTTGCTGATCGCGCTCGGTGACGAGTTGGGCTTCGACGTCGACACCCCGTGGAAGAAGCTCCCCAAGAAGGCACAGACCGCGATCCTCAACGGTCACTCGACCAAGGTCCACGTCCGGCACACCAACCGGTACGGCCGCGAACGCTCGTACTACACGAACTTCGAAGGCGTCCGGCCCTACATCGAGCGCCGTCACAAGGAGGCCGAGACCGACACCAGCCGGGAGCGGTTCGAGGGCTTCATGCGGGAGGTGCCGTGCCCGACCTGCGAAGGGAGTCGGCTCAAGCCGGTCTCGGTTTCGGTCACCCTGGGCGAGCGTGGGGCCGGCGGCCGGAACATCGCCGAGGTCTGCGCCCTGCCGATCAACGAAGCGGCCGATTTCCTGAACTCCGTCGAGCTGAGCAGTCGCGAGCGCCAGATCGGCGAACGGGTGCTGAAGGAGATCCAGGAGCGCCTGCGGTTCCTGCTCGACGTCGGACTCGACTACCTGTCCCTGGACCGCCCCTCAGCCACCCTCTCGGGCGGCGAGGCGCAGCGGATCCGGCTGGCCACCCAGATCGGCGCTGGTCTGGTCGGCGTGCTCTACGTCCTCGACGAGCCGAGCATCGGGCTCCACCAGCGCGACAACAAGCGGTTGATCGAGACGCTGGTCAGGCTCAAGGATCTGGGCAACACCTTGATCGTGGTCGAGCACGACGAGGACACCATCATGACGGCCGACTGGGTCGTCGACATCGGCCCCGGCGCTGGCGAGCACGGGGGACAGGTCGTCCACTCGGGCACGGTCAAGGAGCTGCTCAAGCACAAGGACTCCGAGACCGGGATGTACCTCTCCGGACGGAAGTCGATCCCGGTCCCCGAGGTGCGACGTCCACGGACGAAGGGCCGCGATCTGGTCGTCCACGGCGCCCGGGAGAACAACCTGAAGGACCTCGAGGTCGAGTTCCCGCTCGGGCTCTTCGTGGCAGTCACCGGCGTTTCCGGCTCCGGCAAGTCGACGCTGGTCAACGACATCCTCTACACCTCGTTGGCCAAACAGATCTACAACGCCCGGACAGTGCCCGGCCGGCACACCAAGATCACCGGCACCGAGCACGTCGACAAGGTCATCCACGTCGATCAGTCCCCCATCGGCCGGACGCCGCGGTCGAACCCCGCGACCTACACCGGAGTGTTCGACCACGTCCGCAAGCTCTTCGCCTCCACGCCCGAGGCCAAGATGCGCGGCTACCTGCAGGGCCGGTTCTCGTTCAACGTCAAGGGCGGCCGCTGCGAGGCCTGCTCCGGTGACGGCACGATCAAGATCGAGATGAACTTCCTCCCGGACGTCTACGTCCCCTGCGAGGTCTGCCACGGTGCCCGCTACAACCGGGAGACCTTGGAGGTGCACTACAAGGGCAAGACGATCGCCGACGTGCTCGACATGCCGATCGAGGAGGCCGTCGACTTCTTCGCCGCGATCCCGGCGATCTCGCGGCACCTGACCACCCTGGTGGAGGTCGGTTTGGGCTACGTCCGCTTGGGTCAGCCTGCAACGACCCTCTCCGGCGGCGAGGCGCAGCGCGTCAAGCTCGCCTCGGAGTTGCAGAAGCGCTCGACCGGACGGACGGTCTACGTGCTCGACGAACCGACCACGGGCTTGCACTTCGAGGACATCCGCAAGCTGCTGCTCGTCCTGGGCCGACTGGTCGACCAGGGCAACACGGTGCTGGTGATCGAGCACAACCTCGATGTCATCAAGACGGCGGACTGGATCGTCGACATGGGGCCGTCCGGAGGCAACAAGGGCGGTCTGGTGGTCGCGACCGGTACGCCGGAAGGCGTGGCCGCCGTACCGGACAGCTTCACGGGCCAGTTCTTGAAACCCCTGTTGGAAGGACGCCGGCGCTGAGTTGCTGAATGTTCCCGTCCCCGCCGTTCGGCCGCATCGATTGACAGGATTCTCTCAGCCAGATTGCGCCTTCAACTATTAGGCTCACAGCAACGCCTCTTCCGCCGATGAGTCGTTCAGTCCTGGGAGAGGTTCAGATGTCCGAGATCGAGACCAGCCGTCGGAACCTGATCTGCGGGATCGCCGCCGCCGGCGTGGCTGTCCCGGTCATCGCTGCGTGCGGTTCGTCGTCCGGGACCCGGACCGGAAACGGTGCTTCGACAGGCTCAGGGCCCGCCGCTCCCGTGGCCGGGATCCCGACCAGCGACATACCGGTAGGCGGCGGCGCGATCTATCCCGACGAACGGCTGGTGGTCACCCAGCCGCGAGCCGGTGTGTTCAAAGCCTTCGACAGTACGTGCACACATTCCGGCTGTCTGGTGAACAAGGTCGAGGACGGCTTGATTCAGTGTCCGTGTCACGGCAGCAAGTACTCGATCGAGGACGGTTCGGTGCAAGACGGGCCGGCCCCGACGCCGTTGCCGGCGAAATCGGTCAAGGTCGACGGGACATCCCTGACCGTCAGCTGACGATCTACGGTTGGAAGGACGGGTTTGTCGGCGCTCGACCCTAGGGTCGAGCTGTGATCCTCGCTCCGCTCGTTCGCGTAGCGTGGGCTCGTGGCTGACCCATCGACGTACAGGCCGAGGCCGGGCTCGATCCCGATCCGGCCCGGGGTCTACCGATTCCGGGACAAGGACGGGCGCGTCGTCTACGTCGGCAAGGCGAAGAACCTGCGGGCTCGGCTGTCGTCGTACTTCCAGGACATCGCCAATCTGCACCAGCGCACGGCGACCATGGTCACCACCGCGGCTAGCGTCGAGTGGACAGTCGTCGACACCGAGGTCGAGGCGCTCCAGCTGGAGTACTCCTGGATCAAGGAGTACGACCCGCGCTTCAACGTGAAATACCGGGACGACAAGTCCTACCCGTGGCTGGCCGTAACGTTGAACGAAGAGTTTCCGCGCGTGATGGTCGGACGCGGGGCGAAGAAGAAGGGCGTGAAGTACTTCGGGCCCTACTCCCATGCCTGGGCCATTCGGGACACCGTGGACCTGCTCCTTCGGGTCTTCCCGATGCGCTCGTGCAGCAACGGGGTCTTCAAGCGGTCCTCCCAGATCGGGCGGCCCTGTCTGCTGGGGTACATCGACAAGTGCGCCGCGCCGTGCGTCGGCAAGGTCGACGCAGACGAGCACCGCGAGATCGCTGAGGATTTCTGCGACTTCATCGGCGGCAGGACCGACGCCTTCGTCAAGCGCGTCGAGAAGGAGATGTACGCCGCCTCCGCTGCGCAGGACTACGAGAAGGCCGCCCGGCTCCGCGACGACCTCGGCGCGCTCAACAAGGCGCTCGAACGCCAGGCCGTGGTGTTCGGCGACGGCACCGACGCCGACGTGATCGCGCTGGTCGAGGACCCGCTCGAAGTCGCGGTCCAGATCTTCCACGTGCGGGCCGGTCGGATCCGCGGGCAGCGGGGCTGGGTCGCCGACCGGGTCGAGGACCTCGACACCGCCGGTCTGGTCTCGGAGTTCCTGCTCCAGCTGTACGCCGGTGAGGAGGGCGATGCGATCCCCCGCGAGATCCTCGTCCCGGTGTTGCCGGAGGACGCCTCGACCTTCGAGGAGCTGCTGAGCGAGGCGCGGGGGAGCCGGGTGACTGTCCGGGTCCCGCAGCGGGGGGACAAGAGGTCGCTGCAGGAGACAGTGGCCCAGAACGCGGCGCAATCGCTGGCATTGCACAAGACCCGCCGCGCGAGCGACCTCACCGCGCGCAATCAGGCGCTCGAGGAGATCCAGAAGGCACTGGACCTGCCGTCGGCACCGTTGCGGATCGAGTGCTACGACATCTCCAACCTGCAGGGCACCGAGGTGGTCGCGTCGATGGTCGTCTTCGAGGACGGACTGGCGCGCAAGAGCGAGTACCGCCGATTCGTGATCCGCGGTGTGGAGGGGCAGAACGACGTCGCCTCGATGCACGAGGTCATCACCCGGCGGTTCCGTCGGCTGCTCGACGAGCGGATCGAGCGCCCGGACCTGGCCGGCGGCGAGATCGACCCGGAGGCCGGGCCGATGCTGATCGATCCGGACACCGGGAAGGCCCGGAAGTTCTCCTACGTCCCCGGCCTCGTGGTCGTCGACGGCGGGCCGCCCCAGGTCGCTGCCGCCCAACGCGCCCTGGACGAGCTCGGCATCGACGACGTGCCGGTGTGCGGTCTGGCCAAGCGGCTCGAGGAGGTCTGGCTCCCCCGCGACGCGGACCCGGTGATCATGGCCCGGACCAGCGAGGGTCTCTACCTGCTCCAGAGGATCCGTGACGAGGCCCACCGGTTCGCGATCGCCCACCACCGCTCGCGTCGGTCCAAGTCGATGGTCGAGTCGCTGCTCGACGACGTACCCGGGCTGGGCGAGGTACGACGGCGCACGCTGATCAAACACTTCGGGTCGCTGAAGAAGCTCCGTTCGGCGACCGAGTCCGAGATCGCCGAGGTGCCGGGGATCGGGCCGTCCACAGCGGCGAAGATTGCGACCGCGGTCGCGCAACAGGCCGGGTCCCGCAAGACTGTCGCCGTCAACACCGCCACCGGAGAGCTGATCGATGAAGCCTGAGAAGCGCGAGCCTGATGCAGGGGAGGGATCATGACCGCAGACCTGAGCGCCGACACCGGCGAGATGTCGGCGATCGGCGAGCTCGGACAGCTGGTCGTGGTGACCGGGATGACCGGCGCCGGACGCAGTACTGCGGCGAAGGAGCTCGAGGACCTCGGCTACTTCGTGGTCGACAACCTCCCGCCCGACCTGGTCACCGAGGTGGTCAGACTGGTCGATGAGCAGAAGGGCCGCGCCCAGGCGATCGCGGTCGTCGTCGACGTCCGCGGCGGTACCTCCTTCCGCTCCCTCCTGGAGCAGATCGCCCAACACCTGCCCTCGCGGCGGACGTCCCTGCTATTCCTGGAGGCCGACGACGACATCCTCGTACGACGCCAAGAAGCGGCCCGGCGTCCACACCCGCTCCAGGGCACCGGTCGCCTGCTCGACGGGATCCACCGGGAACGAGAGGTGATGACCCAGCTCCGCGGCGACGCCGAGGTGGTCATCGACACCACCCGGTTGAACGTGCATCAGCTCAAGGACAAGGTCGCGGCGGCGTACGGGACCCCGGGCGCGGTCGCCCTCAAGGTCACGGTGGTCTCGTTCGGTTTCAAGTACGGCGTCCCGGTCGACGCGGACCTGCTCGCGGACATGCGCTTCCTGCCGAACCCGTTCTGGGTGCCTGAGCTCAAAGAGCTCACCGGCCAGGATCCGGCGGTGGCCTCGTACGTCAAGGACCGGCCTGCTGCGCAGATCTTCCTGGAGCGCTACCTGCCCGTCATCGAGACCGTCGGACAGGGCTACCTCCGCGAGGGCAAGCGGTTCATGACGGTCGCGATCGGATGCACTGGCGGCAAGCACCGCAGCGTCGCGATGTCCGAGGAGCTCGCTCGACGGATCCGTGACCTCGGGTACGAGGCCGAGGCGACCCATCGCGACCTCGGACGCGAGTGAGCATGCGGGACCTGCTGTGAATTGGTCCGACGAGCCCGCAGTGGTGGCACTCGGGGGCGGACACGGCCTGGCTGCCTCGCTGGCTGCGCTCCGTAGGGTCACCTCGGACCTGACCGCCGTCGTCACCGTCGCCGACAACGGTGGCTCCTCGGGTCGCCTGCGTGAGGAGTTCGGCGTCCTTCCGCCCGGAGACCTGCGGATGGCGCTGGCCGCGCTGTGCGGCGACGACCGCTGGGGTCAGACCTGGGCAAAGGTCCTCCAGCACCGGTTCTCCTCGGACGGCGAGATGTCCGGGCACGCGGTCGGCAACCTGCTGATCGTCGCGCTCTGGGAGCTCCTCGACGACCACGTTGCCGGGCTTGACTGGGTCGGCGGGCTGCTGGGTGCGCGCGGCCGGGTGCTTCCGATGGCCATCACGCCGCTCGACATCACGGCCGACGTACGGGGCCTGGATGCCTCGGATCGTGACGTGGTCACCGTCGTACGAGGGCAGGTGGAGGTGGCCACCACCTCCGGGAAGGTGCTCGACGTCAGTCTGGAGCCCCGCGACCCGAGTGCGTGCCCTGAGGCGGTCCGCGCGATCCTCGAAGCCGACTGGGTCGTGCTCGGGCCCGGGTCCTGGTACTCCTCGGTGATCCCGCACGTGCTCGTTCCGGGGCTGCGGACCGCGCTGGAGCAGACTGAGGCGCGGGTCCTGGTCAACTTGAACCTGGTGGCGCAGCCGGGGGAGACCGAGGGCTACACGCCGGAGGACCACCTGGCTGCGCTGCACCGGCACGCTCCCGGACTGCGGATCGACACAGTTCTGGCAGACGGTTCCTCGGTTCCCGATGAGGACCGCTTGAGGTCGGCTGCTGAGGAGCTGGGGGCCCAGGTGATCCTCGCCGACGTCGCTCTCGACGGGTCGGCAGGACAGCACGATCCCGAGAAACTTGCCCGCGCCTATGCGCTGATCGTCGGAGCGAACTAAGGTGGCGCGCATGGCGATGACGGCACAGGTCAAGGCAGAACTGGCCAGCACTCCAGTCACCAAGACGTGTTGCCGCAAATCCGAGGTCTCCTCGATGCTGCGGTTCGCCGATTCCTTGCACCTCGTGAACGGCGGAATCGTGGTCGAGGCCGAGCTGGACACCGGCGCCGCGGCACGGCGGCTCCGCAAGGACATCCACGAGGTCTTCGGCCACGAGTCGGAGGTCGTGCTGCTCAAAGGCAACGGTCTGCGACGCGGGACCCACTACATCGTCCGGGTGGCCAAGGACGGCGAGTCCCTGGCCCGGCAGACCGGTCTCATCGACCAGCGGAACCGACCCGTCCGCGGGCTGCCGCCCCAGGTGGTCTCCGGTTCAGGCTGCGACGCGGTCGCAGCCTGGCGCGGTGCGTTCCTTGCGCACGGGTCACTCACCGAGCCCGGTCGGTCCTCGTCGCTCGAGGTCACCTGTCCCGGGCCGGAGGCCGCGCTGGCGCTCGTCGGCTCTGCTCGACGGCTCGGTATCTCCGCAAAGGCTCGTGAGGTTCGAGGGGTCGACCGCGTGGTCATCCGTGACGGCGACGCGATCGGGCAGCTCCTGACCCGTCTCGGTGCGCACGAGTCGCTACTGGCCTGGGAGGAACGCCGGATGCGCCGGGAGGTGCGGGCTACCGCCAACCGGCTGGCGAACTTCGATGACGCCAACTTGCGCCGATCGGCCCGCGCGGCCGTCGCTGCCGGAGCCCGGGTGGACCGCGCGCTGGAGATCCTCGGTGCCGACATCCCGGACCACCTTCAGCTCGCCGGCCAGCTGCGCTTGGAGCACAAGCAGGCCTCCCTCGAAGAACTCGGCCAACTCCACGACCCCGTGCTCACCAAGGACGCGATCGCCGGGCGCATCCGCCGCCTACTGGCCATGGCCGACAAGAAGGCCGAAGAGCTCGGGATCCCGGACACCGAGGCCTCACTGACGCCCGAGATGCTCGCCGAAGAGGCGTGACTCGGATAACTTCCTGGTACCTGGACGCAGGGTCCGAGGGCCCGCCGGCGCGCGATAGGGTCGCGGAAGTCCGTCTTCCGTTCACCCAGGAGTAAATCGCTGTGACTGTCCGCGTGGGAATCAACGGCTTCGGCCGCATCGGCCGCAACTTCTTCCGAGCCGTCCGAGCATCCGGTGCCGACATCGAGATCGTCGGCGTCAATGACCTGACGGATCCCGCAGCACTGGCGCACCTGCTCAAGTACGACTCGATCCTGGGGCGCCTCGACGCGGATGTCAGCGTCGACGGATCCACCATCGTCGTGGGCGACCAGCGCATCGCGGTCTCGGCCGAGCGCGACCCGTCCGCCTTGAAGTGGGGCGAGCTGGGCGTCGATGTCGTCGTCGAGTCCACCGGTTTCTTCACCGACGCGACCAAGGCGAAGGCGCACCTCGATGGCGGGGCGAAGAAGGTCATCATCTCGGCCCCGGCCTCCAACGAGGACATCACGATCGTGATGGGTGTGAACCACGACCTGTACGACCCGGCCGCGCATCACGTGATCTCCAACGCGTCCTGCACGACCAACTGCCTGGCGCCGATGGCCAAGGCGCTCAACGACGAGTTCGGCATCGTCAAGGGTTTGATGACTACCATCCACGCGTACACCGCGGACCAGAATCTGCAGGACAACATCCACAGCGACCTGCGCCGCGCACGCGCCGCCGCGATCAACATCATCCCGACGGGCACCGGCGCCGCCAAGGCCATCGGCCTGGTGCTGCCCGAGCTCAAGGGCAAGCTCGACGGCTTCGCCCTCCGGGTCCCGGTCCCGACCGGTTCCGCTACCGACCTCACTTTCGAGGCCGGCCGCGAGACCACCGTCGAGGAGGTCAACGCCGCGATCAAGAAGGCCGCCGACGGCCGGTTCCTCAAGTACTCGACCGACCCGATCGTCTCCTCTGACATCGTCACCGACCCGGCGTCCTGCATCTTCGACGCTCCGCTGACCAAGGTCATCGGCAACCAGGTCAAGGTCATCGGCTGGTACGACAACGAGTGGGGCTACTCGAACCGCCTCGCTGACCTGATCACGCACGTCGGCGCCACTCTCTGAGATGGCGTCCCTCGCTTCGCTGGGAGATCTGCGCGGCAAGCGGGTCCTGGTCCGTTCGGACCTGAACGTTCCGCTGGACGACGTGTCGCCGGTTCCCGGGATCGCCGACGACGGCCGGATCCGGGCGTCACTGCCGACCCTCTCCGCCCTGGCCGACGCCGGGGCACGGGTAGTCGTGGTGGCACACCTGGGTCGTCCCCAGGGCACTCCTGACCCGGCGTACTCCTTGGCGCCGGTAGCAGCGCGCCTCGGAGAGCTGCTAGGTGCGCCGGTTGCCTTCGCGACCGACACCGTCGGTGCTTCGGCCCAGGCAGTGGTCGCGGGGCTGGAAGACGGCCAGGTTGCGCTGCTGGAGAACGTCCGGTTCAACGCGGGTGAGACCAGCAAGGACGAAGCCGAGCGCGGCGCGTTCGCCGACGAGCTGGCCGGCCTCGCCGATGCGTTCGTCAGCGACGGATTCGGGGTGGTGCACCGCAAGCAGGCGTCCGTGTACGACGTCGCGCTTCGGCTGCCGCACGCGATGGGTGCGCTGGTCGCTGCGGAGATCGACGTGCTGCGGCGGCTGACCGACACCCCGGAGCGGCCGTACGTGGTCGTTCTCGGCGGCTCGAAGGTCTCCGACAAGCTGGCGGTGATCGACAACTTGCTCGAGAAGGCCGACACCCTGGTCGTCGGCGGCGGAATGGTCTTCACCTTCCTCGCTGCGCTCGGCCACGGGGTGGGGTCGAGCCTGCTCGAGACCGACCAGATCCCGGTCTGCGAGGCGTACCTGAAGCGTGCCGCGGCGTCGGGCGTCCAGATCCTGCTCCCCACTGACATCGTGGTCGCACCCGCCTTCTCTGCAGATGCCCCGGCGACTGTGGTGGCCGCCGACGCGATCCCGGCCGACCAGATGGGCTTAGACATCGGTCCGGAGTCCGGGGTGGCCTTCGCGGCTGCGATCCGGGACGCCCGGACGGTGTTCTGGAACGGGCCGATGGGTGTCTTCGAGTTCGAGGCCTTCGCGGCCGGCACCCGGGCGGTCGCTGCCGCACTCACCGAAGTGGACGGACTTTCTGTCGTCGGTGGAGGCGATTCCGCTGCGGCGGTCCGCCAGCTCGGCTTCGCCGACGAAGCGTTCGGCCACATCTCCACCGGCGGCGGCGCGAGCCTGGAGTACCTCGAGGGCAAGGCGCTCCCGGGGATCGACGTACTGAGCTGAGGGAAAGCCTGATGGCCAAGACTGCGCAGAATCCCGGCCGCGTGCCGCTGATGGCGGGCAACTGGAAGATGAACCTCAACCACCATGAGGCCGTCCACCTGGTGCAGAAGCTGGCCCTCGGACTGGCGGACAAGAAGCACGACTTCACCAAAGTCGAAGTCGTCGTGGTACCCCCGTTCACCGACATCCGCTCGGTGCAGACCACCGTCGACGGTGGCCAGTTGCAGATCAGGTACGGCGCCCAGGACATCTCCACCCACGACGACGGCGCCTACACCGGCGAGATCTCCGCGGCAATGCTCGCCAAACTTGGGTGCACCTACGTGGTGGTCGGGCACTCCGAGCGGCGCGAGTACCACCTCGAGGACGACGCCCTGGTCAACGCCAAGGCACACAAGGCGCTGGCAGCCGGGATCACTCCGATCGTCTGTGTCGGCGAAGGCCTGGAGATCCGTAAGGAACACACCCACGTCGCTTACACCGTCGCGCAGCTCGACGGCTCACTGGCCGGGTTCAGCGCGGAGCAGATCGCCGGGCTGGTCGTTGCCTACGAGCCTGTCTGG
The DNA here is from genome assembly GCA_046598915.1 of Marmoricola sp. Lineage (GTDB taxonomy): Bacteria > Actinomycetota > Actinomycetes > Propionibacteriales > Nocardioidaceae > Marmoricola. The sequence goes on along the minus strand of JBKJHO010000018.1, from coordinate 17,330 downwards.
GCGATCGGCACCGGCGAGGTGGCCACCCCGGAGGATGCTCAGGAGGTCTGTGCAGCGTTGCGCGCTCGGATCGCCGAGACCAGCGGCGAGGAGGCCGCTGCCGGCGTACGGGTGCTGTACGGCGGCTCGGTGAAGGCGTCGAACGTCGCCGGCATCATGCAGAAGGCGGACGTCGACGGCGCGCTGGTGGGTGGAGCGAGCCTGCAGGCTGATGAGTTCGGCGGAATCTGCCGCTTCTACGACATGCCGCAGCTCGGAACTGTCTGAGACTGCCTGCGCGGCGGACGGCTGATCGCCGCCATCGCTGCCGGCCGTGCGCGGGTCGGCTCATTTGCCCGAGAGCGGTCGCTCGGAAGCCGCCTTCCACAGGCGGGACGGAGCTCGCCAGAACTGAACCCCGTCAAGGCTGCCCTGGAGGGAGTCGACGTGGCCGGTCAGGCCTTGGACCACACCAGACAGCGGGGCAACATCGTCGCGGAGTTCGGCAACGCCACCACGAAGATTGACGACCCCGTCCCGTAGCTGCTCCACCTCGCTGTTGAGGCTCAGAACTGCTGCTGGTAGCTGGGTCAGCTGGTCGAGGAAGCGCAGGAGCATCAAGGCGAACCCCAGGATCAAGCGTAGGCCGACCAGGAGCACTGCGCCGGCGGCGATGGCCACCACGACCACAGGAGCGAGTCTCCAGTCCAGGCCTTCGAACCAGACGAACGCGGCAACGCCGGCGAACGGCGGGACCAGGATCAAAGGAACCGAGAGACGGTAGATCGCCGTCAGCATCCGTCGGGTGACGCCGGCATCCAGGTCGGCGTCGGCGACGCCGCTGAGGATCGCTCCGGCATCGTGAAGAAGCGCTTTGCTCGGACCCAGGTGGTCCGCAGGCGTCCGGGGAGTCGCTGAGCCCACTGTCGCGCCGTCCGTCATTCTGCACACCCACCGTCTGCTCAATGCGCTGATGAAGCTGAGCCCCTCCACCCGGATACTCTCGGGACGGCGCCGTCTTCGGCCTCCCATCTCGACGCTTCCTCAGCGAAATGACACTGACAACTGTACCATTGGCTAATGGTGTTGACGCTGATCTAGTAGACGGGTTCACTGAACCCGGTCGGCATCAGCGACCCGGGGAATCTCTTCTCTACGTAGCCTTTCGCGTCCATACCGACGTGGCTTACATCTGCGACGCGGGAGAGTGCGGTGAGGGCAAGATCCGCATCCTGCGAGGGAAGGTCGTTCATGAGCCTGACACCTGTCTCATCGACGTCGAGTCCGCGGACCAGGTTGCGCTCGCCTGCTCGAGCTACGCGGTGACGGATCTCGAGATCGACGCCTGACGCCCTCAGAGGCGCCAGTACTGAGATCAGGTGCCTGAGCTTGTCGGGGGACAGCGACCTGCTTTCGGACGGTCGGTCCGCAAGATCAGGGGTCGGTCAGTTACGATTCACGCCGTGATCCTTACCTTCAAGATTCTGCTCGTCGCCTCGAGCCTCCTCATGATCGTCCTGGTGCTTCTGCACAAGGGGCGCGGCGGTGGCCTGTCCGACATGTTCGGCGGCGGCGTCTCCAGCGGGCTGGGCGGCTCATCGGTCGCCGAGCGCAACCTGGACCGGATCACCGTGGGGATCGGCATGGTCTGGTTCGCCTGCGTCATCGGTCTGGGACTCCTCCTGAAGACCAGCAACTGACATGGCAGGCGGAGGAAGCGCCATTCGTGGCAGCCGCGTCGGTGCCGGACCGATGGGCGAGGCGGAACGCGGCGAGGCCGCGCCGCGACAGAGCGTCACCTACTTCTGCTCCCAGGAACACCGCACCCTGATCGCGTTCGCGGTCGAAGCGCAGGTGCCGGAATCCTGGGACTGCCCGAAGTGCGGGCTGCCCTCGAGCATCGACTCGGAGAACCCGCCGCCGCCGAAGAAGGTCGAGCCGTACAAGACGCATCTCGCCTACGTCAAGGAGCGACGTTCCGACGCCGAGGCGAAGGACATCCTGGACGAAGCCCTGCAGACCTTGCGGACTCGGCGTAAAAACGGCGACGTCGTCTTCTGAGCCTGCCTGCATAGTGGAGGCATGACGACGGCAGGCAGGCCACGCGACAATCCGAACGCGCCTGCCTATCTCGCAGCGATGCTCGGAGCCTTCCTCGGCTTCTGGGCGGTGCTCCCACGGTTGGAAGCCGGCGTCCTGACAGTGGTACTCGCGCCGGTCGGGTTGCTGTTTACGGTGGCTGTCCTTGCCGCAGCGCTGCTGCCGCGTGCCCGTCGGGCCGCTCTAGGCATGGCTCTCGGCCTGCTCATCGGGACCGGGTTCGCCCTGGTGATCGGTGTCGGGTTGGTCGCCGCCAGCGCCGGTTCCTAGCCGCCCGCGGCTGCCTGGTCGACGAACCAGGTGACCGACGGGCCGGCGATTCCTCGGGCCGGCGTCTCGTTGACGCTGCCCTCGAACGCCCAGACCCGTGCGGTCGCGGCCGCCTTCTCTTCGCCGGTCACCAAGAACCAGACCGCCTTGCTGCTGTTGAGCGCCGGGAAGGTCAGGCTGACCCGAAGGGGCGGTTGTTTGGGGGAGTCGACCACTGCCACTGCCCCGACGTCAGCGGCGCTCAGCTGCGGGTAGCCCGGGAAGAGCGAGGCGACGTGACCGTCTGGTCCCATACCGAGCATGACCAGGTCGAACTCGCCGCCTTCGGTGGCGAGGAGATCGGAGTACTGGCGCGCTGCGTCAGCGACACCGTCGGCATTCTCCACGGCTGGGATCTCATAGACCCGGGTGGCTCCGACGGGATCGAGAAGGTCCGCGCGCGCCTGGCCCGCGTTGCGGTCCGCGCTGCTCCGTCCGACGAACCGCTCGTCGCCGAACCAGAAGCCCACCCGGTCCCAGTCGACGTCGTACTCGGGTGCCTTGGCTGCGATCGCCCGGTGAACGAGGCGGGCGATCGTGCCGCCGGTCAGCGCCACCTGCGGGTTCTCGCCGCGATCCTGGCAGGCAGCGATGCGTTCCAGGAATCGGCGCGCCACGACGTCGGCCACCTCCGTGGGACCGGGCAGAGTCTCCACGTCGCGCACCGACATCACTTCCCGTCGCGGAGCTTCAACAGCCGTTTGGCGGTGGCCTGGTAGACGACGTCCTCGTCAAGACGCCGCAGCTCTTCGGCGAGCAGGTCGGGCAGCGCGCGCCGCCGCAGCGCCACTGGTCGGTCCGGGCGGTCCGGCGAGGCGAAGGTGGCGAGACGACCGTCGGATCGAGAGATCCGGATCGGCCCGTCCTTGGTCTCCAACGTGACTTCGGTGATCCCGGGGCCGGCCGAGTTGTTGCGATCCACGGGGACGTGCAGCCGGTCGCTGAGCCAGGCCTGGAGCAGGTCGGCGCTCGGGCTGATCCGCTCGGCGGTGACCGACGCGCGGCGGATCTTCAACGGCTGTTGGTCGAGTGCTGCGGCCAGTAGAGCCCGCCACGGGGTGATCCGGGTCCACGCCAGGTCGGTGTTGCCCTTGGTGTAGGACGAGCACTGATCCTGCAGGGCACGGGTCTTGCTCCGGGTCACTGAGGCGACGTCGGTGATCCGACGCTGCGCGAGCGAGCCGAGAGGGTCTGCGGCCGGATCAGCAGGCGGATCGGTGGGCCACCAGATCGCAACGGGGGAGTCGGGGAGGAGTAGCGGGAGCACCACGGACTCTGGATGCCGGACGACTTCGCCCCGGAGCCGGATGATCGCAGTCTCGCCGGCCCAGCTGTCGCCGATCCCGACCTGGGCGTTCACGACGCCCTTCCCCCGGGCAGCGCCCAGGATCACGGCCAGGACCCTGGCCGGGTGCTCGCGGGACGCCTTGCGAGCGGCCTGGAGTGTCTCGGTGGCGTCGTCTTCGTCGACGACGATGACCAGCGTCATCACCATCCCCATCGCGGGGCTGCCGGCCTTGGTGCGGGCGCGGACGAACTCGGCTGCGATCGCGGCCGAGTTGGTGTCGAGGAGCTCGGTCATGGTCGCCGCCAGGTACGGCCGTCACGGGCGAGCATCGCGTCCGCGGAAGCGGGGCCCCAGGTCCCGGCGCCGTACTGCTCCGGCCGACCCTTCTTCGCCCAGTGCTCCAGGATCGGGTCAAGGATCTGCCAGGAGAGCTCGACCTCCTCGTGCCGGGGGAAGAGCGGCGGATCGCCGAGCAGGACGTCCAGGATCAGACGCTCGTAAGCCTCGGGGGAGGCCTCGGTGAAAGAGCCGCCGTAGGCGAAGTCCATGTTGACGTCCCGGATCTCCATCGCGGTGCCCGGCACCTTCGAGCCGAACCGGATGGTCATGCCCTCGTCGGGCTGGACCCGGATCACCAGCGCGTTCTGGCCGAGCTCCTCGGTGGCCGTCTTGGCGAACGGCAGGTGCGGGGCTCGCTTGAAGACGATCGCGACCTCGGTGACCCGGCGGCCGAGGCGTTTGCCGGTCCGGAGGTAGAACGGCACCCCTGCCCAGCGGCGGGTGTCGACCTCAAGGGTGACGGCGGCGTACGTCTCGGTGCTGGACGTCTTACGGATGCCGTCCTCCTCGCAGAACCCGATCACCTCCTGACCCCCGGCCCAACCGGCGGCGTACTGCCCCCGGGCGGTGGCCAGGTCGAGCCGGCGTGGGAGCCGGATAGAGCTGAGCACCTTGAGCTTCTCGATCCGCAGGTTCTCGGCGTCGAAGTCGACTGGTTCTTCCATCGCGACCAGCGCCATCAACTGGAGGAGGTGGTTCTGGATGACATCGCGGGCGGCCCCGACGCCGTCGTAGTATCCGGCTCGCCCGCCGATGCCGACGTCCTCGGCCATGGTGATCTGGACGTGGTCGACGTAGTTCGCGTTCCAGATCGGCTCGAACAGGTTGTTGGCGAACCGCATCGCCAAGATGTTCTGGACGGTCTCCTTGCCCAGGTAGTGATCGATCCGGAAGATCGACCCCGACTCGAAGACCTGCCCCAGGATGTCGTTCAGCTCTCGGGCGGATGCGAGGTCGTGGCCGAACGGCTTCTCCACGACCACCCGGCGCCAGGCCCCCGGGCTGGGCTCAGCGAGGCCGTGCTCCTTGAGCTGGCCCGCGACCGCGCCGAAGAAGGTGGGCGGGATCGCCAGGTAGAAGGCATGGTTGCCCCGGGTGCCGCGGGACTCGTCGAGCTCCTCGATGGTCCGACGGAGGTTGGCGAAGGCGGCATCGTCGTCGAAGGCACCGGGGACGAAGCGGAAGCCCTCCGCCAGCTGGTTCCAGACTTCCTCGCGGAACTCGGTCCGGGCGTGCTCGCGGACGGAGTCGTGCACGATCTGGGCGAAGTCCTGGTCGGCCCAGTCCCGGCGGGCGAACCCGACCAGGCTGAATCCCGGCGGCAGCAGCCCGCGGTTGGCCAGGTCGTAGATAGCCGGCATCACCTTCTTGCGGGAGAGGTCGCCGGTGACGCCGAAGAGAACCATCCCGCAGGGACCGGCGATCCGGGGGAGCCGACGGTCCTGGGGGTCCCTGAGGGCGTTCGTCGGCGGGACGGTCGTCATGAGCGGTGCGTCCGGTAGTAGCCGATCAGGGCCCGAGTCGAAGGATCCTGTTCGGCGTGAGCAGCCTCGTCGCCGGCGACCGCAGCACCGAGCTGGAGAGCCAGTTGCTTCCCGAGCTCGACGCCCCACTGGTCGAAGCTGTCGATGCCCCAGACGACACCCTGGGTGAAGGTGATGTGTTCGTACAGCGCGATCAGCTGGCCGAGGACGGCCGGAGTCAGTGCGGGCGCCATGATCGAGGCTGTGGGCCGGTTCCCCCCGAAGACCCGCGCAGGAACGATGGCCTCGGGTGTTCCGTCGGCCCGTACTTCGTCGGCCGTCTTGCCGAAGGCGAGCGCCCTGGTCTGGGCGAGGAAATTGGCCAGCAGAAGCTCGTGCACATCCACCGACTTGTCGGGGCCGTCCTTGAGCGGGTACGCCGGGTTGGCGAACGCGAGGAAGTCGGCAGGGATGAGCCGGGTGCCCTGGTGGATCAGCTGGTAGAACGCGTGCTGGCCGTTGGTGCCCGGTTCGCCCCAGAAGATCTCACCCGTGTCGGTGCCCACCGGGGTGCCGTCCCAGCGGACCCCCTTGCCGTTCGACTCCATCGTCAGCTGCTGCAAGTACGCCGGGAAGCGGTGCAGCAGCTGGGAGTACGGCAGGACCGCATGCGTTCCTGCGCCCAGGAAGTTGGTGTACCAGACGTTGAGCAGGCCCATCAGCACGGGTACGTTCCGTGCCGTCTCGGTGGTTCGGAAGTGTTCGTCGACCGCGTGCAGACCGCCGAGGAACTCAGCGAACCGCTCCGGGCCGATCGCGATCACCAGCGAGGTACCGATCGCAGAGTCGACGGAGTAGCGGCCTCCGACCCAGTCCCAGAAACCGAAGGCGTTGGCCGGGTCGATCCCGAACTCGGCGACCTTGTCCAGGGCTGTCGACACTGCCACGAAGTGTTGGGCCACCGCACCGTCGGCTCCGTCCAGGCCGTCGAGCAGCCAGGCCCGGCACAGGCGCGCGTTGGTGAGCGTCTCCAGGGTGCCGAAGGTCTTGCTGGCCACGATGAACAACGTGGTTGCCGGATCGAGGCCAGCCAGCTTGGTGGCACAGTCGGTCGGATCGATATTGCTGATGAACCGACACTCGAGGCCGTCCTGGACGTACGGTCGCAGCGCTTCATAGGCCATCACCGGACCCAGGTCTGAACCGCCGATGCCGATGTTGACCACGGTTCTGATCCGCTCACCGGTCACGCCGGTCCAGTCCCCGGAACGGACCTGGTCGGCGAACACGTACATCCGGCCGAGGACCTCGTGCACTCCTGCGACGACGTCGTGACCGTCCACCTCAAGCGCCGCATCGGCCGGGAGTCGCAGGGCAGTGTGCAGAACGGGGCGGTTCTCGGTGCCGTTCACGCGGTCGCCCCGGAACATCGCGTCCCGGCGTTCAGCCAGGCCCACCTCGTCGGCGAGAGCCAGCAGCGCCTCCAGGACGTTGTCGGTGACCAGGCCCTTGGAGAGGTCGACGTGCAGGTCGGCAGCGTCGAAGGTCAACCGATCGGCACGTCCCGGGTCGTCGACGAACCAGGCGCGGAGGTCGGGCGCGAAACCGGCCTCGATCTCCGTCAGCCGTTCCCAGGCGGCGGTGGCCGTCGGGTCGACCGGTCCGCTCATGCCCGAGCCTGCTCCAGGCTCGTGCTCACCGTGCCCATGAGCTCTGCCCAAGCGGTGACGAACTTCTCGACGCCTTCACGGATCAGCACAGCGATGACGTCGTCGTAGTCGATGCCGGCCGCGGACAGCTCGTCCATGGTGGCTTTCGCGTCCGAGTAGAACGGGCGGACCCGGTCGCCGGCGATCTCACCGTGGTCGGCGACGGCGTCCAGGGTCTTCTCGGGCATCGTGTTGACCGTCTCGTCGACCACCAGGTCGACGACGTACATCGTGTCGTCGTAGTCGGGGTTTTTCACGCCCGTCGAGGCCCAGAGCGGACGTTGACGGCGTGCTCCAGCGGCCTCGAGGGCGGCCCAGCGGTCGGTTGCGAAGAACTTCTCGAAGGCCTCGTAGGCCAGACGGGCGTTGGCGACGCCGGCGCGCCCGAACAGAGAGCTGTCCGCGCCGGACTTCTCCAGTCGGGCATCGATCTCGGAATCGACGCGGGAGACGAAGAAGGACGCGACCGAGTGCAGGCCAGCCAGGTCGTGGCCGTTGTCCCGGGCGCGCTCGACCCCTTCGAGGTAGGCGTTCATCACGTCCTGGTACTGCGAGAGGCCGAAGATCAGGGTCACGTTGACACTGATGCCAGCGGCCAGGGTTTCGGTGATCGCGGGACAACCCTCGGGTGTCCCGGGGATCTTGATCAGCAGGTTCGGGCGGTCGACCGCCTCCCACAGGCGCTTCGCCTCGCTCGCCGTCTCGGTGCTCCGGTGGGCGAGCTCGGGAGAGACCTCGATCGAGACCCGCCCGTCCACTCCGTCGGTCTCTTCCCAGACGTTTCGGAGCACGTCGCATGCGTTGCGGACGTCGGTGGTGGTCAGCTCGAACACGGTGAGGTCCACGTCTGCACCTCGGGCGGCGAGCTCGCGGACCTGCTGGTCGTAGCGTTCGCCGTTGGCGAGCGCCGCAGCGAAGATCGAGGGATTGGTGGTGACGCCGACGACCGAGGAGTACTTCACCAGGTCGGCGAGGTTGCCGGACTCGATCCGTTCCCGGGACAGGTCGTCGAGCCAGATCGAGACACCGGCTTCGGACAGACCTTTCAGACGGTCGGAATTCATGCGATCGGACATGGTGCTGTTCCCTCCTGGAACCTAACGACTGACGGCCTCCACTGCCCGGATGCTCTCTTCGGCGGCCAGCACCACGGCCTCAGCTGTGATGCCGAACTCACGGTAGAGCGTGGCGAAGTCTGCGGACCCGCCGAAGTGCTCGAGAGAGACCATCCGGCCACTGTCTCCCACGATGTCACGCCAGCCCTGAGCGATACCGGCCTCGACGCTGACGCGCGCCTTGACGGTCGGCGGGATGACGCTGTCGCGGTACGCCGGGTCCTGGGCGTCGAACCACTCGCGGCACGGCAGCGAGACGACGCGTGCGCTGATCCCCTTGGTGGCGAGCTGCTCGCGGGCCTCGACGGCCAGCTGGACCTCGGAGCCGGTGCCGATCAGGACGACGTCAGGAACTCCCTCGGTGTCGAGCAGGACGTACCCGCCCATCGCCGTACCTTCGGCGGTCCCGAAACCGTCTTCTCCACGGGGGAAGGTGGGCACGTTCTGACGGGTGAGGGCGAGCGCGGAGGGGCGGTCGGTGTGCCGGATGATCGCCTTCCAGGCGGCGGCCGTCTCGTTGGCGTCAGCCGGGCGGATCACGTCCAGGCCCGGGATGGCGCGCAATGCGGCGAGGTGCTCGACGGGCTGGTGCGTGGGGCCGTCCTCTCCGAGACCGATGGAGTCATGGGTCCAGACGTACGTCGTGGGTAGGCCCATCAGTGCTGCGAGGCGGACCGCGGGGCGCATGTAGTCGGAGAAGACCAGGAAGGTGCCGCCGAAGATCCGGGTACCGCCGTGCAGGGCGATGCCGTTCATGATCGAACCCATCGCGTGCTCGCGGATGCCGAAGTGCAGCACTCGTCCGTACGGGTTGCCGCTCCAGTACGTCGTCTGCCAGGCGTCGGGGGTGAAGCTCGGCTCGCCTTCGAGGGTCGTGTTGTTCGACTCGGCGAGGTCGGCCGAGCCGCCCCACAGCTCAGGGAGCTTCGCGGCGAGTGCGTTCAGCACCTGGCCGGAGGCCTTCCGGGTGGCTACCCCCTTCGCGTCCGCCGGGTACGACGGCACCTCGGCGTCCCAACCGTCGGGGAGCGCGCGATTTTCCAGCCGGGCGAAGAGCTCGGCGCGGTCCGGGTTCGCGGAGGCCCAAGCGGCGTGCTCCTCGTCCCAGGATGCGACCGCGGCCGAGCCGCGCTCGACCAACGAGCGGGTGTGCGCGATCACCTCGTCGGAGACCTCGAAGGTCTGGTCGGCGGAGAACCCGAGGAACTCCTTGGTGGCGGCCACCTCCTCGTCGCCGAGGGCCGAGCCGTGCGAGGCGCCGGTGTTCTGCGCCGTCGGGGCCGGCCAGGCGATGATGGTGCGCAGCACAATCAGGCTGGGCTGGTCGGTCGCGTCCTCAGCGGCGTCCAACGCGGTCCAGAGAGCAGGGACATCCTCGAAGTAGTCCTTGCCGCCGGTGTGGTCGCCGTCCTTGGTCCAGTCCACGGTCTGGACATGCCAGCCGTAGGCCTCGTAGCGCTTCGCGACATCCTCGGTGAAGGCGATGCGGGTGTCGCCCTCGATGCTGATCCCGTTCTGGTCGTAGATGACCGTCAGGTTGCCGAGCTGCTGGTGACCGGCGATCGAGGAGGCTTCGGCGCTGACCCCTTCCTCGAGGTCGCCGTCGGAGCAGATCGCGTAGATCTGGTGGTCGAAGGGGCCGCCCTCGCCGTCCGGGTCGAACATGCCCTTCTCGCGACGGGAGGCCATCGCCATCCCGACGGCGTTGGCGAGGCCCTGGCCGAGCGGGCCGGTCGTGGTCTCGACGCCGGTGGTGTGCCCGTACTCAGGGTGGCCCGGAGTTCGGCTGCCCCAGACGCGCAGCGCCTTCAGGTCGTCGAGCTCGAGACCGAATCCGCCCAGGTAGAGCTGCGTGTAGAGGGTGATCGAGGAGTGACCACAGGAAAGTACGAACCGATCGCGGTTCGACCAGCTCGGGTTGGACGGGGAGTGCCGCATCCGCTTCTGGAAGAGCAGGTAAGCGACCGGAGCGAGGCTCATTGCCGTACCCGGGTGCCCGTTTCCGACCTTCTGGACCGCATCCATCGCCAGGCAGCGAGCGGTGTCCACAGCCCGTTTGTCGAGGTCGGTCCATTCAAGCGGCGTACGTGCGGGACTCATGAGGGCGAGCCTACCGATCCCAGATGCGGCCCGTGAGTGCGCCCTGCGAACCGGCACAGATAGACTAGGGAGACATTCCACGATGAAGGCGAGGCCTGCGTGACCGCGGTCGACTCCCAGGCGTCCGTAACTGGAGAAGCGCCCGCTGGAGCGACCCTGCGTGACGTCGTCGCCGCGTATGTCGGGCTCACCAAGCCTCGGGTGATCGAGCTGTTGCTCCTCACGACCGTGCCGGTGATGTTCTTCGCCGAGGGCGGCGTACCGGCGCTCGGACTGGTCCTCGCCACCGTCGTGGGCGGCACCCTGTCAGCTGGCAGCGCGAATGCCCTGAACTGCGTCTACGACCGGGACATCGACGAGCAGATGCGCCGTACCCGTCGTCGGGCGCTGCCTCGCCACATCGTCTCCCCGCGGGCCGCGTTCATCTTCGGCGTCGCGCTCGCAGTCGTCTCGACCCTGGTCCTCGGCCTTTACGTGAACTGGCTCTCCGCCGGCCTGGCGCTGACCGCGTCGGCGTTCTACCTCTTCGTCTACACGATGGTGCTGAAGCGTCGGACGGCTCAGAACATCGTCTGGGGCGGCCTCGCCGGCTGTTTCCCGGCGTTGATCGGCTGGACGGCAGTCACCAACGACCTCGCTTGGGCGCCGGTCGTGCTCTTCGCGGTCGTCTTCTTCTGGACTCCGCCGCACACCTGGGCGCTGGCGATGCGTTACCGCGAGGACTACGCCTCGGTCGATGTGCCGATGCTCCCGGTGCTCCGGACAGGGGTCGAGGTCGCGCGTCAGATCGTGGCGTACTCCTGGGTGATGGTCGCGGTCTCCTTGCTGCTGTGGCCGGTCGCTGAGACCGGCATCGTCTACCCGATCGCTGCTGTCGTGCTCGGCGCCACGTTCCTGGTCGAGGCGCACCTGATGTGGAACCGGGCCAGGAAGAGCGACGAGCTCACCGACATCCGACCGATGAGGCTCTTCCACTGGTCGAACCTCTACCTCTCGCTGCTCTTCGTCGCTGTCGCGCTCGACCCGCTGCTGACGCGCTGATCCTTCGGGTCACATCTTCTTCGGCGGAACGATTCGGCAGGCCGCGGTACCGCCGGGCAGCCGGTGCCGGTTGGCTGCGACTCGCGGGTAGACCAGACCGGCCAGCCTTCGGATGCCAGGGATCGCCAGTGCCCACCCGACCACGCGGGCACCTCCGCCCTTCGCTCGTAGAGCAGCAGTAATCGCGGAGGCTCCGAGAAGCGTTATCCGGCCATCGACCAACCAGCCGGCGTTGGCGGCAGCATCGGCCTGGGTCACGTGGACGGCGTCGAGGTCGAGGGTGTGCCAGGGAACCGGGGCGTCGTCGAGCCACTGGGCAGAGCTGGTGCAGAAGCCGCAGTCGGCGTCGTACACCAGGTGCCCGCGCGTCCGGTCCGTCATGCCTCGCGTGCTCGCAGTACCGCCCAGGTCAGCGCAGCCGAGATCAGCGCAGCGCCGAGCATGTGGAACCCGACCAGGACGATCGGCAGGTCCGTGAAGTACTGGACGAAACCGAGGGCGCCCTGGGCCAGCTCGACGATCAGCAACACCTGCGCGGCCTGACGCGCGTGCTGACTCGCGGAGGTCGCGTGCAGGACGAAGAGCAGGCCGAGGGTCAGACCGATGAGCAGGAAGACCAGGTCGGCGTGGAGCTGGGAGACCTGGAGCGGGTCGAGACCGTTGCGCGGGGTTTCCTTGTCGCCGGCGTGCGGGCCGGAGCCGGTGACCACGGTGCCGAGGTAGAGCACGGCCCAGCCAGCGGCGAAGGTGCTCCAGGCCAGGGCGACCACTGCGCGGGAAGCGCTGGCAGGCGGCAGTGGCTGGCCGAGATCGACCAGACGTAGGAAGAGGACGGCGACCCCGATCATCGCCATCGAGCAGAGCAGGTGGAAGGAGACCACCCAAGGGTTCAGGTCGGTCAGCACCGTGATCCCGCCGATGATCGCCTGTGCGGGGATGCCGAGGGCGAGGATCAGAGCCACCTGTCGCAGTTCGCGGCGTCCGGACTGCCAGGCAGCGGCGAAGGTCGCCACCGCGACGGCGACCAGCACGAAGGTCAGCATCCGGTTGCCGAACTCGATCGCCGAGTTGAGGGTCAGCGCCTCGTGTGGCGTGAAGGCATCCTCGGTGCAGCGCGGCCACGTCGGGCAACCGAGGCCGGACCCGGTGAGCCGGACGGCGCCGCCGGTGACGACGATCACGATATTGGCGACCAGCGAGGCCCAGCCGAGGGGCCGCACGTACCGGTCGAGGCCGGTCAGCACGTTCACTCCCATCGGAAGTAACGGGCGGTCAGGACCGTGCCCAGCACGGCCCAGCCGAGCAAGATCACCTGTTGCTGGCCGTAGCACTCGCCGTGGATCAGCGCGCCGCGCATCGCCTCGCCCAAGGCGCCGGAGGGGAGCCAGGTCAGCAGGTGCCCTCCGCTGCCGTACGCCGAGGCGGGCAGAACGACTGCGCCGCCGGCCATCAGCAGCAGGTAGATCAGGTTCGCGGCGGCCAGGGTCGCCTCGGCGCGGAGCACGCCAGCCACGAGCAGGCCCAGCGAGGCGAACGCAGCAGTCCCGAGCAGGAGTGCCTCCAGGCCGAGCAGGATCGTCTCGATACCCGGGTGCGGCTGCCAGCCCATCGCGAACGCGACGGCGCCGAGGACGAGCACCTGGAAGAGCTCGACGACGAAGAGGGCGCCGATCTTCCCGGCGAGCAGACCGAAGCGCGGGAGCGGGGAGGCACCGAGCCGCTTGATGACGCCGTACCGACGCTCGAAGCCGGTGGCGATGGCGAGCGAGGTGAAGGCGGTCGACATCACCGCGAGGGCCAGGACGCCCGGGGTGAGCGCGTCGATCGGGCGCTGATCGAGCCCGAAGTCCACGTGTTTTGCCGCCTCGACGCCGCCGACCAGCACGATCACCGGGATCACGACGGCAAGCAGGAGCTGCTCGCCGTTGCGGAGCATCAGCTTCGCTTCCATGGCCGACTGCGCAGCGATCTGGCGCAGCAACGGGGCGCTACCGGGGCGCGGTGTGAAAGTGCCCGGGGTCTGGGTGCTGCTCATGCCTCGAGCTCCCTTCCGGTGATCTCCAGGAAGACGTCCTCAAGGTTGCGCTGGCCGAGGTTGAGGGACTCGGGGAGCACGCCCTGCTCCTCGCACCAACGCGCGACCGTCGCCAAGGTGGTGTGGTCGGCGGGTCCGGTGACCAGCAGGCTGACATCGCTGATCGGGGTGACCTCGACCTGAGGCCCGAGGGCTTGCTGGAGGCTGGCCGGGGCGCCCTGCGGGAACGGCTTGGTGACAACGAGCCGGATGGTGGCAGTACCCCCGCGGGTGAGTTCCAGCGGCGAGCCCGAGGCGATCATCCGACCATGGTCGATGATGTGGATGTGGTCGGCGAGCCGCTCGGCCTCGTCCATGTAGTGCGTAGTCAGCACGACGGTCACGCCGTCGTCGCGGAGCTCCTCGAGCAGCTCCCATGTCGTACGGCGCGCCAACGGGTCCATGCCGGCGGTGGGCTCGTCGACGAAGACGACCTCCGGGCGGCCCACGACGGCCATCGCCAGGCCGAGACGCTGCTGCTGTCCCCCCGAAAGGCGCCGGTACGGCGTCCGGCCGCAGTCGTGCAGCCCGAGACGATCGGCAAGCATCGCCGTGTCCAGCGGATGGGCGTGCAGCTTCGCGATGTGCTCCAGCATCTCCATGGCTCGGGCGCCGGACCAGGCCCCGGAGCCCTGGAGCATGACGCCGATCCGGGGGAGCAGGGTGCGGCGGTCGGCGATCGGGTCCAGACCCAGGACGCGAACCTGGCCCTGCTGCGGTCGGCGGTATCCCTCGCAGGTTTCCAGCGTCGTGGTCTTGCCGGCACCGTTCGGACCGAGTACTGCGGTGATCGTGTTCCGCCCGACCTTCAGGTCGAGGGCGTCGACGGCAGTCTTCTCGCCGTACCGCATGACGAGGCCGACGACCTCGACAGCGGGGGATGAAGGCACCCGCGGATTCTAGGCCGTGGTGGCCGAGGCGCTGCCGAGAGGTCCGCAGTTGGTCTGGCGACGGAAAAGCCACAAGCTGATTCCGCCCAGCGTGAGTGCGGGCAACCAGGCGAGGGTGGCCTTGATGGCGACAGCCGCGGTCGCGGCCAGCCAGGGCATCCCGATCGCGGCGAGGGCCACCACCAGGGCGGCATCCTGGGGGCTGGCGCCGTTGGGTCCGGGGATGGCGCTGGCAAGTTGGCTCGCTCCGAAAGCCGTCAGCACCGCCCACGGCGAGAGGCTGTGGCCGGTGGCGGCAATCGTTCCGAGCAGGAGCCCGGCGATCGAGAGCTCGTACGCCGCCGCGAGCAGCAGCGCCAGCGCGACCACCCGGGGTCGAGGGAGCCGACCCATGGGGAGGAGCGCGGGACGGTACCGGCGGGCCAGCAACGCGGCAACGACCAGGACGGTTCCGAGAATCGCCGCGGCGAGGATCATGCGCGGAGGCAGTGCGGTCGCCGTACCTGCGATGAAGACAGTCAGCCCCAGCACCCCGGCGAGGCGGTCCGTGCCGACGCTCAGGAGTGCGTCCCCGCGGCCCAGACCCGTTCGGGTGAGCCTGTTCAGCCGCCAGACGTCCGCTCCGACGTGCCCAGGGGTCAGCAGCCCGAAGATCTCGGACTCGGCGTAGGCACGCAGGTGCCACCGGCGGCTCTGGGCGCCGTCGCGTCCCGGTGGGGTGAGTAGCCGCCAGCGCAACGGGCACAGGACGTACTTGGCGGCGATCCAGGGAATCAGCCCGAGGAGGATCGGCCCAGGGTTGACCCTCGGCAGCGAGGGCAGGGTCAGCGCCGGTACGGCGACCGCGACCGCAACTCCCAGCGCCAGGGCGGCGCGGGAGTGGACCATCGTCCGAAGCATGGTTCCCCTCTCCACCTCTCCGAGGTTCAATCGGCCAGGAGAACGCCTAGTGAAGGCACGAGGGGAGCCGGATGGAGGTTAGGCGAGCCTTATTTGAAACCTTGATTTCATTTACGGCACACTGGTGTTGTGGAAATCGAGGAGATCGGCGATGCGCCCACGCGAGAGCGTGTGGTCCGATCGATCCTGCAGAACGGTCCCTCGACCGCCGCAGCCCTCGCCGAGCGCCTTGAGCTGACCCCGGCGGCAGTCCGCCGCCACCTCGACCACCTGCTTGCCGACGGCGCGATCGAGGCACGTGAACCCCGGACCGCGCTCGTGCGTGGACGCGGCCGCCCGGCCAAGATGTTCGCGCTGACCGACAGCGGGCGCGGCCAGTTCGACCAGCAGTACGACGACCTGGCCGTCCAGGCGCTGCGCTTCCTGGCCGAGACAGGTGGCGATTCCGCCGTCAAGGCGTTCGCCGAGCGTCGGGTCGCGTTCATCGAGAACGACTTCGGCGCCGTGATGGCCGCCAATCCAGCCTTCTCCCCGGCGCAGGCTCTTGCTGCGATCTTCACCGAGCAGGGGTACGCCGCGTCGGCCCGCGACCTGCCCGTCGGTGAGCAGCTCTGCCAGCAGCACTGTCCGGTCTCGCACGTGGCCCACGAGTTCCCCCAGCTGTGCGAGGCCGAGACCGAAGCAATCGGTCGGGTGCTCGACACGCACGTCCAACGACTCGCCACCATCGCCCACGGCGACGGTGTCTGCACCACATGCATCCCGAAGGTAACGACCAGAGGAGTCACCAAATGACGAGCATCACTGAGCCCGAGGGCTCGAAGATCGAGCTGCTCAACCCGGAGCTGAAAGGCATCGGACGCTACGAATTCGGTTGGGCCGACACCGACGTCGCCGGCGCCGGCGCGAAGCGTGGCCTCAGCGAAGCGGTCGTGCAGGACATCTCCGACAAGAAGAACGAGCCGCAGTGGATGCTCGACCTGCGGATGAAGGGCCTCAAGCTCTTCCACCGTAAGCCGATGCCCACCTGGGGCGGCGAGCTGAACACGATCGACTTCGACAACATCAAGTACTTCGTGCGGTCGAGCGAGAAGCAGGCGACCTCGTGGGAGGACCTCCCCGAGGACATCAAGAACACCTACGACAGGCTCGGCATCCCGGAGGCGGAGAAGCAGCGGCTCGTCGCCGGCGTGGCCGCGCAGTACGAGTCCGAGGTGGTCTACCACTCGATCCGTGAGGACCTCGAGGAGCAGGGCGTCATCTTCGTCGACACCGACACCGCGCTGCGCGAGCACGAGGAGCTCTTCCGGGAGTACTTCGGGACGATCATCCCGGTCGGCGACAACAAGTTCGCTGCCCTGAACACGGCGACCTGGTCCGGCGGCTCGTTCATCTACGTGCCCAAGGGCGTGCGCGTCGACATCCCGCTGCAGGCCTACTTCCGGATCAACACCGAGAACATGGGCCAGTTCGAGCGCACCCTGATCATCGTCGACGAGGACGCGTACGTGCACTACGTCGAGGGCTGCACGGCCCCGATCTACTCGAGCGACTCGCTGCACAGCGCCGTGGTTGAGATCATCGTCAAGAAGGGCGGGCGCTGCCGCTACACCACTATCCAAAACTGGAGCACCAATGTCTACAACCTGGTGACCAAGCGCGCGGTCGCCTACCAGGACGCCACGATGGAATGGGTGGACGGCAACCTGGGTAGCAAGCTGACCATGAAGTACCCGGCCGTGTATCTGATGGAACCGGGCGCGCATGGCGAAATTCTGTCGATCGCCTTTGCCGGCAAGGGCCAGCATCAGGACGCCGGCGGAAAAGTCGTCCACGCCGCGCCAAACACCACCAGCAAGATCGTCAGCAAGTCGATCAGCAAGGACGGTGGCCGGACCAGCTACCGTGGCCTGCTCAAGGTTTACAAGGATGCCACAGGCTCGCGCAGCAGCGTGGTCTGCGACGCCCTGTTGCATCCTTGTAAACCTTGAGCAGGCCACGGTAGCTGGTCCGGCCACCGTCC
>JBKJHO010000005.1:0-24104 GCA_046598915.1 Marmoricola sp. | reverse complement strand
TTGATACCGAGCTCCTCGACGAGTTTGGCGCGCAGAGCGGTGTCGATCGTCTCGGTCGTCCACGAGTCCAGGGCTCCGAGCGTCTCGCGGGCAGCAGCGACCACCCCCCGACCGGCTTCGTCGAGGACCTTGGCGACGTCGTCCTCGTCGTACACGACCTCCTCTACGAACAGGAAGCCGAGCATGTCGACGGACTCGGTGAGCTTGTTCATCCGCTCTGCCACCAGAGGCATCGCGGCGGCCAAGCGCAACTGCTGATCCGGAGTCACCGGGTCGGCGAGCAGCCCGGCACCCTGGAGGTACGGCGTGACACGTTCGCCGATCTCCTCGACCGTGAGCAGCCGCATGTGCGAACCGTTGATCGCCTCGGCCTTCTTGAGATCGAACCGGGCAGGGTTCGGGTTCACGTCACCGATGTCGAACGCCTCGACTAGCTCGTCAAGGGTGAAGACGTCCCGGTCGGCGGCGATCGCCCAGCCGAGCAGGGCCAGGTAGTTGAGCAGACCCTCGGGCAGGAAGCCGTCCTCGCGATAGCTGAGCAGGTTCGCGCCCGGGTCGCGCTTGGAGAGCTTCTTGTTGCCCTCGCCCATCACGTACGGCAGGTGGCCGAAGCGGGGTGTGGAGCCGTTGCCGATCCCGACGTCGGCGAGTGCGGCGTACAGGGCGATCTGTCGTGGGGTCGAGGAGAGCAGATCCTCACCGCGTAGAACGTGGGTGATCTCCATCAGCGCGTCATCGACCGGGTTCACCAGCGTGTAGAGCGGGTCGCCGTTGGCACGGGCCAAGGCATAGTCCGGGACGTGCTCGGTGGAGAAGGTGATGTCGCCCCGGACCAGGTCGTCCCAGGTGATCTCGCCGTCGGGCATCCGGAACCGGACCACCGGCTCGCGGCCCTCAGCGGTGAACGCGGAGACCTGATCGGCGGAGAGTTCCCGGCAGAAGCCGTCGTACCCCATCACCGGGGAACCGGACGCCTTGCGGCGTACCTCCACCTCGTCGTTGATGCAGTAGCACTCATAGGTGTGGCCGCCAGCGCGCAGCCGCCGTAGCGCGTCGGCGTGCAGGTCGCTGCGCTCGGACTGCTTGTACGGGCCGAATGCGCCGCCGACCTCCGGGCCTTCGTCCCAGTCCAGGCCGAGCCAGCGCATCACCTCCAACAAGCCGTCATAGGACTCCTGGGTGCTGCGCTCCTTGTCGGTGTCCTCGATCCGGAAGACGAAGGTGCCGCCGTGGTGGCGCGCGAACGCCCAGTTGAAGAGCGCCGTACGGGCTAGTCCGACGTGCGGCGAACCGGTCGGGCTCGGGGCCATCCGCACGCGGACGTTGGTCGAGCTTGCTCCCCCGCTGGTTGAGCCTGTCGACATCACTTCACTCACGAGTCTTCACCTTGTTGGTCAGGTTGCCGATTCCGGCGATCGAGATCTCGACCTCGTCCTCGGGCTGCATCGGGCCGACACCCTCGGGGGTACCGGTGAGGATGACGTCGCCGGGCAGCAGCGTCATCACAGAACTGACGTGCGCGACCAGGGCCGGCACGCCGAAGATCATCTCGGAGGTACGGCCGTCCTGGACCAGGTCGCCGTTCAGGTAGGTCTTGATCGCCAGGTCGGTCACGTCGAGCTCGGTCTCGATCCACGGGCCCAGTGGGCAAAAGGAGTCGAAACCCTTGGCGCGGGTGAACTGACCGTCGGAGCGCTGCAGGTCGCGGGCGGTGACATCGTTGCCGACCGTATAGCCGTGGATCACGTCAGCGGCCTTCTCCACCGGAACGTCGCGGCAGACCCGGCCGATCACAACGGCGAGCTCGCCCTCGTAGTGCACCTCGTTGCTCTGCCGGGGGTAGAAGATCGGGTCCAGCGGGCCGCTGACGCTGGTGTTCGGCTTCATGAACATGAGCGGCTCGGACGGGACATCGCTGCCCATCTCAGCGGCGTGCGCCGCGTAATTGCGCCCGATGCCGATCACCTTGCTGCGCGGCAGGACCGGCGCGAGCAGTCGGACCTCGGAGAGCGGGTACTCCTTGTTGGACAGGTGCAGGCCGACGTACAGCGGGTCCCCTTGGAGCGCGACGATCACACAGTCCTCGTCCGGGATGCCGTTGTCGTCCACCTCGCCTGTGACGACGCCGAACTGGGGGTCTTCTCCGGTGGTGAACCTCGCGATACGCACCCGGTGAGCCTACCGACGTACCCTCGACGCCGTGTCATCGACCGTTCTGTCCCGCGACGCCTGGGAGGCGCGTGCCCATGCGCACGCCGCTCGGGTCGACGTCCGGGTCGAGCCGCACCTCGAGCGGCGAGCAGCCGGGATCGTCCATCCGGTCCACGACTTCCTGTTCACCTACTACTCCCATCGTCCCGCCCAGCTACGCCGCTGGCACCCTGGGTACGGCGTGCTGCTGGCCGAGGCTCCGGAGTACGCCGACCGGAAGGGATACGCCGCCGGGACCGTCACGGCCGCCTACCTCGCCGCCCAGCTCCCGGTCATCGAATCGATCCACAGGCTTCTCGCCGCGACCGCATCGCGACCGCCGACGCTCGGCTGCTTTGGGCTGCACGAGTGGGCGATGGCGTACCAGAGCCCAGCTGCCCCTGGCTCCGAGCCGGGCAGCACGCTCAGACACTCTTGGCCGCTTCGCCTCGGGCCCTCCGGCACCGACGAGGTAGTCGAGAGACATCGGATCGGCTGCTCGCATTTCGACGCCTTCCGCTTCTTCACACCGCAGGCACGTCCGCTCAACACCCTGCAGCCGGGACGCGAGGACCGGCCCAACTTCGAGCAGCCTGGCTGCCTACACGCCGGCATGGACCTGTACGGCAAGGTTGCAGTCAGGTTGAGTCCGCTCATCCCGTCGGAGCTGGTGGCGGATGCGTTCGAACTGGCCTGGGACATCCGCATCCTCGACATGCGGGCAGCGCCCTATGACTTTACGGGCCTCACCCTCGACCCGACAGGCGAGCCCTGGACGCCGATCGCGATCGAGACTCCGCAAGGCAAGTGGGCCTACGTCGCGATGCAGCGCGAGTTCGCACAGCGCGGTGCAGTGGTGCGGGAGAAGCTCATCCGGTGGTGCGAGCAGCTACTTGCTACTTAAGCGCTGACCATGACTAGTTGCCGGTCACACGCCGCGACGCGGTGCCGATACGCGTCACGGTAAGCAGGGTCCTCGTAGAGGGCAACAAGTGCGTCCAGGTTCGGATACTCACCGATGACAACCAGGTCCCACGTCTGGTCGTCGCCGACAAGGTTGGTCTGATGGTGGCCGAAGTGGACGAACCTGCCACCGACACTCTCAAGCGCGGGTGCCGAGACGGCCGAGTAGCGACCGAACGCGTCCTGCCCCGTTCCGCCTGGTCCGGAAGCGTCGTCCCCGTAATCGGCTTGGTCTCGGAAGGAAAACAAGTTGATAAGGACGACGGGCCGGTCCGTTGGCGTCGACTGCAGCCGCCGCCACTGGTCAGCGGTCGGCGCGCCATCATCGGCAAACGACTCGCTGAGCTGGCGAACCCGCACTTCGATTTCTCCCTCACTACTCATGGGATTTGCAACTTCACACGGCCCCGAACCATTCCCGTTCAGTAGCTTCAGCCGTGGTTCCGGGGCACGTCGAAGCCTGGGCTGAAGAGTGGACCTCTACAAGCACGCATTCCGGCTGACCCCGCTGGTCCCGAGCGAGCTGGTTGCGGACGCGTTCGAGCTGGCCTGGGACATCCGGATCCTCGACATGCGGGCGGCGCCGTACGACTTCAGTGGCGTGGTGTTGGATCCGACCGGCGAACCGTGGACGCCGGTCGCGATCGAGACGCCCGAGGGCAAGGCGAACTACGTCGAGCAGCAGCGCGAGTTCGCTGAGCGGGGTGCTCCGATCCGCGAGCGACTGATCGCGCACTGCCATCGGTGGCTCGACCAAAACCCCGACTGACCACCGAGGCGCTCACCAGCAGTCTGGGGTTCGGCTGAGCCACGGGGCCGCTTCCTCGACCTGTGCCGACAACCCCAGTAGCAGATCCTCACGCCCAGGCGCCGCCGCGAGCATCACCCCGACCGGCAGCCCGGAGGTGCTCTGGTGCAGCGGCAGCGAGATCGCCGTACTCCCGGTGACGTTCCACATCGAGGTCCACGGCGTGAAGCGCTTCTGCGCCTCGAAGTCCGCCGAGGGGTCGGCGTCGTTGCGAAGTGCACCGACCGGCAGCGGCAGCTGGGCGAGCGTCGGCGTGAGCACCGCGTCGTACGGCGTCAACAACGCCAGGGTCTGGGCCGCGATCCGGCGGAGCTCGCCCAGCGCGAGACCGAACTCCGGACCGCTCACCCGCTCGCCACGCTCCCCCAGCCAGCGGATCAAGGGCGTCAGCCGTGCTCGATCCGCGTCGTTGCGGCCGACCGTCGAAAGCCCGGTCAGCACCGCCCAGCAGATCTCGAAGACCGCGACCGCCTCCTGCGCCATCGGCGCCTCGATGTCCACCACCTCGTGCCCGAGCGACTCCAGCAACCGGCTCGCGTTCTCCCACGCGTCCAGGCACTCCGCGTCAACCTCGGTCGCAGCAATCACCGGGGTCGCGAAGCGCGCAATCCGTAACCGTCTCGGAGCGACATCGCACGCGGAGAGGAAGGAGTGCTTGTTCGCTGGCGCCCAGAACGGGTCGCCATCGGCTCGACCGGCCATCACGTCAAGGAATGCGGCCGTGTCCCGGACGGTCCGCGCCAACGGCCCGTTGGTGGCTAGGCCGGTGATGTCGCCGTACGTCGGGGCGCCGGAGATCCGGCCGCGGCTGGGTTTGAGGCCGACGATCCCGCAACAGCTCGCCGGTATCCTGATCGAGCCTCCCCCGTCCGACCCCTGGGCGAGAGGGACCAGTCCCCCGGCGACCGCGGACGCGGCGCCGCCGCTGGAGCCACCGGCCATCCGACTCGGGTCCCACGGCGTCACGGCAGGCGGCGCGATTGCGGACTCGGTGTAACAGGGCGAGCCGAACTCCGGGGTGTTGGTCTTGCCGAGACTGACCAGGCCGGCCGCCTCGATCCGCAGGACCACTTCGTCGCTGAACTTCGCGACACTGCCGGCGTATAGCGCCGAGCCGTACGTCGTTCGCACGCCGGCGGTCGCGTTCAGGTCCTTGATCGCCGTCGGTACGCCGACCAGCGGACCGGTCCCCGAACGGACGCCAGCACGCGACCGTGCCTGCTGGGCGGTGAACGTGACGAACGCGCCGAGCAAGGGGTTGAGTCGCTCGGCGCGTTCGAGGTAGTGCTCGACCAGGTCGGCCGTGGAGGTCTCGCCGGCCGCGATCGCAGCGCCCTGCTGCAGGGCCGTCAAGTCGTGGAGTTCACTCACGAGTCGAGGCTAGCGAGCGCCCGAGCTTGCTCGTGGCCGAGTGGCCGAGAACTCGTTGACGAGCGCAGCGAGGATTTCGCTGGCCGATGCCTGGTCCTCAGGCTGCGGTGGACTCACTCGTGTAGGCGACCAGGGCCTCGAGCGCGCCACGGAGACGACCCTGGACCTCGGGGTCGTTGAGCACGTCGACATCGATGGAGGTCTGCGAGACGGTGACCTCGTCGACGACGACCGCCCCCGCGATCTTCGCCGAGAGCGCCGCGTGCTCGTGCGCCCACTTGCCGCCGTACGGAGTGGGGGTTACACCGAGCACCCCGAACGGCTTCCCAACGATGGCCCCGGCGCCGTACGGGCGTGAGAGCCAGTCGATGGCGTTGTTCAGGACCGCCGGCATCGTGGCGTTGTACTCGGGAGTGACCACCAGGATGCGGTCAGCGGTGGCGACGCGATCGCGCAGGGCGGTCGCAGTGGCGGGAGCGGTGCCGCCATCGAGGTCCTCGTTGTAGAACGGGACATCTGCGAGACCGTCGATGATGTCGACGGTGACGCCTGCCGGGGCCTGGGCCTGCAGGGATCGGGCGACCTGTCGGTTGACGCTGTCGGCGCGAAGGCTTCCAACAAGAACGGCTACGTGAGTCATGGAGTGCTCCTGAAAGGTTGTGGGACGTGCTTCGCCAGACATAACCGGACCGTAGTCCGTTTCTATTCCCGCAGACCTAATAGCTCTAGCGCGTCGGTACCGCCCCCTAGGCTGGCGACCATGAGCAAGCCGGAGCTGTTGCCGATTCTCGGCCAGCCCACGCCCGAGCGCAGTGACGCCGCCCGCAATCGTGACGCAGTCATGTGCGCCGCGCAGACGCTGATCGACCGGTGCGGTGTCGACGCCGTGACCATGGATGCGGTCGCCGAGGCGGCCGGCGTCGGCAAGGGCACTGTCTTCCGCCGGTTCGGCAGCCGAGCCGGTCTGATGGCCAGGCTGCTCGACGAGTCCGAGGCGGCGTGGCAAGGAGCGGTGATCAGCGGACCGCCCCCGCTCGGCCCCGGCGCCGACCCGCGCGAGCGGCTCCTCGCGTTTGGGCGCTCACGCCTGGAGGCGAACCTTCGACACGCCGACCTACTCCTGGCCGCCGTCGGTGATGACACCAGCCGCAGCTACGCGGCGTACTCGTTCACCGCGACGCACGTGCGCTACCTGCTCGGCGAGCTCCAGGTCCGCGGCGACATCGCGCTGCTCGCGACCGCCCTGCTCGCGCCGCTGGAGGTCCCGATCCTGCGCCAGCAGGTCGAGGTCGAGAACATCAGCGTCGACCGGATCGCCGCCGGCTGGGAGGACCTGGTCACCCGCGTGATCGGCCCGGCAGCAACTCGATGAGGCTGGTCATCGCGCTCGGGGGCAACGCACTGCTGCGCCGCGGGCAACCGCTCACCGCGGAGAACCAGCGCACCAACATCCGGGCGGCGGCCACCCGGATCGCCCGGATCGCCGAGGGCCACGAGATCGTGATCGCGCACGGCAACGGACCGCAGGTCGGACTTCTCGCCCTCCAGGCCGCGTCGTACGTCGACGTACCGGCATATCCGCTAGACGTGCTCGGCGCTCAGACCGAGGCGATGATCGGCTACGTGATCGAGCAGGAGCTCGGCAACCTGCTCCCCCCGGAACAGCCGCTGGCGACGCTGCTCACCATGGTCGAGGTCGACCCGACGGACCCGGCGTTCCAGAACCCGACCAAGCCGATCGGTCCGGTGTACCCGCGCGAACAGGCAGAGGTCCTTGCTGCCTCGGCGGGCTGGACGATCGCGGCCGACGGTGACCGGTACCGGCGCGTGGTAGCGAGCCCGGAGCCACAGCGGATCTTCGAGATACGTCCGATCCGGCAGCTCCTCGAGGCTGGCACGATCGTCGTCTGCGCCGGCGGCGGCGGGATCCCTACCGTGTTCCACCCGGACGGCAGCCTCCACGGCGTCGAGGCCGTGGTCGACAAGGACGCCACCGCCGCGATGCTCGCCGCAGAACTCGACGCCGACCTCCTGGTGATCGCCACCGACGTCGCGGGGATCTACACCGACTGGGGCGGGCCGGAGCAACGGCGCTTGGAACAGGTCACTCCGGACGAGCTCGATTCGCTCCATCTTGCCGCGGGATCGATGGGGCCGAAGGTGCGTGCCGCCGCTCGTTTCGTCCGCAACACCGGCCGCCCCGCTGTCGTCGGCTCGCTGGACGACCTGATCGACCTGGTGGCCGGCACCGCCGGCACCCGGGTGGTCCCGACCCGTGACTCAGGCCCCGTGGCGCCGTAGTCCGAAGGTCAGCCCGTCGATCAGCGCCTCCCAGGAGGCCTCGATGACGTTGTGGCCGACACCGACGGTGACCCAGGACGACTCACCGTCGGAGGTCTCGATGAGCACCCGGGTGATGGCGTCAGTGCCATGGCCCTGATCGACGATCCTGACCTTGTAGTCGATCAACTCGAACTTCACGATCTCGGGGTACAGCTGCTGGATCGCCTGACGCAGCGCATGGTCGAGGGCGTTGACCGGCCCGTTGCCCTCACCGGTCATCACCAGCCGCGCACCGCCGGCGATCAGCTTCACGGTTGCCTCCGAGCCTGCCTCCGCGTCCGGTGCGGAGTCCGTGATCACCCGCCATGACTCGACCTCGAAGTACGTCGGCCGGCTGCCCTGCACGGCCTCGGCGAGCAGCAGCTCGAAGGAGGCGTCAGCCGCGTCGAAGGTGTACCCGCGCTGCTCCATCTCCTTGACCTGCGCCGTCACCTCGACGATCACCTCGGTGTCGAGCTCGAACCCGAGCTCGCGGCCCTTCAACTCGATCGACGCACGACCTGCCATGTCGGAGACGAGCAGGCGCATGTCGTTGCCGACGCTCTCCGGGTCCATGTGCTGGTAGAGGTTCGGATCGACCTTGATCGCGCTCGCGTGCAGGCCCGCCTTGTGCGCGAACGCCGAGACCCCGACGTACGGCTGACGCGAAGAGGGGGGCACGTTGGTCACCTCCGCGACGGCGTGCGCGATCCGGGTGGCATCGCGGAGCAGACCCGCGGGCAGGACGCGCTTGTCGAGCTTCAGCTCCAAGTTGGCAACGACATTGATCAGGTCGGCGTTGCCCGTCCGTTCGCCGTACCCGTTGATGCAGCCCTGGACGTGGGTCGCCCCGGCGTCCACCGCGGCAAGGCTGTTGGCCACGGCGCAACCGGTGTCGTTGTGGGCATGAATCCCGATCCGTCCGCCGGTCGAGGTGACCACGTCGTCGACCACGTCACTGACCCAGTTCGGCAGCATCCCGCCGTTGGTGTCGCAGAGTGCGGTGACCTCTGCACCAGCCTCGAACGCGGTGCGCAGCACCTCGAGAGCGTAATCACGGTTGTCGCGATAGCCGTTGAAGAAGTGCTCTGCGTCCAGAAAAACCCGCTGACCCTCCGCTGTCAGGTGTGCAACGGTGTCACGGACCATCGCCAGGTTTTCCTCCATCGTTGTCCGCAGCGCGAGCTCGACGTGACGGTCGTGGGCCTTGGCAACCAGGGTCACCACGGGTGCGCCGCTGTCGCGCAGCGCGGCCACCAGCGGATCATCGGCGGCTTTGATGCCCGCACGCCGGGTCGCGCCGAAGGCGACGAGCTGGGCATTCTGGAGCTTGAGCTCCTCGCGCGCCTTGGCGAAGAACTCGGTGTCCTTGGGGTTCGCACCGGGCCAGCCGCCCTCGATGAAGCCGACACCGAGCCCGTCGATGTGCCGGGCGATCGCCAGCTTGTCGGCCACCGAGAGGTTCAGGCCTTCCTGCTGGGCGCCGTCGCGCAACGTCGTGTCGTAGACGTGGAACGTGTCCGGGGTGGTCATCTGGCTGTCCTTCGGTGGGAACTTGTGGTGGCACAAAAAAACCTCTCGCTGGACGAGAGGTCGGCGCGACGGGGCCTGATATCCGGAGCCAGGCCCGACGCGCTAGACGATAATGATGTTTGCTGCGTGCACGCGCCGAGTCTGCCACACGGCCGACGGCGCTGCACGGCTTGCCCGATCACCGAGAAAGAGGACCCAGGTGCCCACACGCGCGCTCGTGCTCGGGGGTGGCGGTGTTACCGGCGTCGCCTGGGAGCTCGGTCTCCTCGAGGGACTCCGAAGGGCCGGGGTCGACCTCACCGGCGCCGACACGATCATCGGCACCTCGGCGGGCTCCGTCGTCGGCACCCGGATAACCACGGGCGATCTCTCCGACGCGTACGACGACCAGCTGCGCCCGCCCGACGGTGAACTCTCCGCGAAGCTCGGCGCCACCACCCTCCTCAAACTGGGGGTGATGCTGGCCCGCCGCGGAGAGACGACTGCGAAGTGGCAGCGGGTCGGTAAGGCTGCTCTGTCCGCCCATCCGGAGTCGCCCGACGCACGGCGCGCGGTGATTCGCGCACGCATCGGCGAACCCGACTGGCCCGACCGCGACCTGCGAATCACCGCTGTCGACACGGACAAGGGCGAGCTGGTCGTCTTCGACCGCAACTCCGGCGTGACGATGCTCGACGCGGTCTCGGCGAGCTGCGCGGTACCCCTGGTCTGGCCGCCGGTTATCGTCAACGGCACGACGTACGTCGACGGCGGAATCCGCTCCGCCGCCAACGCCGACCTCGCTGCCGGCGCCGATGTGGTCGTGGTGCTCGCACCGACGACGCAGCCGGTCTCCCGGGAGCACACCCTGGCCCGTCAGCTCGAACGCACCGGCGCCGCGACGACGCTCCTGATCAGTCCGGACGCGGCCGCTTCGAAGGAGATGGGGTCCAACGCCCTCGATCCTGCCCACCGACGGGCGGCCGCCGAGACCGGCCTGCGCCAGGGAGCGCTCGTCGCCGAGAAGGTCGCCCAGACCTGGAGCTAAGTCCGGCCCCTGGTCGGCCCGACCAGGGGCTGGATTCGACGGTCAGACGACGCGGTGCATCCAGCCGAAGGTGTCCTCAGCCCGGCCGTACTGGATGTCGATGAGCGACTGCCGGATCTGGAGGGTCAGCGGACCAGCACCAGCTGGCCCCTGCACCTCCCCACCGGCCCACTTCAGCGTGCCGACCGGTGTGACGACCGCGGCGGTGCCGCAGGCGAAGACCTCGGTGATCTCGCCGGAGGCGACGCCTTCGCGCCACTCGTCGATCGAGACCTTCCGCTCCTCGACCTGGTGACCGGCCTTCCCGGCGAGCTCGATGATCGCCGAGCGGGTGATCCCCTCGAGGATCGTGCCGCACTCGGGAGTGACGATGCGGCCGTCGGCGTAGACGAAGTACATGTTCATGCCGCCGAGCTCCTCGACGTACTTGCCCTCGGCGCCGTCGAGGAACACCACCTGGTCGCAGCCCTGACTGGTCGCCTCCTGCTGCGCCACCAGCGAGCTGGCGTAGTTGCCACCGGTTTTGGCAGCGCCCATGCCGCCGCGGCCCGCGCGGGTGTACTCCTCGGTGAGCCAGAGGCTCAGGGGCTTGATGCCTCCCTTGAAGTACGAGCCGGCCGGCGAGGCGATCACCATGAAGGTCACGTGCTCGGAGGGCCGCACCCCGAGGAAGGCTTCGGTCGCGATCATGAACGGGCGGAGGTAGAGGCTCTTCTCGGTGCCCGCGGCGTTCGGCACCCAGCGCTGGTCGACCTCGACGAGTGCTTCGACAGCCTGGACGAAATCAGCCGGGTCGAGGACCGGGAGCGCGAGGCGGAGCGAGGAACGCTTCATCCGCGCAGCGTTCTCCTCGGGACGGAAGGTCCAGACCGAGCCGTCCTCGTGCCGGTAGGCCTTCATGCCCTCGAAGGTTTCCTGGGCGTAGTGGAGCACCGCTGTCGCCGGGTCGAGCGTCAGCGGCCCGTACGCCGTGATCCGGGCGTCGTGCCAGCCCTTCGCAGGGGTCCACTCGGCGGTGAACATGTGATCGGTGAAGTTCATCCCGAAGCCGGGGTCGGCCAGGATCTCGGAGACCTGGGCCGCCGTACGCGGGTTGGCCGAGGGAACGATCGAGATGTCGAGGGTCATGAGTTCAAGTTACCTCTCAAAGTCGCAAGGTTAGCAATCCGTAACCGGCCGGATTCTTGCCGGTTCGTGCGGCCGCGACTCCCGTGCCCTTCGGACAGCCGTGCCGGGCTAGCCGGCTACTCGCGCCGCGATCGCGTCGCCGATCGTCGCCGTCGAGCGAGCGACACCGGGCGCGCGCGCCGCGAGGTCCGCGATCACCGCGTCCTCGACGGTCCTGGCGACGTCGGCGAGACCGAGATGGTCGAGCATCAACGAGACCGAGAGGATCGCCGCGGTCGGGTCGGCCTTCTGCTGGCCGGCGATGTCGGGGGCCGAGCCGTGGACGGGCTCGAACATCGACGGGGCGGTCCGGTCCGGGTTCACGTTGCCGCTGGCCGCCAGGCCGATCCCACCGGTCACCGCAGCAGCCAGGTCGGTGATGATGTCGCCGAACAGGTTGTCGGTGACGATCACGTCGAAACGCGCCGGGTCGGTGGTCATAAAGATCATCGCCGCGTCGATGTGCATGTAGTCGGTGGTCACGTCCGGGTACTCCGCGGCGACCTCCTGGAAGAGGCGCCACCAGACCGAGCCGGCGTTGACGAGGACGTTGGTCTTGTGGACCAGGGTCAGCTTCTTGCGGGGGCGCCGCTGAGCGCGAGCGAACGCATCGCGGACGACGCGCTCGACACCGAATGCCGTGTTCACCGAGACCTCGGTGGCGACCTCGTGCGGCGTACCGACGCGGAGCGCACCGCCGTTGCCGGTGTACGGGCCCTCGGTGCCTTCACGGACGACAACGAAGTCGACGTCTCCGGGGTCGGCGAGCGGGGAAACGCTGCCCGGGAAGATCCGCGACGGGCGGAGATTCACGTAGTGGTCGAGCTCGAAGCGCAACCTCAGCAACAGGCCGCGCTCCAGGATGCCAGGAGGCAGGTTGGGGTCATTGGGCTTGCCGCCGACAGCGCCCAGCAGGATCGCGTCGTGCTGACGGATCTCCTCGAGGACCGAGTCGGGCAGCACCTCTCCGGTCGCCAGGTAACGCTCGGCACCCAGGTCGTAACGGGTCGGCTCGAACTTCACGTTCGTGGGGGTCGCGACCTCGAGCACCTTCAGTGCCTCGGCGGTGACCTCGGTCCCGATCCCGTCCCCGGGGATGACGGCGAGCTTCACGGTGCCTTCTCGGCCTTCTCGACCTTCTCGACCTTCTCCTGGCTTCTGCAATGACATGCGGGCGATGCTAGTTGTCGTCAGGGCGTGGTCCGCCGTTGTCTCGCAGGTCAAGCGCCGCCTGGACGGCGGACAGCGAGGTCGGGCTGTCGGGATCGTGCTTCGCGGGTCCCCATTCGGGATACATCTCGTACATGGTCTGTCTCGATTCGGCTCTACGGATCACGAAAGTCAGCCCCCCGCAGGGCAGCACGTGCGGCGACGAGTTCGTTCCGGCAAGCCCGGAGAAGGGTTCGTGCGACTGGCGCGCGGAGGGTTCGTAGGCCTGATGGCGGGGTACGCCGGACTCCGCGGCGAGGTGGCCTACGAGTTAGGCCCCGCCACGGCGGCGAATGGATACGAAAAGCGCCCGCATGATGATCCGAGGTTAATGGCCCTTCACCGTGGACGCGAGGGCTTTCAGCCGGACATCCCACGATCCGAGACTTCGCGACGAAATGTGGACCGAGCCGATGCATTTGAAACACTCGGTGCCATGAGCGCACCCCCCGACGTCCCCGCGATCGTGGCGCGCGCCTTCGACGTCTCCCGGCGCGCGGGCTACGTCTCCTTCTGCCGCAACGAGACCGGCCGGCTCCTGGCAGCCCTGGCTGCGACCCGCCACGGCACAATGGCCGAGTTCGGCACCGGCTGCGGTGTCGGAACGGCCTGGCTCCGCTCGGGCGCCCGGCCCGGCGCGATGATTCTCTCCGCCGAGCTGGACCAGAGGCTCGCCGTCGCGGCCCAGGAGATCTTCGAGGACGACCCCCAGGTCGAGGTGCTCTCCGCCGACTGGTCGACCCTACGCAACAAGGGACCGTTCTCGCTGCTCTTCCTCGACCCGTCCTCGCCCGAGGACGCTGGCGTCGACTCGGTGGCCGACCTGGTCGAGCCCGGTGGGATCGTCGTGATGGACGACTTCTCCCCGTGCGAGATGTGGCCGCCGATCACCCAGGGCCGGGTCGACGTACTCCGCGAAACCTGGCTGACCGACGACCGCTTCACCGCGGTTGAGGTGATGGTCGCCCCGGATGCGTCCGCACTGATCGCCACCAGGAACTAGCGGACTCGCTCGGCGACCGCGTCGGCAGCGTGACGATCGTGTAGGGCAGCATCGCCTGGGACAGTGGCCCGATCGCCAGGGAGTAGACGAGGGTCCCGACACCCACCACTCCCCCGAGAACGAAGCCGATCACGAGCACAGCAAGCTCGAGCCCGGTGCGCACCGCGCGGATCGAAACGCCGGTACGGCGGTGCAGGCCGGTCATCAGCCCGTCCCGGGGCCCGGGCCCGAACTGGGACCCGATGTAGAGCGCCGTCGCAGCAGCGTTCAGGGCGACGCCGGCCAGCATCAGGAGAACCTGTGCCTCCTGCGCATCGGGGCGGCTGATGACACCGAGGAAGAAGTCGGTCGAGAGTCCGACCACCACCGAGTTGGCGATCGTGCCGAGGCCCGGCAGCTCCCTGAGCGGGATCCAGAACAACAACACCACCAAGCTCATGAGGATCACGGCGGTGCCGATGCTGATCGGCAGGTGGCGAGCCATCCCTTGGTGCAGCACATCCCACGGGGCGTTGCCGACCGCGGCCCGGATGATCATCGCCAGCGTCAGTCCGTAGAGCACCAGCCCCGCGGCGAGCTGGGCCAAGCGTCGTGCCAGACGCCCGGCGCGCAGCTGTTCGATCGGCCCGAGGCGAGCCAGCTCAGCTGTCGGGACAGTGCGCCTCGGCCGACCCAGCGGCGGGGTTCCCATCGGAGACATCGTGAAAGCGGACATGAGTTGACGTTCCCGCAAATTGGCCTGGTTCTAAATAGCCAATCGTGATTCACTGGACTGCATGATGAGCCACGGAGAGCCGGGCAGAGTGATGGCTGCGGGCCGGGTCGCAGCACTGATCGGTGACTTCGATCGGGAGCCGGCGTACCGGGGCTTGGCCGAAGGGCTGCGAGTCCTGATCACCGACGGCAGGGTGCCGGTCGGCGTACGGCTGCCGAGCGAGCGCGAGCTGACCGACGCCCTCGGCGTCAGCCGAACCACCGTCACCCGCGCGTATGCCGAGCTCCGCGACCACGGCTTCCTGGTCTCGCGCCAGGGCTCCGGCAGTATCGCGAGCCTCCCCGTACGACCCGGACTCCGCAACGACCACCTGCTACCACCCGGGGATACCCCCGAGGGCAAGATCGACCTGACCTGCGCGGCACCGGTGCCCGGGCCCGGGATCCTGGCCGCGTACGAGAACGCCGTCACCGAGCTGCCCGGCTACCTGGCCAGCACCGGCTACTACCCCTCCGGCCTTCAGGTACTGCGCGAGGCAGTCGCCGAGCGGTACACCGCGCGCGGGCTGGCGACCACCCCCGAGCAGGTGATGATCGTGCCGGGCGCTCAGGCCGGCATCTCGATCGCGGCCCGGGCCTTGATCCGCCGCGGCACCAGCACCCTGGTGGAGAGCCCGACCTACCCGAACGCGATCGCCACCCTGAAGCACTGCGGTGGCCGGCTGCTCAGCAGCCCGGTGGGCCGCGAGGACCCCGAAGCCGAGGAGCTCCTCACCGCGATCAAGCAGGCAAGCCCCCAGGTCGCGTACCTGATACCGGACTTTCACAACCCAACCGGCCACCTGCTCTCCGACGACAGCCGCCGCCGGGTCGCCGATGCGTTCGCCGTTGCGGGCACGGTCCCGATCATCGATGAGTCCATGGTCGAGCTGGCCCTGGAGGGCCAGCAGATGCCTGCGCCGTTCGCGTCGTACTTCCCCGACGCGATCACGGTCGGTTCGTTGAGCAAGCCGTTCTGGGGCGGCATCCGGATCGGCTGGCTGCGCGCCCCGCACGCCCGGATGGACGACATGTTCCGGTCCAGGCTCAGCCTCGACCTCGGCGCTCCGCTACTCGAGCAGCTCGTCGGGGTGGAGCTGCTGCGCAACCACACCGACCTGATCGCCCACCGTCGGAGCCAGCTGCGCGTCTCGCGCGACGCCGGCCTGGAGGCACTCGCGTTGCACCTGCCCGACTGGAAGGTGCTCAGGCCCACGGGTGGGCTCAACCTGTGGTGCGAGCTCCCAGCCGCACACTCCTCCGACCTGGTCCCCCACGCCGCGGCCCGGGATGTCCTGCTCGCCCCCGGACCGAGCTTCGCCCCCGAAGGCGGTCTCGACCGGTTCCTGCGGGTGCCTTACACCCAACCGGCCCAGATCCTGGCGGACGCGATCGGCCGCCTGGCCGAGGCCTGGCAGGCGACCCTCGCCGACCCGACCCGGCTGCGCCGTACCGAGCCGACCCTGGTCGCCTGATCCAGGTCCGGGACACAAACCACGGATCCGGTCAGACGTCGGCCAACCGATCCAGCGATCAGTCGGTGAGGTCGACGCCCCGGACCGAGTCGGCGTTGATTGCGACGCGGATCTGCTCCAGCACCTCTGCCGGCACAGCCGAGTCGACCGAGAGCGCGACCAGCGCCTGGCCGCCCTTCGCGTCCCGCGAGACCTGCATGCCGGCGATGTTCACGCCGGCCTCCCCCAGGATCTGGCCGACGGTGCCGACCATGCCCGGACGGTCCTCGTAGCGGAAGAAGGCCAGGTGGTCGGTCGGCTCGAGGTCGACCAGGAAGCCATTGATTTCCACCAGGCGCTCGCGCTGGTTGATCCCGACCAGAGTGCCCGAGACGGAGAACTGGCTGCCGTCCGCAAGGGTGCCGCGGATGGTGATCAGGTTGCGGTGGTCCGGGCTCTCCGCATCGGTGACGAGACGGACCGCGGTGCCTCGCTCGGCAGCGAGCAGCGGCGCGTTCACGTAGGAGACCTGTTCCTCGACGATGTCGGCGAAGACGCCCTTGAGAGCAGCCAGCTCGAGCACCTTGACGTCGAACTCGGTGATCTCCCCGCGAACCTCGACGTCGAGCGACTGCGCGACCTCGCCGGCGATGGAGGTGAAGATCCGGCCGAGCTTCTCGGTCAGCGGGATACCGGGGCGCACGTCCTCAGCAATGACGCCACCCTGGACGTTCACCGCATCAGGGACCAGTTCGCCACCCAGCGCGAGCCGCACCGACTTGGCGACGGCGATGCCGGCCTTCTCCTGCGCCTCGTCGGTGGACGCACCCAGGTGCGGGGTCGCGACGACGTTCTCGAGCTCGAAGAGCGGCGAGTCGGTGCACGGCTCCTTGGCGAACACGTCCAGTCCGGCTGCCGCGATCTCGCCCGTCTTCAGTGCGTCGTGCAGGGCCGCTTCGTCGACGATCCCGCCTCGGGCGGCGTTGACCAGGACCAGGCTCGACTTGGCGGCCTTCAGCTGCTCGGCGCCGATCAGGCCCACGGTCTCGGGGGTCTTGGGCAGGTGGACGCTCATGAAGTCGGACTCCGCGAGCAGCTCGTCGAGCGAGACCATCCGGACGCCCATCTGGGCGGCACGGCCAGCCTGGACGTAGGGGTCGTACGCGATCACGTTCATTCCGAAGGCGGAGAGCCGCTGCGCGACCAGGACGCCGATCCGGCCGAGGCCGACGATGCCGACCGTCTTCTCGTAGAGCTCGATGCCGGTGTACTTGGAGCGCTTCCACTCCCCGTTGCGGAGCGCGGCGTGCGCCGGGCTGATGTGCCGGGCGGCGGCAAGCATCAACGAGACGGCGAGCTCGGCCGCGCTGACGATGTTCGAGGTCGGGGCGTTGACGACCATGACTCCGCACTGGGTCGCCGCCTTGACGTCGACGTTGTCCAGGCCTACTCCTGCGCGGGCGACGATCTTGAGCTTCTTGGCCGCGGCCAAGGCCTCGCCGTCGATCTGGGTCGCGGAGCGGACCAGGACGGCGTCCACGTCCGCGATCGCGGGCAGCAGCTCGGCGCGGTCGGCACCGTTGCAGTGCCGGATCTCGAAGTCCGGACCGAGGGCCTCGACGGTGGCGGGGCTGAGTTCTTCAGCGATGAGTACGACCGGCTTGCTCACGAGGGATTCCTTGCGTCTGAAGATGTCGGCAGGTGACGGGCGACCAGCCACAAACCTGCGGTCGCCGTGCACGACGCTGTGCCCGGGGCAACCCTACCCGACCCGGACAGATCGCCCGGGCCCGTCTCAGTCGGTGCCGAGCTCCATCGCGGCCTCGTCCAGCGCCGCCTCTGCATCGGGGTCGACCTCGGCCCGGATGGCGATCTGGTCGAATCCGCCGGCAGGCAGCTCGCCGAAAAGGGTTCCGTTCTCGACGAGTACCGTGCCCTGGTCCAGCGGCTGGCCGGCGTACAGCTCGAGCTTGGCCCGACTATCGGCGATGTCCAGGTTCCGCATGGTGAGCTGACCGATCCGGTCGGTCGGCCCGAAAGCGGCGTTCTCGACGCGCTCCATCGAGAGCTTGTCCGGATGGTAGGAGAAGTGCGGCCCGTCGGTGGCGAGGATCGTGTAGTCGTCGCCGCGCCGGAGCCGCAGCGTGACGGTGCCGGTGACCAGCGAGGCGATCCAGCGCTGGATCGACTCCCGCAGCATCAGCGCCTGCGGGTCGAGCCACCGGCCCTCGTAGAGCAACCGACCGAGCTTGCGGCCCTCGAGGTGGTAGTTGGCGAGGGTGTCCTCGTTGTGGATCGCGTTCAGCAGACGCTCATAAGCCGTGAAGAGCAGCGCCATCCCGGGCGCCTCGTAGATGCCGCGGGACTTGGCTTCGATGATCCGGTTCTCGATCTGGTCGGACATGCCCAGGCCGTGACGGCCGCCGATAGCGTTCGCCTCCAGCACGAGCGCGACGGCGTCGTCGAACCGGCTGCCGTTGATGGCCACCGGGCGACCCGCCTCGAAGCTGACCGAGACGTCCTCGGTGGCGATCGCAACCGCCGGATCCCAGAACTTCACACCCATGATCGGCTCGACGGTCTCCAGGGAGACGTCAAGGTGCTCCAGCGTCTTCGCCTCGTGGGTGGCGCCCCAGATGTTGGCGTCGGTGGAGTAGGCCTTCTCAACCGAGTCGCGGTACGGCAGGCCGTGCTTGACCAACCACTCGCTCATCTCGTGCCGACCACCGAGCTCGTGCACGAAATCCGCGTCCAGCCAGGGCTTGTAGATGCGGAGCTCCGGATTGGCCATCAGTCCGTAGCGGTAGAACCGCTCGATGTCGTTGCCCTTGTACGTCGAGCCGTCACCCCAGATGTTGACGTCGTCGGCGTGCATGGTGCGCACCAGCATCGTGCCGGTGACCGCACGCCCCAACGGGGTGGTGTTGAAGTAGGCCTTCGCACCAGAGCGGATGTGGAACGCTCCACAGGCGAGGGCGGCAAGGCCCTCCTCGACCAGTTGCGGCTTGATGTCGACCGCGCGAGCTATCTCGGCGCCGTACTGCTTCGCGCGTTCGGGCACGGAATCGATGTCGGGCTCGTCGTACTGGCCGATATCCGCGGTGTAGGTGCACGGGACGGCACCTTTGTCGCGCATCCAAGCGACTGCGACCGAGGTGTCGAGACCCCCGGAGAAGGCGATACCGACGCGCTCGCCGATGGGCAGGCTGGTGAGAACTTTGGACACACGAGAAGTATGCATGATCGTGCATGACCATGCAAAACCCATCAGGTGAGCCCGCCTTTTCTTGTTCCGGCTGGGTACCTTCGGATGATGAAGCTCAACGTACGACGAACCTTCACCACCACCTCCTCCCCGGACGCGGTGTTCGCGTTCCTCGCCGACTTCCGCAACGCCGAGGTCTGGGATCCGGGGACGGTGGAGTGTTCGCTGGTCTCGGGCGGGGTCGGCCCGGGGGCGACCTACCGCAACGTCTCGGAGTTCCTCGGTCGCAAGACCGAACTGACCTACGAAACGTTGACGCACGAACCAGTCCGGCGGTTGCACTTCCAAGGCACCAACGACTCCTTCGTCGGCGACGACCGGCTCGCCTTCTCCCCTTCGGGCACCGGGACCGAGGTCGAGTACCACGCCACCTTCGACCTGAAGGGCGCCTCGGCGCTCGCAGTACCGGTGGTGGCGGTCTACCTGCCGTTCCTCGCGACCAAGACGATCAAGCAGCTAAAAGCCACGCTCGACGCGCTCTGACCGCGCGGTTGACCTCGGGGTGACCCTGAGCTGTCTCAGGGGCGGGCCAGGGACAGGCCCAGCGGTCTCCCCGATGCGGGCGCACACCTGCTCGCGCGAGGCTCTGGCCCATGATCACCGTCGAAGCACTCACGAAGAGATACAGCGGCTTCACCGCTGTCCATGACGTCTCGTTCACCGCCCGAGCCGGCCGGGTCACCGGCTTCCTCGGGCCGAACGGAGCCGGCAAGTCCACCACCATGCGGATGATGGTCGGCCTGACCACACCGACCAGCGGAACGGCCACCATCCAGGGCCGCGCCTTCGCCGATCTGCCGAACCCGGGCGTGGAGGTCGGGGTCCTGCTCGACGCCTCGGCCCAGCACGCCGGGCGGACCGGCCGGGAGATCCTCAGCATCGCCCAGCGCACGATGGGACTCCCGAAGGTGCGGGTCGAGGAGATGCTCCATCGGGTCAGCCTGACCGACAGCGAGGCAGAGCGTCGGGTGAAGAACTACTCGCTGGGCATGCGTCAGCGCCTCGGCATCGCGACAGCGCTGATCGGTGAACCTGCAGTGCTGATCCTCGACGAACCTGCCAACGGCCTCGACCCGGCCGGAATCCGTTGGATGCGCGACCTCCTGCGGGAGTACGCCGACCAGGGCGGCACCGTGCTGCTCTCCTCACACCTGCTCCACGAGATCGAGGTCATCGCCGACGACCTAGTAGTCATCGGCAACGGTCGGATCGTCGCTCAGGGAACCAAGGAGAGCCTGCTCGCCGCTGCCGGAACGCTCGTGCGCACTCCGAACGCAGCCGCGCTCCAGATCGCCCTCCACGAAGCCGGCCACCCCTGCACCCTCGGCGCCGACGGCTCGCTGCGCACCGACGCCGAGACCACCGAGGTGGGTCAGATCGCTCTGACGGCCGGCGTCGCCCTGGTCGAGCTCCGATCGGCTGACAGTGCCGGTCTCGAGGAGATGTTCCTCGAGCTCACTGCCGAGTCTCAGCGCGACAGTGCGCCATCCGAAGCTGTGCACCTCCAGGAAGGAACAGCAGCATGAGTACTGCGACCCTCGAACGCACCACCTCGTCCACCCGGGCCTCCCGAAAGATCGAGCCGATCCCGATGACCCGGATCGTCGGCGTCGAGGTCTCCAAGATGTTCGACACCCGGTCCGGCTTCTGGCTGTTGACCAGCGTCGGGATCACGGCCGCCCTGGCGACGATCGCAACCATCCTGTGGGCGCCGGAGGACGAGCTGTCCTACGACGCCTTCGCCGCCGCCGTCGGGTTCCCGATGTCAGTGATCCTGCCGATGATCGCGATCCTCGCGGTCACCAGCGAATGGAGCCAGCGCACCGGTCTGACCACCTTCACGCTCGTGCCACACCGTGGCCGGGTGATCGCCAGCAAGCTGATCGCCACCCTCGCGGTCGGTGCCGCATCCATCGTGCTGGCGTTCGCTGTCGGGGCTCTGGGGAACATCGTCGGTTCCGCGGTGGCCGGCGTCGACATCACGTGGGACATCTCGCTCGGCAGCGTCGGGCTGATCTTCCTGGCCGACGCCCTCGGGATGCTGATGGGGTTCACGCTGGGCATCCTGATCCGGAGCTCACCGGGCGCGATCGTCGGTTACTTCGTCTACGCCTTGGTACTGCCGGCGGCGCTGGGCACGCTCGCGGCCTTCCAGGGCTGGTTCGCGGACATCCAGGGCTGGCTCGACTTCCAGTTCTCCTCGACCCGCCTGTACGAGGGCGACCTGGCAGCCCAGGACTGGGCGCACCTGGCGACCTCCGGACTGATCTGGCTGGTCATCCCACTAACCATCGGCCTGATCTCGGTAGCCCGGTCCGAGCTGAAGTAACCGCCGTACAACGACCGGAGCCCGGGGACAGTGTCCCCGGGCTCCGGTCGGATGCCCGGGGAACCTGATCACGGTCCGTGTCACCGCGTCAGAACTCCCGGTCCTCAGTGCTGGAGACTCGGGTCCCAGCGGTTGGCGATCAGCTTGAAGCTGGGAGTGTCCTCCAGCGAGGTCATCGCCTCGTAGATCCGGTCGTACTTGGTGCCGGCGATCCGCCACTTGCCGTCGGCTTCCTTGCGGTACTCGTCGACGTAGTAGCCGCCGCCCCGGATCATTACCTTGAAGTCGGG
Organism: Marmoricola sp.; assembly: GCA_046598915.1. Classification (GTDB taxonomy): domain Bacteria; phylum Actinomycetota; class Actinomycetes; order Propionibacteriales; family Nocardioidaceae; genus Marmoricola. The sequence goes on along the minus strand of JBKJHO010000005.1, from coordinate 2,420 downwards.
GACGATCACGGTGTCCTCGAAACCCCACGAACCCGTCGCAGTGCCGGTCTCCTCATCGACGTTGATCTCGGGGTGGCTGGCGATGTGGATCGTGATGATCGACGGGCCGAGGTTCTCCGTCATGAACTTCACGACATCCGCGCGGGTGTCGTAGTGCAGCGGCTCGTTCATCGCCTGGGTGCCGTAGCGCGCCCTCACGTCCTCGGTGAGGCAGTCGCCGAACTCGTCCCAGAGCTTCAGATCCAGCGTGCGGAAGTAGCGGTACTTGAGCTGTCGGATTTCTTCGATCGAGGCGAGGTCCATGACGCAAGCGTAGAACGTGTTCTAGTTTTGGGCCAGGCCTTCCAGGATCTTCTTCAGCCGGGCCAGGTCCTTCCGGTTTGCCCGCCGCATCGCCGCTGCCATGACGGGCGCTGCAACCGTCCCGAATCCCGATGGCTCTCCCGTGTTCCGCAGCGTCATCAGGGTCCCGCTCATCGCGGTGTCGGACCAGGTGTAGGTCGTTTCCATCGGGAACGGGCCCTGACGGGTACTCATCACCAGCCGCGCACCGGCGACCAGCTCGCGTATCTCGTAGGTGTAGGCGATCCGTCTACCGAGGAAATGCGCGACGAAGGCCATCCGCGAGCCGACCCCTAACGGCGGTGGGGTCTCCCACTCGACCGAGGCGATGTTGACGTACCAGTCCGGAGCGTTGCCCGGGTCTACCGCGAACGCCGCGACCTCGGCCCGCGGGCGGGCGATCTCGATCGAGGTCAGCACGTCAACAGTCATGGAGCAACGCTACGCGGGAGCGGTCCCGGGACGAGCGGGGAGCTGATCGCAGCGGCGAGGCCCCGCCCGTGGCGGGTCGGGGCCTCGTCGTAGGTGCGGTGGAGTCAGCGTGCGGCGGAACCCTCTGTGTAGTCCGCGTCCTGCTGCTTCCAGGCGAAGTGGGCGCGCAGCTCGCGGCCGGTCGCCTCGATCGAGTGAGCGGCCTCCTCCTCGCGGAGCTTGAGGAACTCGGCGCCGCCGTTGTCCTGGTCGCCGATGAACCGCTCGGCGAACGCACCACTCTGGATGTCGTCGAGGATTGCCTTCATGCTCGCCTTGACCTCGGGCGTGACCACCCGCGGGCCGGAGACGTAGTCCCCGTACTCGGCGGTGTCGGAGACCGACCAACGCTGCTTGGCGATGCCGCCCTCCCACATCAGGTCGACGATGAGCTTGAGCTCGTGGAGCACCTCGAAGTAGGCGATCTCGGGCTGGTAGCCCGCTTCGGTCAAGGTCTCGAAACCGGCCTGGACCAGGTGCGAGACACCGCCGCAGAGGACGGCCTGCTCGCCGAACAGGTCGGTTTCGGTCTCCTCGGTGAAGGTGGTCTTGATGACGCCGGCGCGGGTACCGCCGATGGCCTTGGCGTACGACTTGGCGAGCTCCCAGGCCGAACCGGAGGCGTCCTGCTCGACGGCAATGATGTCCGGGATTCCGCGACCGGCGACGAACTCGCGGCGCACGGTGTGGCCCGGGGCCTTGGGTGCGACCAGGATGACGTCGACGCCCTCGGGCGCCTGGATGTAACCGAACCGGACGTTGAAGCCGTGCCCGAAGACCAAGGTGTCACCAGCGGTGAGGTGCGGCTCGATCGACTCCGCGTAGATGTGACGCTGGAACTGGTCGGGAGCGAGGATGACGATGACATCGGCCTCCTGCACCGCCTCGTCTACCGCCAGGACACGGAGGCCCTCCTCCTCGGCCTTAGCGATGCTCTTGGAGCCCGCCTTGAGACCGACCCGGACGTCGACGCCCGAGTCGCGCAGGTTGAGCGCGTGAGCGTGACCCTGGCTGCCGTAGCCGATCACAGCAACCTGCTTGCCCTGGATCAGGGACAGGTCGGCATCGTCGTCGTAGAACATTTCAGCCACGGGGGGCTCTCCTTAGTTGGTGATCGAGCGGGTCGAGATGTGTCGAGCGGTGGTCGGACTCGACCACCGATCATGTCAGCCCAGGACCTGGGCCACGGAGACGGGGACCGGACGCAGCGTGCGCTCGCTGATCGAGCGCCCTCCACGACCGATCGCAACCAGGCCGGACTGCACCAGCTCGCGGATCCCAAAGGGTTCGAGCACCCGCAGGAAGTCGGCCAGCTTGTCGGAGTTGCCGGTCACCTCCAGGGTGATGGCGTCGGTGGCCACGTCGACGACCCGCGCCTTGAACAGCTGGACCACGTCGAGGACCTGCGAACGTGTCTCCACGTCCGCCTTCACCTTCACCAGCACCAGCTCCCGCTCGATCGCCTCGCGGTCATCGAGCTCAACGATCTTGATGACCTCGATCAGCTTGTTCAGCTGCTTGGTGACCTGCTCGAGCGGGGACTCCTCGACGTTGACCACGATCGTCATCCGGGAGATCTCCGGGTGCTCGGTCGGGCCGACCGCCAG
>JBKJHO010000008.1:0-10924 GCA_046598915.1 Marmoricola sp. | reverse complement strand
GGACGTCACCCGCGAACTCCTCGACGGGGTGCTGGCCCCCCTGCGCAACGTCCACAAGGTCGACCCGATCGTCCGGCTCCCGCTGGCACTGGGTCTTGGGCACGGGACCGGGCTCCTGCTCGCGCGGGCCGGAGCCCGGCAGTCGTGGCGTCCGTGGCTGGGCCGGACCGCGCGCGCTGCCGTCCTGCTCTGCGTGGTCGGCGTCCTGCTGCTCTCCGCCCAACCGCTGTTCGACCGGAACCTGCGCAAGCCTGGCTGGGACGCCGTACCGCGGGCCTGGTACCAGGCGACCGACTATCTCGCGGACCATGCCAAGGGCCGTCGAGCTCTGGTGCTTCCCGGCTCGAGCTTCGGCCAGCAGACCTGGGGATGGACGATCGACGAACCGATCCAAGGTCTGGCATCCAGCCCGTGGGCGACCCGGAGCCAGGTACCGCTCGTCCCCGGGCCGACGATCCGGTTCCTGGACTCGCTTGAGGACCGGATCCAGGACGGTCGCGGCTCGCCGGCGCTGGCGGACGTGCTCGCCCGCTCGGGTGTCGGATACATCGTCGTACGCCGGGATTTGGATCTCCTCGCCTCCGGTGCGCCGTCGCCCTCCCGGGTCGACCAGGCGATCGAGCGCAGCCCGGGGATCGAGGCGGTCGCGAGCTTCGGAACGCCGGGCGTCGATGGCCGTTCCGCGATCACCGTTTATGCCGTACGCCGGGAGGTGCCGCGGGTTCAGGCTGTCGACGTACAGGCAGTGCTCCGCCTGAACGGTGGGCCCGAGGACCTGCTCACGATGCTCGAGACGACGGCGATCCGTCCGATCGATCCGGTGGTGGTGAGTACCGGGGCGCCGGACGTCGTGGCTGACGGGTACCGGCTCCGGGAGCGGCAGTTCGGGAGGCTCCGGGATTCGCAGAGCCAGGTGATGACGCCCTCGGAGGCGTACCGGAACGACCGCCGGGCGCACGACTACCCGGGCGTCGTACCGGTTGCGCGGGTGTATGCGGTCTACCCCGAGATCAGCGCGCTTTCGGCTTCCTCGTCCTCCGGGTACGCCGACACGCTGGGCGCGGTCCGTCCCGAGCTCGGGCCCTACTCGGCGGTGGACGGGGTTCCGACCACCTTCTGGCGCTCCGCGCCGCTGGAGAATCCGCGCGGACAATGGCTGCAGGTCCGGCTGCGGGAGCCGCAGCCGCTGACCCATCTCGACGTCACCTTGGGCGTCGATGGCTTCAGCGGCGTCGCCGTGCGCCGGATCCGGGTCACCGCCGGCAACCAGGTCAGCGAGCACCCGGTGGACCCGGCCTCTGGCGTTGTACGGGTGCCGCTCTCCGGTGTGCCGGTCGACCAGGTCCGGGTCACCGTCCTGACCACCTCCGGTCACCCGGAGTACGGCGTCGTGGCGATCCGCGAGATCTCGTTCCCGGGCCTTGATCTCGGCCGGAGCCTGGAGGTCCCGGCCGACGGTGCGAGTGCAGCGACGAGCTTTGTCTTCCGGGCCCAGCCCGAACACCGGGCCTGTGTCGCCGCCGGGCTCGGCCGGACGTGCGAGCCGGACGAGGCCCGCCCGAGCGAGGAAGAGGCCGGCCTGGAACGGACCTTCCGTACAGACGAGGGCGGGCAGTGGGTGCTGTCCGGCACCGTGACCGCTCGCTCCGCGCGTGCGACCGCCCAGCTGCTCCGGCCCCTGGGTGGACAGGTCGGCGTCGATGCGTCCTCGGTGCTCTCCGACGATCCCTCGGTCTCGGGACAGTTCGCGTTCGACGGGGACCCGGGCACCGATTGGCTTTCCGCGCGCGGCGAGCCGTCCCCGGCGCTCACCTTGCGGTGGGGGAAGGCGCGCACGATCTCGCGCCTTCAGATCAAGGCCGCGTCGAGGCCGTCGGCTCCGTCGCGAACTCCCTCGACGGCAGTGATCGAGGCCGATGGCGAACGCCGCGAGGTCGACCTCTCTGACGGCTCACTGGGTTTTTTCGCACCTCTGCGCGCCGACGAAGCGACGATCACCTTCCCGCTGGCAGACGACCCGGGCGAGAACGCCGCGCTGCCCGTGGGCATTGGCGACCTGGTGATCGATGGTCTGGAAGGCCTCAACTATGCCCCGGACCGGACAGCGCGGACCGGAGCCGAGTGCGGTCTTGGCCCGGAGATCCGGCTCGACGGACGGATGCTGCGCAGCCGGGTAGTCGGCACCCTCGGCGACGTGATCGACGGTGCTCCGTTGCGTCTCGAGCCGTGCGGCAGTCCCCGGATGACGGCCGGTGACCACAGCCTGGTGGTCGCCTCCACCGACCGGTTCGTGCCGACGACCATCTCGCTGGCGCCTCGCCGGCACGACCTGAGCCAGGCACTGGCCGTGGAGCCGGTCGGCGCCCGCCGCACCGAGGTCCGGACCTGGGACTCGACCGACCGCTCGGTCTATGTCGGTCCCGGAGACGAGGCGTTGCTCCGGGTCCCTGAGAACCTCAATGCCGGGTGGCAGGCCACGTTGGGGGGCAAGGTTCTGAAGCAGGCCTCGATCGACGGCTGGCAGCAGGCCTACCGGGTGCCGGCCGGCGACGGGGGTGTCGTCCGCCTGGTATTCACCCCTGATCGGCCCTACCGGTTGGTGCTGCTGCTGGGTGCGGTAGCGGCTGGGCTGCTCGTCCTGATGGCCGGGGGGGCCGGGCTCCGCGAGCGCCGTCGGGTCCCGACCGGGATCAACCTTCCGACAGCGATGTCCTCCGGCGTGCCCGTCGGTCCCGGCGGTGTGCTGCTGGTCGGCCTCGCGGGTCTGGTCGGGGGGGTGGCGATGCTCATCGGGACCGCGGTCGGGATGGCGTTGCGCGGACGACCGAGGTTGAACCTGCTGCTGGCGGTCGGCCTGGTGGCAACTGCGGGGGTCGCGGCAGCCGTGGTGGCGCAGACCGACAACCGCGCGTCCTGGACCTTGCTGGATGCGCTGACCGGCGGGGCCGTCGGCATGCTGGCAGCGGGGCTCACCGTATCTCGGACCCGGGAAGGCGGGGTGTCCAGAGCCTTTGCGCCGACCGGCAACGGCCGCCACTGGGCGTCCCGGGCCAGCCTTCCCCGCGGGGAGACACCGTGAGCTCGCGCCTCAACGACCGGGTCGTGGTCCCGCTGGGCGTCCTTGCGGCTGCAGTCCTCGCCTGCGGGCCGGTACTGCTGTCCCGTGGGTATGTCCTGGTCGGCGACATGTCCTTCGTGCCGGAGCAGCCGTGGAAGGACACGTGGCTGGGACTGGACGGCTCGGCGCCGCGGGCGGTCCCGGCCGATGCTTTCGTCTCGGCTCTCACCCAGGTGCTGCCGGGAGACCTGCTTCAGAAGGCTGTTCTGCTCGGCACCCTGGTGGCGGCCGGACTCGGGATGGCGGGGCTCGTCCGGACCCTCGGGACCACCGGAACGGCGGCACCGCTGGCCGCCGCGATCCTGTACCTCTGGAATCCCTACGTCCACGAGCGGATGGGGATCGGTCACTGGGGACTGCTCCTCGGGTACGCCGCGCTTCCCTGGATCGTTGTAGCTGCCCGCGCCGTACGCCGAGACGACCCCGGTGCCCTGGCCCGGCTGACCCTCGCCGTCGCGCCGGCAGCCTTCGGCAGCCCGACCGGGGGTCTGCTCGCCGGGGTGGTGGTCCTCGTGGCGCTGGCCGGACCGCAGGGGCCAGCGCTGCGGCGTACGGCGTCGGCGCTCGCCGTGGTGGTCGTCCTCGACCTACCCTGGTTGGTCCCCGGCCTGGCGGGAGCGGAGACCGGCTCGGACCCCAGCGGCGTCGATGCCTTCGCGGCCAGGTCCGACACCCCGCTGGGCCTGTGGGGATCGCTGCTCACCCTTGGCGGCATCTGGAAGCGCAGCATCGTGGCGGGGGAGCGGGGCGCCTGGCTGTTGGTGCTCCTGGCCCTGGCGGTGTCGATCGCCTCGCTCGTGGCCCTGCTGGGTCGCCCGACCTTGGTGGAGCACCGCCGCCTGTTCGGACTGGGCGCGGTTGGGTTGGTGCTTGCCGGGTTGCCGGCGACCGGTGTCGGTGGCGACCTGGTGGCGAACCTGGTCGAGTACGTGCCCGGTGCCGGGGTGCTGCGGGATTCGCAGAAGTGGGTCGCCCTCCTAGCTCTCGCGGTCTGCGCAGGTTTCGGCACCGTCGTCGCCGCAGTGACCCGGGCCGTCCAGGCACGCGGGTTGCCGGCCGGTTTTGCGCAGGTCCTGCTGGTCGCGCTCCCGGTGGTGCTACTGCCGAGCCTGGCCTGGGGCCTGGCCGGCGAGTTGGAGCCGGTGCGGTACCCGGCAGACTGGTCGGCGGTGCGTACGATCCTCGCCGACCAGCCGCCAGGGGACCGACGCACCGTCGTGCTGCCGTTCTCGGCGTACCAGAGTTTCGGGTGGAACGCCCGACGGGCGGCGCTCGACCCGGCGAACCGCTTCTTCCCGGGTCAGGTCGTCACCAACGATGAGCTGACCCTCTCCGCCGACGTCGCGGTGGCCGGCGACAGCACGGCCGCGGCCCGCATCGCCGACGTCGTACGCCGTGGCGGGTCGCTGGCGCGCGTCCTCGCTGAGACCGGTATCCGATTCGTCCTCGTCGAGAAGACCGCCGCCGGCTCGGAGTCTGTCCAGGTACCGGCCGGCGAGGTGCTGTACGACGGCGCGGAGCTCGCCCTCCTCGACACCAAGAACCCGGCCGCGATGGCACGAGCCGAGCACCGGGCGCTGATCGTCGCGGGCGACCTGGGTGCTGGACTCGCGGGGATCGTTGCTGTCCTTTTCCTCGCATTGCGGAGGATACGTCGCTTAAAGGTCGAAATCGGGTAAGATGGGCTGCGGGCGCCGCACGAGGGAGCAGCGGCCCGACCGGAAGAACGTTCAGTTGCAACATCAACGTGGTGAGGGACCTATGTCATCGATCTTTGGGCTCGGGGCCGGCGCAGCAGCCGGCAGCACGGGCAGCGCAGTCACAATCGGCACGATTGTCGTCGCGACCGTCGGAGGGGCTCTGGCGGCAGGTGCAATCGCGGTGGCCTCGACGCAGGTGGCAGCCAACGTCACGCAGCCGAACGAGACGGCGGCCAACGTGAGCGGCGTGAACACGCCGAACTACGCGGACTGATCGCCGAGCACGACTCGGCAACACGTGCAGACGCCGCCGCACCCCTGGGGGGTGCGGCGGCGTCGTGGTTCCTGGTGCGAGGCGACGCGCGTCCGGCTCAGGACTCAGCCGTCGAGCGCGTCCGCGACCGTGGCTGCTGCCGCATCCCAGGAGAACTCCCCGGAACGTATCCGGGCCTTGTCGCCGAGATCGGCACGGAGCTGCGGGTCGCGCAGCAGGGTGGCAATCTGCACGCGCAGGTCGTCCTCGTCGGCGGCGAGCAACCCGGTGACGCCGTCCAGGATGGCCTCGGAGACACCGCCTGCGCTCGCGTAGGCAACCGACGGGGTTCCGGCGTGGCCTGCCTCGACGATCGAGAGCCCCCAACCCTCTTTGACCGACGGCAGGATGTGTACCCAGGCTCGGGACAGTTCCTCGAACTTGGTCCGGTCGCTCACGTGTCCCAAGAAGTCGATGGTGCAGTCGAGTCCATTCGCCTCGGCGATCGCGGCCGCCTGACGGTGCAGCTCCTCGCTCCACCAGCCGTCGCCGAGGACACGCAGACGGATACCGGGGAACTCTGCGGCCAAGGCCGGTAACGCGGCGATCACGTGGTCGATCTGCTTGTGCGGCACCAGGCGCGAGAGCACGACCAGCGTCGGATCTGCGGCGCGCGCACCGGCGTCGTACTCCGGCACGGGGGGCATCCCGTTGTAGGCCAGGGCGATGTCAGCGGCCCGTACGCCGAGCGCGACCAGCTCGCGTCGGGTGGTGTCGGAGACCGCGAGGTAGCGGTTGCCCCGATTGGCGAACACCGCGATCCGTGATTCCAGGAGCCACCCGATCCGGGCGAGCACCGGCCCGACGACGGACCACTGCTCCCGGTGTACGTGGTGCACCAGGACGGTGACCTGGGCCCGGGTCAGCCAGGAGGAGAGGAACGGCATTCCGTTCTGCACCTCGAGAACCGTGCCCACCCCACCAATTCGTCGGTCGAGGCTGCGCGAGAGGAACATCCACGCCACCCAGAGATAGACGGTCAGATGCCCGCCGCGGCGGATGAACCGGATGCCGTCGACGATCTCGTTGCGAGGCGCGCCCGGGTACGCAGCCGTGACCCAGGTCAGATTCCTGCCTGCGTCGCGCAGTTCCTTGGCAACTTGATGGACGTAGAGTTCCGAGCCCCCGCCCTCCGGGTGCCACGGATCACGCCAGTTCAGGATCACCACGCTTGTTGATGGCGCTTTCCGGGCAGCCTGAACGTCCCTCCCCAATGTTCGCACTGTGGTTCTCCCTCCCCGGTGCGACACCGAATGCTCGCTCACAGTAACATTGAACTGTGGCCTTTGTCCGTTTGCTCCGATCTGCCGGGCTGGTCCGGTCTGTACGATTGTTCCGGTCGTTCTTGACCGAGCAGACCGACCCCGAGGGGTTCTACGGCCTGATCGCAGATGATGCGGTTGCTCTGGTCCGCGAGCAGGTGGAGGTGGCCGGCGCCACCGTCGCCGACTTCGGCGGGGGCCCCGGGTTCTACTCGGCCGCATTCCGAGCCGCGGGTGCTCGGACGGTCCTGATCGACGCGGACATCGACGAGATCGAGCTGCACGGGCGCCGTACGCCGGGCTCGGTCGTCGGCCTTGCTGAAAAGGCGCCGCTGGCGGATGGCGCCGTCGACATCGCGTTCTCCTCCAACCTGCTCGAGCACGTCCGCGACCTCGGAGCCACCTGCGACGAGATCCTCCGCGTCGTCCGGCCGGGGGGAGTCGCGGTCCTCTCCTACACGATCTGGCTCGGGCCGTGGGGTGGGCACGAGACGTCGCCCTGGCACTTCCTCGGTGGCCATCGCGCAGCGCTCCGGTACGAGCGCAAGCACGGCCGGCCGCCGAAGAACGTCTTCGGCACCTCGATGTTCGCCGCGTCCGTCAAGGACGGCCAGCGTTGGCTGCGCTCGCGCCCTGACCTCGAGGTTCTCGACCTGCGGCCTCGGTACCTGCCGCGGTGGTCGGCCTTCCTGCTGCGGATCCCGGTCGTCCGCGAGATCGTCACCTGGAACCTCTGGATCGTGGTGCGCAAGCCGGCTTGAGCTGCTCGGCCCCACTGGCTATGTCACGGTTCAGGGTGCGAAAGGGCGTATGTCCTGTTTGCGCGTTGTTTCCTGATAACCTCAGGATTGCGCCATGGGAGGGAGCCCAGGACGCAGTACCGGGAGGAGCGCGTCATGCGCCGAATGAGTCTTGTCCTGATTGCTCTGGGGGCGTTCCTGATCGTCCTCGGACCGATGATCCGGTGGTACGCCTATCCGCGGCTCGCGGTGGCACCTGCCAACCAGCGCAGCATCACCACCCTCGTGGGAGAGGATGCGACGATCTTCGACATCGCCACGTTGAAGGAGATCACCACTGATCTCACCACCGTGGTCAACACCACCGGCGACGCGAGCACGCCGGGGAAGAAGCCCGGCGCGGTCACCTACGTGAACTCGACCTCCACGACTTCCTCGGACGGCGTGATGCGGTCGCGCGAGGTTGAGCGGATGACCTTCGACGCGCGCACCGGAGAGGCGATCGGCGACTGCTGCGGCGACTTCGTCTCGGCCACCACCGGCGAGGAGACCCCGGTCACCCACGCGGGCCTGGTCGCCAAGTTCCCGTTCCAGACCAAGCAGAAGACCTATGACTTCTGGGACGGCGAACTCGGCAAGAAGATCCCTATCGAGTACCTGAGCAGCACCCAGGTCGAAGGCGTCGACGTCTACAAGTTCTCGCAAACCATCCCCGTCACCAAGGTCGGCACGTTGGAGGTGCCGCTGAGCGTGCTCGGGCTCAAGGGGTCCGAGACGGTCACTGCCGACAAGATGTACTCCAACGTGCGCACCCTGTGGGTGGAGCCGGAGACCGGTGTCGTCATCAAGCGCACCGAGGCCCAGAACAACACCCTCGACTACGAGGGTCAGTCGCGGGTGACGCTCACCGAGGTGACTACCGGTTTCGATGATGCGACCGTCAAGGCCAACGCCGAGGAGTACGGCGGACAGGCGGACACGTTGCACCTGGTGCGCGCCGTCGTGCCGCAGGTCGGCTTCGTCCTCGGTCTGGTCATGCTGGTCGGCGGAATCGTCCTCGGTCGGCGTCGTGACACGACGGGCGCCGGCACCCGGGTTCGTGAGATGGCGGGCACCACCGCCTGAGCGCGCCTGAGCGCGGCTGAGCGCGCCTGAGCGCGGCTGATGCTCCGAGCGCGCCCCCGCATCCGTCGAAGCGGGGGCGCGTTCAGCGTTTCAGGTCGGCGACGTACAGGGCGGTGCCTGGCGTCAGGAGGCCCCGCGTCCGGCTCCAGCCGCCCCAGACCCGGTCGTGCTCGGCGGGCCACTCCGGCTCGATCAGATCCACCAGTCGGTAGCCGCTCGCGGTCAGGGCGCGGACCCAGTCGCCCAGGGTCCGGTGGTGCTCGACGTACGACGTCTCGCCGGTCTCGTCGTCGACCTCGACGTACGGCGTCCGGTCCCAGTAGGACTGAGTGGCCAGCAGGCCGCCCTCGCCGGGGTCGTCGGGGAACATCCACCGCGTCGGGTGGGTCACCGAGAACGCCAGCCGGCCGCTGGGACGGGTGACCCGGGCGATCTCGGCCACCAGCGCATCGGCCTCGGCGATGAACTGGAGCGCCCCGAAGGCGGAGAAGACCGCGTCGAACGTGTCGTCCGCGAAGGGGATCGCTGCTGCTCCGGCACAAACCGTCGGTACCGACGTTCCGTGCTCGAGATCGATCCGGCGACTGTGCTGCAGTTGGCGCATCGAAACGTCCAGACCTACCGGGATCCCACCCTGGCCCAAGACCCAGCGCGAGCACTGGCCGGCACCGCAGCCCAGCTCCAGGACGCGCTTCCCGCTCACGTCACCGAGGGCGCGGACGTGCTCCTCGCGGACACCCTCGGGGCCCCAGAGGAAGCCGTCGTCCCCGAGGAACTCGCCGTGGGTGGCCTGGTACTCGTCGGCGTACCGGTCCCAATCGGCCCGGTTCGCGACCAGGGAGTCACGCTCATCTGTCGGACGGCGTTCGGCCCGGACGGGGCGCCCTCCCGGGGTCGCTTCGGCAGCCATGACGAGATCATCCCACCGGGCGCCGTCCGAGGCGGTCGCCCAGCAGTGTTGGCCCGGTGCTGCTGGTTGGACGTGAGCCTGCCTGACGCCGTACTCTTGTCGGTGCGCCAGAAGTCTGCCTGAGTCTCAGACCTAGCAGTCTCTAGCTCGCTGTCAGGCTCCGATGATTTTCGGAGCCTAGCGAAATCCTTCGTGATGGTGGCTGTGCCTTATTTCAGCCTCCGGCAGCAGTGACTTCCACGCGCACACGCCCGACTTCTGTCCACCAAGGATCTATTTCCCTTATGACTTCCATCCTCTACTCAGACGCACCGCAGGTCGCGATCAACGACATCGGCTCCGAGGAAGACTTCCTCGCCGCGATTGACGCCACCATCAAGTTCTTCAACGACGGCGACATCGTCGAAGGCATCATCGTCAAGGTCGACCGCGACGAGGTCCTTCTCGACATCGGTTACAAGACCGAAGGTGTCATCCCCTCCCGCGAACTCTCGATCAAGCACGACGTCGACCCCAATGAGGTCGTCAAGGTCGGGGACTCGGTTGAGGCCCTCGTTCTCCAGAAGGAGGACAAGGAAGGTCGTCTGATCCTGTCCAAGAAGCGCGCGCAGTACGAGCGCGCCTGGGGCACCATCGAGAAGGTCAAGGAAGAGGACGGCGTCGTCACCGGCACCGTCATCGAGGTCGTCAAGGGCGGCCTGATCCTGGACATCGGCCTTCGCGGCTTCCTTCCCGCGTCACTGGTCGAGATGCGCCGCGAGCGCGACCTCCAGCCGTACGTCGGCAAGGAGCTCGAAGCGAAGATCATCGAGCTGGACAAGAACCGCAACAACGTCGTGCTCTCGCGCCGCGCGTGGCTCGAGCAGACCCAGTCCGAAGTTCGTCACGGCTTCCTGACCCAGCTCCAGAAGGGCCAGATCCGCAAGGGCGTCGTCTCCTCGATCGTCAACTTCGGTGCGTTTGTCGACCTTGGCGGCGTTGACGGGCTCGTGCACGTTTCCGAGCTCTCCTGGAAGCACATCGATCACCCCAACGAGGTCGTACAGGTCGGCGACGAGGTCACCGTCGAGGTGCTCGACGTCGACATGGACCGCGAGCGCGTCTCGCTGTCGCTCAAGGCCACGCAGGAAGACCCCTGGCAGCACTTCGCCCGCACGCACCAGATCGGCCAGATCGTGCCGGGCAAGGCGACCAAGCTGGTCCCCTTCGGTGCGTTCGTCCGCGTCGAGGAGGGCATCGAGGGCCTGGTGCACATCTCCGAGCTCGCCGAGCGTCACGTCGAGATCCCCGAGCAGGTCGTCCAGGTCAACGACGACGTCATGGTCAAGATCATCGACATCGACCTCGAGCGTCGCCGGATCTCGCTGTCGCTGAAGCAGGCCAACGAGACCGCGACCGCGGGCGACGTCGAGGAGTTCGACCCCACGCTGTACGGCATGGCGGCGACCTACGACGACGCGGGCAACTACATCTACCCCGACGGCTTCGACTCCGGCACCGGCGAGTGGCTCGACGGCTACGACGACCAGCGTGCCGAGTGGGAGAAGCAGTACGCCGAGGCGCACGCGCGCTGGGAGTCGCACCGCACCCAGGTCGAGGAAGCCGCCAAGGCTGACGCCGAGGCCGCTGCCGGTGGCGACAGCGCCACGTCCTACAGCAGCGACTCGTCCTCTGCCTCTTCGTCCGACTCGGACGACAGCTCGGATGATGAGCCCTCCCGACCCGTTCCCGCTCCAGCGGACGTCGGCATGTCCTC
>JBKJHO010000043.1:0-17939 GCA_046598915.1 Marmoricola sp. | reverse complement strand
CGAGCCCTTCTGACCGATGGCGACGTAGATGCAACGGACCTGCTTGGTCGGGTCGCCCGACTCCCAGTTCTGCTTCTGGTTGATGATCGTGTCGATCGCGACCGTGGTCTTGCCGGTGGCGCGGTCACCAATGATCAGCTGGCGCTGGCCACGGCCGATCGGGGTCATCGCGTCGATGGCCTTGATGCCGGTCGCGAGCGGCTCGTGGACCGACTTGCGCTGCATGACGGTCGGGGCCTGGAGCTCCAACGGCCGGCGGCCGGTGGTCGCGATCTCACCGAGACCGTCGATCGGGGTACCCAGCGGGTCGACGACCCGGCCCAGGTAGCCGTCACCGACGGGGACCGAGAGAATATCGCCGGTACGGCGGACCGTCTGGCCTTCCTCGATCTTGTCGAAGTCGCCGAGCACGACGACACCGATCTCGCGGGTGTCGAGGTTCAGCGCGATACCGAGCGTGCCGTCCTCGAACTCCAGGAGCTCGTTCGCCATGCACGAGGGCAGGCCCGATACCCGGGCGATGCCGTCCGCGGCCTCGGCAACGGTGCCGACCTCTTCCTTGCTCGCGGCCTCGGGCTTGTAATCGGCCACGAAGCGCTGCAGCGCGTCCCGGATCTCCTCCGGACGGATCGAAAGCTCCGTCATTTCAGGTCCCTACTCTCTTGTGCTTCAACGTTGTTACTCAGTCGTGTGATCGGTGGTCGCGCATGTTCAGACTCAGCCGGCGAGCCGGCGACGAGCGTCGTCGAGCCTGCTCGACACGCTGCCGTCGATGACGTCGTCACCGATCTCGACACGCATGCCGCCAACGAGGTCGGGCTCGACGCTGACGTTCAGGTGCACCGGGCGTCCGTACTGGCGCGTCAGTGCTTTCTGCAAGCGATCGCGGTCGGCGGTGGAGAGGTCTTGAGCTACGCGCACCTTGGCGACGCTCTCGTCCTTCACCGCGGCGGCGATCTTCTGGTACTCGTCCAGCGCGACGACCACCGTGCGGTGGGAACCGTTCAGGGCGAGGACAGCGAGTCGCTGCGTCGCCGCGAGCGCCTTGCCGTCCAGAAGGGTGTGCAGCAGGGCGGCCTTGTCGGCAACCGAACGGGTCGGCTCCGAGAGAGCGCCACGAAGGTCGGCGTTCGAGTTGATCAGCTCGCTGATCGCGAAGAGCTCGTCCGCGAGTCGACCGGCGTCGCTGCCCGAGGACCTCACGACCGCGACGACGCCCAGGTACTCCAGCACGTCGGCCAGGTCCCGGGCCGACGTCCAACGACGGGTCACCGCGTCGGCGACGACGTCCATGCCGGTGGCCGAGACGTGTCCGTCGAGGACCTGGCGGACCAGTCCGGACTTGGCCGAGGCATCGAGCGACTGGTCGGTCGCGACCCGCCGCAGTCCGGGCTCAGCCCGGAAGACGGACGCCGCGCCGAAGAGGTCCTCGCCGAGGGCGACCAGGTCGCCCGCAGCGGCCGCGTCCACCTGCGAACGCAGCCCCGCCAGGGCCTCGGCCGATGCTCCACGCAACTGCATCAGTTGGCTCCCTCGAGCTCAGCCAGGAAACGGTCGACGACTCGCGAGGAGCGGTCGTCGTCATCCAGGCTCTCGCCCACGATCCGACCGGCAAGGGTCGTGGCCAACGTGCCCACCTCGGCCCGGAGGGAGGTGACCGCCTGCTGGCGCTCCGCCTCGATCTGGGTCTTGCCGTGCTCAACGATCCGGGAAGCCTCGGCCTGGGCCTGCTCCCGGAGCTCGGCGACGATCTGCGCACCCTGCTCACGCGCTTCCTCACGGATGCGCGCGGCCTCGTGGCGGGCGTCAGCGAGCTGCTTCTCCAGCTCGGCCAGCTTGGCGTCGGCTTCTGCCTGCTTCGACTCTGCGGCCTGGAGGCCACCCTCGATCGCCGTCGTCCGCTCCGCGAAGGTCTTCTCGAAGTTCGGAACTACGAACTTCTTGACCGCGAGGAAGAGGATGCCGAACACGACCAGGGCGATCGAGAACTCGACCCACACGAACGCCAACGGGGACTCGGGAGTCTCCAAGGGCATGAGGTACGACGTCATGGTCGTGGTCCTTTGTCAGTCGGAACAGGGGTCACTTGAGGACGAAGGCGAGCGCGATACCGATGATCGCGAGCGCTTCGGCGAGCGCGAAACCGAGGATCGCGATCGACTGCAGGCGGCTCTGTGCCTCAGGCTGACGCGCGACACCGTTGATGTACGCGGCGAAGATCAGGCCGATGCCGATACCGGGGCCGACTGCGGCCAGACCGTAACCGATCATGTTCACGGATCCGGCAAGCTCCAGGGGGATCATGGCTTTTCCTTTCGATGTTCTTCTCTTGGTGCTGCTTGTGGGTGAAGCGGTGGTGCGGTCGTGCGTCTCAGTGCTCGTCTGCGAGCGCACCTGAGATGTACATGGCGTTGAGCAGGGTGAAGACGTAGGCCTGGAGGAACTGGACCAGCAGCTCCAGAAAGGAGATCGCGACAGCGAGGATCCAGGCGACGATGCCCACCGGCGCGAGCGCGAGGCCCTCGTTCTGGAGGATGTAGAGACCGCCGGTCGAGAACAGGATCAGCAGCAGGTGCCCGGCGAACATGTTGGCGAACAAACGCAGCGCCAGCGTCACCGGGCGAACCACCAGGTTGGAGAAGAACTCCAACGGGACCAGCAGCGGGTACATCGCCGGGCTGACCCCGGACGGCACGCACTGGAGCTTGAGGTAGGCCACGAAGCCGTGCTTGCGGATACCGACGTAGTTGTAGACCAGCCAGCTCATACCTGCGAGCGCGTAGGCCATCGAGGCCCGCGAGAAGGTCGGGAACTGGATGCCCGGGATGCTGGAGAAGAAGTTGTTGAGCAGGATGAAGAAGAACATCGTCACCAGGTAGGGAACGAAGCGCTGGAAGTCATGGCTGCCGATGATGTCCCGGCCAATGGAGTTGCGAACCATGCCGTAGGCCTCTTCGCCGGCGAACTGCAGGCGGCCCGGAACCAGCGACCGCTGGCGCGCCGCGAGGTAGAAGAACACGAACACCACTCCGGCAGCAAGCACGAGCTGGAACATCGGCTTCGTGACCGGCTGACCGGCGATCTCGAAGAACGCGGGCAGGTCGAAGCTCGCCGGTCCCGGCGCCTCGAACCCTTCGCCGCCGCCACCGGAGGCCGGGACGAACATCCCTGCAGTGCTCACCTGAGTACCCCTACTTCTTCTCTACGTCGTTCGTCTTCTCGCCTGCGCGAGGCCATTTCGGTAGTGCGTCGAAGCGTCTGATCGTCATGTAGATCCCCAGGACCGCTCCGAAGAGGATCCCGATCACGACCAGGAATTCCGTGTCCAGCCAGCGATCCGCCAGCCATCCCAGGAAGCCGTACATGAACACACCCGAGACGAGATACCCGAAGGCGTGCCAGGGGTCTCCTTGGCTCTTCTCTTCGGGTGGTTCTCTGGGTGAGTCGTGCGCAGGATCCGGCTGGGACATCGCGCACCGGACAATAGCAGCCGTCGGCGTTCATGCCGCACCCGCCTCCCGTCCTGGGACGGCGCTCCCGACCTCGTCCTTCGGGTCGCCCGAGGCCGGGCCCACCCACGGTGGGATCGGAGCGCGGAGGGTGGCAAGCAGCTGGCCGGCCATCCAGGCGAACGTGCCGGCGATCACGGCCCCGGCGAGCCAGCCGGCGCTCAGGTCGGTGTCGAAGGCGTCCGCCTCGGTGAGGGCCACGAAGACCAGCGCGATCAGGACGACCTGGAACGTGTAGGTCACCATCGCGACCAGGAGCGCCAGGTGCGGGGCGAGCTGGGAGGCACCGCTGACCACGACGGCGCCGAAGCTGAAGAAGACCAGCACGATCCCGCCTCCTAGCAGCGCGGAGATCGCCTCGGTCCGGCCCTGCACTGCTGCGCCGGCGACGGTGCTGACCACCGTGCTCCCGAGGACCCACAGCGCGGCCACGAGAAGGACTCGGGGAGTCCTCTCAGCGGGTGCTGTGTTCGTCGTCATGGCGGCCTCGGGGTGGTCGTCAGCAGGGCGGCGGGGCGGTGTAGTGGCTGTGCTTCTGGCAGTGCATGTGGCTGTGCTTGTGGCTGTGCTTGTGAAAACTAGCACAAACTTTCGGGCCGCTGAATTGGAGCGATCCAACGCCTTGCAGCAGCATCGGAGAGAGGGTCAGGCCGATGTGTGCAGCCGCGGTACGACGAAGGTCAGTACTGCGGTGACAGCGGCCCAAACTCCGATTGCGACGATGCTCACCGGACCGGCGTACAGGCTGATCGCGACCGCACCGAAACCGATCAGGCCGGCCCAGAGCCACATGATCACGACCGCCTTGCGCTGGCTGTGACCGAACTCGAGGAGGCGGTGGTGGAGGTGCTCCTTGTCCGGCTGGTAGAACATCTGCCCGCGTCGCGTCCGTCGTACGACGGCCAGGACCAGGTCTACGAAGGGGACCACCAGGATCGAGATCGGGAGCAGGATCGGGAGCAGGATGACCAGCGTCGTACTGGTGCTGCTGCCGTCGGCCTGCGGGGCGAGCTCGACGCCGGCGAACTGACCGGTGAGGGTGAGGGCCGAGCCGGAGAGCACCAGGCCGAGCAGCATCGAGCCGGAGTCGCCCATGAAGATCCGAGCCGGGTAGAAGTTGTGCGGCAGGAAGCCGACGCAAGCGCCTGCCAGGCAGGAGCAGAGCAGCGCGGCCGTGATCGCCAGGGTCAGGTTGTTCGCGTCCGCCAGCCGGTAGGAAAAGGCGAAGAACGCGAAGGCACCGATGCTGACCATCCCACTGGCCAGGCCGTCGAGCCCGTCGACGAAGTTGATCGCGTTCACCGTCCCGACGATCAGCACGATCGAGAGCAGCATCGCCTGGGTCGAGTCGAGCGAGAACTGGCCGATCCCGGGCAGCCGCAGTGAGTAGAGCTGGACACCGTTGAGCACCAGGTATCCGGCAGCCACAATCTGGCCCCCGAACTTGGTGAGTGCATCCAGCTCGATCATGTCGTCCAGGACGCCGACCAGGCAGATGATCGCCCCACCCGTCAGCACTACGGCGGCGTCGTCGAAGACCTGCGCCTGCGAGAGACCGAGGAAGGGCAGGTGTTTCGCGACCAGGTAACCGGCCCAGAGCCCACCGAGCATCGCCACTCCCCCGAAGTACGGGATCGGGATGACGTGCACGTCGCGGTCACGGACCTGCGCAACCGCGCCCAGGCGCATCGCCAGCTCGCGAGCAACCACGCACAACAGATAGGAGACGACTGCGGCCGTCAGGAAGACCAGGAGGTACTCACGCACCGGTAGACCCGTCGCGGTCCTGGTCTTCCTCCGCGGTCAGGTCGACCAGGGCGACCTCAACCCCGGCCAGGACGGTGCGGAGCTCCTCGACCCCGATCGCGCCGACTCGCAGCACCCGGGGCTGCGCACCGGTGCAGTCGACGATGGTCGACGGTTTGTCGTCCTCCGTCGGACCGCCGTCGAGGATTACGGAGACCTGAGCGGAGAGCATCTCGGCGGCCTGGTCGGCGTCCGTGGCAGCGGGGCTGCCGGTCAGGTTCGCCGAGGAGACGGCCAGGGGGCCGGTCCGCGCGAGGAGCTCGAGGGCGACCTTGTCGTGCGGCATCCGTACGGCGACGGTCCCGCGGGTCTCGCCGAGGTCCCACTGCAGAGAAACCTGCTGCCGGACCACCACGGTCAGCGGTCCGGGCCAGTAGTGCTCGACCAGGACGCGCGCCCACTCGGGCAGGCCAGTGGCCAGCGCCTCCAGGGTCGCGGGTGAACCGACGAGCACCGGCGGCGGCATCTCCCGCCCGCGGCCCTTGGCCTCGAGGAGCCGACCGACAGCGACCGGGTCGAAGGCATCGGCGGCCAGACCGTAGACGGTGTCTGTCGGGAGCACGATGAGCTCACCGGCCCGGATAGCGGTGGTGGCCGCCGCCAGCCCGGCCTCGAGCATGGTTTCGTCCGTGGCGTCATAACGGGTGGACACGAGACTCATCGTGCCAGTCGTGCGGTCAAGTAACGCGGCCGACCTGCCAGATCGCGGTGATCGCGTACGTCGGCCCACCGGCCCGCCGCGACGAAGACCCCCGGCGCAGCCTCGCCCTGGAGATCGGCGTGCTCGGCGCCGACGACGCCTCCGGGCCGAAGCAGCCGGCCTGCGACCCGCTCGAGGATCCGCATCGCCTCGAGCCCGTCGTCGCCGGAGAAGAGCGCGAGATGCGGGTCGTGGTCGCGCGCCTCAGGGGCCACGCTCTCCCACGCGTCCAGCGGGATGTACGGCGGGTTGCAGACCACCACGTCCACGGTGCCGTCGAGGTCACCGAAGGCGTCAGCCATGTCACCCTGGCGCAGCTCCACGCCGGTCGCGGAGAGGTTCAGGACGGCCCAGTGGTGCGCTCCCGGATCCAGCTCCACAGCGTGGACAGCCGCGTGCGGCACCTCGTCCACGATGCTCCGGGCAATCGCACCCGAGCCGGTGCAGAGGTCGACGACCACCGGCGCGCGGCCCTGGACCTCGAGGGCCTCCTCGATCGCCCACCCGGCCAGAAGCTCGGTCTCCGGACGGGGCGTGAAGACCCCGGGCCCGACCGCCAGGTCGACGTACCGGAAGCCGGCGGAGCCGGTCAGATGTTGCAGCGGGACCCGCTCGGCACGGCGGGCGACGAGGGCCTCGAACGCGGCCTGGTCCTCGGCATCGACATTCCTGACGAGGATCAGGGCGCCGCGGGAGACCTGCAGCACCTGCGCGAGCAGGATCTCGACGTCGTTGCGCGCGCTCTCGACGCCCGCGTCCGCCAGCACCGTCTCGGCGCTAGCGAGCAAGAGTCGGCCCTCCATCAGTCCCCCAGCGCCTCGAGCCGGGCCGCCATGTCGGCTGCCACGCAGGCCTCGATCACCGGCTCCAGGGCGCCGTCGAGGACCTGGTCGAGGTTGTAGGACTTGTAGCCGGTGCGATGGTCGGAGATCCGGTTCTCCGGATAGTTGTAGGTGCGGATCCGCTCGGAGCGGTCGACCGTGCGCACCTGCAGGCGCCGGGCGTCGCTCGCCTCCGCCATCGCGGACTCTTCGGCGGCGGCCAGGAGCCGTGCCCGCAGGATCCGCATCGCCTGGTCCCGGTTCTGGAGCTGCGACTTCTCGTTCTGGCAGCTGACCACGATCCCGGTCGGTAGGTGGGTGATCCGGACTGCGGAGTCGGTCGTGTTGACGCTCTGGCCACCGGGTCCGCTGGATCGGAAGACGTCGATCCGCAGGTCGTTATCGTTAATAGAGACGTCGACCTGCTCGGCCTCGGGCAGCACCAGGACGCCGGCCGCGGAGGTGTGCACCCGCCCCTGGCTCTCGGTCACCGGCACCCGCTGGACCCGATGCACACCGCCCTCGAACTTCAGCAGCGCGTACGGCGCCTCGCCCGGCGCGGGAGTGCCCTTCGCCTTCACTGCGACGGTCACCGACTTGTAGCCACCGAGATCAGACTCGTTGGCGTCCAGGATCTCGGTCTTCCAGCCCCTCGTCTCGGCGTACCGGGTGTACATCCGGAGCAGGTCGCCGGCGAAGAGTGCGGACTCCTCGCCACCCTCGCCCGACTTCACCTCCAACAAGGCGTCCTTGCTGTCTGAGGCTTCGCGCGGGATCAGCAGCTGACGCAAGCGCTCGCCCACCTTCACCCGGCGCTCGTCTAGCTCGACTGCTTCCGCAGCGAACGCCTCATCCTCCGAGGTCAGTTCGCGGGCCGCGTCAGCATCATCGCCGATCTGAAGCCACTCGCGGTAGGTGCGGACGATCGAGGAGAGCTCGGCGTACCGCTGGTTGAGCTTGCGCGCGCGGGACTGGTCGGCGTGGACGCCGGGGTCGGCAAGCGTCGTCTCGAGCTCGGCATGCTCCGCGATCAGGCCCTCGACTGCCTCGAACATCGCTGGCACCTCACTCTCGCTGCGCTCGCTGGATCGGACAGAGAAACCCTCGACAGGCTCGGGGCAAGCAGAACGCCGGCCTCCGCAGGCGCTGACACGAGGGTCAGGCCGCGGGACCGGCGTTCGACGGAGCTACTTGGCTGCGTCCGCTTCGGGGGCAGCCTTCTTGGCGTAACGGGCCTCGAAGCGGGCAACGCGGCCGCCGGTGTCGAGGATCTTCTGCTTGCCGGTGTAGAACGGGTGGCAGTTCGAGCACACGTCAGCATGAAGCTTGCCTTCAGGCGAGGTGCTGCGCGTCGTGAACGAGTTGCCGCAGGTACAGGTCACCGCGGTCTCGACGTACGCGGGGTGGATGTCGTTCTTCATGAGTGGTTCCTCTCGGTGAACGGGCCGCCGGGTCGTCCGCGGATGCGCACGTGAACCGGAGCCAACGGGTGATTCTGCCACTACCCGCGGGCGGTCGCGAAATCACGTCATCCGAACACCTGGCCGCACCCGGTTGTCCCTGCGTGGGTCAGCCGGCTACGGGGTTGACTTCGGGGCGGCCTCGCCCAGCACAGATGCGACCCGGACGGCCAGGTCGCGCGGGCTGAACGGCTTCACGACGTAGTCGTCGGCGCCGGCCTCGAAGCCCTGCTCGATATCGGACTCCTGGGCCCGCGCGGTCAGCATGATGATCGGTACGCCGTTCATCGAAGCATCGGCCCGGAGCACCCGGGCGGCCTCCAGGCCGTTCATCCCGGGCATCATCACGTCCAGGATCACCAGGTCCGGCCGGTCCGCCAGACACGCCTCGACCGCGGCAGTTCCATCCGCAACCGGAAGCACCTCGTGCCCGGCGTGGCGCAACTTGAAGACGACCAACTCCCTGATGTCAGCGTCGTCGTCAGCGATCACGATGCGCGCCATCCGGACCCCCTTAAAGCTTTGGCTGAACTCGCGTGCCCCTACCCCCAGTAACGGCCTCGGCGATCAGCATAACGAGATTGGGCACTGCGTCCGGTCCTTCGCGCAGATTGCCGTGCTCTCAACCCTCCTGAGTGCCCGGCGTGGGGGTGGTCTTCTGCACCTGGGTGAGGAACTCCAGGTTGTTCTGGGATTTCTTCAGGCGCTCCAGCAGGAGCTCCAGGGCCTGCTGCCCGTCGAGCCCGGAAAGGACCCGGCGGAGCTTCCACACGATGGCCAGCTCCTCCTTGCTCATCAGCAGCTCCTCGCGCCGGGTCCCGGACTGAACGGCGTCGATCGCCGGAAAGATCCGCTTGTCGGCGAGGTCCCTGCGGAGACGGATCTCCATGTTGCCGGTGCCCTTGA
Organism: Marmoricola sp.; assembly: GCA_046598915.1. Classification (GTDB taxonomy): domain Bacteria; phylum Actinomycetota; class Actinomycetes; order Propionibacteriales; family Nocardioidaceae; genus Marmoricola. The sequence continues at coordinate 8,737 of JBKJHO010000043.1, read as the reverse complement.
ACTCCTCGAAGATCACCTCGTCCATCTTCGACCCGCTCTCGATCAGTGCGGTTGCCAGGATGGTCAGCGAGCCGCCGTCCTCGATGTTGCGCGCCGCGCCGAAGAACTTCTTCGGCGGGTAGAGCGCGGCCGAGTCGACCCCGCCCGACAGGATCCGGCCGCTCGCCGGTGCCGCCAGGTTGTAGGCGCGGCCGAGGCGGGTGATGCCGTCGAGCAGCACGACCACGTCGTGGCCGAGCTCGACGAGACGTTTGGCCCGCTCGATCGCAAGCTCGGCGGCCATGGTGTGGTCGCTCGCCGGGCGGTCGAAGGTCGAGCTGATCACCTCGCCGTTGACCGAGCGCTCGAAGTCCGTGACCTCCTCGGGACGCTCGTCCACTAGGACGACCATCAGGTGGCACTCGGGGTTGTTGGTGGTGATCGAGTTAGCGATCGACTGCATGATCATCGTCTTGCCGGCCTTGGCGGGCGAGACGATCAGGCCGCGCTGACCCTTTCCGATCGGCGAGGCGATGTCGATGACCCGCCCGATCATGTTGGTCGAGGTGGTCTCCATGCGCAGGCGCTCGGAGGGATAGAGCGGGGTGAGCTTGCTGAACTCCACGCGGGTCTTGGCTGCTTCCGGGTCACCACCGTTGACCGAGTCGAGCTTGACCAGCGGGTTGAACTTCTCCTTGCGATCCCCTTCCCGCGGCTGGCGGACCTGGCCGATCACCGCATCACCGCGGCGCAGCCCGTACTTGCGGACCGTGGAGAGCGAGACGTAGACGTCGTCGGTGCCGGGCAGGTAGCCGCTGGTCCGGACGAAGGCGTAGCTGTCCAGAACATCAAGGATGCCTGCGCACGGGGCAAGGACGTCGTCCTCGAGAATCTGCAGGTCGGGCTCGTGGCGGTTGCCGCGACCGACGCCCTGGTGTCCGGCGCCCTGGTTGCCGCCGCCCTGGTTGCCCTGGTTCGACTGGTTGCCCTGGTTCGACTGGCCGCCCTGGTTCGACTGGCCGCCCTGCGTGCTGGGCTGGCCGCCCTGCGTGCTGGGCTGGCCGACACGGTCGCGGTCACGACCCCGTCGCCGGCGGTTGCGACGGCTGCCGCCCTCGTCGTCGCCCTGCAGGCCCTGGTTCTGGTTGGTCTGGTTCTGGTTGACCTGGTTCTGGTTGTTCTGACCACGGCCGCCGCCCTGGCTTTCCTGGCCGGCGTTCCGGTTCCGCTCAGTTGGAACGTCGGAGCGCTCCTGACTGCGCTCCCCGGTCGTGGCGGCCTCAGTCGCGGGGGTCTCGTGCTGGGGAGCCTCGTCAGTCTTGGGCGCCTCAGTCTTGGGCGCCTCAGTCTTGGGCGCCTCGTTCTGGGGAGCCCCGTTCTTGGGCGCCTCGTTGGTCTTGGGGCGTTCGTTCTTGGGGACGCTCTGTCCGCCTCGCGAGCCACCGCCCTGACCACTGCCCTGGGCAGCCTTGATCGCAGCGACGAGGTCCGCTTTCTTCATCCCGGAAGCCTTGATACCGAGACCACCGGCCACCTTCTTGAGCTCCGGCAGCAGCATGCCGCTGAGTCCCTTAACGGGCCCGCCGGTCGCTCGCTTCCGGGCACCGTCCTGGGCACCGTCCTGGGCTACCGGTGCAGCGATCGTCTCGGTGGTTTCCGTCATGCGGGGTCCTTCCCGGAGGTGCTTGGCCGTACGGCTGAATGCCTTGGCAGGAGGCGGATGTCCCGATCCGGCCCGGGTGCCTGCGACAGCACAGGAATCCGGGCTGGGTATCTGATCGGGAGAAGTGCGTCAGGGTGTCGCGCTGATCATCGATCAGCGGTGCGATCTCACTGGACGCGCTTTGAACACTAGCACTCCGGACCTGTCAGGACGTGACGACCCGGACACCGACGTGGTCGACCGCCAGCTGGTGCACCGACCACCCATCGGGGCATCGCTCCGCCAACGGTCGGACCCTCTCGGGCGCCCCGAGCACGAGCACTGTCGGGCCAGCACCGGAGATGAAGGCGGCATGCCCGTCTGCGCGCAGTGCCCCGACCAACGCGTACGACGCAGGCATTGCGGAGGCACGGAACTCCTGGTGCAAGAAGTCCTCGGTTCCGCGCAGCAGGAGTGTGCTCAGGTCACCGGCAGCTCCCGAGAGCGCGGCCACCAGCAGTGCGGCCCGGCCGGTGTTGGCCGCCGCGGTCTCATGCGAGACCTCGGCGGGAAGGAGCCCGCGGGCCGCCTCGGTGGAGACTCCGCCCGGCGGAACGAACGCGACGGCCCCGATCGTCACCGCGACCGGGATCCGCACAGCCCAGACCTCGTTCGTAGCCTGACCTGCGACGACGCAGCCACCGCGCAGAGCCGGCGCCACGTTGTCCGGGTGTCCTTCGATCCGGTTGGCCAGCGCCAACAAGGAGTCGTCGTCGAGGCGCTCACCGCCGACCACCAGCGCCCGTGCGAGAGCGAGGCCACCGACGATTGCGGCCGAGCTGGACCCCAGCCCCCTGCTCTGCGGGATGGCGTTCACGAAGCGCAAGCGCAGGCCCGGAGGCGTGACTCCCAGGGCCTCGAACCCGACACGCATCGAGGAGACCACCAGGTGGCGCTCGTTGCGCGGCAGGGTCGCCGCACCCTCACCGGCGATGTCGATCTCGAGGCCGTCGGCGATGACCTCACCGGTGAGCAGGTCATGGAGGTCCAGCGCCAGGCCCAGACAGTCGAAGCCCGGGCCGAGGTTGGCACTCGTGGCCGGGACCCCAACAGTCATGGCACCCACGACGAAGTCGCTCATGAGGCTGGTCCGTCAGTCCAGGCCAGCCGCGCGCGCGGCAGCAGTGACGTCGGCGTCGACGACAGTGTCGACCAGGTCGGTGAAGGTCGACAGCGCGGTGTCGATGTCCTTCAGGCCGTGGCCGGTCACCGTGACCACCACGGTCTTGCCACGCAGGTCGGCGCCCTCGGCGTGCTCGATCAGGATGCCCGCAACGCCAGCCGCAGACGCGGGCTCGACGAAGACGCCGTCGCGGGAAGCGAGGTCGCGCTGGGCGGCAAGGATCTGGTCGTCAGTGGCCTTGCGGAACGCACCGCCGGACTCGGTGGTGGCCGCCATCGCGAGGTCCCACGAGGCCGGGTTGCCGATCCGGATCGCCGAGGCGACCGTCTCGGGGTCGGGGACCGGAGCCCCGAGCACCAGCGGAGCGGCACCGGCCGCCTGCCAGCCGCGCATGACGGGAGTCTTCGTGGAGTCGCCCGAGGCGAGGTACTCCTTGTAGCCCTTCCAGTACGCCGAGATGTTGCCGGCGTTTCCGGTCGGCAGCACGTGGACATCGGGGGCCTCCCCGAGGAAGTCGACGATCTCGAAGGACGCGGTCTTCTGCCCTTCCAAGCGCATCGGGTTGACCGAGTTCACCAGAGCAACCGGGTACTGGTCGGCGAGCGCACGAGAAAGCGTGAGGCAGTCGTCGAAGTTGCCTCGGACCATGATCACCTGGGCGCCGTGCACGATCGCCTGGGCGAGCTTGCCGGCCGAGATCTTGCCCTGCGGCACCAGCACCAGCGGCTTGATCCCGGCTTTGGCGGCGTACGCGGCCATCGAGGCCGAGGTGTTGCCGGTCGAAGCGCAGACGACGGCCTTGGCGCCCTGTCCGACGGCGACCGAGAGCGCGACAGTCATGCCGCGGTCCTTGAAGGAGCCGGTCGGGTTGTTGCCCTCGACCTTGAGCCAGACCTCGGCACCGGTCAGGCCGGAGAGCCAGTCCGAGTGCACCATCGGGGTGCCGCCCTCGCGCAGGGTGATGGTCGGGGTGTTGGCGGGGATGTCGAGGCGGTCCCGGTACTCCTCGATCACGCCGAGCCACTGGTGGGTCACTCCGAGCCTCCTTCGACACGCATGACCGAGGAGACGTCCCGGACGAATGCCATCCGGCGGATCGACTCCACCGTCGCGGCCAGGTCGGCGTCGCTGGCCGCGTGCGAGACCACCACCAGCTGGGCGTCGTCGCCGCGGCCCTCCTGGCGCACGGTTTGGATCGAGACGTCGTGCTCGGCGAACGCCTGCGCGATCGCCGCGAGCACACCTGCCTTGTCGTCGACGTCGATCTGGACGTGGTACCGGGTGATGGTGCTGCCCATCGGCAGGATCGGCAGGTCGGCGTACGCCGACTCGCCGGCGCCGCGGACGTCGCCGAGCCGGTTGCGTGCGACGGTGACCAGGTCACCCAGGACCGCGCTCGCGGTCGGTGCACCGCCGGCACCAGGGCCGTAGAACATCAGCTGCCCGGCGGCCTCGCTCTCGACGAAGACAGCGTTGTAGGCACCGCGGACGCTTGCCAGCGGGTGACTCGCCGGGATCATTGCCGGGTGCACCCGGGCCGAGACCGCCGTGCCGTCCGGGCCCTGCTCCAAGGTGCAGATCGCCAGGAGTTTGACCACGCAGCCCATCTGCCGGGCGGAGGCGACATCGCTCGCGGTGACCTCGGCGATCCCCTCGCGGTAGACGTCACCGGCGGTGACCCGGGTGTGGAACGCCAGGCTGGCCAGGATCGCTGCTTTCGCCGCGGCGTCGAAACCCTCGACGTCCGCTGTCGGGTCGGCCTCGGCGTACCCGAGAGCCTGGGCCTCGGTGAGCGCCTCGGTGAACCCGGCGCCCGAGGTGTCCATCTTGTCGAGGATGAAGTTGGTGGTGCCGTTCACGATGCCCAGGACCCGGGTGACCTTGTCCCCGGCCAACGACTCGCGCAGCGGGCGCAGGATCGGGATGGCGCCGGCGACCGCGGCCTCGTAGTACAGGTCGCGCCCGGCCGCCTCCGCAGCGGCGTACAGCGTCGGGCCGTCCTCGGCGAGGAGCGCCTTGTTGGCGGTGACGACCGAGGACCCCGAGCCCAGAGCGGCCAGGATCAGGGTTCGGGCCGGCTCGATGCCGCCGATCACCTCGATCACCACGTCCACGTCCGGGCGGGTCACCAGCGCCTCGGCGTCGGTGGTGAACAGCTCGGCGGGCAGGTGCCCGTCACGCTCGAGCCCGAGGCGCCGTACGGCGATGCCGACCAGCTCGACCGGGGCGCCGACGCGGGCGGCCAAATCACCGGCCTGCTCGTGCAAGAGCCGGGCCACCTGGGTACCGACGACACCGCAGCCCAGCAGGGCGACGCGGATCGGGCCCGGGGTCGGCTTGGCAGGCTCCTGAGTACTCATCGGGGTCAGTCTTCCATCCGGACGCCGGGACCGAGGTCCAGTCTCAGCAGGTCGTCGACGGTCTCCCGGCGCAGCACGACTCGACTGACGCCGTCTTTCACCGCGATCACCGGCGGGCGCAGGGCGTGGTTGTAGTTGCTGGCCATCGAGCGGCAGTACGCGCCGGTCCCCGGTACGGCGACCAGGTCGCCCGGCACCAGGTCGCCCGGCAGGAACTCGTCCTTGACCACGATGTCGCCCGCCTCGCAGTGCATCCCGACCACGCGGGAGAGCAGTGGGGGCGCGTCGCTGTGGCGGCTGGCGAGGGTGCAGGAGTAGTCCGCGTCGTAGAGCGCCGTCCGGATGTTGTCACTCATGCCGCCGTCGACGCTCACGTAGGTACGCACCGGTTGCACCTCCCCCGGACCATCGAGCTCGACGGCCTTGACGGTGCCGACCTCGTAGACGGTGCACATCGCCGGACCGACGATCGCCCGACCAGGCTCGATCGAGAGCCGCGGTACAGCCAAGTCGCGGGCCTTGCACTCCTCGGTGACGATCGCGGTCAGCTCGATGGCCAACTGCGCCGGATCGGCTGGATCATCCTGGGTGGTGTAGGCGATGCCGAAGCCGCCGCCGAGGTCCATCTCGGGCATCACCACGCCGATCTCGTCAGAGATCTGCGCGTGCAGGGCGAGGACCCGCCGGGCAGCGACCTCGAAGCCAGAGGAGTCGAAGATCTGCGAGCCGATATGCGAGTGGAGCCCCAACAGCTCCAGACCGGGGGCGGCGACGATCTGGCGGGCCGCCTCGAGAGCGTCCCCGCTGTTGATGGAGAAACCGAACTTCTGGTCCTCGTGCGCGGTCGCGATGTATTCGTGGGTGTGCGCCTCGACGCCGGCCGTGACCCGGATCAGGACGCGTGCGGTCCGCCCCTGCCCGTCGGCTACCCGCGTCGAAACCAGCTCCCGCAGCCGCTCGATCTCGTGGAACGAGTCCACGATGATCCGACCCACCCCAAGCTCTACGGCCCGGGTCAACTCGTCGTATGACTTGTTGTTGCCGTGGAAGCCGATCCGCTCGACAGGGACCCCCGCGCGCTCGGCGACAGCGAGCTCGCCCCCGGAACAGACATCGAGGAAGAGACCCTCCTCAATCACCCAGCGGGCGACCGTCGTACAGAGGAACGCCTTGCCGGCGTAGTACACGTCGTAGTCGCCGAAGGCGGCCTTGAAGGCTTGCGCCCGGCTCCGGAAGTCGTCTTCGTCCAGCACGTACGCCGGGGAGCCGTGCTCGGCGACGAGATCCGGCAGCCGGATCCCACCGACCTCCAGAACACCGTCGACCTTGGTCGCGGTGCTCGACCAGAGCTGCGGGAGCAGGGCGTTGACGTCGGCCGGGTCGCGCAGCCACGCGGGGCCGCGGACGGACTGGACCGCGTGCGCCCAGCCTGCCTCGTGGGCGCGCATCACATTCGCTCCGGTGCGCTCACGCCAAGCAGGTCGAGACCGTTGGCGAGGACGGTGCGAGCAGCGAGGACCAGCATCAGCCGCGCCTCGTTGGCAGGCGTGACCGGTTCGTCGCCTTGCGGAAGCATCCGGCACTCCTTGGTGTCGTACCACCGGTTGAAGATCGCGGCGGTGTCCTCTAGATAGCGAGCGATCCGGTGCGGCTCCCGGAGCTCTGCCGCGCTGGCCACCACCCGCGGGAACTCCGCCAGCGCGCGCAGCAGATCTCCGTCCCTCTCGTGAGCGAGCAACGAGGGGTCGAAGTCTTCGGGAACCGACATACCGAGGTCGGCGGCGTTCGCCATCATCCGACAGGTCCGGGCGTGGCCGTACTGGACGTAGTGGACCGGGTTGTCGGCCGAGGCCTTGGTGATCTCGGCGACGTCGAGGACCAGCGGAGAGTCAGCCGGGTAGCGCGCCAACGAATACCTGAGCGCATCGACGCCGATGACCTCCTCGAGCTCGTCGAGAGTCACGATGGTGCCAGCCCGCTTCGACAGCTTCAGCTCGGCGCCGTTGCTGAGGATCTTCACGAGCTGGCCGATCATCACGTCGAGCGTCTGGTCGGGGTCGTCCCCGACGCATGCAGCCATCGCCCGCAACCGGTTGACGTAGCCGTGGTGATCGGCGCCGAGCAGATAGATGCAGTGATCGAAGCCGCGCGAGCGCTTGTTCAGGTAGTACGCCGTATCGGAGGCGAAGTAGGTGAGCTCGCCGTCGGACTTGATCAGCACCCGGTCCTTGTCGTCGCCGAAGTCGGTGGTCCGCATCCACAGCGCGCCGCCGTCCTCGAAGACATGTCCGAGGTCCCGGAGCCGCTGGAGGGTCTCGGGGACCGAGCCCGACTCGTGCAGGGAGAGCTCGGAGAACCAGACGTCGAAGTGGGTGTTGAACTTGTCGAGCTGCTGCTGCTGCTCGCCGAGCTGGATCTGGTAGCCCTGAGCCCGGACCGCCGCTCGACGCTCGTCGGCAGGGAGGTCGAAAATGCCGGGACTGGCGGCTTCGACCGCCTTCGCCAGGTCGTCGATATAGCCGCCGGCATACCCGTCCTCCGGCTTCGGCTGACCGAGCGCGGCGGCGATGATCGAGTCGGCGAAGTGGTTCATCTGGACGCCGCGGTCGTTGATGTAGAACTCCCGGGTCACCGTGGCGCCGGCGGCACTGAGCACCCGCCCGATCGCGTCGCCGAGCACTGCCCAGCGGGTGTGGCCCAGGTGCAGCGGACCGGTCGGGTTGGCCGAGATGAACTCGACGTTGATCTTCTGCCCAGCCAGGACCTCGGTGTGGCCGTACCGGCTCCCGGCAGCGACGACGTCGGCGGCGACCTGTCCCTGCGCTCCCGCCTCGACCGTGATGTTCAGGAATCCCGGTCCGGCGATGTCGACCTTCGCGATGCCGACGGCGACGGCTAGCTCCTCGGCCAGCAGCGCGGCGAGCTCACGCGGGTTCATCCCGGCCCGCTTGCCGAGCTGGAGCGCCACGTTGGTGGCGTAGTCCCCGTGCTCCTTGCTCCGCGGCCGCTCGACCACCACTGTCGTCGGAACCCCGTCAGGCAGGGTCAGGCGCCCGGACTCGCCCAGAGCGGTCAGGGCAGCCACGATCGTGTCGGAGAGTTGCTCGGGATTCACCGGGCAAGCCTATCGGCGGGTACCGGTTTCCTTCGCACCAGTTTCGCCCGGTAGTGTTCGGGATCGCGCCCGTGGTTCGGACCCTGTGTCAGATCCGGGCGCATGCCTCCGTAGCTCAGGGGATAGAGCACTGGTTTCCGGTACCAGGTGTCGCAGGTTCGATTCCTGCCGGGGGCACCCTGTGATCCGTGGACGTGCTGGACGGTCCGTGCGTGATCGGTCCGCGAACTCTCGGGCGCTGACCAACCCCTCGGGCTGACCCGTCGAACGTGATGCCTCAGCAACCCTTCAACGTTGCGTCGCGCCGGGCGGCCGCACCGAGCCGCCTGGCCTGCGCCAGGTCGGGGAAGACCACGCTCTGACCGGCAGTGGAACCGATCCGGCCGCCGATCACGCAGGTGGTGATCCTGCCGGGCTCGACCTGCGCGACGGCCTGGGCAAGTTCGTAGAGCTCGGCC
>JBKJHO010000007.1:0-62861 GCA_046598915.1 Marmoricola sp. | reverse complement strand
TCGACGCCCTCCGAGAGGTCAGCCCCTTGCTCGCCTCCCGGTCCGGCCTGGACACCGCCGAATCCTCGCTGGAGGACGTCGCAGCAAAGGTTGCCGCTGCCGCCGCAGCACTCGCAGAAGTAGATGCCTGACCCACCGCACCAGCCGCTCGGACCGAGAGACGGACTCTCAGGGCGGAAGGATCGGAGCAACGACCACGGTTCGACCACCTGTAGGCCCCAGCACCCTGATGTCAGGCGTGGTCTACCCCTCACCCCGAATCGGCAGTCCGAACGGGGACAAGCCTCTGACCTGCGACAACGCGATTTCGGCCGTCGCCCTCCTAAGCGAAAGGTCGCCAGTTCGACTCTGGCCTGGGGCACCCCGTGATCGTGGCTTGAACCTGAAGGTATACGCCGAAGCTGCACTGGCGTCCTGTTGTCCCCAACGCGAACTGGCCACCAGTGCCACCACCGTCGGCCAGGTCTCGACCCACGAGACATGTGGTCCACGATTTCCGTAGCGTGGTCCTGCACGACGTAGTCACTTCCTCACCCTCGGGTGATTGTGTGGCTTACGACGGCCGCCTGCTCCTGTCAGTTCGACGCTAGAACAACTGAACAGATGTCGGGGGTAGGGCCAGCAGTAAATCGTCTAGGAGGCATCAACCGCGTCAGCGGCATGCTCCTAGACACGTCGTTCGGTCGGTGCCGCGACCCACCGGAAATGAAAGGCGACGAACGAGAATGCCTTTCTCGGGACAGTCCCGGACGGGCTACGCGCCCCTAAGAATCACGCCGACAGATCTGTACGTGCACCAGTCGGACCTCTAAGCAGACAAAGACAATTCGTCGCAAAATATGGTTCCAAAACCACTTGATGCCTGCTAATTTCTCAGGGAATTGAGTGATCAAGGTCTCTCCAGCGGAGCGATCTCGGGGTTGCTCGCTGGGGATTGGCGTCGCCGACAGGACTGCATCTCTGCGTCGGCCGCATGACCGCCAGCGGACGGCCTTCATGGACTCGCCGTCAATCCACCGGCGGTTCTCCGCACCAACCCATCGGAGCAAGTCATGCCCCTCCCCTCGCTTCGCCAGCCTGTAAAAAACCGTCGATTCAGCCGCAAGTCGGCATCGGCCGCGCTTGCCTCAAGTTCTGTATGCCTGCTCGTGGCCGGATTCGTGGCGACCACGGCGGAACCCGCTAGCGCAGCCGATGCGACGGTCGGCCTGGGCACGGCCGCAAGTTTCGCGGTCCTGGCCGGAAGCACCGTCACGAACACCGGCCCCTCGGTGATAACTGGCGATGTCGGCCTCAGCCCCGGTAGCGCGATCACCGGATTCCCACCAGGTGTGATTCTCGGGGGGACCCAGCACATTTCCGATTCCGTCGCGAACACGGCGAAGAGCGACCTTGTCACTGCGTACAACGATGCAGCCGGCCGCCCGACGGCGACTGACGTGACCGACCTGAATCTCGGCGGCAAAACTCTGACTCCGGGAGTCTACGAAGCTTCCACTGAGATGGCGCTGACAGGCACCCTCACCCTGAACGCCCAGGGGAACTCCAGCGCGGTTTTCATTTTCAAAGCCGGGAGTACCCTCACCACCGCCACCGCCAGCAAAGTGCAATTCATCAACGGCGGCTCGGCCTGTAACGTCTTCTGGCAAGTTGGATCCTCAGCGATCCTAGGATCCTCGACCGAGTTCATCGGGACGATCTTGGCGCTGACATCCGCAACCTTGGGCACCACCGCGTCCGTCGAAGGCCGCGTACTCGCGCGCAACGGCGCAGTCACGCTCGACACGAACGTCATCACCAGGCCCGCCTGCGGCACAGGCGGTACCGGCGGTACCGGCGGCACTGGCGGTACCGGCGGCACAGGCGGTACCGGCGGCACAGGCGGTACCGGCGGCACAGGCACTGGCGGCACTGGCGGCACAGATGGCACAACCACTGGCGGCACCGGCGGCACTGGCGGCACAGATGGCACAACCACTGGCGGCACCGGCGGCACCGGCGACACAACCGCCAACAACAATCCTGGGCCGAAACCCTCGATTGCGGTCATTCCCGAGGGGCATCCGCACACTGGTTTGGGCGGCTCACAGCGCGCGTCAGACTCTGCTGTCTTCATCCTCGCTGGGCTGGCCGGGTTTGCGGCGGTAGTCATAGGCGGCGTTGGGTTCCGACGGACTGGAAGGCTATGACCCCCGGTGTGCCAGCGACACTGACCAGGAGCCGGTGGATCAGTAGGACCTCTGACAACGTGGCCCGCTGGTCGAATTTCCGCCTGGACCCATGACACCGAAGCACCGGGAGACATCGCGACCCACGGGACAACGCTCCGTGCGATGGAAAATCCTGGCCGTAGTACTGACACTGCTCGCCGTGACCTTCGGCGTGCTTGGCTGGGCACGTCAGGGCGTCGACATCGAGCCGGCGGTGACCGGCGCGCCTCGGGGTCCGACTGTCTTGTCCACGGACCGGGTACAGCGCGCGCCGCTCCGGAACGTTGATCCCCTCACGTTGGTCATCCCCGCGATCGGAGTCTCCACTCCACTGGTCTCTCTCGGCTTGAACCCGGATAAGACAGTCGAGGTGCCATCAGACCCAACCAAGGCCGGCTGGTACCGGTTGGGACCCGCCCCTGGATCGCCAGGTTCCGCCGTCATCTTGGGCCACGTCGACTCGCAAGACGGTCCAGCCGTCTTCTACCGGCTGAAAAACCTGAAGGCCGGCGATCAACTGAGCGTCGCTCGCGCCGATGGCTCAGTTGCTCGATTTGCGGTGCAGAGCATCAGAACCTATGCCAATGACGACTTCCCTGCGGCTCAGGTCTACCGAAACAAGGGTGCCCGGACGCTGACTCTCGTAACCTGCGGTGGCACTTACGACAAAGCCAACGGCGGATACCAGGCGAACGTGGTCGTCTCGGCCGCGTACGTCGGACGCATCTAACACGACGCGATGCGGCTGACGCTGTAGCGGTGACAGGCCTGGCCTGTCACCGCTGATCGGCTGCTTGTTTCATTGACCTAGGACCGTTGCCTGGCGAGGCTCGGTTCAGGCGCCCGGGTTGTCGTTCTCATTTCGGCTGCCCACGCTGGTCGTGTGGCTCTCTGCCCGGTCGTGGATCCGTCGCTCCAAGTGGCGGGCGAGCTCAACTCAGCGGGCGGACAAGTCTCGTGATCGGGTCGATGACGTGGATCTTCACCACTGCACCGAGTTGGCGGTTCAGCTAGCCTGAAGTAAGGTAAGCCTTACCTCTTATCGGAGCCAGTTCGACTAGAAGGGTCTCCTGTGAAACACCCTCGTCTCCTCACCGCCTGCGCCCTGGCGGCGTCCCTGTTGGCCGCGTGCGGCTTGACCGAGGACAACCCCCAGACCGAGCACGGCGACGGCCTCATCACGGTCTCCTCCACCAACGACGGGTGCGAGGTCTCAGCGGACACCGCCGGGTCCGGGCCGATCTCTTTCAAGGTCGCCAACGAGGGCAGCAAGGTCACCGAGTTCTACTTGTACGGCGAGGACGGTCTCCGTGTCGTCGCCGAGGTCGAGAACATCGGCCCCGGCCTGACCCGCGACCTGGTGCTCGACGCGCAGCCGGGCAAGTACTTCACTGCCTGCAAACCCGGCCTGATCGGCCAAGGCATTCGCGCCGCCTTCACGGTGACCGACTCAGGCCAGGACACCAGCATCACGGGCGTCGACGAGGCAACCATCGACCAGGCGCTGACCCAGTATCAGTCCTACGTCCAGGACCAGTCGGGTCAGCTCGTCGCGCTGACGCGGGAGTTCGTCGAGGTGTACGAGGCCGGCCAGCACGACGCCGCGCGCACGCTCTACCCGGCGGCCCGGACCCACTGGGAGCGCATCGAGATCGTCGCGGAGTCCTTCGGAGACCTCGACCCGAAGATGGACCTGCGCGAGGCCGACCTCGAGCCCGGCCAGAAGTGGACCGGATGGCACCGGATCGAGAAGGACCTGTGGCCGCCCGCGACCGAATACCAGGCGCTCACCGCCGCGGAACGGGCGACGTACGCGAAGGACCTGCTGGACAACACCACCCTGCTCAACACCCGGGTCCAGGATCTGGAGTACACCGTCGACCAGATCAGCAACGGCTCCAAGGGCCTGCTTGACGAGATCGCGATCGGCAAGGTGACCGGCGAGGAAGACATCTGGTCGCACACCGACTTGTGGGACTTCCAGGCCAACCTGGACGGCGCCGAGGTTGGCTTCGAGACCCTGAAGCCGCTGCTCGCCATCAAGGACAAGGCCCTGTCGACGGCGATCGCGAGCCGTTTCGATGCCCTGCAGACGCTCCTGGACCAGTACCAGGAGGGCGACGGTTTCGTGTACTACGACACCGTCGCGCAGTCCCAGCGCCAAGAGCTCTCGGATGCGCTCAGCGCTCTCAGCGAGCCGCTCTCGAAGATGACGGGCGTCCTGACCCTGTGACGGGCAAGCAGCAGGCATCCGTCTCGCGCCGGCGGATCCTCGGAGCCGCCGGTGCGGGCGTGCTCACCGGGGCCGCCGCCGTCAGCGGTGCCGGGCTGGCCCGGGCCAGCGACGACGACCCGGGCGCCGCGAACGGCCTGGCCTACCCCTTCTACGGCGAGCACCAAGCCGGCATCGTCACTCCGGCCCAGGACCGGCTGCACTTCGCCTCCTTCGACGTCACCACTGACTCCCGCGAGGAGCTGATCACCCTGCTGCGGACCTGGACGAAGGCCGCGGCCGCGATGACCGCCGGCAGAACCGTCGGCGCGGACACGGTCCGCAACTACGACGCACCCCCCGCCGACACCGGCGAGGCGCTCGGTCTCACGGCCTCGGGGCTGACCCTGACCTTCGGCTTCGGACCGACCCTGTTCGAGAAGGACGGCACGGACCGCTTCGACCTGCGCACACGCCGCCCCCGGGCGCTCCGGCGACTTCCGCACTTCCCGGCCGACAACCTCGACCCCGCTCGCACCGACGGGGACCTCTGCATCCAGGCCTGCGCCGACGATCCCCAGGTGGCCGTGCACGCGATCCGCAACCTGGCCCGGCTCGGGTTCGGCACCGTGGCGATGCGTTGGAACCAGCTCGGTTTCGGACGGACCTCCTCGACCTCGATCTCGCAGGAGACCCCGCGCAACCTGATGGGTTTCAAGGACGGCACCGCGAACCTCAAGGTCGAGGACGACGAGAACGTCGAGCGGTTCGTCTGGGTCGCTCCCGCCGACGACCCGGACGCCGCGTGGCTGAGCGGTGGGTCCTACCTGGTCGCCCGCCGGATCAAGATCCACGTCGAGCCCTGGGACCGCACCTCGTTGCGCGAGCAGGAGCAGTTGATCGGACGCGAACGCGCCCACGGGGCACCGCTATCCGGGGGTACCGAGCTCGCCGACCTCGACCTCGAGCTCGAGGGCCGGGACGGCCCGTTGATCGGGACGCACGCACACGTGCGCCTAGCCCACCCGTCGCAGAACAACGGCACCCAGCTGCTCCGCCGCGGCTACAACTTCACCGACGGGACCGACGGGCTGGGCCGCCTCGACGCCGGCCTCTTCTTCATCGCTTTCGTTCGCGACCCGGGCAAGCACTACGTGCCGATGCAGAACCAGCTCTCCTCCCGCGACGGGCTGATGGAGTACCTGCAGCACACCGGGTCCGGCCTCTGGGCGGTCCCGCCGGGCGTCAAGAACGGCGAGTACCTCGGCCAGGCTCTCTTCGCCTGACAGCAGACCAACCGGGAGCGAGACTCAGACCAGCTCGAAGCTGATCCCGGCCTTCTGCAACCGCGCCAGCAGGTTGTCGCCCATCGCGACCGCAGTGGTGACCTGTCCGGCCGTGGGCGGGTTGTCGTCGAAGGCGAGGGAAAGCGCCGACTCGGCGAGCATCTTGGAGGTCTCGGTGTAGCCGGGGTCGCCACCGGAGACCCGGGTGTGCACCGAGGTGCTGCCCGCCTGACCGAGGAAGTCGACCGTGAACCAGGACTTCGCCCGTCGCGACTCCGAAGGTCCCTCGCCCTGCTTGATCCGCTTCTTCAGCGCATTGCGCAGCGGCGCGATGTTGGCCGCAGCCACGAGGGAGCCGAGAGCGAGCGACCCACCGACGGTGTAACGCAGCGTCTTCAGGCCGGCGAAGTGGCTGTAACTGAAGTCCGCGCCATAGGCGTCCAGAGCGGCAGCCGAGCGGGTGACGATCAGCGGGTCGATCGTTGGCATCGGCAACAGCCAGTACCCCAGCTTCGCGTCCCGGCCCGGCTTCCCCTGGACCCAGCGGACCGTGCGACCCGCAGGACGGCCCTCCTGCTTGCGGCGGGCGGCGAGGGCCTTCTTGGCCTGACCCTGTCGGGACATCGCGCCCATCGCGGAGTGGAAGGTGCCACCGGAGAACTGCGCGCCGCTGCGGACGACGCCGCGCACGGTCACCTTCTGGGTCGCCTTGTCGTCCTGCGGCAGGTGACCGACGGTGAAGTAGGCGCCGAGGTCGTGCGGGATCGAGTCGAAGCCGCAGGCGTGCACGATCCGAGCACCGGAAGTACGCGCTGTCTCGTGATGGGCGACGTACATCAGGTCGACGAACTCGGGCTCGCCGGTGAGGTCCAGGTAGTCGGTGCCGGCTGCAGCGCAGGCGGCGACCAGCGCCTCGCCGTACTCGAGGTACGGGCCGACCGTGGTGATGACGACCTTGGCGCTCTCGGCGACCGCAGCGAGCGAGGCCGGGTCAGCGACATCGGCGTGCAGGAGCGCGAGGTCGGCACAGGCGGGGTTGATCGCGGCCAGGCGGTCTCGGACGGCCTCCAGCTTCGCGATGTTGCGCCCGGCAAGTGCCCAGCGGCAGTCCGCCGGCGCGTGCTCGGCCAGGTACGCCGCTGTCAGCTCACCGGTGAAACCGGTCGCCCCGAAGACCGCGATGTCGAACTCACGTGCTGCCGCCATGATGTGCTCCTCGGGTCCTGCTGGGGGTGGGTGCCCGAACCGGGCTGGAACCGAATGCAGCCTACTCACGTCTCATCGGCATGCGTACACGTAGGAAGGTCGCCCTCGGGGGCGGGATGGCATCAGCAGCAGTGGCGGGGTGGCTGGTGGCCGCCGGAGTCTTCGCCACCACGGCGACCCTGGTCGTCACCGACCCGTTGGCACCTCCGGCCCGGGCCGAGGCGGACGCCCTCACCTCATTCGAGGGGTGCTCGGAGCTCCTCGACTGGTACGTCACCCACGGGCTCAAGGACGTCGGCCCCTACGGCTGGGGCGGCCCGGTCTACCTGTTGGACTCACTGGCAGCCCGCGACTCCGCAGGCCCCCAGAGACTGGCCGGAAACCCCACCGCGAGCGCCGCGGAGGACAGCACCGGCAGCGCCACCGGGACCAACACCCAGGAGCAGGACGTCGACGAGCCGGACGTCGCCAAGACCAACGGCACCCTGGTCGTGCGGATCGCCGACGACCGGACCCTCGTCCTGGTCGACGTCACCGGCCCGGACCCGAAGTCGGTAGGGCGGCTCCGCCTTCCCAGCGACGGGTACGACGCCCAGCTGCTGCTCGTCGGCGACCGGGTCCTGGTCACCCAGCAGGTCAACGAGTACCAGACCTACGGCCCCTCCGACCGGGAGGATCCCTGGATCGAGGACAGGATGATGCCGTCGTACGGCGGCGCCGGATCGGTGCGCGTCCTCGACATCGACATCGCTGACCCGAGCTCCCCGACCCTGCTCCGCAAGGACGTCTACAGCGGAGCCCTGACCTCCGCGCGCCAGTACGGCGACACGATCCGCCTGGTCACCACGACCGGTCGACCCACCTTGAAGTGGGTTCTGCCGGAGAAGGGGGTCTCCGAGCGGGCAGCCACGAACCGCAACAAAGCTCTGGTCCGAGCCACCACCATCGAAGACTGGCTGCCGTCGGTTCGCGGCAACGGATCCAGCACGTCGCTGCTGGACTGCGAGGACGTCTTCCACCCGCAGGCGTGGTCGGGTGCCGAGACGGTGGCAGTGACGACGTACGCGATGGCCGACCCGGGCCAGCGCACCGCGGTCGGGATCACCGCGGCCGGCCAGATCGTCTACTCCTCGGGCGACCGCTTGTACGTCGCCTCGACCGAGATGGAGTTCGCGGAGGTCCGCCCCCTCGGCCGGGGCGCAGAACCTGAGACCAAGATTGTCGCCGACCCACCCGAGGTGACCACCAACCTGCACGCTTTCACCCTCGAAGGCACCACCACGTCGTACGTCGCCTCCGGGCACGTCGCGGGAAGCCTGCGCGACCGCTGGTCCCTCGACGAGCACGAGGGCAGACTGCGCGTCGCCTGGTCGACGTTCGACAACCGCGGCCGGACCAACAACGGAATCAGCGTGCTCTCCGAGAAGGACGGCCGACTCGTCCCGACCGGGAACATCGCCGGTCTCGGCCGGAACGAGAACATCCAGTCGGTGCGCTGGTTCGACGACCTGGCGATCATGGTGACGTTCCGCCAGATCGACCCGCTGTACACGATCGACCTGACCGACCAGAACCACCCGAAGACCCTCGGAGCGTTGAAGATCCCCGGCTACTCCGGGTACCTGCACCCGGTCGGCGACCACCTGCTGCTCGGTCTAGGCGTCGACGCCAGCAAGTCCGGCCGGAGTCTCGGCGCGCAAGCGGCGGTCTTCGACATCACCGATCTGCGCAACCCGGTCCGGGTCTCCACGTCCGGGTTCGGGCCGAACACCGCCCTGACTGCCGTCGACGACCCTCGCGGTTTCACCTGGGTGGCCGGCTCCGGAACCGGAGTGACTCCCCTCGCTGACTGGAACACGGGCCGGAGTTCGCTGCAAGCTCTCGAGGTCAGCACCAGCGGTCAGCTGCGTATTCGCAAGGTGGCAGCGCTCAACCAGGACTGGCAGGCCCGCAGCCTCGAGCTCCCGGACGGCCGGATCGCCGTACTCGACCACGAACGGGTCAGGTTGGTCTCGATCGACTGACCGACCGCGGCCGGGCGTCATACGGTGGGGCCATGTGCCGCAACATCCGAACCCTCCACAACTTCGAACCACCGGCGTCCAACGACGAGGTCCACGCCGCCGCGCTGCAGTACGTCCGAAAGGTCAGCGGCGCGGCGAAGCCGTCAGCTGCCAACCAGGCGGCGTTCGACGAGGCCGTGCTCGAGGTCGCCGCAGCAACCCGCCACCTGCTCTCGCACCTCACCACGACTGCACCGCCCAAGGACCGCGATGTCGAGGCGGCGAAGGCCCGGGCGCGTGCCGAACTGCGCTACGGCTAGCCGCCGCCCGCGCGCACGGATCAGGCTACGGTCACGAAGATGTGCTGGGCGGCCTCGTCGATGATCTCCGCGGTCTCGCCACCGCTGCCGACCAGGACACCGCCCTCGGTGGCCACGACCGCCACGGACTCGCCCGGCTGGGCACCGATCCGACGAAGCACCGACATCAGGGTCTCGTCCTTCTGCATCTCCTCGGAGATACGCCGGACCTGGACCCGGGCGGTCTCGGGACCGGCGACGTCGCTCAGCGAGCTGACACCGGCCATGAAGTCCTCGGCCGCGTCCTCGCCCAGCTCGGCTAGACCCGGGATCGGGTTTCCGTACGGCGACTCGGTGGGATGGTCGAGCAGCTCCAGCAAGCGGCGCTCGACGCTCTCGCTGATCACGTGCTCCCAGCGACAGGCCTCGGCGTGCACAAGTTCCCAGTCGAGACCGATCACATCGACGAGCAGGCGCTCAGCCAGGCGGTGTTTGCGCATCACCCGGGTGGCGGCACGGAGTCCGGCCTCGGTCAGTTCGAGGTGCCGGTCCCCCTCGACAGTCACCAGACCATCGCGCTCCATCCGGGCGACCGTCTGGGAGACCGTCGGTCCACTCTGGTGGAGCCGCTCAGCGATACGGGCGCGCAGGGGGACGATGTCCTCCTCGACGAGCTCGAAGATCGTGCGCAGATACATCTCGGTGGTGTCGATGAGGTCGCTCACCCGGCCATTGTGTCACCGGTCGAGCAGACGCTCGGCAACCTGCCTCTGCATCGGGATCCGGTGCATCGATCCGGAGCGGGCCAGCATGTCGGCGATGTCGCGAACGGAGACCCGTCCCGCGGTCGGTCCCGGAGGGACGAGGTTGATCTCGCCGACCAGACGGGCCTCGGCCAGCTCCGCAGGCACCCGGCCGCCCAGGACCAGACGGTAGTGGGTCTCGTCCTCGGTGAACTCGATGTCCGCGACCACAGCGGTCCGGTACTCCTCGAAGGACCGGACGAGGATGCGCTCACCGAACTCCAGGCCCCGGGTCAGCCCGGTGTCCCCGTGTACGACGGCAAGCGAACAGCTGCGGCGCGTGAACTCCGACAGCTCAGTTTCGATGAGCTCCATGACACATCCTCCCCTTGGTCCCATGATCGGCCTCTCATCCTGTTAAACGCATCAACGCAGCGCCGGTTACGTCCTTTTTGGGGGTTTTTAACGGAACCGGTATAGACCATTTGCCCGATTTGACGGCAAAATTGCTGGGGCGGCTTCGTCGGCAGTGTTCTCGCGATAAAACGTGGGGATGGGCCCCCAACTCCGCGTGTTCCTTCTCGACGATCATGACATCGTTCGCCGCGGCGTCAGAGCTCTCCTCGAGTCCGAAGGCGACGTCGACATCGTCGGCGAGAGCAGCACCGTCGCCGACGCCGGACGACTCATCCCCGCGCTGCTGCCCGACGTCGCCGTCCTGGACGCGCGCCTGCCCGACGGCTCCGGGATCGAGCTCTGCGCGGAGCTGCGCACGACCGCCCCAACGGTCCGCTCGCTCATCCTGACCAGCTACGACGACGAGGAGGCAATCGTCACCGCGATCCGCTCCGGAGCGGCGGGTTACGTCCTCAAGGAGGTCCAGGGCGACTCGCTGCTCAGCTCGGTCCGGACCGTCGCCAGCGGTCAGTCACTGATCGACCCCGCCATGGCGCGACGCGTCATCCACTGGATCGAGCAGTCCGCCAAGGGCCCCGAGGAGCTCGCCGGCCTCACCGACCAGCAACTCAGGATTCTCGAACTGCTCGCCGAAGGATGCACCAACCGCGAGATCGGGCTGCGGCTCTACCTCGCCGAGAAGACCGTCAAGAACCATGTCACCCGGATCCTTGCGACGCTCGGCGTCCAGCGTCGTACGCAGGCGGCATTGCTCGCCTCGCGCCTGCTGCCGCGGTAGGTCCCGCCAGAGCTCACGCGCATGCGCGTGAACTCGACCTCAACGACGTCGGACTCGACACGTTGGCGTGGGGACCGCGAGCCAGCACGTGAATCTCGAAGGCGATCAGCCCTCGGTGGCGTCCAGCGCCGCAGCAACTCGACGGTGCGCCGTCCAGATCTGCTCGGGCAGGTTCGCGAACTGGTTGAGGTGCTCCTCGCGGTTCTCCATCTCCTGCTGCCAGCGGGGGACGTTGATCGACAGGATCGTCTCTAGGTCCTCGGGAGTGATGTCCACGCCCTCGAGGTTGAGCTCCTCGGCGGTCGGGATCACGCCGACCGGCGTCTGCCGACCCTTGACCTCGCCGTTGCGGAGCTGGAGCAGCCAGAGCAGCGGGCGCAGGTTGTCGCGGTAGCCGGGCCACAGGAAGCGACCGTCGTCGCCGCGCTGGAACCAGTTCACGTGCGCGAAGATCGGCTGGTCCGTCGCCGCACCGACGACCTTCAGGTAGTGCGCTGCGTAATCGCCCTCGCCGTACGCCATGAACGGCCGGTTCGACATCGGGTCGTAGCGCAGCACGCCCTCTTTGCCCTCGGCCGCGAAGGTGGCCTCGGCGCCCAGGGTGAGGCCGTCGTACACGCCCTCGGCGAGGTCGTGGATCGCGCGGATCAAGGGCTCCCGGTCGCGGGTGCGGCCGCCGAAGATGATCGCGTCGATCGGGACCCCGGCCGCGGCGTCGAAGTCCTCCGCGATGTTCGGGACGTTCGACAGTGTGGTGGTGAAACGGCTGTTCGGGTGCGCCCACGGGGAGTCGTCGCCCGCCTCGCGGTCCGCGATCGGGGCGCCGAGCCAGTCGACCCAGCCGGAGACGTCCTCGGGCGGGTTCGGGGTGCGGCCCTCCCACCAGACCTCGTGGGTCTCGGTGTTGTAGGCGATGTTGGTGAAGATCGCCCCGGTGCCCTCGTCGATCGAGCCCAGGGCGGTCGGGTTGGTGTTCTCGTTGGTGTCCTTGGCGACACCGAAGACGCCGAACTCCGGGTTCATCCCGTAGAGGCGGCCGCTGGCTTCGTCGACCCAGAGCCACGCGATGTCGTCGCCGTAGAAGGAGACGTGGTAACGATCGCCGAGCGCGTCCGGAGCCAGCATCATCGCCAGGTTGGTCTTGCCCGAGGCACTCGGGAAGCCACCACAGATGTGGTAGTCCTTCCCGGTCTCCTTGTCGTGGATCCCGATCAGCATGTATTGCTCAGCGAGGAAGATCCCCGAGGCCCAGCCGTCGTACGCCGCCTGACGCAGGCCGTGCGCGATCTTGCCGAGCAGGGCATTGCCGCCGTACGACGATCCGAAGTGCAGGATGGTGCGCTCGTCCGCGACGGTGACGAAGTAGCGCTGGTCCTCCGGCGTGCCCTGGCCGAGGTTCTCCAGGTCGCCGGTGACGTGCACGGCCCGGACGAACTGGTTCGGGTCCTCAAGATCGTTGATGTAGTTCACGCCAACCCGGGCCATCCGGATCATGTGCAGTACGACGGTGCGGGCGTCGGTCAGCTCGACACCGGTGGCCCACGGTGCGAGGGCATTTCCTTCGGGAGCCATCAGGTACGGGATCACGTACATGGTCTTGCCGGCGGAGGCGCCGCGCATCCGGCTCTCCAGGAGCGGAGTCATCTCACTGGCGGGCTTCCAGTTGTTGTACTCGCCGCGGTCCTTCTCATCGCTGGTCGCGACGACGGTGCGCTCCTCCGAGCGCGCGGTGTCCTTGTGGTAGCTGCGGGAGTAGTAGCGACCCTCGCCAGCCGGGGAGAGCTCACCCGCGTCCAGGCACTCCTGGACCAGCCGCGCGTCGTCCGCCGCGCTGACTACCTCGACCCTGGCCGCACCGGTGAGGTCGGCCCAGTAGGCGACGTACTCACGCACGCGCGGGTTGGTCAGCCCGGCGGCATCCAGAACAGCTTCGATCTCGGGCATGGGAGGTGCTCGTTTCTGTCGACGGCGAGGCGCCGATGAGACTACTTGACTTTCACCCGCCGTTAACAGCGAGGCGGCCATCCCAGCGAGATCGGGCGCCGACTTGAGCGTGTTCTGGGCGCCTGACGGGTCCTCGGCATCGTCGTCCGCACTGCCTTCCTCTGATACAAGCGCCCATCGGCACCGCGTCGAGGGATCTGGACCAGCCCAGCGGCTGCTGCCTACCGGACCAGCGGCGTCCGGGCGAGTTGCTTGAGAACCGAGCGGTACTGGCTCGCCGCGCCAGCGGAGTTCGGGTGCGCCGGTACGGCGACCGCGGCCCCGTTGACCGAGACGACCCCGAGGCCCTCGACGTACCGCGTTGTGGGCACCTGGCAGACATCATGACCGTGCGAGTCGTCGTAGGTGTTCACGAACTCGGCACCGCCCCGGGCCGCTGCCCTCGTGACCATCGCGTTGAGCCGGCGAAAGGTGACGTGGAGATAGGCCATGTCCGTGTCGGTGATGGGGACGACCGGGTAGCAACCCTTCACCGGAAGCGCGTCGAGGTAGTCGACCATCAGGACCCGGGCTCGCGGAGAGCGTCGGTGGATCTCCTTCAAGGCGTTGACCAGCTTCGGCTCGGAGGCGGCGATCCGCTCGGCGAGTAGGTCCCGGCCGTCCTTCACGAAACGCTGCTTGCAGCCCCCGACGGGAACACCGGAGCCCAAGAACGGGATCGAGACCGGCAACGCCAGGGCCTCGAAACCCGAGATGTTCGTCGGCAGCAGGTTGACGCAGCTGACCGCCGCGCCGGCGAAACCGGCATCGTTCCCACCTATGCCCACCGTCACCAGGTCGGTCCTCGACGTCAGCCGGCCGAATTGCGCCGGGTTGGTGCCCCCGCCCGGCAACCCGGTCTGCGGTCTGAAGAAGTGCGTGGTCGTCGCCGACCCGCAGGTGGCGTCACGGAAACGCTTCACGCCGAGTCGTTTGGCCAGCAGCTTCGGGTAGTTGACGTGGGACTGCCCGCAGCCCGTCGGCGCGTGGGTCGAGTCCGGCAGCCCATACACGTCGGCGATCACGACATCGGCGGACCAGGAGTCCCCCAGGGCGACGTACTCGACATACCGGCCCGTGGCCGCGTTCGCCGGGACCAGGCCGAGCGGTATCGCCAACCCGGCCAGAGCGAACACCGCGAGGACCAGGCTGGCTGGCTTCACTTCAGGGACCTGCTTTCGACAACGTCGAGAGCACCGGCGCCGTCGACTGACTGCACAACGCCCGCACGCGTCCTCAGGTCACGGCCCCCAGCGTCAGTCCTGCGTGCCCCGTAGCGCCTTGCTGAGGTCCGCCACCGCGTCCTCGCTCGGGGATGCCGCCTCCCGATTGCTGCTCTCGAGCTGCTCGAGCAACTCGGCCCGGTGCACGGCCGGCGAACCGGCGCTGGTAGGGAAACCTGGGAAGCGGGTGCACGAGGTCGATCACCGCGATCTCGGGCAAGGTCCGGACCAACACAGGCTCCGTCATCACTGGCCTCATCGCCCGCTGCGTCATCTCAAGAAGTCCACCAGGCTCGGCTGCATCACCCGCGCGGTGACGGCCAGGGACGCCTTGTACGCCGTCTGCTGCATCTGCAGGTCCACGATCACCTGGGCCAGGTCGGCGTTCTCCACGTTCGACAACGAGGTACGCAGTTGCCGCTCGGTGTCCTGGGCAGCCTGGATCGCGTCCTCGACGCGGATCTGCCGGGTGCCGACGTCGGTCTGGGTGCTGGTGATCCGGTCACGATCGGCGTTCAGTGCGCTGATGCTGGCACGGATCCCGGCCTGGTTGCCGGCACGCAGCGCGGTGGACAGCGCGTCCAGGTGGTCGAAGACCGAGGATCCGGTGACGCCGAACGCGGTCTGCGCGTCGACGTCGACCCGGATCGTGGGCCCGTCGATGATGGTCCGGTTCACCGGGCCCGGCGTACCGATGTAGGCGCCGGCGGCGTCGTACGCCAGGGGGCCGGCGGTGACCCCGCCGAAAACGGGCCGGCCGAGGTAGGTGCTGTTCGCGGTGTCGATCAGTTCACCGCGGATCTGGTCGACCTCTGCTGCCAGCGCCGCCCGGGCCGTGGGGCCCATCCCACCCTCGTTGGCACCGTGGTGCGCGAGGTCCCGGGCCCGGAGAACCTGCTCACTCATGTGCGTGAGCGCGGTGTCGATCTGGCCGAGCCAGCCGTTGCCGTCGGCCGCGTTGCGTCCGTACTGCTTGATGTCGGCGATCGAGGACCGGATCCGCATGGCTGCGGTGGTATCGGCCGGTAAGTTCGAGGCCCGGTTCAGGCTCCGACCAGTGGAGAGCTGCTCCTGGAGCTGGGCCGGCCGGGACTGCCCGGTCCGCAGCGCGCCGACCGACTGGTCGCTGACCATGTTCTGGGTGACTCTGTGGATGACCATCAGCGGGTCACTCCTGTCCCGTTGATCACGGTGTCGAGCACCGAGTCGAGCGTGGTCATCACCCGGGCCGCCGCCTCGTAGGCGTGCTGGGCGGCCAGCATCGTGACCGTCTCCTCGTCGAAGTCCACCCCGGAGAGCTGTTCTCGAGAACCGTCGACCTGGCTGGTGAGAACCCGCTGGTTCGCCGCCAGTCGGGCCACCGAGGCGACCTCGGTGACGAACCCGTTGATCAGGAGCTGGTACGAGGCCTCAACGCTCGACGTCGTGGCGAGCGCAGTCGCGTTGGTGGCGTCCAGGCCGCCGCCGACGAACCCGGACGCGGCCACGTCGCCCGATGCGGTCACGGCCACCGCGATCGACGAGGCCGCGCTGCCCGGGGTGTAGCTGAAGAAGGGCCGACCCGGGTTGTCGGCGGCGTCGAAGCCGGCCTGGTGCTGGGTGTTGATCTCGACGGCGAGCTGTCGGGCGATCGCGTCGAGCCCGGCCGTGCACGCCGGCAGCGTGCTGGTGAGGAGGTCGGTAACCCCGCCGGTCTCGCCGGTCATGCCAGCCGGGACCGCCGTCGTACCGCTGGTGTCGCTGATCGCGTAGGTGATCGGGGTGCCGTCGCTGGCGCCGCTCGCGGTGATCCCGTTGGCGATCTCCAGGGTCCCGGCGTTGGTGCCGACCACCAGCGGCACCCCATTGATCGAGACGTCGAAACCACCGTCGGTCCGGCCGGTCGCGGTGGCGCCGGCGAGCTCCGAGAGCCGCATCGCCAGCTGGTCGCGCTTGTCGAGCAGGACTCCGGCGTCGGTCCCGTTCGGCGTGGCTACCGCGAAGCTCTTGTTCATCGCAGCGAGGTCTCCGGCCAGCGTGTTCACCTCGGCGACGTCGGACTGGATCCGGAGCCGCTGGTCGCCCGCCTCCGCGTCGATGTTGTGTGCCTGGATCCGGATCGCGTCGGCCAGTGTCGCCGCTCGACCCAGTACGGCGGAGCGCGCGGCGTCGCTGCCGGGGTTGTTGGCGAGGTCGTGCCAGGCCGAGCGGAGGTCGGCGATGGCAGCGGCTACGCCGAAGTCCCCGGGCTCGCCGATGCCGCTCCCGACCCGCTCCAGGACCGACTGACGAATGTCGAGGTAGGCCTGGCTGCCGTGCTCGCGGCGGGCTCGGATGTCGAGGAGCGCGTCGGCCATCCGGTCGAGGCCGGCGACCCGGACGCCGTCGCCCGCACCGGCGTAGCGCGACCGCATCGCCGGCCGGTCCGGTGCGCCGGTTCCTTCTCCGTTGATCCGGCGGCGGGTGTAGCCGTCCGTCCCGACGTTCGCGATGGTGCCGCTGACGACGTCCCTCGCAACCCGGTTGTAACGCAGCGCGCTCAACGCGGTGTTGAGTCCGGAGAAGGTCGACACCTCAACGGCTCCAGTCCAGGAGCCGCTGAGGGTGATCGGTGAGGGGCACGGCCGCGCCGCCGCTGCCGTAGCTCTCGGTGCCGCCGTCGAGGCTCATCAGAGTTTCGCGCGCCGAGCGGTAGCCGGCCGTGATCAGGTCCCAGTTCGCGTCCGCGAGGGCACCGATCTCCTCGGTGACGGTAACGAAGGCCGTGTGGTGCTCGCCGAGGATCGTGCGCCACGGCTCGTCGACGGCCTCGGCCAGGGCACGCAGACTCGGGTTGTACGCCAGGCCGATCGAGCCAGCGACGGCATCGGCAGCGACCGCGCGCAGGATCTCGGTCTCGCGGATCGTGGCGAGCACGTGCTCGACCTCCCGCGCCGCCCGCATCAACCAGCGCGTACGGCCGCTGGCGAGCACCATCTGCTCGGTCTCGAGTCTGAACAGTAATGTGTCCAGCAGTTCGCGCTCACGCATGAGAATCTGCGACAGCTTTTCCATGACGGCCCTTCATGTGCCCGGAGGCGCCTCTCGACGGCGTACGGTCGGTTGCTCCGCTCCCCCGTGGCGTACGCCCCTAGCAGAGTTCCTCTGGGACTTCTCATCGGCGGATTAATCGCGAGTTGAGACTTTCTGGGCGGAAATCGCCGGTGAGTAGCCCCAACGGGTCATGGGCGGTGGGCCAAAGGTCCCGACTTCCTCGACTAAGCGGGTGATAATGGGACATATGCCTATCAATCCTGACATTTAACCTCAATGCTGTCTGGCATGAGGGAGAACGCCGAGAACGCAGAGCGGGACGAGCTGATCACCAGCAGCATCCCCGTCGTCACCCACATCGTCCGCGAAACCATGGGTCGGGTCCCGAGCCATGTCAGCCGCGACGATCTCACGTCCGCCGGACTGGCGGCGCTCGTCCAGGCGAGCAAGTCGTTCGACGCCTCCCGCGGCGTTCCGTTCGCCCGCTACGCGGCGACCCGGGTGCGCGGCGCAGTGCTGGACGAGCTCCGCGGCATCGACTGGGCCTCCCGCTCCGTACGACGACGCGCCCGTGACCTCGACGCCACCAGGAACCAGTTGTCCAGCATCCTGGGTCGTGCTCCGAGCCTGTCCGAGGTCGCCGAAGCCGTCGGAATGACCCTGGCGGAAATCGCCCAAAACGACGAGGACATCGCCCGCGCGCAGGTGCTCTCCCTCCAAGGGGCCCCGGACGGTTCACTCGACGGCGTACTCCCCTCTGCTGGGCCGACCCCCGAGCAGATGGTCGAGCACCGCGAACGGCTGGCCTACCTGGTCGAGGCGGTCACCGAGCTGCCCGAGCGCCTGCGGATCGTCGTCTCCGACTACTTCCTGGACGAACGCCCGATGGCAGAGATCGCTGCCGAACTCGGGGTCACCGAATCGCGGGTGTCCCAGATGCGAGCCGAAGCCCTGGTGCTGCTGCGCGACGCGATGAACCACGAGCTCGACCCCACCCTGCTCGAGAATCACGCCCGTCCGAACGGCTCGGCGGCCCGGCGCCGCGAGGCCTACTTCGCCGCCGTCGCGAGCCGGCACGCCGCGTCCGTACGACGTCCGGCGGGCCTGACCGCCCTCGAAGCGATCGCCTGAACGCCGGGATCTCGTCTTCGTCACCGGTCCCCGAGCCAGGCCAGCAGGTTGAGCAGCCAACTCGGTTCAGTCTCGTCGGGAAACTAGGGAAGGCACCACATGATGACCGACGCACGCGCGGCCTACGGGGACGCGACCATCGCGACCGTAAGCCCTGCTCGCCTGCTGGTGATGCTCTACGAGCGCCTGGTGCTCGATGTCCAGCGGGGCCTGGAAGCCCAGCAGCGCAGGGACTTCCAGGAGACGCACCGCCAGTTGACGCACGCCCAGGACATCATCATGGAGCTGCAGAACAACCTCCGCGCCGACGAGTTCAAGGGCGGCTACGACTTGTCCGCCCTCTACGGTTTCCTGCACCGCCAGCTGGTGATGGCGAACATCCGCAAGGACGCTGGAATCACCACCGAGTGCCTGACCATCGTCACCGACCTCTGCGAGACCTGGCGTCAGGCTGCACTCGAGTCGGCACAAGCGAAGAGTGCCTGAGGTCATGAAAGGCGAGCGCCTCCGCGCCGTCTGGGAGCTCGAGCTCGAACGTCTCGAGCTCGAGGTCATCTCCATCGAACGCCTGATCCGGGGACTGAACGGCGCCCCGCTCGAGCCCTGGGACCCGCCCACCTCGCTCGGCTCGATCCCGGTCGACCTTGCCGCTCGGGCCCAGGAACTGCTCGCCCGCCAGCGGAATGCCGCGAAGACGTTGACCACAGCGCTCGAGATCGCCCAGAAGCAGGTCGCCCAGAAGCAGGTCGCCTTCGCCGGCCGAGTCATCGACATCACCGGCCGTACGGCGGCGGAGCCGACCTACTTCAACCTGGAGGCCTGAGCCGACCACGTGGCAGGGGCGGACCTGGTCGAGACCCCGAGGCGTGCCCGGACACCTCGGATCAGGGCGTGCCCACCCACTCCTCGGTTCCGTCGTCGAACAACTGGTGCTTCCAGATCGGAACCCGCTCCTTGAGCCGGTCGATGAGTGCCCGTGAGGCCTCGAACGCCTCGCCCCGGTGGGCAGCTGAGACCGCGGAGACGACAGCAAGGTCGCCGATCGTCAGGGTGCCGGTCCGGTGCACCGCCGCGACAGCGATGACGTCGAACTCGGCCGCGACCTCGGCCGCCACCTCGGCAAGACGGTCCAGAGCGGTCGGGTGCGCGGAGTACTCCAGCCGCAGTACCCCGTGCCCGCCGTCGTGGTCGCGAACAGCCCCGACGAAGACGTTCACGCCGCCTGCTGTCGGATCCCCGACCGCGGCCATCACCTCGGCGACGTCAAGCGGCTCGTCACGCACATCGAGCAGGCGCACGACGTTCCCGCGCGGAGCGGCAGAATCTGAGGGCGGCGCGGGTGAGGTCACACCGAGAAGCCTAGACGCGGCCTTGGGGTGCTGGGGTCCGGGCCGGTAACTTGGATCCATGAGCAACGACGCTGGCGACGGCCCCGGCGGGACCCCTGAGGGACCCGACGATGCAGGTGGTCGTCGCCCGGGCGACGACAACGCGAACAACCCGTTCACCGGCACGCCCTTCGAGGCCATGTTCGCCTCCTTCGGCACCAACAGCGGCATGCCCGACCTGAGCAACATCGACCTCGGCGCCCTGATGGGCCAGATGCAGTCCCTGATGCAGCCGTACGACGGCCCGGTGAACTGGCAGCTCGCGACCGACATCGCCCGCCGTACTGCCGCGGCGGAGCCGGACCCGAGCCAGGACCGTGAAGCCCAGACCCGGGTCGCGGACGCACTCCGGCTCGCTGACCACTGGCTCGACGAGACCACCTCGCTCCCGTCTGGGATCACCACCACGGCAGCCTGGAGCCGTGCCGACTGGATCGAGGAGACCACCGGTGTCTGGCGGGTCCTGGTCGAACCGGTCGCCGAGCACGTCGTCGGCGCGATGAGTGACGCCCTGCCCGAGGGGGCTCGCGCGATGGCCGGCCCGCTGATCGGGATGATCGGCAAGGCTGGCGGAGCGATGTTCGGCTCGCAGGTCGGACAGGCGCTCGGCGGACTGTCCGCCGATGTGCTGACCGCCTCCGACATCGGGTTGCCGCTGGGCCCCGTCGGCAAGGCGGCGATGCTGCCGCACAACATCGCTGCGTTCGCCCACGGGCTCGACGTATCCGCGGACGACGTTCTGCTCTACCTGGCTCTGCGCGAGGCCGCCCACCAGCGCCTGTTCGCCCACGTGCCCTGGCTGCGGCAGCACCTGCTCGCCGCGGTGGAGGACTTCGGTCGCGGCGTCACCATCGACATCAGCGGCATCGAGGAGTCCCTCGGCAGCCTCGATCCCACCAACCCGGAGTCGATCACCGAGGCAATCAACAGCGGCCTCTTCGAGCCCAAGCAGCAGCCGTCCCAGACCGCGGCCCTCGCCCGCCTCGAGACCACGCTCGCGCTGGTGGAGGGCTGGGTCGACGAGGTTGTCGGCCAGGCCGCCGGCGAACGGATGCCCGACGCCGACAAGCTCCAGGAGGCGATCCGTCGCCGACGGGCCGCCGGTGGTCCTGCGGAGGCAACGTTCGCCGCGCTCGTCGGCCTCGAGCTCCGGCCGCGACGTCTGCGGGACGCCTCGGCACTCTGGGGCTCGCTGCGCTCGCGCCAGGGCCACGAGGCCCGGGACGCGGTCTGGGCGCATCCCGACCTGCTCCCGACAGGCGAGGACCTGGACGACCCGCTGGGCTTCCGTGAGGACCTCGGCGCGGCCGAGTCCCTCAGCGAGCAGGACTTCGACAAGGCACTGGCCGACCTGCTCGACGGCGAAGGACCAGAGACGCCGGAGAAGCCCGCTGAGTGAGCAGGCCGGGTCAGCCCCGGACCCCGATCATCACGGGGTCGGCCCGCACGCCGATGCGCTGACCACCCTGGAGAGCTGGCACGCCTCCGACCCGACCCAGGAGGCGTGGCGCATCGCGTACGCCGACCACCTGCGCGCACATCCGGACGGCCTGGCGAAGGCCTGCTTCCCGGACCACCTGACCGCCGGCGCCCTGGTGCTCAGCAGGGACGGGTCCCAGGTGCTGCTCAACCTGCATCGCAAGGCCCAGCGCTGGTTCGCGTTCGGCGGCCACCTCGAGGCCGAGGACACCTCGATCGCCGGAGCGGCACTCCGGGAAGCCATCGAGGAGTCCGGACTGCCGGATCTGGCGATCGACCCAGTCCCGGTGCACCTCTCCCTGCACCCGGTCGAGTTCTGCAACCCGCGCGGGACGGTCCGTCATCTCGACGTACGATTCCTGGCGCACCTCGGGGAGAGCACCGAGCCCGTGATCAGCGACGAGTCCCTCGACATCCGGTGGTTCTCGGTCGATGACCTACCGACCGACGAGCCGGACATGGTCGACCTGATCCGGCTGGCCCAGGCCCGGCTCGTCGCCGCTCGGGCCTGACGGGACCTCTACTCGCAGCCGTCGAACCCCAGGTTCGCCGCGGAGGCGACCCCCTCCAGGTAGCCCTTGGCGCGCTCGGCCCTGGGGAACTTGTCGACCCAGTGCCAGAACCGTTGGTTGTGCCCGGGCTCGAGCAGGTGCGCCAACTCGTGGAGCAGCACGTAGTCGACAACCCAGACCGGCATCGCCTGAAGCCGATCGGAGAGCCGGATCGTGCTTTCACCCGTGGTGCAGGAGCCCCAGCGGGTGGTCATGTTGTCGACCCACCGCACCGAGCTCGGCTCCGCTCGACCGTGCAGGTACTCGCGGCTGAGCTCGCGGGCCCGCTTCATCAGCTGGTCATCGGTCCGGCGACCCCGCGCCGCGGTGCCCTCGAGTTTCTGCAGCATCGTGTCCACCCACTCTGACTCCTCGGCGCGCGTGAACCGGGCAGGGATCATGACGATCACCTTGCCGTCCTTGCGGTAGGCGGAGACCGTCCGGGTACGACGAGCCGAGCGCCGCACCTCGACCTCAGGTTTCATGGCGAGACCGTACCGCCGACGTCCCCCGAATCCCGGCTTTGAGCCCACGACAGGAGCCGGTCGGTCGGCCAGGTGTTCACGATCCGCCCCGGATCCAGACCAAGCTCCTCAGCCCGGGCACACCCGTAGATCTGGAAATCGAGCTGGCCCGGCGCGTGCGCGTCGGAGTCGATCGAGAAAAGGCAGCCGGCGTCGATCGCCATCTGCAGCAGCTTCGTCGGCGGATCCCGCCGTTCCGGCCGGGCGTTGATCTCGACCGCGACACCGTTCTCGACACAGGCGGCGAAGACCTCTTCGGCGTCAAACTCAGACTGGCCCCGCTTGCCCCGGCTCCCGGTGACCAGGCGACCGGTGCAGTGACCGAGGACGTTGGTGAACGGGTTCTGGACGGCGGCGACAATCCGCTTCGTCATCAGTCGCCGCTCCATCGCCAGCTTCGAGTGCACCGAAGCCACCCGGAGGTCGAGCCGGTCCAGCATCTCCTCGGTCTGGTCCAGCGCGCCGTCATCGAGGATGTCGACCTCGATCCCCTTGAGCAGCCGGAAGCCGCCACCCAGGTGCTCGTTGACCGCCTCGACGACGTCGAGCTGTCGGGTCAACCGCGCAGCCGAGAGCCCGTTGGCGATCTTCAGCCGCGGCGAGTGGTCGGTGAGCACGAGGTACTCATGGCCGAGTTCCATCGCGGTGAACGCCATCTCCTCGATCGGCGACCCGCCGTCGGACCAGTCGCTGTGGCTGTGCAGGTCGCCCCGGAGCGCCGTACGGATCCGGACCCCGCCCTGAACGAGCGGCCCGCCCGCATCGGCCTCCAGATCAGCCAGCCGCGGCGGCATCATGCCGCTGGCAGCCGCCGCGATCACCTCAGCCGTCGAGGACCCGATACCGGCCAACTCGCGGAGGGTGCCGGCGCGGGCGCGTGTCACGACTTCGTCCGGGTCGAGCGGCAGGATGGTCGCGGCCGCGGAGCGGAACGCTTTGACCTTGTAGGTCTCCGCGCGGCTGCGTTCGAGGAGGAACGCGATCCTGCGCAGCGCCGCGACCGGCCCGGCTTCGTAGGTGCCGGCGGGCGAGTCCTGCGGAGAAGTCGGCATAGTTCCATTGTTGCAACGAGAACGTGATCCACAGCACACGGGCAGATGTCCACACGTCGTCCACAGGGTTATCCACAGGCAGTGGAGAGTCGGTCCGTTGCCGCTTCGACCGCGCTTAACCACTCCCCTAGCCCGACGCCCGGAATGGCCCTCGCTCATCTGCCGGAACTGTGTTCGCACGGGGAAGGCAAGCACCCACGGCGGCGACCCCGGGCCTTCTCGTCTCGCCGGTCTAGCTCGTCGAAACCCTTCAGACTCCCCGGAACTGAGGTTTCCGTTTCTCCTGCGCGGCGCGCACACCCTCCTGGAGGTCGGCGGTCGCGAGCGTGATCGGCTGCGCGAGGGCCTCCCACTGGATGGCGGACTCGAAGTCCGCGTGACCACGGTCCCGGAGTGCGACCTTCGTGTAACGGCTGGCGATCGGAGCGGTCCCAGCGATCCCCGCAGCGATCGTGTCCACCTCGTCGGCGAAGTCCTCGGCCGCGAAGACCTGGCTGACCAGGCCGAGGCGGAGCGCCTCGTCGGCGTCCACGGTGCGGCCGGTCAGGAGGAGCTCGCGGGCGTTCGCCGGACCGACCACGTTCGGGAGCAGGTACGTCGCCGCCATCCCCGGGTTCATCCCGAGCTTCACGAAGGGCACGCTCAGTTTTGCGCCGGTCGCGGCGTACCGGATGTCGCAGGCGAGCGCGAGGCAGAGACCGGCACCCACCGCGGCGCCGTTGAGAGCCGCGATCGTCGGGACCTCGAGGCTGCGGATCGCCAGCCAGGCGCGGTAGAACCCGATCATCCGGGTGCGGAGGTAGTCGACGTCCGCGTCCGGTTCGCCCGCGATCCAAGCTGGGTTACCGCCCGAGCAGAAGGCACTCCCGGCTCCCGTGACCACGACGACGCGAACCGCCGGATCGATCCTGAGCTGGTCGATCGCCCGGACCCAGGACTCGGTCATCTGATCCGACATCGCGTTGCGCTGGGCCGGGTTGTCCAGGACCAGCCGAACCACCCCGGGGGCAGGACGTTCCAGCCGCAGATCAGTCAGGGGAGCAGCGGTCAGGGGGGCGGTGGCGTCAGGCATGGGGCGGAGGCTACCGCCGATACTGCGCCGGAAACTGCCCACGGGACCGATCTCACACAGGTACGACTCGTCTGCAACAGGTGCCCCACCCGCTCAGGACACGCTCAAAACAAGCGCACCCGGTGCACGGATTGAGCGGGAACGTGGTCTAGGGTCGAATTGGTCCTGAACGGACCCCGGCGGGTCTTCTGCAAGATTCTCGCCGCGACGACCAGAGCTACATGGATCAAGGAGGCCGTCATGGCGGAGAGCTGGAGCGGCGAGTTTTACTGCGTGAAGTGCAAGGAAAAGCGTGAGGCCGAAGGCCACATTGAGGTCAACGAGAAGGGCACCAAGATGGCCAAGGCCGTCTGCCCTGTCTGCAGCACCAAGCTGAACCGCATCCTCGGTCGCGCCTGAGGTTCGCCTCAGACACGCCGAGAACTCAGCACCAAGCCTGAGCAAAGGCGGCGGGAGCTCCACCTCCAGGTGGGCGCCCGCCGTTTTGCTTTTCGCCGGAGGCCCTTGCCCGCCTGTGGAAGGACGCTCGCGGGGCTGTGGACGTGCTCCTACGCTCCGGCCTCATGACCCGTCCCATCGCGCGCCCCGTGCTCGCTCCCGGCCTGACCGTTCTCCAGCGCCACTCTGACGTGCTTCAGATCGGGCTCACCGAGCGGCACCGGCTTCGGATCCCCGACACCCCCGCCGTACGACGGACGCTCGAGGTGCTCGGCCGCGGCGAGGCGCCCCGGACCGACCTGGAGACCCGGCGGGCCCTGGTTGAGCTCGCGCCGGTTCTCCGCGACGGGGACACGCTCGTCCACCCCGGGATCCCCGCGACGGAGGTCGCTGCGGTGAGCCTGCTCCATCCGAGGTCGGCGCCGTCCCGATTGCGTGCCCGTCGGCGCAGCCGGATCACGGTCGCTGGCGTCCGAGCGGCGGTGGGCGGCCTGGCAGACCTGGCCGAACTGGCTGAGCAGCTACTCGTTCGGTCCGGCCTCGGTGTTGCAACCCAGGCGGACGTCCCGACGACGACTACCGACGCGGTCCTGCTGCTCGCCTGCGGTCCCCTCGACCGGGAGGTCGCCGACCGGCTGCTCCGTGACGGAACGCCACACCTGGTCGTCGAGGCGGTCGAGTCCGAGATCGTGCTGGGTCCGTTCGTGGTGCCCGGTCGCACGGCTTGTCTGCGCTGCCTCGACGCCCACCGAGGCTCCGAGGACCCGATGCACCCCGCACTCATCACAGCGGCACCCCAGACGTCCCGTCGCGACGGCGTGGTCGCCCCGGTGCACGCAGCTCTGGCTGCGGCGGCCCTCGGCTGGGCGGTCGCCGACCTGGTCCGGTACGTCGAGGGCGACCAGCCGGCGTCCTGGTCGGCGACCGTGCGGTTCGCCCCGGACAGTGCCTCGATCGCTCCGCAGCCTGTGCTCCGTCACCCGGGCTGCGGCTGCTCGTGGGCGGTGCGGGCCGACCTCGCCGGCGCCTAACGGGTCCAGGACCCGCCCCCGGCGGCCAACCTGCTCCCCCAGTCAGGCGGCATCGGTCACAATGAGCGTATGAGTGAACTCCCCCGCAAGGCCGTCGCCAGGACAGCACGCCTGGCCGCGCTGCCACTCGGGTACGCCGGCCGGAGCGCGCTCGGGTTCGGCAAGCGGATCGGTGGGGCCCCGGCCGAGGTCGTGATGTCCGAGCTCCAGCAGCGGACTGCCGAGCAGCTCTTCCGGACCCTGGGCGAGCTCAAGGGCGGCGCGATGAAATTCGGTCAGGCGATGTCGATCTTCGAGGCGGCCCTGCCCGAGGAGATCGCTGCGCCGTACCGGGAACAGCTCACCCGACTGCAGGACTCCGCTCCTCCGATGCCGACGATCACCGTCCGCGAGATCCTCAAGGCTGAGCTGGGCGCCGACTTCGCCAGACTGAGCGACCTCGACGGTGACCCAGCCGCGGCCGCCTCGATCGGCCAGGTACATCGCGCCCGTTGGGACGGCCAGGACGTGGCCGTGAAAGTCCAGTACCCCGGCGCCGGAGAAGCGCTGCGCAGTGACCTCAGACAGCTGGCCCGGGTCGCCCGTGGCCTCGGACCGATCTTTCCCGGCATCGACGTGAAGCCGTTGGTGGCCGAACTCCAGGACCGCGCCGAGGAAGAGCTCGATTACCGTCTCGAGGCCGACGCACAGCGAGCCTTTGCCGCCGCGTACGCCGCCGACGATGGGATCGTCGTACCCGAAGTGCTGGCCGGCACCGAGAAGGTGCTGGTCACTTCGTGGTTGGACAGTTCCGCGTCGCTGGCCCAGGTGATTCGCGAGGGCACCCAGGAGGAGCGGAACCACTACGGGGACTTGTTCGTCCGGTTCCTGTTCGGCGCCCCGGCCCGGACCGGGATGCTGCACGCCGACCCGCACCCCGGCAACTTCCGGCTGATCCCCAAGGCCGATGGCTCTCCCGGCAAGCTCGGCGTCCTCGACTACGGTGCGGTGGCCCGGTTCGAGGAGAAGGCACTTCCGCGTTCGTTGGGTTCGCTGATCCGGATCGCCTGCATGGACGACTTCGACAACCTGGTCACGGCGCTGCGTGACGAGGGCTTCATCCGCGACCGGATCAACGTCGACGCCGAGAAGCTCCGCTCCTACCTCGGCCCGTTCGTCGAGCCGGCGAGCAAGGAGGAGTTCACCTTCTCCCGGGCCTGGATGCAGGAGCAGTTCAAGCGGGTCAACGATCCGAAGGGCGATGCCTACTCGGTGATGCTGCGGCTGAACCTGCCGCCGTCGTACCTGCTGATCCACCGCACCTGGGTGGGCGGCGTCGGGGTGCTCAGCCAACTCGAGGCGACGGTGCCGTTCCGGCAGATCCTGGCGGAGTCGCTTCCAGGGTTCGCAGAGGTCTGAGGTTCCGACGCAGAACTCCCGCGCTACCCCGTGCATTCTGATCCAGGAGTGACGAAAGCCGGTTCGGTGACGAACGAGTCGTCACCGAACCGGCCTTGTCTTCCCGCGATCGACGAGAAAGGGCTACCCCCGAGGAAGGGGCCTGAGCTCAGATCACGCGGGCTAGGGCCAGGCGCGCTTGGGCAGCGGCGCGCTCAGCCTTACGGGAGAGGCGCATAGCGACGACGAGTTGGCGTGCCCGACGTTGTCTCTGCGCCCGTTCGAGGGACTCATGCAGGTGCGCACGAGCGAGGTCCTCGCTGACGAGGTTGTACATGGTGGTGCTCCGTTCAAGGGTTTGGTTCGAGTGCCTGTCCATCACGCTGCGACCGGGTTCTTGCGCGGCCGGCCGCGGGGACGCTTCCGGGGGATCACCACTCCGGAAAGGAACAGCTCCCCTCCCCAGACGCCCCAAGGCTCGCGCCGCTCGAGTGCCCCGGCGAGGCATTCGGCGCGTACTGGACAGGCCTGGCACATGGTCTTGGCCAGCTCCACGTCACTCGGCGATTCGGCGAAGAACAGCTCCGCTTCGTTCACCCGACACGGAAGCAGCTCGTCGACGACCTGTGGGTCGAGAACGCTGATGCTCATGTGTCACCTCTCTCTTCTCTATCGATCGCTTGCTGAAAACTGATGGGACAAACAAGAAGGCCGCGGATCCCTGTCTGGGATTCCGCGGCCTTGGAGGTGCCGGTCACTGAGTGTGTACTCAGGTGACAGGTGGACTCCAAGGCTGGAAGCCCGTTGCCGGGGTGGCCTTGATGGCGGCGGCGTGACGCTTGAAGGTCGTCGCGTTGGAAACAGAAGCGACTGCATCAAGGCGCATTTCACCCGTGCCAAAGCCGTACGAGGGCACGACGGACGTCATGCGAACTACGGTCGTGTCGTGCCAGGACTGGTTCTGCATCGTCTGGTTCTTCATGGTCGTGCACCTCCTTGGATTCTTCGGGCGCCAGCCGTGTCGGGGCTGTGAGTGCGCAGTCGTTTGCGTGATGACAAGGTACGCCCGGCCCGAGAGGGCGCGCAAATCATTTATTCGGATAAAGAACGGCGAGCACTTCTTCGGCATATTTCTCGAGTTTCGAAGCACCGATCCCGTTGATCCGCAGCATCGATTGACGGTCCGGTGGTTGGACCTCGGCGAGGGCTTCCAGGGTCGCGTCGGAGAAGACCACGAACGCCGGGACGCTCTCCGCGTCGGCCCGCTGCTTGCGCCAGGACTTCAGCGATTCGAAGAGTTCTTCGTCGTATGGGATCGGGCAGTCCGCGCAGAACCCTCGGTTGCGTTCCTTGGCCGAGGCCAGCGGGCGCTGACAGAGCTTGCAGGCGGATGCCTTGCCGCGGCGACGACCTTTCGCCGGTCCGGTCGCGGAGGCCCGGTCCATCACAGACTCGGGGCGCAGCGAGGCCAGGAAGCGCGAAGGCTTGCGGCGGGCCTGGCCACCCGGGTTGCGGGCCAGTGACCACGAGATCATCAGGTTCTTCCGCGCGCGGGTGATGCCGACGTACAGCAGGCGGCGCTCCTCCTCGATCGCCGCCGGCCCCTCGGCGTACGTGATCGGCATCGAGCCCTCCTGCACACCGGCCAGGAAAACGGCGTCCCACTCCAGGCCCTTCGCGGTGTGCAAGGTCGCCAGTGTCACGCCCTCGGCGACCGGCGCGTGCTGCTCGTGAGCGCGGCGGTCCAGCTCGGCGACGAAGCCCTCGAGAGTCGGAGCGAGCTCGGCGGCGGCATACTCCTCGGCCTGGGAGATGAGCGCCATCAGGGACTCCCAGCGATCGCGTGCCTGGCCACGAGCACTGGGAGCGTCGGTGGTCCAGCCCATCCCGGCGAGGACGCCGCGCACCTGCTCGAGCATCCCGTCTCGCGCGGCCTCGCCGGCCCTCAGACTGGCCCGGAGCAGCGCCAGGGCCTGGCGGACCTCGGGGCGCTCGAAGAAGCGGGCTGCACCACGGACGACGTACGGGATGGAGCGAGCGCTGAGCGCCTCCTCGAACGTCTCCGACTGAGCGTTGATCCGGAAGAGCACCGCCATCTCGCGCAGCGGCGTACCGGCGGCGTGAAGCCGGGCGACCTCGGTCGCGATCGCACTGGCCTCGGCGACTTCGTCGGTCGCCTCCTGCCAACGGACCTCGGCACCCGTCGGCTGCTGCGCCCGGAGCTCGACCGAGCCGGTGGCACTCCCTTTGAGCAGGCCGTTGGCCGCGGCGATCACCTGCGGGGTCGAGCGGTAATTGCGGACCAGTTCGACGTTGGTGGTGCCGGGGTACT
The DNA here is from genome assembly GCA_046598915.1 of Marmoricola sp. Lineage (GTDB taxonomy): Bacteria > Actinomycetota > Actinomycetes > Propionibacteriales > Nocardioidaceae > Marmoricola. The sequence continues at coordinate 33,114 of JBKJHO010000007.1, read as the reverse complement.
TCTTCGTAAACTCGTGCAGGTACGACGCCCGGGCGCCGGCGAATGAGTAGATCGTCTGGGCGGGGTCACCGACCACGCAGATCTCGTTGCGGCCACCGAGCCAGAGGTCGAGCAGTGCCGCCTGGATCGGGCTGACGTCCTGGAACTCGTCGACGACGAACCACTTGTACTGGGACCGCACCGACGCCGCGACCCGGTCGTCCTCGGTCAACAGCGCGGCACCGATGAGGAGCACGTCCTCCATGTCCATCCGGCCCTGCTCGCGCTTCAGCTCCTCGTACGTCGAAAAGACGTGTGCCACCGTCGCGGCATCGAGCCCGCTGACCTCACGACCCCGCTGCGGCGCGAGCAGCTCGTAGTCGTCGGGGCGGATGTTGGTGACCTTGGACCACTCGATCTCGCTGGCGAGGTCACGGAGCCGAGCCTGGTCGACCTCGAGCCGGTTGCGGCGGGCGGCGCCCGCGATGATCGGGATCTTCGACGCGGTCAGCTCGGGCGGCTCGCCGCCGTAGACCTTGGGCCAGAAGTAGCGGAGCTGGCGCAGCGCCGCGGCGTGGAAGGTCCGCGCCTGGACGCCGGGGGCACCCAGTACGCGCAGCCGCGTGCGCATCTCGCCGGCCGCACGGGCGGTGAAGGTGACGGCGAGTACCTCGGAGGGGTTGTAGACGCCGGTGGCGACGCCGTACGCGATCCGGTGGGTGATCGCCCGGGTCTTGCCCGTCCCGGCGCCCGCGAGCACCCGAACCGGGCCGCGGAGGGCCTCCGCGACCTGGCGCTGCTCGGGGTCGAGCGCCTCGAGGAGGCGGTCGGCGCTGCCGGGAAGACTCACGGAATGTTTCACCCTCTGCTCTGGTTGACCCTGGTGCCCGTCCTGGGCCGAAGCCTAGTTGCGAGAGGGGACATCTGAGATGTCCGGCCAGTTCACGATGTACTCGACGCCGTGGTGCGGTTACTGCCACCGCCTCAAGGGTCAGCTCGAGCGCGAGGGCATCGAGTTCGACGTCGTGGACATCCAGCAGGATCCTGCGGCAGCGGACCTCGTGATGGCGGCCAACGGCGGCAACCAGACCGTGCCGACCCTGGTGTACGCCGACGGCAGCGCTCAGACCAACCCCTCGCTCAAGCAGGTCACCGAGAAGCTGGCTACCTGGACGACCGCTGGTTGAGCCGGTCCGAACCTCACCACTGACCAGGCAGGGCGTCCCCGTACCAGTGCTCGATCAGGCTGCGCGAGATCGAGACGCCTCCGGGCAGGACCAGCGTTCCAGCCTCTGCTTCCTCCCGCATCTGCTCGCGGGTGAACCAGCGGGCGTCCTCGATCTCCTCGCCGTCGACGGAGATGTCGGCAGACGTCGCCTTGGCCAGACAGCCGATCATCAGGCTGCGCGGTAGCGGCCACGGCTGGGAGCCGAAGTACTCGACCTCGCCGACCTGGATGCCGCTCTCCTCGAGAACCTCACGACGTACGGCCTGCTCGATCGACTCCCCCGGCTCGACGAAGCCGGCCAGGGTCGAGTAGCGGCCCGGGGGCCAGGCGGGGTGGCGTCCGAGCAGGCAGCGGTCGTCCGGAGCCTCACCGTCGGTCACGACCATGATCACCGCGGGGTCGGTCCGCGGGAACTCTTCGCGCCCGCAGTCGGTGCAGCGCAGCACGTGCCCCAGGTGCAGCGGCTCGTAGGTGCCTCCGCAACGGACGCAGTACCGGGTCGCCCACAACCACTCGGCGATACCGATCGCGTGCACGAGGAACGGCGCATCGTGCTCGTCGAGATCCACGCCGAGGGCGCGCAGGCCGCCCCAGTCATCCCCGGCGACCTCGGGTGCGGCGATGACTGCGAAGTGGACGCTGCCGTCGCGTTCCCCGAGCAGGACCTTGATGCCCTCGGGCGCGGCAGCCGGGGCGACCCACGTCGCCTTCCGGTCGACCAGGCGCAGCCGGGTTCCGGCCAGGACCACCACGCGGGTGGCGGGATCGGACCAGACCTCGGCCAGCCAGGTGTCGTCGGTGCGCCGCTCACCAACCCGGTCGTGGGCGTGGCGCGACATCGCGATCTGGGTGTTCGGTCGCCGGTTCATCGGTTCAGCCATCCGGTGAACGCGTCCGTGTCGTAGGGACGGCCGAGGAACTCGGCCACCAGGGCCGCGGCGTCGCGCGAGCCACCGGCGGCCAGCACGGTGTCCCGATAGCGGGTCGCGAGGTCGGTGTCGAAGAGGTCATCGGGATCGAAGGCACTGAACATGTCCTTCGCGATCACCAGCGACCACATGTACGTGTAGTACGCCGAGGTATAGCCGTCCAGGTGGCCGAACCCGGCGTGGAAGTGGGTGCCCGCCAGCGGCGCGATCAGGCTGTACTGCGGGTACATCTCGAAGAGCCGCCCGGTGAGGTCCTCCGGCACCTCCAGGTGGAAACGGTAGGAGATCGCGGCGTAGAACATCTGGGTGCGGGCGAGGAGTCCCTTGCCGAACTCGTCGGCCGCCCGCATCGCCGTGACCAGCTCGGTCGGGATCGGTGTCCCGGCCTTGTCCGTGGCGAACATCTGCAGGACCTTCGCGTCCCAGGCCCACTCCTCCAGCATCTGCGAGGGCGCCTCGACGAAGTCCCACTCGGTGGCGACCCCGGAGAACCGGACCCACTCATGCCTGCCGGCGAGTACGTGGTGCATCAGGTGCCCGAACTCGTGGAAGAGCGTGACGACCTCGTCGTGGTCCATCAGGCCGCGGGGGAAGTTGCAGACCAGCACCCCCTCGGGAAGCTGCCGGTCTCGGACGCCGCGGACCAGGTCGAACTGAGCAGCGTGGTTGTACTTGCGGTCGCGGGGATGCAGGTCGAGGTGGATCCGGCCCAGGTGCTCGCTGCTCCCGTCGGCGGTCGCCAGCATCACGTCGTACGACGTGACCTCGGCGTGCCAGGTCGAAGCGTCTACTCGCACGTACTCGAGCCCGAAGAGCCGACCGGTCACGTCGAGGAGCCCTTGGTGGACCTTGGCGAAGTCGAAGTACTGGCGCACCTGCTGGGCATCGACGCCGTACTGCTCACGCTTGACCGCCTCGAAGCAGTATCGCCAGTTCGTGACGTCGATGGTCTCGATACCGTCCTGCGCCCCGCGCTCGACAAGTACGGCGAGCTCGCGGAGGCCCGCGTCGAGGGAGTCGGCAGCGATCTTGTCGATGAAGTCGGCGATGGCGGCGCTCTTACCGATCATCTTGACCTCGGCGTCGAAGTCAGGCCAGTCGGCGTACCCGACCAGTCCGGCCTTCTCCTGCCGCAGCCGGAGCAGATCTCCGAGAACCCGGTCGTTCTCGGGCCAGGCGAGGTTGTAGTACTCCCACGCCACCGCCCGACGGGCGTCGGCATCCCGGCTGTACGTCAGAAACGGATGCACGTCGGGGTACTCCGTAGTGATCCGGACGAGGCCGTCCTCGGCGGGGTGCTCGGCGACGAAGTCGTCCGGCAGTCCGGCCAAAGCACTGGCCGGGACCTGGGCGACGCGCTTGCCGTCGCGGATGTTGCGAGAGAACGCCTGACTAAGCTCGGTCTCGCGTCCGTTGAGCTCGCGGATCCGAGTCCGGGTCGCCTCGTCCTGGTCGACGCCGGAGCGACGGAACGAGCGGAGTGCGTCGGCGAGCACTCGGCGGGCGCCGTCGTCCAGCGGGTCCTCCCGGAGCGAGGTCAGCTTGTCGAAGACGTCCCGGTCGAGCATCAGGTCGTTGGAGAATCGCTGGACCTCGATCTCGATCTCCTCGGCCAGCCGGATCACTGCTGCCTCTGGGTGCACCGAGGACAGCAACCCGGTGATCGCGGAGGCATTCGCGATCGAGACACACGCGTCGTTCCAGAGCTGCAGGATCGCGGTGTCCCCGACGTGCGCGGTCTTCAGCGCTGCGACCTGGTCGGCAGCGGTCCGCAGCGAGCCCCGGGCCCGCTCGTCAAGCCACCCTCCCCAGGAGTCCGGCGTGGTCGGCAGAGCGAGCGGTTCGAGACTCATGCAGCGAGGCTAGTCGGTGGCCGCGAGCTTCTGGAGGTTGAAGCTCAGGTTGTCGGTGACCCGGGTGCGCTGCTCCTCAGGCAGGTGCCCCGAGCTGAGCAGCTCCTTGCAAGCCGTTGCCGACTCGCGGTGACGGCCCGTCCAGTAGCAAGCGATCGCGTACTCATCCAAGCTTCGCCAGACGTAGGTCGACTCGTCGACGAACAGGGCGTCGTCCGGACGCGGCGTAGCAATTGCCCGCTCGGCAAACAGGTACGCCAGAGCCCACCGGTTCCGCTCCCGGTGGAACCGGGCCAGATGCATCAGCGCCTCCCCCCGACGCGGCCTGAACTCGTAGGCCCGCAGGTAGCGCCCGACGATCGTGTCGTCATCGAGGTCGAGCCGCTCGCTGAGCAAGGCAGCCTGGTGCAGCGAGTACCAGACCTCCTCGTCCCAACCACCCATCTCGGCGCGACGCAGGTAGTTGCGAAGTGCCCTTTCGATCTGGTTCGAGTCCCGGTAGCTCTGCGCGAGGTAGAAGACGTACCGGCTGTTGTTCGGCTCGTGCTTGAGTCCCTTGATCAGGATGGCGACATCGTCGGCGTACTTCTCTGCGGCGGGGCGCAAGCTTCGGGCGCCTTCACGGCGCTCCATGACCGTCAGGCCGGACAGGAGGCGGTGGTCCACCTCACCGTCGGCGTACAGAGCCTCGTGCAGGACACCGCGCCACTGCCAACCGACGTCCAGCCGGACCAGGAGCTTCTGCTGGTACCGGGTCTCCCCGAGGAGGAATTCAACGCTGTACGCGTCCGCCTCCCAAGACTCCAATGAGGCGGCAGTGACCGCTGCGGTGTCGGTGATCAGCTCGTTGTCCGCGTCCATCAGCAGTGCGTAGTCGCCATGCTTCATGGCAAGTTGCAGCGCCTCGTTCCGGTTGTACGCGAAATCGACCCACGGACGCTCGATCAGCTCACCGGGCAGATCGCCGAGAATCTCTCGGATCAAGCTCTGGGTGCCGTCCGTGGAACCCGTGTCCGCGATCGCCCACGCATCGATGAACGGGAGCACGGACTCCAGGCACCGCCTGATCACGTGCGCTTCGTTCTTGACGATCATGTTCAGGCACACGACGGGTTTCATGCTCACCCTTACCTGCACTCGAGGGAACGCGGTCGGCTCAGACTATCCATCCGGCACAGGCGCCGTACGGCGAAAGAGTGGGGCAGGACTCGATGCGGACAACCGTCACCTCCGCCGGTGGAACGTGATGGCGCCGGTCGAGCTCCAGCGATGGTCGTAACTGGGATCGTGGATCCGCTGGTGGTGGAAATGACACAGGGGCACCGCGTCGGCAAGATCCGTGTTGCCTCCTGTCGACCACGGCTGGTGATGATGCAGCTCGCACCAGGCAAAAGGACGTTCGCAGCCATCGGCGACACACGCGTGATACCCCAGGCCCAGCGCTGTCCGCTGCGGTTCGGAGAAGAGCCGTGAAGACCGACCCAGGTCCAGCGGCAGGGACGCCCCGCCTAGGACTGCCGGCAGGATCCGGGCACCGCAGGCGAGACGGCGCGCCTCGCCTGCACTGAGCTCGGCGCCGGTGTCGAGGTGAGCGACCTTCAGCGCCGCCTTGAGCGTCTCGTGGCTCACGGTGACGACCAGGGTTGCGGCGGTCCGTGGATGCAAGTGGTCTGTGGGTAGGTGCTCAATGAGCTCACCGAAAGCTAGGCCCCGCGTTTGCTCCCAACTGCCGCCGCCGCGCACCATCCCGGCCTGGGCCTGCGAAGCACCGAGACGTGCCCGGCGAGGTGCCGTCATGGTCTCCAGAATCTTGCGGAGCAGGTGTCCCTGCGCGGTCGGGACCGTGAACCAGCCCGTCACGGTGCCGTCGTGGTTGTCGTGCAGGGTAAGAGCAGTCCGCGAGCGCGCCAACTCCTCCGCGGAGGCGACCAGCGCATTCTCGTGGGCGTCGACGGTCGCTACATCAGCCTCGACCGCAGCCAGGGAGCGACGCGCCGCACGGCGCAGTGCCCCGGGCGAGAGGTTCTTCGCCTTCCGGACCAGCTCGTGCTCGACCTCTGATCGCTGGGCGGCGGTGGCGCCGACGGGAAGGTCGCGGTCGGCCTGGACGATCACCACTGCATGCGCCGGACTCACGTCGCCAGAAGCCAGCGCCCCCCGGGTGAGCGGGCGCCGGTCCAGGCCTTGGGCCAGCCGCACCTGCGCATGCACGTCGGCTAGGTCGGCGTTGGCCAGGCGAGCTGCCCACTGCTCTGTTGATGCTGAACCCGAGAGCGCTGCGACGTGGGAACGATCAGCCGAGGCCAGCCCACGGAGACGTTGCCCGGCCAGCCGTGACTCTGCCCGCACCAGCTCGCGCACGAACCTGGTGTGACCGGCAGCGTCCAAGCGCTCCACGTCGTATGCCTCGAGGCGGCTGAGGACCGCATGGAGTTCTGCCACCGGATCGGTCGTGGTGACTGATCCGGTGGTGAGGAACGCGGTGCCCGAAGTCATGCTCCCATTCTTGATTCGAACATGTGTTCGATGCAAGACGCTTACGGAATTTGTGGACAACGTGCAAAGCCGAGAGCAGAGGGATGCAGCAACCGTCCGAGCCAGCGCCCTCAACTGCCATCGCTGGAGCGTCCTGCGGGTTGAGCTGGTGAAGTCTCAGGCAACCTCGACCAAGAACCCGATGCGCCGGACCTCGGCGCCGTTCGCCTCAACGATCACCTCATGGGCGCCAAGCCCGAAGAGCGGGACACCCTGGAAGCTGAACGCGAACGCCACGACCTGGTCCTTCTCCGCAGCCTGGTCACCGGCGACGAGCCCCAGCTCGCCGGCGACGATGCGCGCTTTCCCGTCGGTATCGACGACGGTCGGCGTGCGCCCGTCAGCGGTGAGCACCTTGAACGTGACGACCTGGTCGACGGCGGCTTCTGACGGAGTGAGCGTGACGACGCCGGCGATCGCGAAGTTGACGACGTACGGCGCTGGACTACCGGCCGGCAGCACCATCCGATCGATGCCGGCGCCCGAGACGAACAACTTGTCGCCGGACACCTGAGCGTGGTCACAGAGCATCAGGTCAATCTGCATAAGTTCTCCTAGAAGGCGGCCGCGGGGACAGCCTAGGTGCGTCCCGTCGCGCGGGAGTGGTTGCCCACGTACGACGAAGGGCCCGGCCTCAGGCCGGGCCCTTCGTCATGCGTCGATCAGTTGGCGCAGATGGCGTACGCACGTATGGCGTTCGCATTCCCGCCGGTCGCACTGGTGGTCACCTGTGCGGTGGCACTCCACGCGCCCGGGGTCGTCGTCGTGCTCGGGTAACTTTCGATGAGCACCGCCCTACCGGATCCTGGGGTTTCGAGTCGAGCCCCACCGCCGATGATCTTCTGTCCGGCGGCGCAGGTTGCGGTCGCCGTGAAACTGCTGCCGGCCGCAACTCCGTTCCCCGAAACAGTGACGTTCACGTAGGCGACAGTTGCGATACCCGACGCCCCGGTCGCACCCTGGATGCCCTGGATGCCCTGGATGCCCTGCGGACCGGTCGCGCCAGTGGCACCAGTCGCGCCAGTGGCGCCAGTCGCACCAGTGGCACCCGTCGCGCCCGTGTCACCCTTCTGGCCCCTCGGACCCTGGATGCCCTGAGGACCGGCCGGCCCCGGGTCACCCGTCGCACCGGTAGCACCATTCGCGCCCGTCGCACCCGTAGCGCCGGTCGGACCCTGGACACCCTGCACGCCGGCCGGCCCCGGGTCACCGGTAGCACCCGTGGCACCGGTATCGCCGGTAGCACCCGTGGCACCGGTAGCACCCGTGGCGCCGGTGTCGCCGGTAGCACCAGTCACACCGGTATCGCCGGTAGCACCCGTGGCACCGGTGTCGCCGGTAGCACCAGTCGCGCCGGTAGCACCCGTAGCGCCGGTATCGCCGGTAGCACCCGTCGCGCCGGTATCGCCGGTAGCACCAGTGGCACCGGTGTCGCCGGTAGCACCAGTCGCACCGGTATCGCCGGTAGCACCCGTAGCGCCGGTCGGACCCTGGACACCCTGCACGCCAGCCGGCCCCGGGTCACCGGTCGCGCCGGTAGCACCCGTGGCACCGGTATCGCCGGTAGCACCGGTCGCGCCGGTAGCACCCGTCGCGCCGGTATCGCCGGTAGCACCCGTGGCACCGGTATCGCCGGTAGCACCCGTGGCACCGGTATCACCCGTGGCACCGGTATCGCCGGTAGCACCAGTCGCACCCGTGGCACCGGTAGCACCAGTCGCACCCGTCGCACCCGTGGCACCGGTATCGCCGGTAGCACCCGTCGCGCCGGTATCGCCGGTAGCACCGGTATCGCCGATAGCACCCGTGGCACCGGTATCGCCGGTAGCACCCGTCGCACCCGTGGCACCGGTATCGCCGGTAGCACCCGTGGCACCGGTATCGCCGGTAGCACCCGTCGCGCCGGTCGGACCCTGGACACCCTGCACGCCAGCCGGCCCCGGGTCACCGGTAGCACCCGTCGCGCCGGTCGCACCGGTCGCACCGGTGGCTCCGGTAGCACCGGTGGCTCCGTCAGCACCCGCCGCGCCAGTAGCACCCGTCGCGCCGGTGGCGCCGGTAGCGCCCGTAGCGCCCGTAGCACCGGTCGCGCCAGTAGCACCGGTCGGACCGGTCACTCCCTGAGCGCCAGCCGGACCAACAGGGCCAGTGGCTCCGGTCTGTCCGACCGAGCTCCACGAGAGCCGGGTCTCGTTGGCCTTACAGGCAGTCGCCTGATCGACGATCCGGAGGTCAGTTTTCGTGTAGCAGGCATAGATGGTCCCGTCCGGCGACGGGATCACGGCGTTCGCCGCTGGACTGCCGAAGACGGCCATCGTAGAAAGAGCTGCCGTCAGACCGACGACCTTGGTGGTCTTCTTGAGCGTCACCGCGGGTACCTCCGTATAGGAGAGGCGGGATCAAAGGCGATGCCCAAGGCCCCATTCCTCAAAGCAAATCCCCGCCACCATAGGTTGAAAAGCGACGGCCGACATCCAGGCCGAGAAGGTCGGCCTAGACCACTCCGCGATCTCCAGCATCAGCCGTAACTAAAGGGCGTAACCCGCGATTCGGACGAATCCGACAAATGCATATTTAGTTCGACCCGCAATGAACCTGGCTACGCGTGTCGCTCAGGAAGACCGGTCCGCCTTCTTAGCGTCAGGGGCCCCGACAACTCAGGAAGTAGCGAAAGTCGCGAGCGCCTGAGCGCAGGCCGCATCGACCACCGCGCGCTGGGCCTGCGACCCGCACTCGAGCTGCCAGGTCACTCCGTTCGCACTGAAGTAGTACAGCTTCGAGCGGAGCACTAGGTCGTCGACCGTGCTCTCGACGTCGAAGGTGACCATGTCGACACCGCCACGCTGGTCGGTGCCTTCGCCCAAGATCTTGACGCTGGAACTGCCCTCGAGCGACTTCCGGACCTTCTCTCCCAGGCGTGCCACAGCGGTCGGCTGGTTCTCCAGCCGCTTGACGTTGAGGAAGTCGTAGGGGCCGACACCGGCAATCCAGACGTAGCCTGCGGCCTCCGCGCCCGTCTTCACCCTGAAGTTAGCCGGGTACTCGAACGAGAACGACTTGCCGGGCGCGGTGAACGTCTGGGGCTGAGACGTGGTGGTCACCGCGTTGTCGCCCTTGTCGTCGTCCCGGATCGCGAACCAGTAGACGGCTCCCACCACGAGGGCGAAAACGACCACGATCACTGCGACGCTGGTCCCGGTCAGAGGGGATCCGTTTCTCCGCTGATTCACGCGGCAGAGGCTACCCCAGGGGTCCCCGACGGTCTGGCATTCGGAGGTCGCCGCAGAAGAGAGCTCGGAGACGCTGCAACGGCGTCCTCACCCCACGGGAAGGGCCGCACCCGTGATATCGAGAACACCCAGCAACTCTCCGCGTCCACCCAGCCCAGCCGGTTCAACAGTTCGGCCCGACCGGACGTAGTGGAACGCGGCACGCACCTTCTCCACCGGTACGCCGTTCAGCTCGGCCCAGGCGACCCGGTAGATCGCCAGCTGCAACGAGTCCGCGTCTTCATGCCGACCGGTCTTCCAGTCGACAACCAGCCAGCCGCCGTCCGGCTCGGCGTACACGGCATCGATCCGGCCGCGGACCACCTGACCGCCCAGCACCAGCGCGAACGACGCCTCGACGGCGTACGGGACCCGGTCGGCGAACGGTCCGGCCTCGAACGAGGCGATTACTGCTGCGAGGTCGCCGTCGTCGTCGATGTCGGCGTCCCCGCGACCAGGCAGGTCATCCGGATCAAGCAGGCCCTGCTGACCGAAACGCGACTCGACCCAGGCGTGGAATCGGGTGCCGAAGCGCGCGGACTCCGACGGTGGGCGCGGCATCGGGCGGGCCAGGTCGCGCAGGAACTCCTCGGGCTCCGAGCGCAGCCGCGCGAGCGACGTCGCCGAGAAGCTCGCGGGCAGCGGTATGTCGATGACGTCGCCGCGCACGGACCGGGCCTCGGTCAGCAGCCGCTCGACCTCGTCGTCCCATTCCGCGACCAGGGCGGCCTCGACGATGTCGAGCTCTCCGTCCGGCGCCTTCGGGTCGACGTTGCGCACCTGCGCCGCTGCGTCCAGGCGCGTGCTGATCTCGGACCCGGGCGTCGTCGCCGGCCAGGGCTGCGAGGTGCTGCGACCGTCGTACGGGTTGGGGCTGCCCTTCGCCGGCTTCTCCAGCCAGCGCTCGACCTTCTCGCCGTACCCCTCCAGGGCCTCCTTGACCGCCACCTGGTACGCCGATGGCCCGAACGCGGTGGACCGCGCCGTCCACAGGTACGACGTGACGCTGAGCCGGCTAGCGGCCCGGGTGAAGGCGACGTACCCGAGCCGGAGCTCCTCGTCCTGGCCGTGTGCCCGGGTCGAGGCACGGTACTCGTCGAGCCCGGCCTTGCTGAAGGCGAGGAGTTGCGGAAGGTCGGCCGCATCGCCGCGCAACGGGGCCGGGAGCACTGCCGGGGAGGAGGTCCACAGGGTGCGCGACCGGTTCGAGGGGAACCGCGTCTCGCAGACCCCGACCAGGAAGACGCTGGCCCACTCCAGGCCCTTGGACCGGTGCACGGTCAGCAGCTTGACCGAGTCGGCCAGTGACGGCGTCGCCACGTCGAGTCCGTTGCCCTGGTCGTCCTCGGCGGTTAGGTAGGCCAGCAACGCCGGCAACGTGACTCCCCCGTCGATTGCCTGGAACTCCGCGACGCCTTTGACGAAGAGGTCGAGGTTGTCGCGCCTCGCCGCCGCGGCCGGGTTGTTCGAGGAGGCCAGCTCGACATCGACCCCGGTAACGTCGATGATCCGTCGGACCATGTCCAGAAGCGGGTCGCCGACGGCGTACCGGAGCTGGCGGAGCTCGGCGGCGAGCAGCTCGAAGCGCTCCCGCGCCTGGTCGGAGTACGGCAGGTCACCCAGGTCCTCGAGGGCATCGGACAGCGCCGGCAGCTCAGCGGGGTCGACGCCATCGGCGATCTCGCCCAGCTGCTCGACGATGCTGCGGGCGACCAGCCCCTTGCCTTCGCCCGGTCGGCCACCGCGACCGGCGATCTCACCAGCCCGGGTGGCGAGCAGCCGCAGATCCCGCGGGCCGATCGCCCACCGCGGCCCGTTGAGCAGGGTGAGCATCGCAGCGTTCGCGGTGACGTCGTGGAGCAGGTGCAGGACCGCGACCACCTCGGCCACCTCGGGCAACCGCAGCAGGCCCGAGAGTCCGACGATCTCGACGGGGATGCCAGCGCCGGTGAGGGCGTCGAAGACCTCTTCGGCGTGGGCGTTGTCACGGGTCAGGACGCCGATGTCCGACCAGAGTTCGTCGTGCGCGGCCTTGACGGCATCGACCAACCAGGAGAGCTCCTCCTCATGGGTCTCGAAGACGGCGACCGAGACCTCGCCCTCGGCCGCACCGGGGCTCGCCTCGAGCGGGCGCACCTGCGGGAGGGCGTCGTACAGGGGCTGGGCGAGCCGGTTGGCGACCTCGAGGATCCGCTTGTCCGAACGCCGGTTCACCGTCAGGGGAAGGACCCGCACCGGGCGCGGGGTTTCGACAGGGTCGACCAGAGGGAGCGGGAAGGTGTCTGCGAAGTTGAGGATGTTCGAGACCGAGGCGCCCCGCCATCCGTAGATCGCCTGGTTCGGATCGCCCACTGCGGTGACCGGGTGGCCACGGCCCGACGTCACACCAGGACCGGAGAAGAGCCGCGCCAGCATGGTGGCCTGGGCGACCGAAGTGTCCTGGTACTCGTCCAGCATGACCACCCTGAACCGATCCCGCTCGATCGCGCCGACCTCGCGCTGCTCGTCGGCGAGCCGGGCACCGAGAGCGATCTGGTCGGAGAAGTCCATCAGGCCCAGGTCCGTCTTGAGGCGCCGGTACGACGCTACCAACCCGAGCAGCTCGGCACGCCGGTCGAGCGCGAAGACCGCCTTCTCCATCTCCCCGACGTAGGTCTTGCGGTTCTTGCCCTCACGCTCGGCGTCGATGGCGCGGACGAACGCGACCCGCGCCTCCCCGTCGACCCGGCGTACGTCGTCCGGCCCGACCAGGTGCTCGCTCATCGCGGACTCCAGCGCGAGCAGGTTCTGGATCACCGTCGGCGGGTGGTCGGAGAGGTGCTCGACCTCGCCGGTGTACCGCTCGACCGCCCTGGCGCCGAGCTGGTAGCGGGACGCGTCGGTGATCACCCGGGTCTCGGGTTCGTGCCCGATCCGGAGACCGTGGTCGGTGAGCAGGTTCGCGGCGTACGCGTTGTAGGTGATCACCGTCGGCTCGAGGACCTCGTCGTCGTCGGCACGCGATACCGACCCGGACAGCGCCCCCGCCCCGGAGAGCTGGAGAGCTTCGCGAATCCGCTCGCGGAGCTCGGCAGCAGCCTTCGTCGTGAAGGTCAGACCGAGCACCTCCTCGGGACGGACCTGGCCGGTGACCACCAGGTACACCACCCGAGCCGCCATCAGCGTGGTCTTGCCGGACCCCGCGCCGGCGATCACGACCGCGGGCTCCAGCGGTGCCGTGATCGCGGCCCACTGCTGCGGGCTCGGGGCGAACTTCGCCTGCATCACCCGCCGCAGGTCTTCGGGGGTCTCGATCCGCACGCCCGGACGCGGAACCGCGGTCATGCGATCACCGCCCCGGCGCTCTTGATCGGGCAGATTGGCACGAACTCGCAGCTCTTGCAGTGATCACCCGAGATCGCCGGGAACGACTCCGCCCGGACCAGGGCGGACGCCAGCGCCAGCTCGGCCCGCAGCGCAGCCCGGTTCTCGCCCTCGGGATCAGCCACGGCCTGCGGCTGTACGACGACCCCGACGCTCTCGTCGAGATGACCGAGCTGCACGAGCTCGGCTCCCGCACTCCGGGCCGGACCGTCGGTCAGCTCGTCGACGGCGCCACTGTCGACGGCGTACTGGTAGAGCGCAAGCTGCCGGTTGCGTTGCACCTGCGGACCGCTCGGTGCGTTGCGGCCGGTCTTCAGGTCGACGATCACGACCCGACCGTCGGCCTCCAGCTCGACCCGGTCCGCGTAGCCGTTGAGCTGGACCCAGAGATCGTCACCGTCACTGTCCCCGACCATCACCGTCGTCCGGAACCGCTGCTCCACCCCGAGCAGCGTCCGCGGGTTCCCGTAGTGCCACTCGAGGAAGCGGGAGAGCGCCGCCCGGACCCGGGCCTCTTCCCGGGCCTTCGACCAGGGTGTCCGGAAGTGCAACCGGTCCCAGACCTTGCCGACCTGTTCCATCAGGATGTCGACGTCCTGCGGCCCCGCCGTCAGCTCGCCCCGGGCGACGCGTTCGGCTAGCGCGTGGACCAGCTGGCCGATGTTGGCCGCCTGGTGGGCGACGCCGACGCCGCCGGCCTCCCGGGTCAGGAACCACTGGGTCGGGCAGGTCACCACTGCTTCGAGCATGCTGGCCGAGATCGAGATCGGATCGTCTTCCGACCGCAGCGGCTCGGTGGACCAGCTCGCCGCCCGGGTGCCCCACCAGGTCCCCGGGTCCGCCTGCGGTACCAGCGCCCGCTCGCCGACCTGCTGGGCCGCGAGCCTGGCCAGCCGCCGGGCAGCGGCCCCTCGCAGCGCCGGGGTAGCCCCCGGGTCCGCAACCGTACGACGCAGCTCGGCCACCAGGCCGACGAGCGAGAGCGGTCGCACCGGCCGACCGGCCACCTTCTCGATAGTCAGCTCGAGCTCATCGAGGAAGCGCGATGGCTGCTCGCCCTCGTCCTCCGCAGACGTGACCGCGGTGACGACGAGCCGCTCGCGCGCCCGGGTGCAGGCAACGTAGAAGAGGCGTCGTTCCTCGGCCAGGAGCTCACGCGTGCTGACCGGGGGCTGGAGCATCGCGACGCCGTACCGGGCTGCGCCGATGCGGTCGGCTTGCAGCACCGTCGACCGTCGCCGGAGGTCGGGCCAGCCTCCGGCTTGGACATGGGCGACGACGACGAGTCGCCACTCCAGACCCTTGGAGCGGTGCGCCGTCAGCAGCCGGACAGCCGCACCGCGGACGCCCTGCTCGGCCAGGGTGTCCGCGGGAATGCGTTGCGCGGAAAGCGAGGCGAGGAAGTTGCGGACGCCACCGTGGTCCCGGCGGTCTTCGGCCCGGGCGGCGGTTTCGAACAACGCGCAGAGCGAGTCCAGGTCGCGGTTTGCGCGGGCTGCCGCACCGCCCCCGGACTCTGCCGTACGTCGCAGCCGCTCCGGCCAGCCGGTGCCGGACCAGATCAGCCAGAGCACGTCCTCAGCGGTACGTCCGTCGGCGACGGCCGCTGCGGCTCCGGCCAGCAGTCGGTTGAGGCTGCGCACGCGCTCCGCCTCCGGTCCCTCGAGGCCGTCGAGGAACCCGGCCGCCAGTACCGCCGACCGCAAGAGTTCCCGAGAGGTCCGAAACTGGTCGTCGGCACCGAGCTCACGGCCCTTCTCCCGCCGGCGCAGCTCCCGACCGAGGCGTCGTACGTCACCGGCTGTCAGCCCGGCGAGCGGGCCGAGCAGCAGGCCCTCAACCCGACCGGGGTCGAGGTAGTCGATGTGCTCGGGGTCCTGGTTGTCGAGGTTCAGCGCAGCACGCAGTGCCTCCAGCAGCGGCAGGACAGCGGGATCTGCGATCAGCGGTACGTCGTCGGAGGCGACCTCGACCGGGACCCCGGCAGCACCGAGCGCGCGCCGGAGACCCGGGATCGTCGTTCGGCCGGAGCGGACCAGAACCGCCATCTCGTGCCAGCCGATGCCGTCCTCGAGGTGCGCACGGCGCAGCAGGTCAGCGAGGTGCTCGGCTTCCGCCCGATCGGTGTCAAAAGTCAGCACCTGGACCCGGCCGTCGCCGTGGGTACCGACCGCCTCAGGGGCACTGAAGGCCTTCCGGGCCTCGGCCCCGATCGAGCCGCTCCAGGCCAGCTGCCCGGAGATGCGCTCGGAGGCGAGCAGGATCCGGGAGCCGAAGCGTCGGGTGTGCCGCAGTACGGCGATCCCGGCCGGGTCGCCGTCCCGGGTGCGGAAAGCGTCGGGGAAGTCGAGGATCCCGCGGACGTCTGCGCCACGGAAACCATAGATCGACTGGTGCGGGTCGCCGACCGCGATCAGGTTGCGTCCGTCGCCGGCGATCGCCTGGAGCAGCGCCACCTGCCCGGGGTCGGTGTCCTGGTACTCGTCGACGAAGACGTGCTCGAACCTCGCGCGCAGCTCCTCCCGGTGGACCGTTGCCTCGATCACGGCCCGCCGGAGCAGGTCGGAGTAGTCGGTGGCGCCCTGGTCGTCGAGGTTGGTCAGATACTGCTCGAGGAAGAGCCCGGCTGCGACCAGCTCAGGAGCCCCGGCTTCATCGCCGAGCGCCCGGAGCGCTTCCGGGCCCAGCCCTTGGTCGCGTGCCCGCCCGAGGACGGCATGCACCTCCCGGGCGAAGCCGCGGGTCTCGATCGCGTGCCGCAGGTGGCGCGGCCAGGCAACCGACTCCGGGGAGTCACTGAGCAGCTCGCGCAGGATCACATCCTGTTCGGGAGCCGAGAGCAGCCGCAACGGGCCGACGTACAGGTCAGCGGGAGAGTACTGGCGGACCAGTCCGTAGGCGAACGAGTGGAACGTTGAGCAGACGGCACCGGCTGTCGTACGCCCGAGGCGCCCGGCAACCCGGTCGCGGACCTGCTCGGCTGCCTTGCGGCCGAAGGTCAGCGCGAGCACCGAGCCGGGCGCCGCGTCGCGCTGCTCGATCCGGTCGACGATCGCCTCGACCAAGGTCGTGGTCTTGCCGGTGCCCGGTCCGGCGAGGACCAGGAGCGGACCCTCGGCGTGGTCGACGACCCGACGCTGGTCCTGGTCGAGTGCTGGTGCGACCACGATCCCGGAGGGCCGGGTGAGGCGGTACGTCGGGCTGGTCACGACGCCACCCAATCATCCAGGACCGACAGCGGATTCGGGACCGGCCGTGGCGGCCGGAAGCACCCGAGAATAGGTGAAGGCCCCGTCCAAGTATGAGTTGCACGGGGCCTTCGGGTGATCCTCGGGTGATGCCTCCGATCGATCTGCACCTTGCTGAGGTTCCCCACCGCGCATCACCGCCGTGGCGACGAGTTGCCCCGTCGGATGGACCCTCTGCTCCGAGCCGATCAGCTCCCCCCGAAGGGTTCGCGTGAGAGATTTCTATGCCCCTTCTGACGCTGGCGCAAGGGGCTTTCGCCAGTTCTTTTGGGGTTTTCTCTCCACACGGCGTGTCGTCCACAGATAGGTCTCGGCTGTCCACAGGAAACCTGGGTTGTCCACTGATCAGCAGACCTGCCTGTGGATAGCCGCAGGCACCCACACGGCCTTCGGGAGGTCCACCGAACCCGACGGACGCAACGGCGTTCCCTCCACCAGGTACTCCTGCCGGGCCTCCTGATCGTGCGAGGGCGGCAGCGAACCGTCGGCCCGGACGACGCGCCACCACGGCACCGGTCCGCCGTACGACGCCAGCACCGCACCGACCTGGCGCGGGCCGCCGTGGCCCAGCGCCGGGTGGAGCGCTTCCGCGATCAACCCGTACGTCGTGACTCGGCCGACGGGGATCTGTTCGACCAGCGAGAGCACCGCCTCGACGTAGTGCTCACGATCGTAGGAGTGCGCCGCCATCCGCCGAGGCTACTTCGAGAAGGCCCGGGTGCCCTTCGCCAGGAAGAGGCCGCTGATGCCTGAGTACAGCTTCGCGTAGTTGAGCTCGCGATACAGGTCGCCCATGGTGTTGGACACCGGGGTCAGCGAGATCCCGACCGAGAGCGTCGAGAGCACTCCGGCTGCACGGCCGCGTGCGTCCATGAACCCGCTGCCGGAGTCGCCAGGGACCCCCGGACTGCTGGTCTTGATGTTGTAGGCGAGCCCGCCGCCGACGACGCCGGTCACCGAGCCGGTCTTGGCAGCCGGCGTACCGCTGCGCAGCGAGGAGTTGCCGACGGTGTAAATCGTGTTCCCGACCTTGAGCGGGGTGGAGGCGATCGTGCTCGGGCCGCCCCACGTCGGCACCGTCGGGTTCACCCTCGAGACGCTGGCCTTGTCAACGCGGACCAGGGCGAAGTCGTTGTACGAGCACCGGGCGACGTCCTTGGTCCCCCGCGCCTGCATCGTCCGCCACGAGCTGTAGGCCAGCTTGCCGGTGCCCACGACGGTGCCGTCCGAGAGAAGGTTGCCCCCGATGACGAACTTGACCGGCGTCCCGAGCGGGAGGGATTTGGTCGTGCAGCCGTTGGTGTCGCTCGCCGAACCGGTGCCGGCGCAGTGCGCGGCGTAACCGACGTAGACCCGGCCGAGACCGTCCTTGAAGACGAAGTTGGCGGTGCATTGGGCACCGTCGGTGAGCATCTGGACGCCGGGCTTGATCTTGGCGGTCGCCTCCGGTGCCCAGGTGGCAGCGTCCGCCCCAGGAGTGGCGACCAAGGCCGCGGCTGCAAGAGGTCCTGCGACGAGCAGGGCGAGGAGACGGATGCGCAAGGACGAAGACATACGGTGGAACCCCCGTTATGACGATGAGAACTGGTTAACGACAACAGCCTCCCCCGGGCTACGAGGGTTCATGCTGAGGATTCGCTGAATATGTCAGTACGTCGGCTGTGATGGGTCGATCTGGTTGACCCAAGCGACCACGCCACCGCCCACGTGCACGGCGTCGGCGTACCCGGCGCCCTTCACGATCGCCAGGCACTCGGCCGACCGCACCCCGCTCTTGCAGTGCAGGACGACCTGCTTGTCGGCCGGGAGCTGCTCCAGCGCGCTGCCGTTGAGGAAGTCGCCCTTGGGGATCAGCACCGAGCCCGGGATCTTGTTGATCTCGAACTCGTTGGGCTCCCGCACGTCGACCAGCACGAAGTCACGCGTGCCCTCCGCGCGTTCCTTGAGCATGTGCTCGAGGGTGACGACCGAGATCGTCGCGTCGGCCGCGGCTTCTGCTGCCTCGTCGGAGACCGCGCCGCAGAAGGTGTCGTAGTCGATGAGTTCGGTGACCGTGGCGTTCGGACCGCAGAGCGCGCAGTTCGGGTCCTTGCGGACCTTGAGCTTGCGGTACTCCATCTCCAGGGCGTCGTAGATCATCAGCTTCCCGACCAGCGGGTCGCCGATGCCGGTCAGCAGCTTGATCGCCTCGTTGACCTGGATCGAGCCGATGCTCGCGCAGAGAACACCCAGGACGCCGCCCTCGGCGCAGCTCGGGACCATGCCCGGCGGCGGCGGCTCGGGGTACAGGCAGCGGTAGCACGGCGCGTCGGAGACGCTCGAGGAGTCCGCGGTCTCCCACTTCTCCACCCGCGGCGCGAAGACGCTCGCCTGGCCGTCGAAGCGGTAGATCGAGCCCCAGACGTACGGGATGCCCAGGAAGTAGGCCGCGTCGTTGACCATGTAGCGGGTCGCGAAGTTGTCGGTGCCGTCGACGATCAGGTCGTAACCCTTGAAGACCTCGAAGACGTTGTCGTTGTCGAGGCGCTCCTCGTGCAGGATCACCGTCACGTAGGGGTTGATCTCGGCGATCGACTCCTTGGCGGAGAGGCCCTTCGGCTTGTCGATGTCACTCACGCCGTGGATCACCTGACGCTGCAGGTTGGACTCATCGACGGTGTCGAACTCGGCGACGCCGAGGGTGCCGACGCCGGCCGCGGCGAGGTAGAGCAACGCGGGGCTACCGAGACCGCCAGCGCCGATCACGAGGACCTTGGCGTTCTTCAGTCGCTTCTGACCAGTCATACCGACATCGGGGATGATCAGGTGACGGCTGTAACGACGTACTTCGTCAATGGTCAGCATTTCGGCTGGCTCGACCAGTGCGGGCAGGGACACGACGCTCCTCGATGCGGTGGTACGGAGATGTGGACCGGTGATGCAGAGCCGACGGCTCAGAAGGGCTTCTCGGTCAACTGAACACCTGGGTCGGCTCCAGTGTTCCCTCCCGGCTCGTCCCAGGGCTGTGCGAGTCCGCCATCTGGAACCTCTGCGTCAGGGCTGTCCGCAGCTCCGATGGCCTGGAACGGCTCGTCGCCCACCGGCGTCGCGAAGACCACAGCGTTGGACAGGTAGACCTGTCCGTTGAAGTCGCTGCAGGTGATCAGCACCAGTCGGCCCTCGCCACCGAGCTCGAAGACCTCGGCTGCGTTCTTGGCGAGCGCCGAAACGGAGTAGTCGCGGGAGCGTTCCACGGCGTACGTGATCCAGCCTGCGGAGGTGCGCACCCGCAGGCGGTCGCCGCTAGTGAGCCGACCGAGGTTGTCGAACGCTCCGCCACCGGTCGAAACGGTGTGGCCGGTGACGACGGCCGACCCCTTCTTCGCTCCGGCCCCGCGGCCCTCCTGCCACCAGCCCAGGATCTGGGCGTCGTCGGGGGGAACGAGCTCGCCGCTCTGGCCACTGATCGGCACGACCGGCGACCGGACCTTCAGGCGCGGGACCCACACCTCGAGCGGTCGACCCGCCGACGCGAGCTTCTCGGTGGCGAGATCGGCACCGGGTTTGGTCGTCGGGGTCGGACCGGTCGGCGTGGGTGCTGGCGCGATCGTCGGGTCCGGGTTGGTCGGGGTGTCGGCGCCCTGGGGTAGGGCGCTGGCGAACCAGGTCGGAACCTCGGGCACGACCCAGGGCAGGGCTGCAGACGTCCCGATCAGCACGACGATCAGGGAGTAGCGCGCCAGGCGCGTCGAGCGGTGCGAACTATCCCGACGTCCCTGCGAAACAGGCTGAAGCCCGGCGGGCGACGGCTCGGAACTCTCGGTACGACGGTGGGCACGCTTCGTTCGCGGTGCTGTCTCCCCGAACTCGTGAGCTGGGGCCCCGTTGTCGCCGGCCCGGTCCTCGGCAGCTTCGACCTGGTCATGGGTCGGCACACCTCCGTGGACCAGGTGCTGAACGTCGCGGAGGAAGTCGCGGACGAACTCGTCCGGAACTTCGTCGGGCACCTCGACAGAGGGCAGCGCAAAGTCGGCGCTTGCGGCCTCCTCGGGCTCCTCGGCGGTGTCTGCTGGCACCTGCTCCGGCTCCGGCTCCCGCTCCGGCTCGACGATCTGGTTAACGTCAACGTCGATCGGTTCCCCTACGACGGCGAGCAGCTCCGCCTCGACTGCTTCGACTGCTCCTGCTTCGACTGCTTCGACCTCTGTTACGCCTGCCGCGACCGCTGCCGCCGGGTCTACCGGCAGCAGGTCCTCCTCGGTCGAGACCGGGACGCCCAACGCTCTACGGCCGCCTCGTCGGCGCGCACGCCGAGCCTTGCGGCGGTCCACGTGCACCACCGGCTCGACAGCCTCGACCGACTCGACCGGCTCGAGGAGATCGTCGACAGCGACCGCGGCGGCCGGATCCACGACGAGCTCGAAGTCGTCAGGGTCCTCACCCTCGACGTCGTCCGCAGGCCGGAGGTCCATCGCCGGGACCGGGTCCTCGACAGGGCTGCGCCGCCACCATCGTCGGCGACTTGGCTTCACTACTACCAGGTCGGACGCCGTCTCGGGCGCCTCCTGGGCAGGGGCGTCGACGATGTCGCCGACCGGCCCTCCGAAGAGCTCCGGGATGCTGACGATCACCGGCGGCGGGACGACCTTCGGGGTCCGGACTGATGTCGGTCGCTCGCGCCGGCGCTGACGGCGCCCCGTCGGGAGGTCTTCCTCGACCGGAAGGACTGCGCCCTGACCTTCCTCGGCGGGCGCTGCGTCGGCTTCGTGGGAATCGACCAGACCAGCCGGCGCCAAGCCAGCCTTCGCCGCGACCTCGAGGGCGTCGATCAGCTCGAACCACGGCGGGTCCGGGTCTGCCACGGGCTCAGACGCAGCCTCGAACTCGGGGGCCTCTGCCGGCTCGACCAGCTCGGCCGTTTCAGTCTCGACGAGCTCGACCGCCGTGAGATCCAACTCGACCGCCGTGAGATCCAACTCGACCGGCGTGGGAGCCGACTCGACAGCAGTGCGGACGGCGGTGTCAGGCGAGGGCCGGGGCGCGGCTGGTGGAACCGACTCCAACCGGGGCCAGGTACCGTCCGGATCGCGTTGTCGCGCGCGTTCTCGAGCGTCGTGGCGCCACGCGGCTACACCTACGACGGCAAGACTGAGAGCGACGTTGCGGAGTTTCCTCACAACGCCGCCCCCAGCCTTCGGTGAATCAGTTACGGACCGCACCACCCGGTCGTGCCACGCCGAGGCCTCCGGCGATCACCATCAGGATCATCCCAGCAACCAGGAGCGCGAGGCCCTGCTCGCCACGGTGGTCCCCAGCGGTGGGCAGGATGCCCGAGCTCACGACCGTCGGGGTGACTGTCCCGGTGACGTCAGGCACCTGCGGGCCAGCTACGTCGACAACCGGGTCCGGGTCCGGGTCCGGGAGCGGAGGCTGGATGACGACGTCGCAGTCGGTCTCAGCAGCGCCGAAGGTGTGGTCGAACGGGATGGTCGCCTGATCATCGGCGAAGACGTAGCCCTCATCGGCAGTTGCCGTGACGGTGACCGTATTTCCCGGTGCGACAGTGCCCGTCAGCGGGAACGAGACGTTCTCCCCCGAGGTCGTGTACGACGCCACGTTGTCGTTCTCGCAGGTCGGGTCCACGAACGTGACACTTGCAGTCGTCAGCACGGGGTCCGGGTCCTCGGCCGGCAAGCAGGCACTCGAGTCGACTTCCTGGCCGCTGTCAACAGCGAGCACGAACGAACGACCCTGCCCGTCTGCGAAGGACGCACCGAAGACCACCGGGAGCGCGGCGTCCGGGAGGGCGTCGGCCGGAACGCTGATCGGGTTCTGGCCGGTTTGCAGCGTCTCGTCCACGCCGGGCGTGCCGACGAACTTGCAGACCAGGTACTTCTCGACAGGCGCTGCGTCGGCCGCCGAAGCGCCGACCAGCAGCAGTGCGGCACCACTGGACATCACCAGCGCGCCCGCTGCAGCCAGGCCGGTGGCAATCCGGCCTAGCGAACGTTTGTTGGTTCCTGACATTTCATTTCCCATCCGTTGCCCAAGATTCACTCTGATGTGAAGCCCGCCCCCATTAGGCGGTGGTGGCCGTCCCGACCCCGCATGCGGGGTGCCGGGCGGTCCTTCCTCGTCCTCGTGGGACAAGGACAAGACGTATGTGCCATCGAACGCCTCCGGCTACACCTCCGTCGAAGAACTGGCGCCGATGGACTAGACCGCAAAATCGGGGCAAAGAAGCGCAAAGCCAATCCATTCGGGCGCAAATTTTGTCGGAATCGCGACCTTGCGACCGAAACCGATCAGGAGCGGAAGCCGACCTGGCCGACCGTGCTGGTCGAGATCTCGATGTAGGCCAGCTTCTCCACCGGTACGACGATCCGGCGGCCCTTCGCGTCGGTCAGGGCGAGCACGCCACCGTCGGCGAGCGCCGTACGCACCTGCTCCTCGATGCCGTCCGCATCCAGAGCGGTGTCGACGACGAGCTCGCGGTTGGCGTGGGTCACGCCGATCTTGACCTCCATGCGGAGGACCTCCTGTTTTCGGTGCGTTGCTGGGTGGGTGCTGTGGGTCGGGGACGGGCGGGTTCAGCTGGGTTCGTCGGCGCGGGGGTATCCGCGGATGCCCCGCCAGGCGAGTCCGGCGACCAGACTCGCGGCGTCGCCCTGCTTGATGGTGTCACTGCCGAGCAAACGGTCCTGGAGCCAGAACCGAGCGCTCACCTGGCCCATTCCCACCAGGGCGACCGCGAGCAGCTGGGAGGCCTCGTCGGGCAGGCCGGTGTCGTCGTGGATGACGTGGGCGATCAGGTTCGAGCAATCCCGGGTGACCCGGTCGATCCGCTCGCGGACCGCAGGCTCGTTGGTCAGGTCCGACTCGAAGACGAGCCGGAACTCGCCCTGCTCGCTGGCGACGTAGGAGAAGAAGGCGTGCATCGTCGCGGCAACGCGTTGCTTGTTGTCGTCGGTCGACTCCAACGCGGCCCGGGTCCCGTCGATGACCTTGTCGACGGCCTGGTCGAGAAGCGCCAGGTACAGATCGAGCTTGCCGGGGAAATGCTGGTACAGGACCGGCTTGGATACGCCGGCGTTCTCCGCGATGTCATCCATCGCCGCCGCGTGGTAGCCCTGGGCGACAAAGACCTCGAGGGCCGACTCCAAGAGCTGGACCCGGCGTGCGCGTCGGGGCAGCCGGGCACCGCGCGCCGTCGGACGGTCGCCTTCGGTCTGGCTGGTCGCGGGGGTGCTCACGCATCGCCTCCGTGGTCGGTCTGTGGTCCCGACGGGGGGCGGGGACCAATGTGGCGCGAGCCTACTCTGCGCGGGGACCTTCAGGACGCCAGGCCGAGCTCCGCCATCCGCTTGGCGTGGTTCTCGGTCAGCCGGTTGAACATCCGGCCAAGGGCGACGAGGTCGAGTCCCGGCCGATCCACGCCGCCGGCCAGCAGAGCTGCCAGCGAGTCCCGCTCCGCTGCGACCCGCTGCGCCTGGGAGAGTGCCTCGCCCATCAACCGCCGACCCCAGAGCGCCAGTGCCCCGGCGACGCGGGAGTCCGCCTCGATCGCCTCGCGGACCCGCTCCACCACGAAGTCGGAGTGTCCCGCATCCGCGAGTGAGGTGACGATCAAGTTCCGGGTGTCCGCGTCGAGGAAGGCCGCGACCTCCCGATAGAAGTCCGCAGCCAGCCCGTCGCCGACGAACGCCTTGATGAGGCCTTCGAGCCAGTTGCTCGGGGCGGTCTTGGTGTGGAACGCGTCGAACGGCTTCACGAACGGGGCCATCGCCTCCATCGGCTCCGACCCGAGCTCCGCGATCCGGGCGATCAGCGGCTCGACGTGGTTGAACTGGACCGAGGCCATCTTGCCCAGAGCCAGCTTGTCGGCCAGCGTCGGCGAGAGCTTCGCGTCCTCGGCGAGGCGCTCGAAGGCGGAGATCTCGCCGTACGCGATGGCACCGAGCAGGTCGACGACCGCTGCACGGTAGCCAGGGTCCTGGAACGCGACCGGGATGTCCTCGCCGGCGTCGGGTACGGAGATTTCGGTCATACGGGGAGCGTACCGATAGACTGCCCTCGGCAGACGGCCCCCGTCAGCGCCCGGACACGCCCGGGGATTACCTGGACGACACCGCTCAGGCGAACGGGGAGCAAGCCGCGCCTTCGACACCACACAGAACGGCAAGACTCTGACTACCTTCCGAGAGCTCGGGGTACTCCCCGAGATTTGCGACGCCCTCGAGCGTGGCGGCATCACCACTCCCTTCGCCATCCAGGAGATGACCCTGTCGGTCGCCCTGATGGGTACCGACCTGATCGGCCAGGCCCGCACGGGTACCGGCAAGACCCTCGCGTTCGGTATCCCGGTGCTGCAGCGCTCGGTCGCGCCGCACGACCCCGACTACGAACAGCTGGTGGCCCCCGGCAAGCCGCAGGCCCTGATCGTCGCCCCGACCCGTGAGCTCGCGCTCCAGGTCTCCAGCGACCTCCAGCTGGCCGGCAAGGACCGCGGCATCCGCGTCCTCACCGTGTACGGCGGGGTCCCCTACGAGCCGCAGCTCGACGCGCTCCAGACCGGCGTCGAGGTTGTCGTCGGTACGCCGGGCCGCCTGATCGACCTGATGAACCGCAAGGCGCTGGACATCTCGCACGTGAAGAGTCTGGTCCTCGACGAGGCAGACGAGATGCTCGACCTGGGCTTCCTGCCCGACGTGGAGCGGCTCCTCGCCAAGACCCCGGAGACGCGTCAGACGATGCTGTTCTCCGCGACGATGCCGGCCGCGATCGTCTCCCTGGCGCGCACCCACATGCGGCACCCGATGAACATCCGCGCGGAGTCGTCGTACGACAACCAGACGGTGCCCGCGACCGCCCAGTTCATCTACCAGGCGCACGATCTCGACAAGCCGGAGATGATCGGCCGGATCCTGCAGGCCGAGGGCTCGGGACTGACCATCGTCTTCACCCGCACCAAGCGCCAGTCCCAGCGCATCGCCGACGAGCTTACCGAGCGCGGCTTCGACGCCAGCCCGCTGCACGGCGACATGGCCCAGACCGCGCGGGAGAAGGCGCTGGCCAAGTTCCGTGAGGGCAAGCTCCGCGTCCTGGTCGCCACCGACGTCGCGGCCCGCGGGATCGACGTCACCGGCGTCACCCACGTCATCAACTACACCTGCCCCGAGGACGAGAAGACCTACGTCCACCGGATCGGCCGCACCGGCCGCGCGGGCGCGACCGGCATCGCCGTGACGTTCGTCGACTGGCCGGACCTGCACCGCTGGAAGATGATCAACAAGGCGCTCGACCTGCCGTTCGAGGAGCCGGCCGAGACCTACTCGAGCTCGGAGCACTTCGCCCACGACATGGGTATCGCGCCGGGCATCAAGGGTCGCGTGATCCCCGAGGGCCAGATCGTCATTCCGCGCCAGCCGCGCAAGGACGACCGGGGCGGCCGTGGCGGTCGCGACGGTGGTCGTGACAGTGGTCGCGACAGCGGCTCGCGCGGCGGCGGCCGTGGCCGTAGCGAAAGCCGGTCTGACGGCCGTTCCCAGGGTCGTTCCGAGGCGCCGGCAGCAGCAGCTACCGACGCCGAGAAGCCCGCCCGGGCCCCGCGCAACCGCAACCGTCGTCGCACCCGTGGTGCTGGCGGTGCCGACGGCGCCACGCAGGCCGCGTCGGAGTAGCCGGGTCTGCGCTCAGGCGACGACGACCACGTCGGTGCCTGTCGGCGCGAACGCCCACAGCCGCTTCGCGTCGGCCAGCCTGGCGCGGATGCAGCCGTGGGACTGCGGCGTACCCAACTGGGCCTCGGCCTGGAGCGCCTGGCCGTCCTTTTTCGGGATGCTGTGGAAACCGATCGGCGCGTGCTGGCCGCGGGTGAAGCGGACGAAGTACTGCATCACCCCGGAGTCGTCGATCCCGACCGCCCAGCGTGACCGCGAATACACGTCGTAGCTGCCGGGCTTCAGGTTGTTGGTCAGACTCCCCGAGACCAGGTACGACGCCAGCGGCGTGCCCTTCGCACCGACCAACCAGACCCGCTGCCTGCTCATCGAGAACACCACCCGCCTGCCGTTGCCGGACCTGGCGGGCAACGCTCGGGGGTTGGTGGACTTCGTGATCTCAGCCTCCGACGTAGCCGCCTCCTGCCCGGTGACCAGCTGATTGAGGGGGTCTGCCGAGGGAGCGGTCGACGGTGTTGCCGTCAGACCCTTCTGAGCGGCCCCGACCTGGTCCTGCCTCGTCGCCGCTGTCCCGGCACCCCCGAGCGGGATCAGGCCGACGCCGCCCAGCAGCGCGATCGTCGTGACGACCAGCGAGGTCGCCGCCGCCGCGATCCGCCCGAGCCGCGGGCGGACCGGCGACGGGCGTTCGAGACGGTGCTTGGACATCTGCTGGTCAGCTCCGCCTGAGCAGGTTGGCCGCAACCGCACGGTAGGCCTCGGCGCCCTTGTTGCCGGAGGCGGTGGTGAGGATCGAGCGGCCGGCGGCGGGCGCCTCGGCGAAGCGGATCGACTTCGGGATCGGCGGCTCGATCACGTCGAGCTCGTAGGTCTCGGCGATGGTCTCGAGCACCGCACGCGCGTGCGTGGTGCGGCCGTCGTACAGGGTGGGCAGGACGCCCCAGACCTCGAGCTCGCGGTTGGTGAACCGGCGTACGTCGTGAACGGTGTCGAGGAGCTGGCCGACTCCGCGGTGCGACAGCGTCTCGCACTGCAGCGGGATCAGGACCCCGGTCGCCGCCGTCAGCGCCGCCACCGTCAGTACTCCCAACGACGGCGGGCAGTCGAGCAGCACCCAGTCGTAGTCGCCGTCGAGCTCCTCGACGACGGACCTGATCACGTACTCGCGGCCGGTCCGGGTGAGCAGGTCGGCCTCGGCCCGGGCGAGCTCGATCGTGGCCGGTAGCAGGTCGACGCCGTCCTCGGTGGTCGTCATCACCTCGGTGGCCGGAACCCCCTTGGTCAGCACGTGGTGCACCGAGAGTTCCAGATCCTCCGGGTCGATCCCGAGGCTGAAGGTCAGGCACGCCTGAGGATCGAGGTCGACGAGCAGGACACGCTGACCGAGCTCGGCAAAAGCCGTGCCCAGGGAGGCGACGGTGGTCGTTTTCGCGACGCCACCCTTCTGGTTGGCGACGGCGATCACGCGAGTTGTAGACATCACGTCCCATCATGCCGCACTCCCCTTGCCTGCGCCGACCCTGCCCGTGGATGCTGGGCCGCATGTCGCCACGTCCAACCTCCGGCTCACCGACGTCCTGCGCCCTGGTCACCGGCCCCACCGCGGGGATCGGGCTCGAGATCGCCCGTCAGCTGGCCGCTCGCGGCCACGACCTGGTCCTGGTCGCCCGGAACGAGGCCCGCTTGGGCGAAGTGGCACT
Source organism: Marmoricola sp. (assembly GCA_046598915.1). Classification (GTDB taxonomy): domain Bacteria; phylum Actinomycetota; class Actinomycetes; order Propionibacteriales; family Nocardioidaceae; genus Marmoricola. The sequence goes on along the minus strand of JBKJHO010000007.1, from coordinate 5,351 downwards.
CGCGCTGTCCCAGGAGTTCGGGATCACCACCGAGGTGATCGTGGCCGACCTGGCCGACCGCGATGCGCTGTCACTGGTCGAGACCCGGCTCGCCGACCCCGACCGCCCGATCGAGATCCTGGTCAACAACGCCGGGTTCGGCCTGAAGGGCAGGTTCCTGGACAACACCGTCGCCCAGGAGCAGGCACACCTCGATGTCCTGGTCGTCGCGGTGATGCGGCTCTGCCACGCCGCGCTCGGCCCGATGGCGGCTCGTGGCAGCGGCCAGATCCTGAATGTCTCCTCGGTGGCCGGGTTCCTGCCGCGCGGGACCTACTCGGCCGCCAAGGCGTACGTCACCAAGTTCAGCGAGTGGGCCCACAACGAGTACGGTCCGCAAGGCGTGCAGGTGATGGCGCTCTGCCCCGGCTTCGTGCGTACCGAGTTCCACGAGCGGATGGACGTCGACCGCGACTCGGCGCCCGCCTTTCTCTGGCTGGAGGCCGAAGAACTGGTCACAGCAGCGCTCGCTGACCTGGACGCCGGCAAAGCGATCTCGGTGCCCACCCTCCGGTACAAGGCAATCGTCACCGGAGCGAAGTACGTCCCTTCGGGTTTACTGCAGCGGTTCCAGACCTTCGGTCGGAAGTAGCTTCAGCCCTCGCCGGCGATGAACGCCCGAACCGAGTCCGCGATCAGCTGGACGGCGATGGCCGAGAGCAGCAGACCGGCGATCCGGGTCACCAGCAGGACGCCGCTCTCCCGGATCACGCGCAGGATCGGCAACGAGAACCGCATAGCGAGCCAGATCGCGAGGTGGACGCCGACCACGCCCAGGCCGACGGCCGCGAAGGAGGTCCAGTCGTCGACCTCCTTGCTGAAGACCATCGTCGCCACGATCGCGCCGGGGCCGGCCAGCAGCGGCGTACCCAACGGGACCAGCGCCACGTTGATCTCTGCAGCTGCCGTCTGCTCCGACTCCTTGCCGGTCAACAGCTCAAGAGCGACCAGCAGGAGCAGCAGCCCGCCGGCGCACTGGAGCGCCGGCAGCGAGATGTGCAGGTAGTCGAGGATCCGCTGGCCGAAGAACGCGAACGCCGTGATCACCCCGAAGGAGACGCTCACCGCCTGCCACGCCAACCGTCTGGCGGCCTGCGGGGAACGGCCTCCGGTCAGCGAGAGGAAGATCGGGATCGTGCCGACCGGGTCCATGATCACGAAGAGCGTCACGAAGACCTCGGTGAGCAGTACCCATTCCATCCCGGCAGCGTAGTTGCGTGCGGAGGTCGCTGACGAACCGCGCGGCGCGCAACGGGGGCGTGCCGCGGCCGGCCTGGCCACCTCGGCGACGACTAGACCCGGCTGACTCACCAGGTCGGGCGTGGGCCCCCGAACGGCATCTCCAGAGCCTCCGGGCCGAACCCGGTGACATCGGCCAGCAGCCACTCGTCGCGCAGCAGCAGCGCTGCCGAGGCGGGCCGGATCACCAGCCAGAGCCAACGCCCATCGACCTCCCCGGCAAAGACCGACTTGGCCAGCAGGTCGTCCTCCAGCGAAGAGTCGACGGCCCACATCGGGACGGTGCGGCCGCCGGCGCGGACGTGGATCGCGTGCGGCCCGAGGCCGATCTGCTCACCCGGGTCGTCGTACGTCGTACCGGCGCAGCGGGAGCCGAGTCCGACACCCGGGTCCTCCGAGATCAAGGTGACCTCGACCGGGCCGTCCAGGTCGCTGGTCCCGGTGGTGGTCGTCATGGTGGCCCGGCTGTGATCGCCGCCAGTGACGCACCCGAAGTCCGAGATCGACCAGCCCGGACTCATCGGCCACGGCAGATAAGTCGGGAGGTCCTCGACCCGGAGGACCAGCTCGGCGAAACTCTCGTAGTCAGCGGCCTCCGGCCGCCAGAGCGGGTGGATCGTCCCGTGCACAGGGCAGGTCCAGGCCACCGCCGCCTCGGTGATCGACGAGGCGCATCGAGGACACGAGGCTACGAGCGACACACCGGAAGCGTAGTGCTCAGGCATTCCAGCGCGCCACGACCGGACTCTCCCGCTCGTAACCGAGCACCGAGATCCTGGCCGTGTCGAGCTTGAAGAGCCGTCCCTCTGTGACCGGCTGATCCAACCAGCGCGAGGCGAGCGCCCGCGAGGCGTGGCCGTGCCCGAAGACCAGGACGCGGCCGTCGACTGCCCTGACCGTTTCCAGGACGGCGTCAAGCCGGCTGCTCACCTGCTCAGCGCTCTCCCCACCCGGACAGGGATGACTCCACACCGTCCAACCAGGGACGGTCTCGCGGATCTGCGGTGTCGTGATGCCCTCGTAGTCGCCGTAGTCCCACTCGGAGAGCCCGTCGGTGACCTCCGCGTCGCCGAACCCCGCCAGCTCCGCCGTACGACGGGCCCGGCTACGTGGACTGGTCAGCACGCGGTCGAAAGTGACCTCCGCGAGCCGCGGACCCAGACCGAGTGCCGCCTGCTCCCCGACGGGAGTCAGCGGTACGTCGGTCGTCGAGGTGTGCCGGCCGCTGCGGCTCCACTCGGTCTCACCGTGCCGGACGATCCAGAGCTCGGTCGAGGAGCTCGTGCTCATGGCCTCGGTGCTCGGATCATCGTGGGGCTGCCGGGCTGGTTCCGGGATCAGGACCCGCCTCCGCCGGCCTTCCGGCGATGCATCTTCGGAGCGCCGCCGACGACCTCTGAGCCGTGCGCCTTCTCCTTCGTCGCACCACCCTGGGAGCCGCCGCGTTCGTTCGACTTCTTCTTCTCGAGCGCCTCACGCATTTTCGCCTTGAGGTCTTCGTTGTCGGTCTGGTCAGCCATGGGTCGATCCTCCGTGATTCGCAGGCGAACGTCTGACCCCACCCTGCCACCCGGCCGGGCGGACGTCGAACCACACGAACGCGGTGCCGTACTTCGGAGTACACCCGCGGGTAAGTTCGCCATCCCGGCCGCCAGTACGGCGGGTGGCAGGATGCCGAGCATGCCCACCCCCTCCGAGCGGCCGCGCCGCGCAGCCACCAGCGGTTCGTACTCGATCACCATGCGCCTGCACACCGCCCTCGACCACGGCCTGATCGGCACGGTCGCGACCGCGATCTCCAACGGCGGCGGCATCGTCACCGCGATCGACGTCGCGGACTCCCGCCACGACATCCTGGTGGTCGACGTCACCTGCTCCGCATCAGACTCCGAGCACGCGGCCGAACTGGTCACGGCCGTCGAGCAGATCGACGGCATCACCGTCCACAAGGTCTCCGACCGGACGTTCCTGCTCCACCTCGGCGGCAAGATCGAGGTCCGCTCGCGGGTCCCGCTGAAGACCCGCGATGACCTGTCGATGGCCTACACCCCAGGCGTCGGCCGGGTCAGCATGGCGCTCGCCGAGCACCCCGAGGACATCCCGAAGCTGACCATCAAGGGCAACACGGTTGCGGTGGTCACCGACGGATCGGCGGTCCTCGGCCTGGGCAACATCGGCCCCGGTGCAGCGCTTCCGGTGATGGAGGGCAAGGCCGCGCTCTTCAAGCAGTTCGCCGACATCGATGCCTGGCCGATCTGCCTGGCCACCCAGGACACCGACATGATCGTGGAGATCGTCGCCGGGATCGCGCCGGGGTTCGGGGGCATCAACCTGGAGGACATCGCCGCTCCGCGCTGCTTCGAGATCGAGGCCCGACTGCGCGAACGTCTCGACATCCCGGTCTTCCACGACGACCAGCACGGCACCGCCATCGTCGTCCTGGCTGCCCTGACGAACGCGCTGCGCTGTGTCGACAAGCCGCTCGCCACCTCGCGGCTGGTGGTTGCCGGCGCCGGCGCCGCTGGCTCGGCCATCGTCAGCCTGCTGATGGCAGCCGGCGCCGTCGATGTCGTGGTCTGGGACCGGGAGGGCTGCCTCGCCGCCGGCGACCCGAACCTCCCGCCGGCCAAGGCCGAACTGGCCGGACGCACCAACCCGCGCGGGGTGACCGGGCCGTTGCTCGCAGCACTCACCGGTGCCGACGTCTTCATCGGCGTCAGCGGACCGGGCGTCCTCGAAGCCGAGTGGATCTCCCGGATGGCACCGGACCCGGTGGTCTTCGCGCTCGCGAACCCGGACCCCGAGATCGACCCGGCCGAGGCAGCCAAGTACGCCGCCGTCGTCGCCAGCGGTCGCAGCGACTACCCCAACCAGATCAACAACGTGCTCGCGTTCCCCGGGGTCTTCCGCGGCCTGCTCGATGCCCGGGCCCGTGATATCACCACCGAGATGCTGCTCCGCGCCGCCGACGCCATCGCTCACGTCGTCACCGACGAGCAGCTCAACCCGAGCTTCATCATCCCGAGCGTCTTCAACCCGGTCGTGCCGAAAGCTGTGGCCGCCGCCATCCGCGGCGACTGAGCGAGCTCGACCCTGTCGAAACTCAGCTCTTGAGCTGGTAATCCTTGAGCATCGCGTTGCCGATGATCATCTTCTGGATGTCCGAGGTGCCCTCGCCGATCAGCATGAACGCCACCTCGCGGTACAGCCGCTCGATCTCGTACTCCTTGGAGTAGCCGTAGCCGCCGTGGATCCGGAAGGAGTCCTCGATGACCTCGTGGGCGTACTCCGAGGCGACCATCTTGGCCATCCCGGCCTCGACGTCCATCCGCTGGCCGGTGTCCTTCATCCGGGCCGCCTTCACCATCATGGTGTGCGCGACCTCGACCTTGGTGGCCATCTCGGCGATCCGGAAGAGGATTGCCTGGTGCTTCGCGATCGGCTTGCCCATGGTGTGGCGCTGCTGCGCGTACTGGACGCCGAGCTCGAAGCCGCGGATAGCCAGGCCGCACGCGCGGGCTGCGACGTTGACGCGTCCCACCTCGACGCCGTCCATCATCTGGTAGAAGCCCTTGCCGGTCTCGCCGCCCAGGACCTGGTCGGCACGGACGACGTGGTTCTCGAGCACCATCTCGGTGGTCTCGACGCCCTTGTAACCCATCTTGTCGATCTTGCCCGGGATAGTCAGGCCGGGTGCGGTCTCGCCGAAGCCGGACTCCTTCTCGATCAGGAAGGTCGTCATGTTCTTGTAGACCGAGTCGGAGCCCTCGTCGGTCTTGCAGAGCGTGGCGACCAGGCGCGACTCAGCACCGTTGGTCAGCCACATCTTCGAGCCGGTGATCGAGTAGCTGCCGTCGGATTGCTTGACGGCCTTGGTCGACACAGCGGCCACGTCGGATCCGAGGCCGGGCTCGGACATCGAGAACGCGCCGCGCATCTCGCCGGTGGCCATCTGCGGCAGGTACTTCTGCTTCTGCTCCTCGGTGCCGTGCTGCATCACCATGTACGCGACGATGAAGTGGGTGTTGATGACGCCGGAGACGCTCATCCAGCCGCGGGCGATCTCCTCGACG
>JBKJHO010000056.1:0-20401 GCA_046598915.1 Marmoricola sp. | reverse complement strand
ATCGGGACGAGACGCTGCTAAAGTTCGGGACGCTTCAGGCGCCAATAGCTCAATTGGCAGAGCAGCTGACTCTTAATCAGCGGGTTCGGGGTTCAAGTCCCTGTTGGCGCACCAAGCACAGGTCATCAGCCTTCGTGGCGGGTGGCCTGTTCTCGTTCTGCCGACTTTGCCCACGGCGCCGTCATCAGTGCCCAGACCACCGCAATGATCACGACCTCGGCGATCACGTACGCCGGCCAGGGCCCGAGCAGGTCGAGCAGCGAGGAGCCGTCGGGCTTCTCGTTGAGGTAGCCGTAGTTGGTGTCCGCGATCGCATTGAAGACCGTCACCGAGGCGGCCCAGATCGCGGTGCAGACGAGGGTGAACCGATAACCGGCCCAGCTAGGTCCGCCGATTGCGCAGACCAGGTAGACCGCCGCCCAGACGCTGAGCAGATGCATCGCCCAGAACATGAAGTACCGCGGGTCCGGAAAGGTCTGCTCGAGGGAGGGCGTCAGGATGCCCTGAATCGTCAGGGTCAGCCCCCAGAAGTAGAGCAGCGCGGTGGCCCGCGGCGAGCGGGTCCAGAGCGCGTACACCGCAACGAGCCAGGAAAGGTCGCAGATCTGGAGCGGGAGGGAGGTCCCGAGGGTGAAGTCCCCAGGCAGTAGCTGGAGGGTCTGCATCGGGACCGTCACCACCGGAATCGCGATGGCATAGCCGCGGGCGAAGGTGATACCGCGGTCGGTGCTGCGCAGCGCGCGTCCGAGCAGAGCAAACGCGATCATCCCGAGCAAGAAGATCCCGACGAGAACGCCGTGCTCAGCCCCGAAAGCGTCGAAGCGCAACGGAGCCACCGAGACCACCCGATTCATGGCTCCAGTATCAATCCACCGCTATTTCTCCCTTTTGCCCCATAACGTCCGTTTCCAAACATCGTTGAACCAGCTACCAACACGGAAGCGCCGCGGGCCGCGACCGCCGCCCTCAGAAGCTGACAGCTCATCGATGAAAGAGGACCACCATGAACCGCACGCGTTTCCTCACCGGATCCCTGGCCACCCTCGCCGTCGCCTCCGCGTTCACCCTCGCGACGCCGTCGGCCCACGCGGCCGAAGAGCCTCCCTGCGGCCAGCCCGAGGTCGCAGCGGTCTACGAGACCGTCGTCCACCCCGCCGTGTTCCGGACCGCTCCGGCCATCACCCACAGCGAATGGCTCTGGGGCCGCGACGTCACGACATACGAGTTCGGGTTCAGCAGGCTGATCAGCCCCGCCTCCGTCGAGAACGACTGGACCCGTCAGGCCCCCGGCCCGCTCGAGTACCTGTTCACGCACAAGGTCATCGACTCCCCTGCCGTTCCCGCGGTGCCAGCCGTTCCTGAGGTCGGCCACTTCGAGCAGGTGGTGACCGTCCCCGAGGTGGTCGCAGTCGAGGTCGAGTACCAGCACGAGAACACCGGCAAGCTGCGCTGGGAGGACCCTGACTGGGGCGCCCAGAACGGCAACGGTCAGGGCTGGAAGAAGACCGGCAACAGCCGCAACGTCGTGGTGACGCCGGCGGTCACGGAGCAGCAATGGGTCGTCGACGTGCCCGCGAACCCGGGGGTCCCGGCGATCCCGGAGGTGGCGCACACCGAGTCCGCCTGGGCACTCAACTCCCCGGGAGAGGGCTGGACCGGGCCGAGCGACGAGCGCGCCACCGGCTCGACCACCGAGAACGCCACCACCGACGGGGACGCTCCGGCCGGTACCGGGTGGAGCCTCGTAGACTCCCGGTCGGTCCCGGCCGAGATCGACACTCGCTGGGCCCTGGTCGCACCTGAGGGCTACACCGCGACGGGCGGAACCCGGGCTGTGGGTACCCGGTACGAGGAGACCGAGGCGACCACCGCTGCGACACCTGAGGGCGACGGCTGGGCGAAGGTCGCCGACTCGGAGACCACCGTCGTCGACACCCCGGAGCAGAGCTATCTGGTGACCCCCGAGGCAATCGAGGAAATCGTCATCAGTCCAGCCGTCCCGGCGACCGATCCGTGCGTACTGCCGCCGACCGGACCCGTCACCGGCGACCAGGAGAACGGTGACGGTCCGGTCGGCGGCGTCGCCGCCCCGGGAGCCGCGCAAGGCGGTGCGAGCCCGGTGAGCACGGTGCTTCCCAACACCGGCAACGACGTGGCGCCGTGGATGGCGCCCGCCGGCCTGGCCGTAATGCTCGTCGGCGTCGGGGTCATCCGGAGGAGCCGGCGTACCGCTGCCTGAAGTCGTGGGTCCCTCCTCGTCCCGGGCGAGGAGGGGCCCCTGTCAGCGCCGGATGAATCGGAGGGTTCGCCGACACCTGCCGAGCGGCGTACGCCGGGCGACCCTCGTTCCGGCACTACTGTGTGGCCCTACGTCAGGCCGAACTGGCGTCAAGGAGGAGGCCGGATGAATCGCAGTCTGGCGCTTCGCCTCCTCGGCGTGCTGCTGGTGATGTTCCTCTTCGGCGCGAGCTCGGCGGCCACGTCTCCCGCGGGCAGTCACATCGGGTTCATGTGGCCCACGGGACTGGCCTCCGGTGCCCTGGTCCTCGCTCCGCGCCGGTTCCTGACGCACACGGTCGCCGCGATCGCCGTCCTGGCTGTGCTGTCCTACGTCCTCGGCGACTACCCGATCGGGGTCGCGGCGGGCTTCGGCGTCGTCATCGCACTGGAAGCACTGGTCGCCCAGCGGGTCCTCACGGCTGCGTGGACCCGGCGGGTGACCCTCGACGACTTCAACGACCTCGGCAGGTTCGCCCTCGCCTGCCTCCTGAGCGCCCTGACCGCGGCCGCCGCCTTCGCGGCGATCGCCGCCCTCCACGACTTCGGCGTGCCCTGGCGGGTAGGCCTGGCGACGTTCGCCACCCACCTCGCCAGCCAGGCCATCCTGCTCGGGCTCTTCCGCGGGCGCACCGGACCGAGCACCGAGTACGGCAACGCGGAGCGAAGCCTCGCTTGGTTCCTCACCGTGGTCCTCACGGTGATCGCGTTCATCCCCACCGAGCTCCCGAGCCTTGCTTTCCTGCTGATCCCGCTCCTCGGCTGGGTTGCCTTCCGCGGACCGACGTACGAGGCGATCTACCAGCTGGTGGTCGTCGCCATCATCTCCAGCACCTTGACGGCACAGGGCTACGGTCCGTTCGCCGACACGTACCTGCTCAACCAGCTCCACCCCGAGTTCCGCTACCTGCCGCAACAGGCGTTCCTGATCGCCTGCGCGATGGTCTCGATCCCGTTCTCGACCGCAGTCGCGATGCAGCGGCGCAGCGCCGCCGAGGCGCTGCGCGAGCGCGCGCGCAGCGACCGGCTGGTGCAGAGTGCGCGCGGCATCGCCATCATCGGTACCGACCCGATCGGACGGATCAATTTGTTCAGCCCGGGAGCCGAGTCGATTCTCGGTTACACCCCGGAGGAAGTCTTCGGACAGTCAACCAGGATGTTCCACACCGAGGCGGAGCTAGCCCGCCAGGCCAGCGAGCTCGGCACCGACCCGACGTTCGTCTCGGTGATCCGGGCGACCGGTGAGTTGCCGCCGGGTACCGCACGGGTCTGGCAGTACGTGCGCAAGGACGGCATTCCCCGCACGCTGTCCACGATCCTGAGCCCGATCAACGACGACAACAGCTCCTTCATCGGGTACGTCGCGACCGCCGACGACATCACCGATCGGATCGACGCCGAGGCCGCCCTGGAGAAGGCGCTCCAGACCGAGCGACGCGCGGTGAAGCGCCTCACCGAGATCGACCAGGTGAAGGACACCTTTGTCTCCTCGGTCAGCCACGAGCTGCGGACCCCGATCACCAACATCGTCGGGTACCTCGAGCTCCTCATGGACGGCGTGTACGGCGACCCGAGCGAGGTCCAGGCCGATGCGATGAGCAGGATCGACCTGAACAGCCGACGGCTCCTGACGCTCATCGACGACCTGCTCACCCTCTCCAGCATGGAGACCTACGACCAACGACGCCGCCGCGGCCAGGTCGACCTGGTGTCGGTGATCACCCGCGCCGAGGAGATCGTCCGACCGAGCGTGGCCGATCGCGACCTCACCCTCGAGATGGTGATGCCGGACCAACCCGCGACAGTCATCGGCGACGCGGGAGAGCTGGAACGGCTGGTGATCAACCTCGCGACGAACGCCATCAAATTCACCCAGGACGGTGGTCAGATCTCGATCAGGCTCCACGCCGGCAGCCAGACCCGGGGACCGATGCTCGAGGTTGAGGACACCGGCATCGGCATCCGCGAGGCCGATTTCGCAATGCTGTTCACCCGATTCTTCCGGACCACCCTCGCCGAAGAGCTCGGCGTTCCGGGAAGCGGTCTCGGGCTCTCGATCGCGAAAGCGATCGCCGAGGTCCACGGCGGCACGATCGAGGCGGCCTCGGTGTACGGCGAGGGCTCTACCTTCCGGGTGACGTTCCCGACTCAGAGGTAGAGGCCGGTGGGGTTGTCCCCGAGCCGGTCCGCGGCGACCGCATGGATGTCGCGCTCACGTACGACGACGTAGACCTCGCCGTGGACCTCCACCTCAGCCTTGTCCTCCGGGTCGAACAACACCCGGTCGTCGACCTCGACGGCCCGGACCAGGGATCCGACCGCGACGACCCGGCACCAGGACAGTCGGGTGCCACCCATCGCCGCGGTGGCGGGGATGAGGATTCCGCCGCTGGATTTGCGCTCCCCCGCCTCACGGTCGAGGGCGACCAAGACGCGGTCGTGGAGCATCCGGATCGGAGTCTTCTCCTCCGCTTCCGCCGGTTTCGGCGTACGCCTGCTCACCTGCGCAGCGTCGTCTCTCGGATCACTTCACGACCTTGCGGATCAGCACGAACACGGCCACCGCGCCAGCCACTCCGACGGCGGCCTTGACGATGTTGCCCTGGCGCGGCGAGCCGTTGGCGTCGACGAAGAACGCCTTGATCTGGCTCACCTCACGCTTGGCGATGGTCTTGGGGCTGGTTCGGTACGCGAGCTGGTCGATCGTCGAGGCCAGCCGCTCACGCGTCAGCTCGATGTCGCTCTCGATCGAGCTCAGGTTCCTGTCTCCCACGACCCACTCCTCGGTTGTCCGGTGCTCTGCGGGGAAGGTTACCGTGTCGCCATGACTGAACGACTCGCACCTGGTGACGTGGCCCCCGACTTTGACCTGATCACCGACGACGGCAGCTCGGTGAGTCTCTCCGGCTTCCGCGGCCGCAAGGTGATCGTGTACTTCTACCCGTCCGCGATGACCCCCGGGTGCACCAAGCAGGCGTGCGACTTCACCGAGTCGCTGAACACGTTGGAGGCGGCCGGCTACGCCGTGGTCGGCATCTCGCCGGACAAACCCGAGAAGCTTGCGAAGTTCCGGGACCGGGACAGCCTGACCATCGCGCTCGCCTCCGACGCCGACAGAGCGATGATGACGTCGTACGGCGCCTTCGGCGAGAAGAAGTTGTACGGCAAGGTCGTCCAGGGCGTTATCCGTTCGACCATCGTGGTGGGCGAGGACGGCAAGGTCGTGCTCGCGCACTACAACGTCCGGGCGACCGGTCACGTGAGCAAGTTGCGCCGGGACCTCGGCCTCGACGCCTAAACTTTCCTCTGCGCGCCCGTAGCCCAACGGCAGAGGCCCACGGTTTAGGTCCGTGACAGTGAGAGTTCGAATCTCTCCGGGCGCACCACAGCTAACGTTGTGACAGGCTCGGCCAACGCCGGTCGAGCCTGTCGAACCCGAACGATCAGGCCAGCGCAGCCACCACCGCCGGAGCGATCGCGCGCAGCGACCGGCCCCGGTGCGAGATCAGGTCCTTCTCCGCCGCAGTCATCTCCGCGGAGGTCAGGTCACCGTCCTGGTCGTCGGGGACGAAGAGCGCGTCGTATCCGAACCCGCCACCGCCGCGGAGCTCACGAATCACCCGCCCGCGCATCACGCCGCCGACGACCTCCTCGACCGGCTCGCCATCGGGGCCCGCGCAGACGAAGGCGACCGAGCACCGGAACTCCGCGCCGCGGCGCTCGGCCGGTACGTCGGCGAGCTGGTCGAGCAGCAACCGGTTGTTCCGGGCGTCCTGCCCTGCTCGGGACCCGGTCGACCGACCGGACCAACGCGCAGAGAGCACCCCGGGCATGCCGCTGAGGGCGTCGACGCAGAGCCCGCTGTCGTCGGCCAGCGACGGCAGGCCGGAAACGGCGAACCCGGCCCGCGCCTTCAGCAGCGCGTTGCCGGCGAAGTCGGGCTGGTCCTCGACCGGTTCGTCGTACGGCGGCACGTCGTCGAGGCCGAGCACCTGGAGGTCGGGCAGCAGCTCACCGAGGACACGCTGCATCTCGGCGAGCTTCTTGGCGTTCCGGGAGGCCAGGAAGACGACGCTCATCCGAGCGGGGTGGCCAGGGCCTCGTGCTGGAGCCGGGTCAGGTCCGCGCAGCCCTTCTCGGCCAGACCCAGCAGGGCGTCGAGCTCGACGCGGTTGAACGGCGCCCCCTCGGCAGTCCCCTGGACCTCGATGAACGAGCCGGACCCGTCCATCACCACATTCATGTCGGTCCCGGCGCGGACGTCCTCCTCGTAGGGAAGGTCCAGGCGCGGTACGCCGTCGATGATGCCGACCGAGACAGCCGCTACCGATCCGGTCAGCGGCTCGCCGGCCAGCGCGCCCTGCGCCTTGAGGTGCGCGACCGCATCCGCAAGGGCGACGTACGCGCCGGTGATCGCGGCGGTCCGGGTGCCGCCGTCGGCCTGCAGCACGTCGCAGTCCAGGACGATGGTGTTCTCGCCGAGAGCCTGGTAGTCGATCGCTGCTCGCAGCGACCGGCCGATCAGCCGGGAGATCTCATGGGTGCGCCCGCCGATCCTGCCCTTGACCGACTCACGGTCCGAGCGGGTGTTGGTCGCCGAGGGGAGCATCGCGTACTCCGCGGTGACCCAGCCGAGACCGGAGCCTTTCCGCCAGCGCGGCACTCCCACCGAGGCCGAGGCCGCGCAGAGCACCTTGGTCCTGCCGAACTCGACCAGCACCGAACCGGCGGGGTGGTCCTGCCAGTTCCGGGTGAAGGTGATCTGTCGGAGCTCGTCATCGGCACGGCCATCTGCACGGGTCATGGGCTGAGCCTAGAAGGTTGGCACGACAGCGGGCGGACGGGGTCGAGCAGACCTGATCAGATCTCGTAGGTCTTCCCCGGCTCGGCAAGCTCGGTCGGGCCGTCGTAGGTCAGGTGCGACTCGGCGAGCATCACCTGGGCGTCGTGCCACGGCGGGACGTGCGTGATGACCAGGCGACGAGCGCGGGCCTGGGTCGCCATGGTGCCCGCCTCGGAGCCAGTCAGGTGCAGGTCGGCCGGGTTGTCGTGGCCGTCGAGGAACGAGGCCTCGCAGAGGAAGAAGTCGGCGTCCCGCGCGGTTTCGACCAGCGAGTCGCAGGTGCCAGTGTCTCCCGAGTACGCCAGCACCCGGCCATCGGCCTCGATCCGGAGTCCGTAGGCCGTCACCGGGTGCGCGACCTGCCGCGCAGTCACCTCGAACGGGCCCACGGTGAAGGTCTCGTCCGGGTAGAGGGTGAAGTCGAATTCCTCGTTCATCCCCGGGTCCTCGTCGAGGTCGTAGGCCTTGGCCATCCGGCGCGCGGTGTCCACCGGGCCCCAGACCGGGATCATCGGCGCCGCGCCCTTCGGGTGGTACCTGCGGAGCACGTAGAAGCCGCAGAGGTCCAGACAGTGATCGGCATGCAGGTGCGAGATCAGTACGGCGTCGACACTGACCGGATCGATGAACCGGTGCAGCGCGCCGAGGGCGCCGCTGCCCATGTCGAGCAAAACCCGGAAGGTCCGACCCTCGTGCTCGGTCTCGAGCAGGTAGCAACTCGCGGGCGAGTCCGGGCCGGGGTAAGACCCGGAAGCGCCGATGACGGTCAGCCTCACAACGACACCACCTGGGCGCTCGGCAGGGTCACCGGGGCGGTGGTGCCACCGGCGAACTGTGACACGGTCTCGAGCTCAGGTCCGAGGAACCGACGACCAATGGTCGCAAACTCTCCGGGCTGCCCGGTGGTCAGGAACCGGTGCACCGGTGCCGCCGTTGCCGGGTCCTGCTCCAGGCCACGCTCGGCCAACGCCCGGTAAACGTCCTTCGCGCACTCCTCGGCACTGCTGACCAGGGTCACGCCGTCCCCGACGACGTAGGAGATCACGCCGGTCAGCAACGGGTAGTGCGTGCAACCCAGGACCAGGGTGTCGACGCCGGCCTCGACCAACGGATCGAGGTAACGGTGGGCGACAGCCAACAGCTCCTCGCCGCCGGTGACGCCCCGCTCGACGAAGCCGACGAACTCGGGGCAGGCCCGGGTGCTCAGGGTGACGTGCGGCGCGGCCGCGAAGGCATCGTCGTACGCCTGCGACTCCGCGGTGGCACGGGTGCAGATCACGCCGATCCGCCCGGTCCGGGTAGCCGCAACGGCCCGCCGGGTCGCGGGCAGGATCACTTCGACCACCGGTACGTCGTACCGCTCGCGCGCGTCGCGAAGCATCGCGGCGCTGGCGGAGTTGCAGGCGATGACGAGCATCTTGACACCCTGGTCGACCAGGTGATCGAGACACTCGAGCGCGTACTCGCGGACCTCTCCGATCGGCTTCGGGCCGTAGGGCTGCCGGGCGGTGTCCCCGAGGTAGAGGACCGACTCGTTCGGCAATTGGTCGATCACCGCTCGAGCGACGGTCAGCCCGCCGAAGCCCGAGTCGAAGATGCCGATGGGTGAGTCAGCCACGGAGCAAGGTTAGTGGCGATTCACAAAAATGGGCACGACCGCGACCGACTTCACATCTCGGCGCGGCGAGCCCAGCCTGCCGGATCACCCGGGCTGCGCAACCGGAGGGACGGCCCGTCGACGCAACAGCCACCACAGGCCGACCACCGGCAGCACCAGCGGCACGTAGCCGTAGCCGTTGCCGAAGTCGGACCAGACGCTCGCCTCAGGGAATTTCGACTCCCAAAAAAGGCTGCCCAGACCGACCCCGACCACCCCGACCAGCTCGAAGCTCACTGCGGCGAGCGCAATCCGACGGCGGTCGGTGGCGATGGCCCAGGTGGCGAGGATGTAGATGAGAGCAGCGAGCGCCGAGAGTGCGTACGGCACCGGCGCCTCGGAGAACTTGCTCACCAGCTCGAACGACGCACGACCGCTGGCAGCGAAGGCCAGGATCCCGTAGACGAAGACCAGGACCTTGCCGAAGCCGGACCCGGTCGATGCAGCATCCCCAGGGCGCTCAGACATTCCCGGCCCAGATGTCGTGCAGACGCAGCAGCAGGAAGGGCAGGACCAAGACGGCCACCAGGAGCACGGCCGTCCCGCTCCGGGTCTTCTCCGAGGCCGACCAGATGAAGCCGACCGGAAGCACCAGCAAGGCACCGATCAGATACCCGACGTAGGTGAAGACCACGACGCCGTCATGCTCCCCGAAGAGCCGGGCAACGCCCCAGACCAGCTGGACCAGCAAGCCGGCCTCGAGCGCGACCAAACCAGCGAAGGTGACGTTCCCGGGCTGACGGTCACGGACGATCTCGACGACCAACGAGAGCGCAGTCAGGCCGCACAGAATCGACAGGACGATCTGGAGGGTGCTCATCGGCGGCGATCGCTCATGCCCAGAGCTGGCCTTCGAGTTTCTCCTCAGCCTCATCGACGGTGCCCTCGTAGGCGCCCGTCGACATGTACTTCCAGCCGCCGTCGGCGACCACGAAGACGATGTCGGCCCGTTCCCCTGCTTGGACCGCCTTCGCAGCCTGGCCGAGTGCGGCGTGCAGGATCGCTCCGGTGGAGATGCCGGCGAAGATGCCCTCGGACTCCAGCAGCTCCCGGACCCGGCGAACCGCGTCCCGCGGGCCGACCGAGAACCGCGAGTCGATCAGGGTGGCGTCGTACAGCTCGGGCACGAAGCCCTCGTCGAGGTTGCGCAATCCGTAGACGAGCTCGCCGTACCGGGGCTCGGCGGCGACGATCTTGACCTCGGGCTTGGCTGAGCGGAAGAAGCGCGAGACGCCCATCAGGGTGCCGGTGGTGCCGAGACCCGCAACGAAGTGGGTGATCTCCGGGAGGTCGGCGAGGATCTCCGGGCCGGTGCCCTCCTCGTGCGAGAGCGCGTTCGCCGGGTTGCCGTACTGGTAGAGCATCACCCAGTCAGGGTGCTCGGCTGCCATCTTCTTGGCCACCCGTACGGCCTCGTTGGAGCCACCTGCGGCCGGCGAGGAGTAGATCTCCGCGCCCCACATCTGCAGCAGCTGACGGCGCTCCTGGGACGTGTTCTCCGGCATCACGCAGACCAGTCGGTAGCCCTTGAGCTTGGCCGCCATCGCCAGTGAGATCCCGGTGTTGCCGGAGGTCGGCTCCAGGATGGTGCAGCCGGGCCGGAGCAAGCCCTCCTTCTCGCCCTGCTCGATCATCTTCAGGGCCGGACGGTCCTTGATCGAGCCGGTCGGGTTGCGGTCCTCGAGCTTCGCCCAGATCCGCACCTCCGCCCCGTTGGCGAGGGTGCCGGGTGAAAGCCGCGGGAGACCGACCAGCGGTGTCCCGCCGACCGACTCCAGCAGGCTGTCGTAACGCATGGTCTCGACTACGCTCGACCGGCCGGAAGGGCTGGAAGGGTGCTCAGTCGTGATCCGCCAGCAACGGCCGGCAGTACGACGACCTGGTCGCCATCAGACAGCGCCGCCTCGAGGCCGCCGATGAACCGGACGTCCTCGTCGTTGATGTAGACGTTGACGAACCGGCGCAGGTCCCCGCCGTCGATCAAGCGGTCCTTGATCCCGGGGTGGTTGGCCTCGAGGTCCTCGATGAGCTGGGCAAGGGTCGCGCCGTTCGCGTCTACGGCCTTCTCGCCACTGGTGTAAGTGCGCAGGATCGTGGGGATTCGGACCTCGATGGCCATGGGTTCCTCAGCTCTTCTCGTTCGTTGCAGTCTCAAGGGTGCCGGCGTCGACGACCTCGACCGGCTCTTCGGTAACGACGCCATCGATGATTCTGTAGGACCTGAACTCCACCGGGCCCTCAGTATTCCCCGGTTCGTCCGGGAAAGTGTCCGCCGTCGAGACCAACACGTAGTGAGCACCGGGCTCGTTCGCGAGACCGATGTCAGTCCGGCTCGGGTACGCCTCGGTGGCGGTGTGCGAGTGGTAGATGATCACCGGCTCCTCGTCCGCGGCCCACATCGCCTTGTACAGCGCGAGAAGTTCTCCCGAGTCGAACTCGTAGAAGGTCGGTGACCCGGCGGCGTTGATCATCGGCACGTGCCGGCTCGGCACGTCGGAGCCCTCGGCGCCCGCGACGATCCCACACGCCTCGTCCGGGTGGTCCCGCTTGGCGTGGGCCACGATGGCGTCGTACGTCGCCTGGTCCAGTCTCAACACGTGGACAAGCCTAGGCGGTGGGCGGCGCCCACCCGACCGCTGCCCGACCCTCGGACGCGGAAGCCTTCTCGTCGGCTACCTGCTGACCGCGTTGACCAAAGTCTCCTGAAGGAACGCGAGCCAGTCGTAGATGTGGTGCACCTGCGCCTGCGGGTCGTCATCGGGCAACGAGTGCCAGTACTCCTCATCACCCTCCTCGATGCCGAGGCGGGTTGCGATCGCCAGCCGCATGTCGGTGAACGAGCGCATCCAGGTGACCGCCGACGCGGGCGGAAGCTCGACGTCGATGAACATCCCGTCCTCGGGCTGGTCGTCGAGGCCGGCCTCCTCGAGGGCGTCGATGATCGCCGCGGCCCCGCCGGCCTTGCCGTTGCGCAACTCGGTCTCGGTGTAGCGACGGAACTCGGCGGCGGCCTCGGTATCGTCCGGGTACGCCGTCGGGAAGAGCCGCTGGAGGACCGGGTCCTCGGGCTCCAAGGTGGGCCCGGAGAAGTCCAGCATCGCCTCGAGCGGGTCGAGGGTCTCCGGCGTCGCGGTCTCGTTGCGCAGCAGCTCGATCAGCTGGCTGGCCAGGGACCGGAGCAGGTCGGCCTCGAACGCGGTAAAGGTGGCGACCGCCGAACCTGACTTGCGGTGCCTCGTGAACCCGCTCATGCGTCAGCGTTCTGCAACGTCGCCCAGAGCCCGTACTCGTGCAGCGCCTGGACGTCGCGCTCCATCTCTTCGCGGCTCCCGGTCGAGACCACCGAGCGCCCGTCGTGGTGCACCTCGAGCATCAGCTTCTCGGCCTTCTTCTTGGAGTAGCCGAAGTAGGAGGTGAACACGAAAGTCACGTAGGACATCAGGTTCACCGGATCGTTCCAGACGATCGTCACCCAGGGCGTGGCGAGCAGGGTGACCTCGTCTGTCACCGGCTCGTCGAGCTCGACGGGACTGGGCGCAGACATGACCCCCACCCTAACGGCGGCGTCGTCTTAGGCTGGCCGCATGCCTACGCACATCGGGTTCCTGCGGTCCGTCAACATCGGCAAGCGCCAGTACAAGTCAGTCGACCTGCGCGCGGCCCTCACCGCGGCCGGGTACGGCGACGTCGACTCCCACATCCAGACTGGCAACATCCGGATCACCTCACCGATCCGTGCGCGCACCAAGATCGAGGCGGAGCTGGAGTCGGTCTTCCTCGCGGACCGCGGGTTCGCGGTCGCGACGATCGTGCGGGCCCCGGCCGAGCTGGTCCAGGTCATCGAGGACGCCGACGAGATCGCCGCTGCGACGCCGTACGAGTACGGGCACTACATCAGCTTCCTGAAGAACCCACCGCGCGCTGCCGGGATCGCCCTGATCGAGGGGTGGACCGGCAACGGCGAGACCTTCGTCGTGCGAGACCGGGCGGTGCACATGCTCTACGACCTTCCGTACCACGAGGCGAAACAGTCGAATGCGCAGATCGAGAAGGCGGTCGGCGTCGCCACGAACCGCAATGTGAAGGTGGTTCGGGCGCTCGTGGACAAGTGGTGCTGAGCTGGGTTTCGACGAGCTCGACCGGCGAAAGCGCTGGGTCGACGGGCGTGTCCGGTCGACTGCGTGCTCAGTCGGCTGGCGTGCTCAGTCGATGGCAGCGAAGGACGCTCTGCGGGCCGCGCGGCGCAGGGTAGCCAGCACCGCCGGTCCGGTGACCAGGACCAGGACGACGTTGGTCAGCGCTCGGCCGAGGTCCCAGCCCAAGGACGTGGAGAAGGTGAAAACGAGGAAGTGCTGCAGGTTCTCGCCCACCGAAGCGCCCGGGACGAAGCTGAGTTGGGTCTCGAGACCCAGCGCATAGGGCCAGAACGACAGGTTGAGCAGAACGCCGTACAGGAGGCCGGCGATGCCGCCGTACAGCGCGAGCAACGCCAGCTCCGCGCGCCCGCGGAGTCGCGGCAGCAGGCCGGCGCAGAGGCCGACGAGTGCGGCCCCGAGCATCTGGTAGGGCAGCCAGGGGCCGACGCCGCCGGTGATCAACGCCGATCCGAACAGCGTCGTCGCCCCGAGGACGAACCCGAAGCCGGCACCGAAGACCCGACCGGCCAGGACCAGCAGGAAGAAGACCGTCTCCATCCCGGCGGTGCCGGCACCCAACGGCCGCAGCGCGGCGCCGACCGCGGCGAGCACGCCCAGCATCGCGACGGCCTTCGGGTCCAGGCCGCCCTCGCTGATCTCGAAGAGCACCACGGCGAGCACGACCGGTAGCAGGGCGCCCAGGATCAGCGGCGCCGCCGTGTCCCGGGCCAGAACGGACTCGGAGGTCACGAGGAGCGGCCAGCAGAACGCGAGCAACCCGGCGACCACCGCCAGCGAGATCGCGGCGGTCGAACGCGGTCGGAGTGCGATCGCCGGCTTGCGTACCAGTGTTTCGGTGAGGCTCATCGCCTGCCCCTCGCTCCGGCCTCGTACCGGATGACGTCGGGCAACGTCAGCATCCCGTGGCCCAGAACCTTCGCGATCTGCGGAGCGAAGGCCGGGCTCGAGATGATCACGTCCGCGGTGGGGCCGTCGGCGACGACCTCGCCGGCAGCCAGGACGACGACCCGGTCGGCGCACTCGGCTACGAACTCGACGTCGTGCGTGGAGAGCAACACCGAACGTCCCTGGGCTGCCAGTTCGCGAAGCACCTCAGCGAGCACCGACTTGCCCTGGTAGTCCAGGCCTCGGGTCGGCTCGTCGAGGAGCAGCACCTCGGGGTCCGCGGTGAGCTGGATCGCCAGGACGAGACCGAGCCGCTGGCCCTCGGAGAGGTCGCGTGGATGGCTGTCGTCGGCAATCCCCGGGACGACCCGGTCGAGCAGCGCCCGGCAGGAACCACGCTCGGACCCGGTCTCTCTCTCGGCCTGCGCGCACTCCTCCCCCACCGTCGGCAGGTAGATCAGATCGGCAGGGGTCTGCGGCACCAGCCCGACCCGGCGGCGTCGTACGGCGGGGGCCAGGTCACCCGGATCGACGGCTTTCGAAGTAGCCCCCGCGAGGCTCACCCGACCAGAGCTGCGCGAGCCCGAACCCTGCAGCGCCCAGAGCAGGCTCGTCTTCCCGGCGCCGTTGCGTCCCATCAGCCCGGTGACCTCACCAGGGTGCAACGCCAGGTCGACCCCGCGTACGGCGACCAGGTCACCGTGGCGGACGGTGATCTGCGTGGCGGTCAGAAGCGGGCTTCGGCGACCGAGCTCCCGACTGTCCGCTCGCTGTCCGCCCACCCGTGGCGATCGCGCAGCATCGACGTCCTCGGCAAGCTGCCGTCGCAACGACCCGGCTGCGCGCCAGCCGTCGCGGACCGACATCGGCAGCGGCGACCACCCGGCCCAGCGACCAAGCTCGACCACGGGCGGCGCGATCGTCGAGGTGCGCATGATCTCGGTGGGGAGCCCGGACTCGACGCGGCCGCCAACGACGTGCACGACGCGGTCGGCATAGGCGAGAACGCGCTCGACGCGGTGCTCGGCGATCACCACGGTGACAGCAAGGTCGTGGACCAGACGGGTGATCGCCGCGAGAACCTCCTCCGCGCCGGTCGGATCGAGTGCAGACGTCGGCTCGTCGAGCACCAGCACCCGCGGGTGCGCGGTCAACACCGACCCGATCGCGACCCGCTGCTGCTGGCCCCCGGACAGGTCGGTCAGGGGGGCGTCGCGGAGGTCGGCGATCCCGAGCAGGTCGAGCGTCTCCTCGACCCGCTTGCGCATCACGTCCGGTGCCAGCCCGAGCTGTTCCATCCCGTAGGCCAGCTCCTCCTCGACCGTGTCGGTGACGAAACCCGCGAGCGGGTCCTGGCCGACCACCCCCACCAGGTCGGCCAGATCGCGGGGCCGGTGGTCACGGGTATCGCGGCCGTGGATGCGCACGGAGCCGGCGAGGGTGCCGCCGGTGAAATGCGGGACCAGACCGTTGAGGGCACCGAGCAGGGTGCTCTTGCCCGAGCCGGTGCGGCCGACGACGAGGACGAGCTCGCCTTCCTCGATGCACAGGTCGACCTCGCGCAGAACCGGCCGCGCGCTGCCGGCATAGGTGACCGATACGCCGGAGAGCTCGATCGCGATGCCTTCGTGGACCGTCATGACCGGGCCCGCACCTTGGGGTTCGGCGGGGTGGCCAGCGCCGGCAGCACACCCACCAGGATCCCCAGGGTCGCGAGCAGCGGCAGTCCCGGGGCACCGATCGGCTGCAGCGGCATCGTCATCAGGTCCGGCGTCGCGTTCCGGCTGATCAGCGCGCAGGTCGCCGCCGCGAGACCGGCGAGAACGGTCAGGGTCTCCGGCAGCTCCCACGGGTCCTTCCGGTACTCCGTCACCCGGATCTCCCGCCCGCCGAGCACCATCCCGACGAAGGCGAGCAGCAGCCCGAGCAGGATCACCGGGGCACCTGACCACTGCGAGGAACCGACCGGGTCGAGCACGCCGTAGATCCCGAACGCGATCGCCAGCAGCCCCAGCAGGGTCAGGCTCCCGGTGAGCAGCCGCCGTCCGCCGGTGCTGGTGCCGTGCCGACTGCCGTAGCCCCGTGACTCCATCGCGGAGGCGAGCATCAGGGACCGGTCGAGGGTGTCCTGGAGCACCGGCAGTGCGACCTGCGGAACCGCTCGCAGTCCGCGGCCGGCCTCGCCGCGCAACAGCCGAGCGCGGAGCACCCGCTGAACGCTCTCCGCGAGCTGGGGCGCGACACTGACCGAGACCACCACGGCGGTGCCGACCTCGTGCAGGGCGTGCGGCAGCGAGCGGAGGAGGCGCTTCGGGTTGGCCAGCGCGTTCGCTGCACCGATAGCGATCACCAGGGTGCCGAGCTGGACACCCAGCAGCGCTGCGGCGATCCACCCCTCGAGGTAGACGGTGCCGAGCAGGTTGATCCCGGCGGCCCAGTCCGGCAGGCCGATGCTCGGCAGCGGCAGCACCGTGATGGTCCCGTACTTCAGGCCGACCAGGACGTGCCAGAGGATCCGGACGACCACGATCACGATGCCCAGCACGACGTAGAGGCGGAACGCCCGCGCCCACGGTGAGTCGGTGCGCCGGGCGACCACCACCACCCAGATGACTGCCAGGAGCAGCGCGAGCAGGAGCGGGTTGGTGGTGGTGCTGGCCGCTACCGCCAGGCCGATCGCCCATCCCCACCACGCGAGCGGGTGCAGCGCCCGCGGCAGTCGGGAGTCGGTGGCCATCTCAGGCCCGACGTCGGATCGCGACTGCTCCGCCGACGCCGCCGAGGACGGCGAGGAGGCCGACGCCCCAGACCCAGGAGATCCCGCCTCCGGACCCTGCCGCCGCGGGCTCGGGTGCCGAGGCAGGGGAGAGCGTCGTACCGGCCACGGGCTCGGAGGTCGCGGTACCGCCTGCCGGCACGGTCGCTCCGGGGCTCGGGGTGCCGGACGAGGTCGGGTCGGCGGTCGTCGTACCGCTCGGGGTGGAAGCGCCGGGCGCACCTGGTGCCGCGACGGATGCGGTCGAGGTCGGGCGCGGCGCCGTACCGGTCGAGGGCTGCCGGGTCGCGGAGGCGGACGCCGTCGGGGTGGGCGACGGCTTCGGGGTCGGTGCGACGGAACCGGGAGGCGGCGTGGTCGGCTCGTCGCCGTCGCCGAAGCGCCAGCCCTCGACCGTGCCGGGCTTCGGGTTGTAGCCGCCGCCGGACGTGCTGTATGACCAGCTGCCGCCGGGCTTGGCGTGGAAGTAGGCCCAGTACGCCGATGCCGGCGGGGTGCGGTCGCACGGGTCGGTGCTCGGCTGCCCGTTGATCCGGCAGACGAACCCGGAGTTGAGCACGTTCTTGTAGTCGAACCCGGCCGCAGTCAGCGCTGCGTACCCAGAGGACGGATCACCCGGCGCGCACCCGACCTCGGTGTGGCCGTCGGGGAACTGGACCACGACCGTCACGCCGCTGCTCCCCGAGCAGGCTGCCGCCTGGGCAGCGGGGACCCCAAGCAGGGTCGACGCAGCGACGAGAAGGCCGGCGAGCAGGGTGCGCTTCATGGTCTCTTTCCAGGTCCGGACCGAACCTGGATGGAGTCTCATCCAGACTCCGTCCTGCGACCTCGACAGGTGTGGTGGATCAGTGTGGGAGCCGTACGTCGTGCGCAGGTATTCCGGCTCGTCGACCAACTCTCGCTGGGCGACCTACGGCTGCGGGTCAGCGCCGGGTTCTGACCGGCTTCCCCTGAACACTCCAGTGTCGAAGCGTACTCCGGGGCCGCCGCGGAAACCTCGCTGCGTGCCCGGCGTTGGCTCAGGCGTTCGGGGTGCGGACTCTCCGAGTCCCCGACGACCCGGTCGCGCCGGGCCGGATCTGGCCCGCGTAACAACTCGGCTCCGACTCCGCGACGAGCGGGGTCGTGGGCGTTCTGCGGCTTTAGGGTGCAGTCCATGACGACCCGACACGTGTTCAAGGCCCTAGCAGTCACCGCCGCGCTGGGCCTCGCCCTGACCGCCTGCGGCAACTCCGAGGAAGACGCTCCGGCGGGCGACTCGGCGCTCGACCTGGTCAAGTCCGGGACCCTGACGGTCTGCTCCGACGTGCCCTACGCGCCGTTCGAGGACTTCGACGAGGACGCCGAGAGCGGCTTCGCGGGGTTCGACGTCGACCTGGTCGCCGCGATCGCCCAGGGCCTCGATCTGGAGCTGACGATCCGGGACTCGGACTTCGAGGCTCTGCAGAGCGGCCTCCTCCTCAACGGCAACCAGTGCGACCTCGGTGCCAGCGCGATGACGATCACCGACGAGCGCAAGCAGAACCTGCTCTTCACCGACGGGTACTACACCTCGCAGCAGTCGCTGCTGGCCCCGGCCGACTCCGACATCAAGGCGATTGCCGACCTGGCCGGCAAGAAGGTGGGTGTCCAGAAGGGCACCACCGGCGAGACCTACACCATGGAGAACGCCCCCGAGGCAAACCGGATCCAGTACACCGACGACGGCAAGCTGTACCTGGCGCTCAAGGCCGGGCAGATCGACGCGATCCTGCAGGACCTGCCGGTCAACATCGAGCACCAGCGCGACCCGAAGGAACCCGGCAGGTTCAAGGTCGTCGAGACCTATGACACGGCCGAGAACTACGGTTTCGCCGCCCGCAAGGACAACACTGCACTGATCGAGGCGATCAACGCTGAGCTGACGTCACTGCGCGACAGCGGCGAGTACCAGAAGATCTTCGACTCGTACTTCGCGGTGAACTGACCCCGGTGAAGCGCAGCACCCAGCGACGGCTCCGGCACGGCGCGCTCTACGCATTGCTGCTCGGGGCCGTCGCCGCGCTGGCCCTGATCGCCGACTGGGAGGCGGTCCGCTCCAACTTCTTCGACGGGGACGTCCTCCGGGAGATCTGGCCCGATGTCGTCCTCGAAGGTGCCAAGAACACGATCGTCTACACCGCGATCGCGTTCTCAGTCGGTCTCGTGCTGGCTTTCGTGCTGGCGATGATGAAGCTCTCCCCGCTCGCGCCGTACCGCTGGCTAGCGACGGTCTACATCGAGTTCTTCCGCGGATTGCCAGTCCTGATCGTGATCATCGCGTTCGCGTTCGCTGTGCCGATCGCGTTCCGCTGGCTCCCCCCGGGCGGAGCGCGAGGAGCCGCGCTGATCGCGTTGATCGTGGTCGCCGCCGCCTACATGTCCGAGACGATCCGTGCCGGGATCCAGGCGGTGCCGAAGGGACAGGTGGAGGCGGCTCGCTCACTCGGGATGAGCCCGGCCTGGACGATGATCTCGGTCGTCATCCCCCAGGCCCTCCGAATCGTCACGCCGCCGCTCACCAACGAGTTCGTCCTGCTCCTCAAGGACACCTCCCTGATCCAGGTCGCCGGAGTCGCCATCGGCCAGAAGGAGCTGACCAACTTTGCCTCCGACTCGCTCAGCATCTACAGCAGCGCGACTCCGTTGACGGCGGTCGCGGTGCTCTACCTGGTCATCACCCTGCCTCTGACACAGTTGGTGGCGTACCTCGAACGACGAACCCAGAAGGCACGGTGAGCGCATGACAGCCGCGATCGAGGTGCGCGACCTGCACAAGTCCTTCGGCGACAACGAGGTCCTCAAGGGTATCGACGTGACCGTCGCCGAGGGTGAGGTCGTCTGCGTGATCGGCCCGTCCGGCTCCGGGAAGTCCACGCTGTTGCGGTGCGTGAACCGCCTCGAGGAGCCGACCTCGGGTTCGATCGTGGTCGAGGGAATCGACATCACTGATCCTGAGGTGGACCTGGACCAGATCCGCAGCCGGATCGGGATGGTCTTCCAGTCCTTCAACCTCTTCCCGCACATGACGGTGCTCGACAACCTCTGCATCGCCCAGCGCCGCGTCAAGAAACGGAGCAGGTCCGAGGCAGAGACAGCCGCCCGAGCGAACCTGGAGAAGGTCGGGCTCTCGGAGAAGGCGGATGCCTTCCCGGCACACCTCTCCGGCGGTCAGCAGCAGCGGGTCGCGATCGCCCGTGCCCTCTCGATGGACCCCGACATGATGCTCTTCGACGAGCCCACCAGCGCCCTGGACCCCGAGCTCGTCGGCGACGTCCTCGATGTGATGCGCCGACTTGCGCACGAAGGTATGACGATGATGGTAGTCACGCACGAGATGGGCTTTGCCCGTGAGGTCGGCGACAAGCTCGTCTTCATGGACGACGGCGTAATCCTCGAGCAGGGCGACCCACGCGAGGTGCTAGCCAACCCGCAGCACGTGCGGACCCAGCAGTTCCTCTCCAAGGTGCTGTAGCGCGCCTCAGTCCTTGCGCAGCAGGAACGACGCCTGCCAGGTGCGCCGGTTGCGACCGGACGCCGGGATCATCCCCTGCTCGGTCAGGTACGGCACCATCTTCTCGCCCATCCAGGCGACTGTCTCCCGGTAGTTCGGGTTCGAGAGCGCGGCGTGACGTCCGACCTTCGGGTCGATGCCGACGGACTTGTAGACATCCGGGTGCACCAGCGAGCGCATCGTCACGTACGCCGCCTGCGCGCAGACGAACTGGTGCCACTTCAGCTCGCGCTGGGAGATCCCGACCAGCGACTTCTCCAGCTCGTCGCGGGCG
>JBKJHO010000057.1:0-8816 GCA_046598915.1 Marmoricola sp. | reverse complement strand
CGCAATCCCGGCAATCAGGGGGATCGCGATCGAAACCGCCGTGAGGCCCAGGGCCAGGAGGACGAGACCCGAGGCAACTACCTTCGAGGTCGGCCTCCTCATCAGCGGATTCCTCTGCGCAGCACCAGCCACCGAGTCAGCTCCGGATCCGCCGCGGCCGTTGCGGTCATAGCGCGCATCCTCGCTGATGCACGAGTCCCTGCATAGGGGTCGCTCCTCGTTCGCATGGATCTCCCTGGGGCCTGGGACGGGTCGATCCTCACCTTTCCCGGCGCCCGTCCGGTATTCGTTACGGAGCCGTCTGCGGTACCCGTTCGTGGTGCGGCCGCTATCGTCACGCCATGGTCATCGAGATCACCTTGCTCGGCCCCCCTCGCGTGACCCGGGCGGGCGCGACGGTGGTGTTCGAGACCCGCAAGGCGATGGCGCTCCTGGCACACCTCGCGCTGAGCAACCGACCGCGTCCTCGGGCCTCCCTGTGCGAGCTCCTCTACCCCGGCTACGACCTCGAGCACGCCCGCGGAGCATTGCGGCGAACGCTGTCCACGTTGCGCAAGGGCATCGGCGAAGAATGGATCGAGACGACCGGGGACGGCGTCGCCCTGCGTACCGGGGCCGGCCTGAAGCTCGACGTCGCGGAGTTCCGCAGCCTGGCCTCTGACCCGACGACAGAGGTGCGCCTGCGCGAGGCCGTCGCACTGTTCGCCGGTGCCTTCCTCGAAGGGTTCTCCCTGCGCGACAGTCCGGACTTCGACGACTGGCAGGTCGCGACGGCCGACGCGCTCGCCGCCGAGCTGTCCTCGGCGCTGCGCCGACTCGTTGAGCGGCTCGCGGTGTGCGGCGAGTTCGAGGAGGCCACCTTGTGCGCCCGACGGTGGCTCGCCCTCGACCCGCTGCACGAACCCGCTCACCGCGAGCTCATCCAGCTGCACGCGTGGAGCGGCAATCGCGCGGCCGCTCTCGAGCAGTACCGGACGTGCGTGCGGACCCTGAGTCGAGAGCTCGGTGTCGCGCCCCTGGAAGAGACGGCCGCGCTCTACGCGCAGGTCAACGAAGGGAGACTCGCACCGCCCGCACGCCACGAAGCCCGGTCCACAACACCCGTGCCCGCTGCCGCACCACCGGACGAGCTGCCCCTGGTCGGCCGCGCCGACGACCTAGCGATGCTCCTCGACGCACACCGGACGGCGCGGCCCGACGGCGCGCTGGCGGTGATCGAGGGTGAAGCCGGAATCGGCAAGACCCGGCTGGCGGCCGAGATCCTCCGCCGGGCTCGCGCCACCGGAGCGGTCGTGCTCGAGGCCCGCTGCCACGAGGACGAGGCGGGACTCCCCTACGGACCCGTCGTCGACCTGCTGCGCCAGGCCCAGCGCACAGCCCAGCTCGGCTGGCACGAAGGCGTACCGGCGCAACGCCTCGCCGATGCCGGGCTTCTGCTCCCCGACCTCGCGGAGCTGGGCGCTGGCGGGACCGAGGTGCTTCCGCTCGGCGGTCCCGGGGCACAGGTGCGCCTGATGGAGGGCATCGCCGCTGTGATCGGGGCAGCGTGCGCGGGACCCCGTCCCGGGGTAGTTCTCGTCGACGACGTCCACGCCGCCGACGACGCGACCCTCGACGCGATCGCCTACCTCGGCAGGCGACTCAGCGACCGACCACTGTTGCTGATCCTCTGCTGGCGGACCGAGCGCGTCCCACCGGGGCACCGGCTGCGCCGGTTGGCCGTCGACCTAGCCCGCGACAGCCGCGCGACGGTGGTCCGACCCGGACGGCTGAGCAACGCTGACGTGGCCGGCCTGATGGTGTCGGTGATCCCCGCGGCCACGACCCCGGATCTCGAGCAGCGGGTGTACCTCGAGAGCGAAGGTCTGCCGCTGTACGTCGCCGAATGTCTTGCCGGGCTGGTCCCGGGACCGGATGGACCGATCAAGGTGCGGTCCCCGCAGGCGCGAGGGCTTCTCGACGGACGTGTCGCCGCGCTCGGTGAGACCGCCCGACAGGTGCTCGGGGCGGCCGCGACGATCGGCCGGTCCTTTGACCTCGACACGTTGCGTCGTACGAGCGGGCGGAGCAGCGAGGAGACCGTAGGCGCGCTCGAGGAGCTGGTGACGCACGGCCTGGTCCGGGAGGGTGCCGGCGATGCCTATGACTTCGCGCACCAGAAGCTTCGGGAGGGCGTCTACGAGCAGACAGCGCTGGCCCGCCGCCAGCTGCTGCATGCGCGGGTGGCCGCCGCCCTGTCTGGCAACCGAGCCGGCGCCGAACGCCCCGCCCTGGTGGCGCAGCACCTGCGCCTGGCCGGCGACCGGGCAGGCGCCGCCGACCAGTACCGGCTCGCTGCCGAGCACGCCGCGTCCCTCTACGCCCCTGTCGACGCGCTCGAGCACCTGCAAGCGGCGTTGGCGCTCGGGTACCCCGACGTGGTGAGCCTGCAGGAGCGGATCGGCGACCTGCGCACGGTGCTCGGCGACTACGGCGGAGCCCTCGCTGCCTACGAGACCGCCGCAGCGGACTGCACGTCCCCGGCCGCCCGGGCGCCGATCGAGCACAAGCTGGGCGGCGTCCACCACCGCCGCGGCGAGTGGGAGCGGGCCGAGTCCCACCTGCGTGCGGCGATCGACGCCACGACAGACGATCAGGCGGGCCTGGCCGCGCGAATCCAGGCCGACCTGGGCCTGACCCTCCTCAACGTCGGTGACACCGGCCGCGCCACCGAGCTCGCTGGGGACGCCCTCACGCTGGCAGAAGCGGCCCACGACCGACAGGCCTCGGCGCAGGCCCACAACCTGCTCGGTGTCCTGGCCCGCCGCGAGGGTTCGACCGAGGCCGCGCTCGAGCACCTCGAACGCAGCCTCGCACTGGCTCGCGAGCTGGGCGACGTTCCCGCCGAAGTGGCAGCGCTCAACAACCTGGCACTCCTGCAGCGCGACGAGCAGGTCCTGCCCGCCGCGCTCGAGCTCACCGAGCGGGCACTCGCCCTCTGCTCCCGGTACGGCGACCGCCACCGCGAGGCCGCACTCGAGAACAACCTGGCCGACCTGCACCACGCAGCCGGCGACGAGACCGAGTCGATGGCCCACCTCAAGCGGGCGGTCACGATCTTCCGCGAGGTCGGTGCCGATGAGGCTGCCCGACTCCCCGAGATCTGGAAGCTGGTCAGCTGGTAGCGGGCTCGGGACCAAACCTCGATCGGGCAGGTCCCGTCAGGCACAGGTCCCGGCGCCGACCTTCGCCAAGCCCTGGAGATCACCGGGGCCGAAGTCCAGGAGACCACGGTTGTCTGCGTTCATCAGCTCGCCCGGGTCGTCGACGTGCGCGAGGCCGACCATGTGTGCGAGCTCGTGGAGCAGGATCGCCCGCGCTCCGGAACGTCCGGGGTCCGAGGTCATCAGCTCCTCGAAGAGCGCCCGGTCGAGAGTGACCCCACCGGTGATGAACCGAGTCCGACCGAACTGGTCCTCGACCGCGACACTGCCGCCGATGCCGGCGACCCGACCGGCGAGCTCCGGGACCTCGTCGGCATCGGCCCAGGCAATCAAGCCGGCGCGGTTCCGCGGCGCCCCGAGGAACGCGGGGACGTACTCGTTCTCCCACTGCGGCCGCTCGTCGCTGGTGCCGTCGTACTCGAGGCGGAGACCGGCCGCGGCACCGACGCGAGCCAGAGCCTCCTCGACGAGGCCCTGGAAGCCTGCGGGCGCGTTCAACGGGTTCACCTTGACCCGGACCGGCTTGCAGGGGTCGTAGCCGACCGGCGAGCTCGGATCGCCCTCCTGGTGCGCGATGAAGGCGAAGGGGCCGGTGGTGTCCACCTGCTGCGCGGGGACCTGACGGCTCGGAGCGAGTCCGAGAGTCTCCCTGAGCTGGCGCGGGACCAACGACGGTGCGAAGGCGAGGGTGGCGGCGAGGACCACGATGACGGCGAACCCGGGGATGTACCCGTAGAAGTCCCGATCGCGGAGCCCGGCCATGGGACGAGCCTACGAACCTCAGTCCAGGACGGTGACAGAGCCCACCTTGTAAAGCCGCAGCGCGAGCGCGATCGCGGCCGGTGTCAGGATCGCGACCGGCACGAGCAGCAACAGCCGACCGGCGTCGTGGACTGCAGCGACGGTCCCGTGCAGCCAAGCCGCCCAGACCTCGTCGTGGTAGGTCAACGCCTGGTCGCCGTCCCAGGTGGCGACATCGACTTCTTCCTCGATGGTGTTCATGATGAGCCCTCCCCCTCGCTCGACGGCGCCGGTACGGCGCTCCGTCACAGGTCTCATCGTCCAGTATGTCCCGATTCTTCGGAAATAGTCCTGAAAGGCTCAAATCGGACAGAACTGGGCCGATGCTTTGGTTCCCTGAAGTACAGGTCTCGGCATAGGGAGGTGCCATGAACCGCCAGCAACCATCGCGGGACGTGTTTGTCCTCTCCGGCGGCGCCGCTCGCGGCGCCGTACAGGTCGGGATGATGCAGACCCTCATCGAGGCCGGGATCGTGCCCGCTGGACTCGTCGGCACCTCGGTCGGCGCGCTCAACGCAACCTTCCTCGGTTGGCGCCCGGACGCGGACCGGGTCCACGACCTCGCCGAGCGCTGGCGCCGGCTCACCACCCGGGACATCTTCCCCGGCGGCAGCTGGACCCGCCTCGCCCACCTCGCCCAGCTGCACCCGTACCTGTTCTCCTCCGCCGCCCTCGCGGCGCTCATCGACGTCTGGATCCCGGTCTCCCGCCTCGAGGACCTCGCGGTACCCGTGCGGGTCACCACGACCCCCTTGGCCAGCTCCGCCGCGACGTACCACGAGCGTGGCCTGATCGCGCCGCTGCTGCTGGCGTCCGCAGCCGTCCCCGGCGTCTTCGCCCCCGTCGAGCTGGTCGACTCGGTCGGGTCCCGCAGCACTCACGTCGACGGCGGCGTCGCCGATCTGGTTCCCGTGGCCGGAGCGGCAGGGCTGTTGCCGACCCGCGTCTTCGTCCTCGACGCGACCGTCCCGGCCCGGCTCCCGCGCGCCAGGACGCCGATCGAGATCGTCGTCGCCAGCCTCGGGGTCGCGATGCGGGCGCGCCCGCTGGCCGACCTGGGTCCGGGGGTCGTCGTCCACCACCTCTCGACACCCGACCTGGGCACGAGCATGACCGACTTCAGCCGTACGGCGGAACACATCGCCCTGGGCCGCCGCGCGGCCGAGGACCTGGTCGATGCTCTCCGGCACGGGCCGGACTCTGCCGCCCCCGGACGCGTCCACCGCCTCTGGGGACGGTTAAGCCGCGCCGCCTAGTTCCCGGCAGCGGTGGCATTGTTCAATGGGCCCATGCCAGTCCACTACGCCACCGCCGGCGGGATCGCCACCGTCAGCATCGACCGTCCTGAAGCCCGCAACGCCGTTGACCGTCCGACCGCCGAAGCACTCGCGGATGCGTTCCGTGCGTTCGATGCCGACGAGTCGCTCTCGGTCGCCGTCCTCACCGGAACCGGCGGGGTCTTCTGCGCCGGCGCCGACCTCAAAGCCGTGACCACCCCGGAACGGGCGAACCGGCTCGAGCCCGACGGTGACGGCCCGATGGGACCGAGCCGGATGGATCTGTCGAAGCCGGTGATCGCCGCCATCGAGGGGCCGGCCGTGGCCGGTGGCCTCGAGCTCGCGATCTGGTGCGACCTCCGGGTGGCGGCGTCCGACGCGGTCCTCGGCGTCTACTGCCGCCGGTGGGGCGTTCCGTTGATCGACGGCGGCACGGTACGGCTGCCCCGGCTGATCGGTGAGTCACGAGCACTGGACCTGATCCTGACCGGCCGGGGAGTCACGGCCGACGAGGCGCTGGCGATGGGCCTGGTGAACCGCGTGGTGGCTCCGGGCGAGGCGCTCGGCGCCGCACAAGAGCTGGCGGCCCAGATCGCAGCATTCCCGCAGGCGTGCTTGCGCAGCGACCGGGCCAGCGCCCGGGGTCAGTGGTCGCTGACCGAGGCCGACGCGATCAGCGCCGAGCTCGCGCACGGGATCCCGTCACTGCTGTCCGAGGGCCTCGGCGGCGCCCAGCGGTTCGCCTCCGGCACCGGCCGCCACGGATCGTTCGACTCCTGACCGGGCGGTAAAAGCAGGCCAGGACCCGGCGCCTCGCGGCGTCGGATCCTGGTCGAGCTGTGCTGGTGAACTCTGCTGCTGAACCCCTGCTGGCGTCAGTCTGCGGCGCCACGCTGGGTGGGGATGACACCACCCAGGAGTTCCTTGACCTCGGCCTCGCGGTAGCGACGGTGGCCACCGAGCGTCCGGATGGCGCTCAGCTTGCCGGCCTTCGCCCAGCGGGTGACGGTCTTGGGGTCGACGCGGAACATGGCCGCAACCTCTGCCGGCGTCAACAGGGTCTCGGTTTCGGAGTTGTGCTGCATCGTGGGGCCCCTCGTTTGGGTGATCAATTGCTTGACGACCTCATGAGCATGGCACTCACGAGAAGTCGTGTAAAGCCGACCAATCGGACATGTCCCAGCCGGTCTAGACCGCGTCACAAATCGGGCAGACCGCGCGTAACCAGGACCGCCTGAGATCGTACGACGAGGAGGTTAGTCGCGGGACGGCGTCGGCGTGTAGTCCGCCCAGCCGTCGTACTCGTCGGACTCGGGTGCGACGGGTGCCGGCGCGCTCGGGGAGCTACCGTCCCCGTGCAACTCGTTGGCCAATGCTCCGAAGTCCGTGTTGTGAGTCTGGTACTTCAGATCACGGGCAACTTTGGTCTGTTTCGCCTTAGCTCGGCCGCGTCCCATTGGGTCGACCCCCTCGCACACTTGGCCGGCGCGCTAGGGCTGCCGGACGGAATCATCGTCTCGTGTGGATAACCGTACCTGGCCGGGCAGCATTCCCGCACATGGGATCGCCAGTTGAGCACCGCACGCTCCCGCCCGGTCCTGGTCAGGCGTAGTCGCCGACCAACCGGACCGCCCCGGCGTCGCCGTGGTCCGTGGCAGCAGCGACCGAGCCGGCGACCCAGGCACGGATGTCGTGCTCGGCGAGGACGGCGATCGCGGCGTCCGCGTCGTCGGCGGACGTCAGCGAAACCATCCCGACCCCGCAGTTGAGCGTCTTCTCCAGGTCCTCGCGGGCAACGTCGCCGGTCGCCTGCACGAGCTGGAAGACGGCCGGCAGTTCCCAGGTGCTCCGGTCCAGGGTGACCGTGACCTCGGACGGCAGGACCCGCTCCAGGTTGGCCGCCAGGCCTCCCCCGGTGATGTGCGACATCGCGTGCGTCTGCGTACGACGCGCCAGGTCCAGGCAGGCCTTTGCATAGATCCTGGTCGGGACGAGCAGCTCCTCGCCCAGGGTCCTCCCGAGGTCGTCGACGTGCTCCTCGAGACTGCGCTTCGCCTGGTTCAGCAGGACGTGCCGGACCAGGGAGTAGCCGTTGGAGTGCAGGCCACTCGATGCCATCGCGATCACGACGTCACCCGGTCGGACGAGCTTCGGGCCGAGCAGGTCGGCCGCGTCGACCACGCCGGTAGCCGCTCCGGCGATGTCGTACTCGTCGACGCCGAGCAGGCCGGGGTGCTCCGCGGTCTCGCCACCACTGAGCGCGCAGCCGGCTTCGACGCAGGCCTCGGCGATGCCCTTGACGATCGCGGCGATCCGCTCGGGAACAACCTTGCCGGTGGCGATGTAGTCGGTCATGAACAACGGCTCGGCACCGCAGACCACGAGGTCGTCGACCACCATGCCGACGAGGTCGTAGCCGATCGTGTCGTGCACGTCCATCGCCTGGGCGATCGCGACCTTGGTCCCGACGCCGTCGGTGGAGGTGGCCAGGATCGGTCGGTCGTAGCCCTTCAGCGCGCTGGCGTCGAAGAGGCCTGCGAACCCGCCGATGCCGCCGAGCATCTCGGGACGGCGGGCCTTCTCGATCCAGACCTTCATCAGCTCGACGGCCTGGTCTCCGGCCTCGATCGAGACGCCGGCGGCTTCGTAGGTACTCATCGTTGGTTCCTCAGCGTTGGGATCGAGTCAGGGGCGTTCGAGCGCGTCGGAGGCGCCGCCACCGGCGAGCGAAGCCGCCAGTCCGTCGACGTCCAGCGGCCGGTCCGGGAGGACCGCCGTCGCTTCCAGCAGGTGCTTGCCGAGCAGCTCGGGGTCCGGGAGCGCCACCGGATAGACGCCGTCGAAGCAGGCGCGGCAGAGGTCGTCCGCGGGGACCGTGGTGGCCTCGACAAGCTGCTCGAGCGAGATGTAGGCCAGCGAGTCGGCGCCGATCGACGCGCAGATCTCTTCGGGGGAGAGGCCGTTCGCGATCAGCTCGGCGCGGGTGGCGAAGTCGATCCCGTAGAAGCAGGGCCACTTCACCGGCGGGCTCGAGATCCGCACGTGCACCTCGCGGGCGCCTGCCTCGCGGAGCATCCGGACCAGCGCACGCTGGGTGTTGCCGCGAACGATCGAGTCGTCGACGACCACGAGTCGCTTCCCCTCGATCACGTCGCGCAGAGGGTTGAGCTTCAGCCGGATGCCGAGCTGGCGGATCGTCTGGCTCGGCTGGATGAAGGTGCGCCCGACGTAGGAGTTCTTCACCAGCCCCATACCGTAGGGAATGCCGGACCGTTCGGCGTAGCCGATCGCGCTCGGGGTGCCCGACTCCGGCACCGGGATGACGAGGTCTGCGTCGGCGGGGAACGCCGTCGCCAGGCGCCGGCCGATCTCCACCCGCACGCTGTGCATGCGCTGTCCGGTCATGATCGTGTCGGGTCGTGCGAGGTAGACGAACTCGAACAGGCAGTGCTTCGGCGCGGCCTCCGCGAACCGCTGGGTGCGCACACCGTGCTCGTCGATGGCCAGCAGCTCACCAGGCTCGACCTCGCGCACG
>JBKJHO010000028.1:0-75161 GCA_046598915.1 Marmoricola sp. | reverse complement strand
CTGATTCATTTCTGGGGTTGGTAGTCCTTGTTTGGGTCGATGGTGAGCTCGCGGAGGACTTCGCCGGTGATGGCGTTGATGACCTGGACTTCGAGGTCTTGGATGAGCAGGATGACGTGGGTTCGGGCGTGGGTTCGTCCGATGCCGATGTGGCGGAGTTTGCTGGTGACGCGGAGGGTGACGGAGCCGTTGTCGTTGACGATGTCGTGGCGGATGCGGTCGTGGGTGTCAGGTCCGCGGGTTCCTGCCGGGACGGCTTTGGGCATCGTGTTGTAGCGGGCTGCAGGTGTTGCGCGGTGGGGTAGCGATCGGTGCGGACGGCGGTGGTTGTACTCATCGAGGAACGTGTCGATCAGTGTTTGGAGTTCGTCGATCGTGGTCGGCTGGTTGGGCTGGGCTCGTAGCCACTTTTTCAGGGTCTGCTGGAAGCGTTCGACTTTCCCCTGGGTGGTGGGGTGGTTCGGTTTTCCGTTTTTTTGCTCGACGTTCCAGGTGCGGAGTTGGGCCTCGAAGCTGTTGCGGCCTCCGCGGCGTCCGATGCCGGCGAGGCGGGTCGTGTAGACCATGCCGTTGTCGGTCAGGGTCGAGGCGGGGATGCCGTTTCGGGCTGCGGCGTTGCGGAATGTGGTGGTCACGATGGTCGCGGTGATGGCGCGATGTGCGGTGCTGGATGTGACGTAGCGGGTGCAGTCGTCGAGCCAGGTGATGATTTCGATGCCTTTGGGGAACGTGGTTTTGTCGGCCAGCGGGTAGTGGGTGAAGTCGGATTGCCAGGTCTCGTTCGGCATGGCTGCTTCGAACCGGATGTAGGAGGACTTCGGTCGCTTCTTCGGGGTCGGGGTCACGAGCCCGGTCTTGGTGAGGTGGCGGCTGATGGTGGCTCGCGACACGGTGATCTGGTGGTGCTGGGTCAGGTGCCAGGCGATGGTCTCGGGGCCGGCGTCCAGGCCGGCCGTTGCCAGGTTGTTGCGCAGGCTCACGATCAGATCCACGACGTTGGGCGGTACGGCGTTCGGTGAGGTTCTCGGGCGTCGCGAGCGTGGTTCGAAGGCGGCTTCGCCCTCGAGTTGGTAGCGGGCCATGAGCCGGCTGATCCAGCCCTGGGTCACGCCGTAGCGGCGGGCTGTTTCTGACTGGGTTGCTCCGGTGAGGACTGCGGTGATGACCAGGCGACGTTTCGACACCGGGCAAGCGAACTATTCCGATGTCTTGAGACATGCCATTCCGATGTCCTGAACCAGAACACTGTCAGCCCGACGCTGTGATGTCTCAGGACATCAGCAAGGCCCGGGTCCACGTAAGTGGGTCCGGGCCTTCGTCCTAGCACGCGACAGATGCGGCCGTGGGCTCGTTCACCGTCCTGGCCGGGCGGTCGTCACGGCTCCAGGGGAACCGCGCCGGCAGCGACGGTGCGAGATACGTTCCCGTGGGCTGGACGCACCGGTCACTCTGCGATGACCCGGTGCGGACTGGCGTGCTTGTTTCGGCGTCGAGGAGTGGCAGAATCCGGACATGCCCACTGAGCCGGACAACAGCGGCAACGAACCGAACCTCGAGCTCCCCAGCTTGAGTCGAGGCTTCGGTCGCAAGAAGAAGCGGGAGTCGAAGGCCACGGACGACGCCCCGACCTCGCCGGTGGACCCTACGGAGGAGTCTCTGGCCGCCGCCACCCCCGAGGACAGCGACGCCACAGCAGCCCCCGAGCCGGCCTCGGACCCGGACCCGGCGGTGCGCACCCAGGCCGCTTCGCCTCCGCGCCCCACTCCCGCACGCGCCCCCGCCCGGCCGGCAGCCCCTGCCGCTCCGGCGCGCGCGCCCGGTGTCACACCCGCACGACCCGCAGCACGCCCGGCGGCACGTCCCGTAGCGCGGCCCGCGATCCAGCCCGCGGTACCCGCACCGACCCCTACGCCGACGGCCTCGGCCCCGACTCCCGCCGCAGCGCCACAGTCGCGGCCGAGCCCCCCGCGGCCCGCCGTCGCACCCCTGGTGCGCGCGGTGGCGCCAACTCCTCAGCCCGAGTTGGTTGAGGTCCCCGAGGTGGCGGAAGCACTCGGTGTGCCTGAGGTCCCCGAGGTCGCTGACGCACCCGAGATTCGGGAGGCTGCCGTCGAGTCGCCCCCGGCAACTCATCCGGAGCCCGCAGCAGTCCCGGTGACCGACAACGAACCAGAGCCCGAGGTCGAGCCCGAGCCCGAGGTCGAGCCCGAGGTCGAGCCCGAGGTCGAGGATGTCGCTGAGGCTGAAGACGTCGTCGAGGTTGCTGACGAGCCCACCATCACCCTCGGCAAAGCCGCCAAGCCGTCGGTAGTCCGTTCGCCGAAGGCGGTCAAGGTTTCCACCGTCCCGGAGTCCCGACGCGTCAAGGCGAGGGCCCGGCGGGAGGCGCACGAGGCGTCGAAGGCGGAGAAGGCTGCGAATCGCGCCGAGGGCCGGACCGCACGTGACCGCCCCGACCCGGGCAAGCTCTTGGTGGCGAAGCTGCCCGGCATCAAGCCCGCCTACGTCGCGCTGCTCACCGGACTCATCTCCGGCTTGATCTGCGTGCTGCTCGCCAAGGGGGCGAGCGCCGGCTGCGAGGCGCTCCGGGACGAAGACAGCTGCGGCGGCGGCTTGGGCCTGCTTGCCCTGGTGGCGATCCTGGCCATCGAGGTCCTGATCGGCGCCAACCTACTCAAGGCCTGGAAGGTTGCCGACCCGTTCAGCACCAGCTTCCTCGGAGTCGGCCTGGTGGCGATGGTGTCGATGCTCTTCTTCCTGAAGGTCCTCGACTCACCCAAGATGCTGGTCGTGATTCCGCTGATCACCGCCGTCTCGTTCCTGGTCTCGTGGTGGGTCACCATCAGGTTCGTGGAGAGTCCCGACGACGAGGCCGATGCGGCCTGACCGACCCCGGCTTCGGCGTCAGGACAGCCGCGCGGCGATCAGCTCAGCGATCTGGACGGTGTTCAGCGCGGCACCCTTGCGGAGGTTGTCGTTGCTGATGAACAGCGCCAGTCCGCGGTCATCGGGCACACCGGGGTCAGTGCGCAGGCGTCCGACGTACGACGGGTCCTGACCGGCGGCCTGGAGCGGGTTCGGGATATCGCTGAGCTCGACCCCGGGGGCTTCCGCCAGCAGCTCACGGGCCCGCTCAGGGGTCATGCTGCGCTCGAACTCGGCATTGATGGCCAGCGAGTGACCGGTGAAGACAGGGACCCGGACGCAGATGCCGGAGACCAGCAGGTCCGGGATACCGAGGATCTTGCGCGACTCGTTGCGGAGCTTCTGCTCCTCGTCGGTCTCGTTGAGCCCGTCGTCGACGATCGCCCCGGCAAGCGGTACGACGTTGTAGGCGATCGTCCGCTCGTACTTGTTCGGGGCAGGGAACTCGATCGCAGAGCCGTCGTACGCGAGCTCGCGGGCCTTCTCGCCGGCCGCCTCGACCTGCGAGGCGAGCTCCTCGACGCCGGCGACGCCGGAGCCGGAGACGGCCTGGTACGTCGACGCGATCAACCGGACGAGTCCGGCCTCGTCATGCAGCGGCTTCAGCACGGGCATCGCGGCCATCGTGGTGCAGTTGGGGTTGGCGATGATGCCGGCGCCCGCTGCGAGCACCGGCTCCAGCGCTGCCGGGTTGACCTCGGCGACCACCAGCGGGATCGCGGGGTCCTTGCGGAAGGCCGAGGAGTTGTCGACGACGATCACCCCGGCGTCCACGAACTTCTGCGCCAGCGCGCGCGACGTGGTCGCGCCGGCCGAGAACAGGGCGATGTCGAGGCCAGTCGGGTCCGCGGTCATCGCGTCCTCGACAGTGATCTCGCGATCCCCGAAGGGCAGCACCGTCCCTGCCGAGCGGGACGAGGCGAAGAACCGGACCTGGTCGGCCGGGAAGGCTCGCTCGAGCAGGATCTGCCGCATGGCCACCCCGACCTGGCCGGTCGCGCCGACGATGCCAATGTTCACGTTCGTGCTCATCTCAGCGTCCCGTTCCGCCGTAGACGACGGCCTCGACCTCGTCCGAGCCGAGGTCGAAAGCGGCGTGCGCGGCACGGACCGCGTCCTCGACCTGCGTCTCCGCGACGACGACCGAGACCCGGATCTCCGAGGTGGAGATCATCTCGATGTTGACGCCGGCATCCGAGAGTGCCTCGAAGAAACGAGCCGAGATGCCCGGGGAAGAACTCATGCCAGCGCCGACGATCGAGACCTTGCCGACGCTGTCGTCGTACTGGAGGCTCTCGAATCCGACCGACTCCTGCAGACGCGAAAGCGACGTCATCGCGGTCTGCCCCTCCCCGCGCGGCAGGGTGAACGAGATGTCGGTCAGGCTGGTGGCCGCAGCCGAGACATTCTGGACGATCATGTCGATATTGATCTGGGCATCCGCGACCGCACGGAAGATCGCTGCCGCCTCGCCCGGCTTGTCCGGGACTCCGACGATCGTGACCTTCGCCTGGCTCCGGTCGTGCGCGACACCGGTGATGATGGCTGCTTCCATGGGCCTTCCTTCGGTAGTGGGGCCTTCGCTGGCGACGTCGGCGGCCCGGACCTTGTCGGCGCTGGTGACCCAGGTGCCCTGCTTGTCGGAGAACGAGGACCGGACGTGGATGGGCATGTCGTAGCGCCGGGCGTACTCGACGCAGCGCAGGTGCAGGATCTTGGCGCCCTGGGCGGCCATCTCCAGGGTCTCCTCGTAGGAGATCCGCGGGACCTTGCGGGCGAGCGGCTCGATGCGGGGGTCGGCGGTGAAGATCCCGTCGACGTCGGAGTAGATCTCGCACACGTCGGCCTCGAGCGCGACCGCCAGCGCGACCGCGGTGGTGTCCGAGCCTCCACGGCCCAGGGTGGTGATGTCCTTGGTGGTCTGCGAGACACCCTGGAAACCGGCCACGATGGCGATAGCGCCCTCGCCGATCGCGGCCTCGATCCGGCCGGGCGTCACGTCAATGATCTTCGCCCTACCGTGCTCGGCGTCGGTGATGACACCTGCCTGGGAGCCGGTGAACGAGCGCGCCTCGTGGCCGAGGTCGTGGATCGCCATCGCGAGCACGGCCATCGAGATCCGCTCGCCGGCAGTGAGCAGCATGTCGAGCTCACGGGCGGGCGGGAGCGGCGAGACCTGGTTGGCGAGATCGATCAGGTCGTCGGTGGTGTCCCCCATCGCGGAGACGACCACCACGACCTGGTTGCCGGCCTTCTTGGTCTCGACGATCCGGCGGGCGACGCGCTTAACCGAATCGGCGTCGGCAACCGAGGAACCGCCGTACTTCTGCACGACAATGCCCACGACTGCTCTCCTGACTAGAACTCGGACCTTCCGGCTGATTCTCCCGTCCGAACGGGGCCTTCGGCCACCGAGATTCTATGTCGGACGGCGGGGCGGCCCGAACTTCCGCCGAAGCGTGAGAGGCAGCGCGCTCCCCCAGCGCCGCTCCCCAGGCCGAGCGCATGACTCAAATCGACAACGTCTCGGTGCTGACGAAGGCCAACGTCTACTTCGACGGCACCTGCGTCAGCCACACCGTGCTGCTCGCGGACGGGACCAGGAAGTCGGTCGGGTGATCCTGCCGTCGACGCTGACTTGCACCACCGGCGCCCCCGAGACGATGGAGATCGTCAGCGGTGAGCACACCCGGGGCCGCGGTGAGGTGGGGAGCCGGACGCTCAGGTCTCCTTGACGTTTCCCAGCACCGCGTCGGCCGCCAAGAGCTGTTCTGCCTCGTCGATGTCGAGGTCGAGCCGGTCGTGTGCGACCACCGAATGCAGCGCGGTCAGGACGCCGCAGGCGAGCGAACCCCAGGACGCCAGGTAGGAGTACTGCCACCACCACAGCGCCTCCTCGACGTTGCCGCTACGGAAGTGCCGCAGGCCGTTGGCGATGTCGGTGGCGATGCTGGTCAGGTCGTCGGAGAGGTTCGACGTGAACGTCTCGGAGTCGTACGGCTCGAAGTTGTGGCTGTAGGTGTCCGCGTCGCCGAGCGTGTCTGCCAGCCGGAGCCGCATCGCGTCCAGGTCCGGGTCCGGACCGACGTCGGGTTGGTACTCGGTCTCGGGCTGGAAGTCCTGCTGCGCGCCGAGACGCGCACCGGCCAGCAGCAGCTGGCTGACCTCCAGCAGCAGGAGCGGGACGCCGGACCCGGGTTCTTCCTCGCGTGAGATCGCCTGCAAACCGAGCAGGAACGCCGCGGATGCATCCGCGATCTGTTGGCCGAACTCTTCGAACTCGTAGTCGCTCATGCGTCGCCCTCACTCACCAGCATTGCGCCTCCCGGCGAATGCGCGTCCCAAGGTGACCTCGTCTGCGTACTCAAGATCACCACCCACTGGTAGTCCACTCGCCAAACGGGTCACCTGCAAGCCCATCGGGCGCAACATGCGCGTCAAATATGCCGCAGTGGCGTCGCCCTCGATGTTCGGGTCGGTCGCGAGGATGATCTCGGTGACCACGCCGTCGTTGAGACGAGCGATCAGCTCCCGGATCCGGAGCTGCTCCGGACCGATGCCTTCGAGGGGCGAGATCGCACCGCCGAGTACGTGGTAGCGCCCACGGAACTCCCGGGTGCGCTCGATCGCGACGACGTCCTTCGACTCCTCGACCACACAGATCAGCGCCAGGTCGCGGCGAGGGTCACGGCAGATCCGGCACTGCTCCTCCTCCGCGACGTTGCCGCAGACCGAGCAGAACCGAGCCTTGGCCTTCACCTCGACCAGCGTGTCCGCCAGGCGCCGTACGTCGACCGGGTCGGCTGCCAGCAAGTGGAACGCGATCCGCTGGGCACCCTTCGGCCCGACCCCGGGCAATCTCCCGAGCTCGTCGATCAGATCCTGGAGGACACCCTCATACAAGTGGAGACCCGCCTCCTGGCGCGAAGCCGAGCGGCCCAGCCTGGTCGCCAGCCTGGTCGCCACCCAGGTCGCCACCCAGGGCGCCACCCAGGGCTCCCGCCATCGGTCCGAGCGCCGAAGCCGCGAGCGCATCGGCTTTCGTCTTGGCATCACGCAAGGCGGCGACCACCAGGTCGCCCAGGTCGGTCAGCGACTCCGGATCCGAACCGTCGAAAGAGCCTGGTGCGATCGTGACGCTGGTGACCTCGCCGGCGCCGGTCACCGAAACGGCCACGCCACCCGCGCTGCCCTCGATGATCGTCTCGGCCAGCTCCGCCTGAGCAGCCATCAGCTGGGCCTGCATCTGCTGCGCCTGCTCAAGCATGGCGCCAAGGTCGAAACCACCCTCTCCGAAAGGTTTGGCTCCTTCGCCGAACGGGTTCTGGGTCATCTGCACTCCTCAGTCGTGGGCGATTTCGTCGATCACGGTCGCGCCGAGCTCGCTCATCAGCAGCTCGGCGCCGTCAATGCCGGACTCCTCGAGATCAGGGTCGTCCGGATGTGCTTCGGCGTCGCGGGTGTCCGGGGCCCGGCCGGGCTGGTCGCCGGTCCGGGTCGGGGCAATGTTGCTACGGGCCGACGCGATCGACTCCGGCGTCGGCTTCGGCGCCGTCGAGCGAGACGGCTCGGGCTGCGCCGAGACGCTGTCTGCCCAGGCCGGCGGGGCCGAGGGGGCCGACCCGGCCATCTCCGGGCGAACCCCACCGGTCGCCTCCGGCGCGGACGCGGTGGCCGGACGGATGACCACAGGAGCGACACCGGCTCCGGGATCGGCGGACGGGTCGACGATCGCCTCAACCTTCCAGTCGGCACCGATCACGTCGATCGCGGCCTGGCGCAGGATCTCCTCGCTGCCGCCGCCGATGAAGGAGTCCTTGGCGCCGATGGTCTTGAAACCGACCGTGAGGACGCCACCGTCGAGTCCGATCACCTGGGCGTTCTGGCTGAGCAGGATCCAGGTGAAGCGGCGCATCTCCTTCACCTTGTCGAGCACATCGGGCCAGACCCGGCGGGCGTCGACGAGGCCCAGGCCGCCGGCGGATGCGGCGGGCGCTGCGGGCGCTCCGGGCGCGGCAGGCTCGGCGCGCATGACGGAAACGACAGGCATGACGGAAACGACCGGCGCGGCGGCTTGCGGCGTCGCGACAGGCTCGTCCACCGCGGGCGGTGCCGCGAACGGCGTCTCGATGTGGGGAGCCTCGACCGGCACGTCGACCGCGACCGGTACGGCGACCGGGACCGGGGCATCGACCGGGGCGGGCACGTCGACCCCGACCGGTGCGGCAGGAGCGTGGGAGGGCTCGACGGGAGCCGGCACTCCCATGCCGATGCGGCGCTCCATCCGGTCGAGGCGGGCAGTGATGCCGTCGGTGGAGTCATCTGCCCCCGGGAGCAGGACGCGGGCGCAGATGAGCTCGAGGAGAAGGCGCGGGGTGGTAGCGCCGCGCATCTCGGTCAGGCCTGCCGCGACACAGTCGGCCGCCCGGACCAGGTCCGCCTTGCCGAACCGGGCCGCCTGCGCGACCAAGCGCTCCGCCTGGTCGGCGGGAGCATCGATCAGACCGGTGGCCGGGGCGTCCGGGACCGCGGCGACGATCACCAGGTCCCGGAGACGGCGAAGCAGGTCCTCGGTGAACCGACGGGGGTCCTGACCGGTCTCGATGACCTTGTCGACCACCGAGAAGACGGTGCCGCCGTCTCCGGCGGCGAAGGCGTCGACGACCTCGTCGAGCAGGGCGTCCGGCGTGTAGCCGAGGAGCCCGGCCGCGATGCCGTAGGTGAGTCCACCCGGCCCGGCACCGCCGAGGAGCTGGTCGAGCACCGAGAGCGAGTCACGCGCCGACCCCGCCCCCGCCCGTACGACGAGGGGCAGCGCGGCGGGCTCGATCGGCACCCCTTCCCGCCGGCAGATCTCGGCCAGGTAGTCGGAGAGCACTCGTGGCGGGATCAACCGGAACGGGTAGTGGTGGGTCCGGGAGCGGATGGTCGCGATGACCTTCTCCGGCTCGGTGGTGGCGAAGATGAACTTGAGGTGCTCGGGCGGCTCCTCGACGAGCTTGAGCAGGGCGTTGAAGCCCTGCGAGCTGACCATGTGCGCTTCGTCGATGATGTAGACCTTGTAACGGCTCGAGACCGGGGCGAAGAACGCTCGCTCGCGCAGGTCACGGGCATCGTCGACACCACCGTGGCTGGCCGCGTCGATCTCGATCACGTCGAGGGAGCCCGAGCCGCCTCGGGCGAGGTCGCGGCACGACTGGCACTCACCGCATGGATCGGCGATCGGCGCCTTCTCGCAGTTCAGCGCCCGGGCCAGGATCCGCGCGCTGGTGGTCTTGCCACAGCCGCGAGGGCCGGAGAAGAGGTAGGCGTGGTTGACCCGGTTGCTGGCTAGCGCCGCCCGGAGCGGGTTGGTGACGTGGTCCTGCCCGATCACCTCGGCGAACGACTCCGGCCGGTACCGGCGGTATAAAGCGAGGTTGTGCTCCACACCCAAACCCTAACCACTGCCGGGGACAAACAGTCGGGCGCGCTCGGTCCGTCTCGCCCCAGGACGCGCTCAATACTGGTGAAACCACTCCGCCAGGCTGGTGGTAGCGCCAGGACAGGTGACATTCCGGTCCCGGCCAGCTTCCACCCATTGCCCGAGGACGCCCCGACCGCCCTGGAATGACGAGCTCGTCCCGCACCGCCGGAGTGCCTCGGCCATCGAGGTCTGCCCCGCTGCCCGCCACTCCGGGGCGCCGGTCCGGAGGTCGCCGACGATCTTGCGCCAGAGGAACTTCGTGGAGTAGAACCCGATC
Organism: Marmoricola sp.; assembly: GCA_046598915.1. GTDB lineage: Bacteria > Actinomycetota > Actinomycetes > Propionibacteriales > Nocardioidaceae > Marmoricola. Next base: position 65,493 of record JBKJHO010000028.1, on the reverse strand, counting down.
CGGAAACCGGCGTCCTGATATCCCCGTATCGCGCCCTGGACCACCGCCGAGTTGGCCCCTTTGCTCCCGCTCCACGGGAAGAGCCCGACCGGTTCGACGTCGATCCAGATCACCGGGCTCCGCATGCCCGCCCGGCGCATCGTGGCCTGGTTGAACCGGGCCGCCGCGTGTCCGGCGTTTCGCAACTTCCCGGCGCGGGTCCCGGAGTCGAACGGACCGCTGCCGCCGTACCGGCGCAGGGTGCGGGCGTCCGGGAAGCTGTGCACCGCGTACGCCGCCCCGAGCAGGTTCCGGTCGTCGACGTAGCGGACCTGGCTGGCCAAGCACGGATTCGTGGTGAAGGACGGCCCGTTGGTGAGGCCGATGATGACGAACTCGGCCGCCTTGGTCGGCATCGGCTGGCCCGAGGCCCGGCGCTCTGGGATCCCCATCCCGTCCGGGCACTGCGGCCAGCCCACGTCGGCACCGAAGACCCGGTCGCTCCGCAGCGCAGCGCGTGCGGTCGGCCCTGGGGTGAGGACGAAATCGAGGAAGTCCAGGTCCAGGTCCAGCTCCGGCACCGCCGGACCGTTGCCTTCAGCGGTCGGCGTCGGGCTCGCCGTTCTCGAGGCGGCCGCCGCCGGCCCGTCCGACGAAGTACCTCCGCCACAAGCCGTCAGAACCAGCAGGGCAGCACCGAGCAGGACCCCTGGTCGTGCGCGCCCGATCGACATCTCACGATCCTAGGCACAAACCGGACAGAACCCCCACAAGCAGAGGCCCCCCATGCACCCGGAAGAGCCCACCTGCCCTTGCTGCCTTCCGGCCCTGGGGGAGTTCAGTGAGATACCGCCGCATGGGGGGTTAGGAGGGAGTCTAGGAGACCGATTTCGCGGGGGCGAATCCGGGCGGGTAACCTTCCCGACGGAGGATTCGCCTAGTGGCCTATGGCGCTCGCTTGGAAAGCGGGTTGAGTGAAAGCTCTCAGGGGTTCGAATCCCCTATCCTCCGCCGATGTGATGAGTCGCGACATCACGTGGGAAGCCCGGGCCATCGGCCCGGGCTTCTTCGTCGCCACTAGGTCCTAGGCGCGCTCGATGACGCGGGCCGGGTCTGCACCTTCTGCTTCTTCGGCGGTTCGGCGAGCGCGAACTCCACACCGGACCCCACCCACGACTCCAAGCCGTCGTCGCCGGCGACCAGATCACCGGGGACGAGGACCATCCCGCGCATGGTCCGGGCGCCCATCTGCAGCTCCTCCGCCCCGCGTTCGAGGGCTGCGGCGTACCCGGGCTTGCCGACCCGGACCATCAGGCCCTGGCTCATCAGCCCGCAGGCTAGGTGCGTGTTGACCATGAACGCCAGGCCGCCGAACATCGCAAGCTCGGCGAACTCGACGCGCGCCTCCAGGACGATCCGGACCCGCTCCGCCAGCTCTTCGTCGTACGCCATGGCGACATCCTGCCCGGAACCACGGACACAGGACGAGAACCCGCACCCGGGCATACGGCAAGATGTTCTCCGTGATGCACCCGCTGCCGAGAACCGTCTGACGTGTTCCGCCAACTCCTCGCGACCTTCCGGTCCCTATTCACGACCGTCGGGGCCAAGATCGCCGTCATCGCGATGATCCTGCTGATCGCCTTGGTTCCGGTCGCTGAGCTGCTGGTCATCCGGATGTTCTCGCACCTGATCACCCGCGGCCAGAAGATCTACGCCGAGGACCCGAGCCGCGTCTACCAGCAGGCCGCGATTTTCTTCCTCCTCTTCGCCGTGACCCGGGGCATCCACCACTGGAGCAGGTTCGCCCGCGTGATCGCGGTGCGGTACGCCTTCCGGGTCTCCGCGGGCAACTCCCAGGCGTCCCGGGCCGCTTGGGAGTGGGCGCTCGCCTTCGAGCTCTCGATCGTCACCGTCGCGCTGGTCCAGGCAACGATCCTCACAGTCCTGTTCATCTTCCTCGACGGCTTCGTGGGCATCGTCAACGCCGTGATCGTGGCCCTGGTGATGACGCTTATCTCGGTGCTCTACTCGCGCAACCTCAACAAGCAGATCGGCTACGTCAAGTCGAACACCCCCACCCCCACCGAGGTGGGCGACCGGGTCCGCCAGCGACTCCTCGATGCCGAGCTCGGCGCGGCCCTGTCCAGCCTCGCGATGGCGATCGCCCTGGCCGCCGTACTGCTGTTCACCCTGCGCGGGCGGATCGGACCTACGGACGCCATCGTGATGCTGCTCGGCATGCGGCTGCTCTACGGCCAGCTCAGCCAGCTCTCCGGTGGCGCGATGCGGTTCGGTCGGGCCAGTGCCCGTCGGGGAATCGGGGGCGACGAAGGCGTCGACGACGAGGACGACCTCGAGGACGGGGAGACCGCGGTGCCGCCGGCGTTCTCCGACTCCAAACGGTCGGACCTGGTCAACCGGATGCTCACCGCCGGCCAGCGGGGCGAGCCCGAGAACGTTCGGGAGGTCGCGACGCTGCTGCGCCGCGACGGTCGGCCCAGCGACCTGGAGCTCAACGCCCAGCACGCCGCGGAGGCATTCGCCCGCTACTCCCAGGAGGGCGATGCCCCCGCGACCGCGCTGCTGTGGCAGATCCGGCCGTTCCCGGGCATGGCCACCGACTGGATCAACCCGCTGCTCCTCAAGTACGTCTCCGGTAACCCGGTCAGCTACGCCACCCCGCCGGCGGACTTCCCGCACCTGGTGATGCACGGGCGCGTGGCCCGGCACCTCAGCGGCAGCTCCATCGCCGTCGGTCTCGGCGCGCTGCCGAACGACGTGCTTCACCCGAACGCGACGTACGTCTCGGTCCGCGGGCCGCGCACGGCCGAGTTGGTCGCCGGCAGGGCCGCCACCCGGTACGGCGACCCACTGGTCCTCGCGTCGCGGGCACTGCCGGTTCGCCGCAAGGAGACCAACGGCCGACTCGCGCTGGTCCGGCACTACGAGCACACCAAATTCGACGTCATCACCGGCGACCGGATCGACGAGTTGAGCCCGTTCGCCTCCCGCCCGGACGCGATCCGCGCCTTCCTCACCGATCTCGTCGGGTACGACGGTGTCGTCACCTCCAGCCTCGCGGTGATGGCGCTGTGCCAGAGCTTTGCCGTGCCGGTCGCGCCGGTCACCTTCGGTGAGCCGAGCCCGGTCCAGGCGTTCGCCTACGAGGACCACGCCCTCGGTCTGGACCTGCCCGTCGTCCTGCCGACGACGGTCGCTCCCGACCTGACCGCCACGAACTTCGACGACCTGCTCAACACGGTCACGATCGCGCCGAGCGTGCTCGACGGCATCGAGGACGCTCTGCAGGATGCGATGGCCACCTACACAGAGCGCTACGACGAGCTCGCCGAGGCCTTCGACGAGGAAGAGGTCGAGGCCTAGCAGGCCGGCCGGGTCAGACGCCCTTCGCCTTCAAGGCCGGAGCAGGTTGCTCCATCGTCGAGACCCGCAGGCCCATCACGATCGCGGCGACGTTCTCGGCGATGTCGGCGTTGTTCATCGCCTTGGGAGACACGGCGTGCCGGGCCTCGAAGTTGATCGTGAGTGACGTTTCCGCGGCCGAGGCCTCGACCTCCAGAACCACCTCGAGGGAATCCCGCTTGCCGACCTTCCAGTCGACCACGCTCGCCGGGCCGCCGTTCGCGGAGACCCGGAGCGACTGCGGGCTCCGCAGCTTGGCCGGGTTGAACGGACGCAGCGCGATCGCGACATGCACCAGCTCGCCTGGCTCCGCGCGCAACGTCGTTGCCAGCGAGGCGTGCTCGCCGGTCATCCACATCCCGCGGTGATCGCGTAACCCGAAACCGGAGTGCGCGATGGCCCCGCCGAGAGCCTTCTTGTCGAAGTGCAGCAGATCCAGCCGCTGACCGGGTCGGACCCCCTGGAACGTCAGGGCACCGAGTACGTCGGTCGGGAAGGTCGCCAGGTAGGCCTCGGGGCGGAAGGCGGGCAGCGGCATTGGGTCCGAACGCAGCGCCTCCTCGAGCGACTCGAAGCGCTTCACGTCGTGCCGGTCCGTGCCGTAGTAGTAGTCGTAGTACTTCAGCTCGTCCTCGTTGCCGATCGGTGCAAGCCAGTACGCCGGGATGCCGAGGGATTCGGCAAAGATCACGCCGTGCAGAGAGCTCGAGAACACACGGTCGGCGCCGACGATCTGCTTGATCATGTTCAGCGGGCTGCGATCGACGGAGACGAAGTCGTCGATGCGGGCGTAGTGCGACCGGCGCAGCATCATGTCGTCGCGGTAGTGCGGGATGATCCGGTCACCGCCGCGAGGCTCGAAGGTAGCGATCTTGTCCGCGAACAGGTGCGGCAGCAGGCAGCCCGGGTCGAAGAGCTCGGTGATGCGCGAGGTGTCGATACCGCTGTTCTTCAGATACTCGACCGAGTGCGGGCCGCGGACCGCGGCGACCGTGATGTCGAGCCCCTCGGGCAGGGGGGCCGTACCGCCTTTGACGCCCGAGCCCCAGACCACGTCGCCGGGCTGTGCCCGGTGCAGCACTGAGCCGATCCCGAGCAGGCGTGGCCGGCCCTCGATCGGCTTGCTGGTCTTCATCCCGGCGACCTTCTCGACGACATCCCTGGAGGCGATGTCCCCGAAGTTGCCGGTCCGGAAGATCCGTCGGCTGCTGACCCCGTCGAAGGCTGTGTTCTTGGCGTCGTACCAGAAGAGCGGCAACGTGGAACCGGCCGGCGCCGTCGCCTCCACGATCTTGTCCTTGCGCAGGCGGGAGATCAGCGAGCGCCCACCGCCCGCACGCGGCTCGTCCTGGCTCATGATGAACGACGTCTCGACCGGACCCATCGAGGCCGCGACGTCGGCCCGCTTGACCCGCGCGACCGCGCACCGCTCGTCGTTGATCCCGTACGAGACGACCCAGTCGTCACCGTCAGGGACCAACCCGCACGGGTAGATGACGTCCCCGACCAGCTCGTTCAGACGCTCGAAGGCGACGTCGACCCCCAGCTCGTTGGGTAGGTCGAATGGCACCGTCGACATCTCGGTGACCCGGAACGGGGCCTGCGCATCGATCCGCATGAACGCCGCCCGGTAGGTGCGCCCGTGCACTCCGACGAAGCTCGAGTGACCCAGGACCAGGAAGCTGTCACCGTCGCGGACCGGCTGCGCGCCGCCGCGGAGAATGCCGAACATCATCTCGTAGGTGCTCGCGAAACCGCTCTGGTACGCAGGCTCGGCGACGAGCCTCTCGGCGCGGTCGTCGAGGTCGAGCGAAAGCACCACGTGCGGTCGCGACTTGTAGGTGAGGAAGACTTTCCCGTCGACCTCGAACGGAGCCCAGTTCTTCTCGACCGTCCGCCGGTTCGGGGTGGTGAGCTCGCGAGCCGGGCCGGCCAGGTGCAGGCCGTCTGACGTCACCGAGGCCAGGAACTGGTGGTTCGCAGGGCGCAGAGCGCCGTCGTTCCAGAGCAGGTAGAGCTCACCGCCCAGCCGGACGTACCGCGGGTCCGCGTGCCAGACCAGCGAACGTTCCGGCAGGGTCTGGTCGACGAAGGTGACCTCGTCCGAGAGCGCTGTTACCGAACCGTCGACGACCTGGAGGTCGGTGTCGAGCCGGCAGGTGGCGAACCGACGCAGGTCTGAACCCTCCTGGACCACTCGGTAGCACATCGCATACCCGCCGGGGACGGCCGCGAGGGTCGGGTTGAAGGCCCGCGAGGCACCACCCGCCTGCCACGCGAGGGGGACGAGGAGCTCGTTGGCGAAGGGGGCGGAGTTCACCGGGACAAGATACCCAGTCAGCTCCCTCGCGGTGATCGGGCGCGACACCCCCCCCGTTGGCCGAGCGGGACCATCGCCCCGTCCCTCCGCGGAGGACGCCAGCGGAGGAGACCCGGAGGTCTGGTTTCCGGTACCGCTCAGGACCTCTGGCCGTACGACGTCGAACTGCCTAGCGTCGAAGGTGGCCCCGACCCCGCGGGGCCAGGAGCGGAGGCCGCCATGTTCATCCAGGTAATTCAGGGACAGTGTTCTCACGAAGACGACCTCCGTGCCGTCACCGAGTCGTGGCGTACCGACGTAGGCGCAGCCGACGGCTGGCTCGGCGGGACCTTCGGATTCACCGACGCCGGGATCTTCTTCGGCGTCATCCGGTTCGCGTCCCGGGAGCAGGCGATGGCGAACTCCTCGCGACCCGAGCAGGACGCCTGGGCGCAGCGGTTCGTCGCGGCGTTCGACTCCCCGCCGGAGTTCCGCGACTACGACGACGTCGCGGTGCTCCTCGACGGGGGTTCGGACGATGCCGGGTTCGTGCAGATCATCCAGGGCCGGACCGCCAACCGGGCCTCCCTCGACGTACTGCTCTCCGCTCCCGAGGAGCTACGCAGGATGCGTCCGGAGATCGTCGGCGCGACCTGGGCCTTCGCCGAGGACGGATCGTTCACCGAGACCGTCGCCTTCAACGACGAGACGAGCGCCCGCGAGGGCGAGGCCGGCCACGAGCCGCCCCCGCCCGAGGTCGCCGCGGCCTTGCAGGAGGTCATGGAAAGCGCCACCTTCTACGACCTGCGGGAGCCCTGGTTCGAAAGCCCCTGAGTCCTCAGCCCGCCCCGGTCACGTCCATCGCGAGCAGTTCGTCGGCGGCGTACGGCATCGAGACGGTGATCCGGTCGGCGATTCCGGAGAAGCGTTCTCGGAACGCCGGCCCGGCGATCTCGAGCTCGCCCACGACAGCGAAGGTATTCAGCACCTCGTCGTCGACCAGTGCGGCGAGATCGTTCCACCTGGCCGCTTTGGTGAGCGCGTTCGCCTCGGCGTGGAGATCACCCCACCCGTGGTGCTCCAGGACCGGCGCGTACGCCGGGGTGGAGGCGTAGAAGCCGATCTGCTTGCGTACACCGGCGATCGCGTCGGCCAGGCCCTCCTCGGTCCGGCCGGTCGCGACCATCGCCAGGGTCGAGAGCTCGAAGGGTTCCTCGGCGCGACCGGCGGTCGCGCGCGCCGCGTGCACCTGCGGCGCGAGCACTTCAGCCAGGTAGGAGCGGGAGAGCAACGGGTGACAGATGATCCCGTCGGCGATCGTGCCGGCGGTCTCGACCATCCGGGGCCCGACCGCCGCGACCCAGATCCGCGGAGGGGGCGTTGCCAGCGGCCCGGGCGAGAACAGCGGCGGCATCAACGTGTGGGTGTAGAACTCGCCGTCGAAAGCGAGCGGCTCACCGCTCTGCCAGGCGTTCCAGATCGCCCGGAGGGCCTCGACGTACTCGTGCATCCGCTTGGCAGGCTCCGACCAGGGCATCGAGTAACGGCGGGTGATGTGCGGCCTGATCTGGGAGCCGAGACCGAGGATCAGCCGGCCCCCCGAGAGCCGCTGCAGGTCGTGGGCGGAGTAGGCCATCTCCATCGGCGTGCGGGCGAAAGCAACGGCGACCGACGTCCCGAGCTCGATCCTCTCGGAGCCGACCGCGGCGAGTGCCAGCGCCACGAACGGGTCGTGGGCGGCCTCGGCGACGAACAACCCCGCGACCGATTCCCGGCGCTCGGCCTCCTGCACCCGGTCGATCATTTTCTCGGGTCCGTCGTGGAAGGCAACATCGGTCGCTACCGTGGTCGTCATCGGGTCGCTCCTTCACCGGGTCGCCCGAGAATATCGGGGCGCGAACCCTGACAATCAGAAGATATCGGCGTAACCCTCCTTGCTGGGACTCGTTTAACCGGTCAGATCATCGCGACAGTTGCGGTGACCGAGACCCGGAGGCCGACATGCTGGTTATCGCACTCGCACTGGTATTGCTCGCAGCAGCATGCGCCGTCGTGCTCACCGAGGCCTCGCGTTCGGTGATTCCGCCGATGACTCCGGTCGTCCGCCAGGTCACCCCGGTCACCCAGGTCACCCCGGCCGCCCCCGTGGTCCCGCTCCAGCGTCTCGGCGGAGAGATCGGCAGCGCCAAGACGGACGCCGCCCAGCGCGCCTACGCGTTCATCGCGGAACTGCCGGCCGAGAAGAACACCGGTTTCGACGCCTCGCTCTAGGCCCAATCTCAGGCCCCAATCTCTGGCCCAGATCTTTGGGCCCAGATCACCGCGTCGCGATGAGCGACCCGGCAGGTCTGACTGGTTACCGGCGCGTTTTCCGCCGCGGAGCCGACGACGGAGCCGGGAGACGCTCCTGGATGAAGTCGCGCACGTGCATCGCGACTAGGTCCGGGCGGGCGGTCACCACCCAGTGGCTGCCCGGGATCTCGACGATGGTCAGGTCGTCCACGAACGGGACCGGAGCACCCGTCGAGACCGCCAGGCGGGCGAACGGGTCGTCGACCGGCGCGAGCACGAGGGTCGGCACCGTCGTACGCCGCGGCTTCGGTCGCAGGAGGCGCTGCAGGACGTTCGCCCGGTAGAGGTTGATCCCGTTCGTCTTGTCGGGAAGTGCGCGGGCCACCGGGATCGCGGTGGCCGCGTCCGAGCGGGTGGCGAGCTCCGCCTTGGCGATCCCACGGTCGACGAAGGTCAGGCCGACCAACCTCTCCGGCAGGACCGGGACCTGGAAGAGCGCCATGTAGTAGGACGCGAACAACTGGCGGAGCGAGGCGCCGGGGTGCGCGCGGACGTCGCGCATCCAGACGCCGGCGTAGTCCATGGAGGGACCTGAGATCGAGGAGAACGAGGCGATCCGGTCGGCGAAGGTCGGATCGGTCACCGGCCCCCAGGACTGGATGGAGCCCCAGTCGTGGGCGAGCAGGTGCACTGGGGCGTCAGGGCTGACGTCGTCGATCACGGCGCGGAAGTCCTCGGCGAGCCGGTCCATCTTGTACGCCGACGTGCCGGTCGGCTTATCGGAGTCACCGGCACCGCGGACGTCGTAGGTGACCACCCGGAACGCGTCACCAAGCTCGGCGGCGATCCCGTCCCACACGGTGTGGTTGTCGGGGTAGCCGTGGATCGCGACGACGACGGGGCCCTGGGGATTGCCGGACTCGAAGACCGCGAGCCGGGTCCCGTCGGCGGAGGTGACACTCGGACGCTTCACGATCGGCCCCTCGCGGAGTGGTGGGTCATGTCCACACCGTCGTACGTCATTGAACATCTGTCAATAGTTGGCCGATGCGAGTTTCGCCCTCGGTTGAGGGGCAAACCGGCTAACGACGACCGGTCTTGAACGCTCCGCGGACGATCTCGCGGGCCGCCGTACGAAGCACCTGCCGGAAGGTCGTCGAGGTGACGACCTCCTCCACGATGCCCTTGTCGTCGGCACGACGGGAACGGGTGGACGTCTTCTTCGCCGTCGTCGCGGGTGGGGCCGGCGTACCGGCTTCGGCAGCGGCCTTCTCCGCACCGGCGTCGAGCTTCGCGCCGAGAATCTCGTGGGCGGACTCACGGTCGATCGCGACCGCGTACTTCGGCGCCAGCGCGGAGGACTCGACCGTCTTCGCCACCGCTGCCGGGTCGGCCGTCCCCATCAGCGATTCCGGTGCGCGGAGCCGGGTCCAGGCGACGGGCGACGGAGCACCGCGCTCGTTCATCACGGTCACCACCGCCTCGCCGATGCCGAGGGAGGTGAGCACCTCACCGAGGTCGTAGGCGCTGGTCGGGTAGGTGTTCACGGTGGCCTTCAACGCCTTGGCGTCGTTCGGTGTGTGCGCCCGCAGCTGGTGCTGGATCCGGGAACCGAGCTGTGCCAGCACCTCGTCCGGCACGTCGGTCGGCGACTGGGTCACGAAGAAGACGCCGACCCCCTTGGACCGGATCAACCGGACCGTCTGCGCGATCGAGTCCAGGAACGCCGGCGACGCGTCGTTGAACAGCAGGTGTGCCTCGTCGAAGAAGAAGACCAGCTTGGGCTTGTCGATGTCGCCGACCTCGGGGAGGTCGTGGAACAGGTCGGCGAGCAGCCACATCAGGAAGGTCGAGAAGATCGCCGGACGGTCCTGCAGGTTCGGAAGCTCCACCAGCGAGATCAGACCCTTACCGGAGGGGGTCGTCCGGAGCAGGTCACGGCTCTCGAACTCGGGCTCGCCGAAGAAAACGTCGGCGCCCTCCGCGGAGAAGGCGATCAGCTCGCGCAGGATCACCCCAGCCGTCGCCGACGAGAGCCCGCCGAGGTCCTCGAGCTCGGCGTTGCCCTCGTCGGAGACGAGGAACTTGGTGACCTCGCGCAGATCAGCGAGGTCGAGCAGCGGCAGCCCGGCCGTGTCGGCGTAGTGGAAGATCAGTCCGAGCGACGATTCCTGGGTGTCGTTGAGTCCCAGCACCTTGCTCAGCAGGGTGGGTCCGAACGCGGACATCGTCACCCGCAGCGGGATCCCGGTGCCCTGGCCGCCAAGGGCGAAGAACTCGACCGGGAACGCGGTCGTCTTCCAGGTCTGGCCGACCGCGCTCGCTCGCGCGGTGATTTTCTCGCCGCCCTCGCCGAATGTGGATAGCCCCGAGAGGTCACCCTTGATGTCGGCAGCGAAGACCGGCACCCCCGCCGTACTCAGCTGCTCGGCCATCAGCTGGAGGGTCTTGGTCTTGCCGGTTCCGGTCGCCCCGGCTACCAGGCCGTGGCGGTTGAGCATCGCGATCGGGATCCGGATGGGCACATCCGAGACCTCTTCGGCGCCGGTCATCAAGGCCCCGAGCTCGAGTGCTGGTCCGTCGAACTGGTAGCCCGCCGCCACCGTCGTACTGATCTCCGCGGCAGTCCCGTCAACGCCCATGGCAGGACTGTAGCCGCGCCGGAGGACGGCCACGGAGCAGTGTTTCGCAACCCTTTCCTATGATGTCCACGTGATCTTCAAGCGCGTCGGCGACGGGCGCCCGTATCCCGACCATGAACTGGGGCCTCGGGACTGGGCCGCGCTGCCCCCACGCCCGGTGCGCCTGGACGAGCTGGTCACCACCAAGGACACCCTCCAACTGGCCGCCCTGCTCGACGAGGACTCCACCTTCTTCGGCGATCTCTTCGCCCACGTCGTGCTCTGGCGCGACGAGATGTACCTCGAGGACGGGCTGCACCGCGCCCTGCGCGCCGCACTCCAGCAGCGGCACGTCGTCCACGCCCGGGTCCACGAGGCCGGCGCATGATCCAGGTCGCGAACCGCGGGCGCACCTCGGCGATCACGTTGGCCGCCTTCGTCGTCGTGACCCTGGTCATGGCGATCTGGGGGTTCCAGGCGCTGACCGCGCCGATCGACGACCTGGTCTCGTCGAGCAGCGGAGGGCCGGGCTGCGCACCGGAGGACCAGAGCATCGTCCGGGTGGTCCGCCGGGGCGAGGTCACCGTCAGCGTCTACAACACCGGCAAGCGCTCCGGCCGGGCCCAGGCCGCCCTGGACCTCCTGGAGGGCGCCGGCTTCAGGCCTGGTGCGGTCGGAAACGCTCCCGCAGACCTGAAGGTCCCCCGGGCCGAGGTCCGCACCACCCGGCGGGACAACCCGGCTGCCAAGCTGGTCGCCGCCGCCTTCGGCAAGGACACCAAGGTCGTCGTCGTCGACGACGACTACGGCCCCGGCATCGACGCCTTCATCGGCGACAAGTTCACCAAGCTGAAGTCGAGCGCGCCCACGAAGGTCAACCTGCCCAAGCCCGCGACCGTCTGCGAGTAGTTCGCCGGATCGAGCCGGGGTCGCATCACCACTTCAGGTGCTGGCTCAGATCGCCCATCAGGTCGACGAAGAGCGTCCGGGTGCCGAACCACCACTCTCCGTCGACGACGTGGAACGTGTCGTGGTAGCGGCCCGCGATGATGGGTTGCAACGGCAGCACCGGGGTGGCCTGGACGACGCAGTAGTAGGACCGACAGGTGGCGGTACCCGCCTCGTCATCGACGTGGATGATCGGGTTCGTGGTGATGTGCTTCGTCTTCGGCGTGCCGTCGTCCTCGTAGAGCCGGGTCGAGATCGCGTACATCTTCCGAGCGCCCTCCGCTCCCACGAACTGGGTCTCCGGCGGACCGTTCTCCTGGCCGTAGATGGTGGCGTGGGTGAAGAGCTCCGCCACCCCGTCGAGGTCGCCGGCGTCGATCCGCTCGGCGTAGGTGTAGAGGAGATTCTCGATCTCGCGTGCGCTGTCCATGGCCCGGAGCATAGGCTCCGTGCGCGTGGACCTGAGTAAGAACTTCGCGGCACCGGCCCTGCTGGGTACGGCCCGGGCCAAGGAAGCGCTGGACGACTTCGGCGCCTCGCCGTTCGAGGAGCCCCTCGGCGTCCTGGCAGAGGACTATCTGGGTGCCGACCTCTCCGAGCTCGGTGCCCACATCGTGCGTAGCGGCTTGGTGCACCACCTCCGGATGCGGCTCCGGGCCCAGGAATGGCGCCGTCTGCACCCGGAGATCAAGGACGAGGTGATCACGGCACCCGTCGTCGTAGTCGGCATGATGCGCAGCGGCACGACCCTGGCCCAGCGCCTGCTCGCCGCCGACCCGCGCTTCACCTGCGCCCACGGCTGGGAGGTCATCGAGGTCGCACCCCGGCTAACCCACGACTGGAACGCCGACGACCCCCGGGTGCCGGCCGCCCTGACCCGGCAGGCCCAGACCCAGGAGTTCATGCCGGACCTCTTCGCCATCCACCCGATGTACGCGCTCGAGGCCGAGGAGGAGATCGTCTTCCTCGACGCCGCGTTCCTCTCCCACGTGCCGGAGGCCGGAGCGAACCTGCCGACGTACCGGAAGTGGCTCGACGACCAGGACTTCACCCCGGCCTACGACCACCTGCATGCGATGCTGCAGCTGCTTCAATGGCAGAAGCGGCGGCGCGGCGAGCAGATCGGCCGTTGGGTGCTGAAGACGCCCGCTCACCTCGGGTACCTCGACACTCTTCGTGCGCGCTTCCCCGATCTGCACCTGGTTCACCTGCACCGTGACCCCGTGGCCTCGATCGGCTCCGGCGCGAGCCTGAACGCCACCCTGCACGCGATGCACTCCGACACGGTCGACCTGCAACGGGTGGGGTCGCAGTGGATCGAACGGATGGGCTGGACGAACGACCGCGCCCTGACCACCCGCGCCGCCTGGTCCGCCGATCCAGCGGCCTCCGAGCTGGTCACCGACCTGAGGTTCGAGGACGTCGTGGCCGACCCGATCGCCCAGGTCGCCCGGGTGTACGACGCCATCGGGCTCGACCTCGACGCCACCGCCGAGGCCTCGATGCGGGACTGGATCGCCCGACGTCCGCGCGAGGAGAGCCGTCCGGAATACCGGCCCGAGACCTACGGCCTGAGCGAGGCGCAGATCCGGGAGCGCTTCGCCGACTACGAACGGACCTTCCGCTAGAGCAGCGGGCGGATCTGCTCGAGCGCCTGCGCGGTCAGCTCGAAGAGGCTGCGCAGGTCGTGCGGCTCAGGACCGTCGCCCCATACGGCGACCGCGGCGAAGACCGCGCCGGCGAGGGCCTCAGCCCGCACCGCGGCTTCGAGGTCGGGCACGCCGCGCTCACCCAACAGCGCCCGCAGCTCGGTCGCCATCGCGGCCTGGCGGTCCCGGAAGACCCGCTCGATCCGCTCCGGGCTGAGCAGCTCCCGACGGAGCCGTGCGATCTCGACCAGCAGCCTCGGATCGGTCGGCGCCGAGCTCAGCGCCTCCAGCACCGCACGACTCAGCTCCTCGCCCGGAGGGCGCGAGCGGATCGCGGAGCGGAACCAGGCCAACCCTTCGACGAGGTCGGCGAAGAGGACCTCGTCCTTGGTGGCGAAATGCCGGTAGAAGGTTCGCTCGGTGACTCCGACCTCGGCGGCGATCGCCGTCACGCTCGACCCCTCGAAGCCGTCGGCCACGAAGTGCCGCAGGGCTGCGGATCGGAGCGCTGCTCGGGTGCGCTCAGCTTTGCTCACCCGCCGAGGTTAGCACTTTTGTCAGTACTGACATTTTATCGGATTTCCTGTTACTTTCGCTCCATGTCCGAACATCCCGTCGCCACCGCCACCCAGCACGAGCACGAGCTCGCAGCTCTCGAACTGATCCAGCACCCCACGGTGCGGGCGGCCTACACCCAGGTCGCCGAGACCTGGCTGGGCCGGGCCAAGGCGTCGGAGGCGATGCGCGAGCGCTTCGAGGCGGCGTACGAGGAAGTGATGTTCTCCGCCGCGATCTGGTCGAGCAATCAAGACCCGTTGCGACCAAAGGTCACCTGCATCACCCGGCTCGCCCACGAGGTCGAGGGCGTCCGGATCCCCGGCACCCGGTGGGGCATCGACAATCCCGACACGGTCTACCGGGTCATCCCGATCTCGGGTGACGAGCGCTACGAGATCCGCGGCAAGGTCGGTGCGAACCGGATGACGGAGAACTACTTCACCCTCTGGAACGCTCACATGGGCAACGTCGACGTCCTGAATGGGCGCACGATGGAGGTCGGCCCGGACGGCTCGTACGTCATCACCGTGGACTCCTCGCCTGCCGACGGTCGCCCGAACCACGTGCAGTCCACCCCCGAGGCGCACGAGTTCTACATCCGCGACGTCCTCCTCGACTGGAGCAAGGACGACCCGAACCACATCACCGTCGAGAGGCTCGGAACCTCGACCAGCGGGGACCGGCCGGCGCTCACCCGCGACGAGCAGGCCGAGGCCACCGCGACGATGATGGCGCACTTCGCCGACTTCACCGGGAAACTCAGCCACGGTATGTACAAAGCGCCGGTCAACCACTTCTCGCTCGGCTGGACGGCCGACGACACCGGCGCCCTGCGCAACCAGGTGTACGTCGCCGGCCGGTTCGACCTCGAGCCTGGTCAGGCTTTCGTCGTCGACGTCAGCGACGGCGGCGCGGAGTACTTCACGGTGCCGCTCTCGAACATCTGGGGCACCACGCTGGACATCTTCAACAGCACCGGCAGCTTGAACAAGGCGCAGTCCCGGCCCAACCAGGACGGCACCTACACCTACGTGATCGCGAGCGAGGACCCCGGTGTCGCCAACTGGATCGACACCGACGGGCTGCCCGAGGGCATCCTGACGCTACGGATGGCGGAGTTCGGACCGACGGGCCCCCGGCCTGACCTCGCGGCCAAGGGCCGCGTCGTCGATCTGGACAAGGTCGACGAGGAAGGTCTGGTCCCGGTCACTGCGGACGAACGAGCTACGGAGCTGGCTACCCGTCAGAGCGGCTATCTACGCCGCCTCCCGGAAGGAGTCCTCTGATGGCCCGCTGGTTGATCACCGGTTGCTCGACCGGTATCGGACGCGAGATCGCTCGCGCTGCCCTGGAAGCCGGCCACCAGGTGGCCGTGACCGCACGCAAGGTCGAGGCAGTCACTGACTTCACCGAGGACTTCGGTGACCTGGCGCTGGCTCTCGCCCTCGACGTCACCGACAGGGCCCAGATCGCGGACGTGGTCGCGGCGACGCAGGCGGCCTTCGGCGGGATCGACGTGCTGGTGAACAACGCCGGGTACGGCTACCTCTCCGCCGTCGAGGAAGGGGAGGACGCCGAGATCCGGGCGCTCTTCGACACCAACTACTTCGGCGTCGTCGACACCCTCCAGCAGGTGCTGCCGATCATGCGCGCACAGGGCGACGGACACATCATCAACATCTCCTCGATGACCGGCCTGGTCGCGAATCCGCCCAACGCCTTCTACAGCTCGACCAAGTTCGCCCTCGAAGGACTGACCGAAGCGCTCTCCAAGGAGGTCGGCCCCTTCGGGATCAAGGTCTGCGCCGTCGAGCCCGGTGGGTTCCGGACCGACTGGGCCAGCCGGTCGATGCACGAGTCCGCGGCACCGATCGAGGCGTACGCCGACGACGTGGGCGTCCGCAAGGACCTGATCAAGCAGTTCGCCGATCACCTCCCCGGCGACCCGCGGAAGGTGGCCGCGGCGGTGCTGATGCTCGCCGGTCTCGACGACCCACCACTACGGCTCCTCCTCGGCCACGACGTCCTGGCGGCCGTGCGCGAGAAGCTCGCTGCGTTCAGCACGTCCATCGACGAGTGGGAAGCCACCACCCGCGACGTGAACTTCCCGCGAGCATGAGCCGCTCGGCCCAGGAACCGCTCGGCACCGGTTTCGGTTCGCACAGCACTGCCGGTGAGGTCCTCGACGGGATCGACCTGAGCGGCCGGCTCGCCCTGGTGACCGGGGGCTACTCCGGGATCGGCATCGAGATCGTCCGCGCGCTGGTCGGCGCGGGGGCCCGGGTGCTGGTGCCGGCTCGGCGGCCCGAGCTCGCCCGAGAAGAACTAGGGGGCGTCGAAGGCGTCGAGGTCGGCACGATGGATCTGGCCGACCCGGCCAGCGTCGCGGCGTACGCCGAGCAGGTGCTGTCCCGGGGCGAGCACCTCGACCTGATGATCAACAGCGCCGGGATCATGGCCACTCCCGAGCAGCACGTCGGCCCGGGTTGGGAGCTGCAGCTCGCCACGAACCACCTCGGCCACTTCGCCCTGGTGAACCGGCTCTGGCCCTTGCTGCACAGCACAGAGGCGGCAGCCGGCTCCCGGGTAGTCAGCGTCTCCTCGGGAGGGCATCAGTTCTCGGGCATCCGTTGGCACGACCTGGCCTTTGACGAGGGATACGACAAGTGGTTGGCCTACGGTCAGTCGAAGACCGCCAACGTGCTCTTCGCCGTCGAGCTGGACCGCCTCGGCCGGGACCGCGGCGTACGCGCGTTCGCTCTTCACCCCGGCGCGATCCTGACGCCCTTGGGCCGCCACTTGCAGGCCGCGGACGTGGAATCCCTGCTCGCCTACGGCAAGGACGGCGAGCCGCTGATGCCGGAGTTCAAGTCGCCCGAAGCGGGCGCGGCCACCCCCGTCTTCGCAGCCACCTCCCCCCTCCTCGACGGACTCGGCGGCCTCTACCTCGAGGACTGCGACATCGCACCGGTCGCGAATCCGGACGGACGGGTGACCGGCCAGGCGCTCGGAGTGTTCCCGCACGCGACGGACCCGGCGGAGGCGACCCGGCTCTGGGCCTGGTCGGCAGAACAGACCGGCCTGAACGCGTTCGGCCGCACTGGCTGAGGCGCCGGAACCGTCTTTACGCCTTGTCGGCGTCGAACCACCGCGCGAGACGTCCCTGGAGAGACACGGCACGGAGGCGCTGTTCGGTCTTCTCCCGGGATTTCCTCGGCGTGACCACCAGGAGCTCGTCGCCGCGTCGCAGGACCGTTCGCAGCTGAGGGACCATCGTGGTCCCGTCGCGAACGATCAACGAGACCGAGGACCCCTTCGGCAGTCTCAGCTCGGCCACCTCGACGCCATGCATCAGGGACTTCGGCGAAATGGTCACCATCAGCAGGTCGGCGGCGATCTTCTCGAGCGGGGCCACCTCGACGTCGAGGTCGCGCGGCTCGCTGCGGCGGGCCACCTTCAGGACCCGCGCCACCAACGGCAGGGTCGGCGCGGTGATCAGGGTGTAGATCACCACCATCACGAACACGACGTCGAACAGCACGCTCGCGTCGGTGACACCGGCCGAGAGCGGGATGGTGGCAAGCACGATCGGTACGGCGCCACGCAGTCCGGCCCAGCTGATGAAACCGAGCTCCCGCACCGGCATCGGCTGTGCGATCGCCGAGACGAAGACGGAGATCGGTCTCGCCACGAAGGTGAGGACCAGGCCCGTGGCGATCGCCACCCCGACGTGCTCCCAGGTGATCCGTCCCGGCGAGGCCAGCAGTCCGAGCATCACGAAGAGCCCGATCTGCGCGAGCCAGGCCATCCCCTCGGCGAACGAGCGGGTAGCCGCCCGGTGCGGTAGCTCGGAGTTCCCGAGGATCAGTGCGGCGACATAGACCGCCGCGAAACCGGAGCCGTGCACGGTGGCGGTGGCGGCGTAGGCCAGGACTGCGAGCGAGAGCACGGCGAGCGGGTACAGACCGGACGACGGCAGCGCCGCGCGCCGCATCAGCCAGGCGCCACCGAAGCCGATGACCAGGCCACCCGCGACGCCGATCACGAGCTCGAGTGCTACCTCGCCAAGGACCCCGGTCGCGCCGTGGTGGCCACTTGCGCTGACCAGGGTCACCAGGACCACGGTCGGGGCGTCGTTCAAGCCGGACTCTGCCTCCAGGGTCGAGGTCAACCTCCTGGGCAGTGGCACCCGGCGCAGCACCGAGAACACCGCGGCCGCGTCGGTGGGCGAGGTGAGCGCCCCGAGGAGCACCGCGAACTGCCAGCTCATCCCGAGCGCGACGTGCGCGAACACAGCGACGACCGTGACGCTGACCGCGACGCCGACGGTCGCCAGGGAGAGGCCGAGCTTGGCGACCGGACGCATCTCGTTCCAGTTGGTGGTCAGACCACCCTCGGCCAGGATCACCACGAGGGCCGCGAAACCGAGGGCGTTCGCCAGCTCGGCATCGGAGAACGCCACCCCCAGACCCGCTTCACCAAGGCCGACGCCGATCAGCAGGTAGAGCAGCAGACTGGGGAGCCCAGCGCCGACCGAGGCCCGGACCGCCAGGATCGCCACCAAAAGGACGCCACAACCCGCCAGGAGACCCTGGTTCAGAGTGTCGACGTCGAGTGTCATGCTGCGGCACCTCGGCGGTTTGGGGTGTGACGGCAAGTCTATCCGCTGCGCTTTCGGTCCCGGGGTCCGGCAGAAGGGTAGAACTTGTTCTAGTTTCGGCCTACGCTTGTCGCCATGACCACTGCCCTTCCCGACGTCGTCCCTGCCGCCACCCTCTCCGGTGACGAGGAGCAGACCGACGTCGTCGTTGTCGGCTTCGGCATCGCCGGCGGCTGTGCCGCTCTGGAGGCGGCCCGCGCCGGCGCCAAGGTGGTCCTGCTCGAACGCGCCGCGACGTACGGCGGGACCAGCGCGATGTCCGGTGGCCACTTCTACCTCGGCGGCGGCACCGCCGTGCAGCAGGCGACCGGTCACGAGGACAGCGCCGAGGAAATGTACAAGTACCTGCTCGCGATCAGCAAGGAGCCGGAGCCGGAGAAGATCCGCGTGTTCTGCGACGACAGCGTCGAGCACTTCGACTGGATCGAGGCGCTCGGTTTCGAGTTCGAACGCTCCTACTTCCCCGGCAAGGCCGTGATCCAGCCCAACACCGAGGGCCTGATGTTCACCGGCAACGAGAAGGTGCACCCGTTCCGCGACCTCGCGGTCCCGGCACCCCGGGGCCACAAGGTGCCCGTTCCCGGTGACACCGGCGGCACCCAGATGGTGATGGATCTGCTCAACGAGCGGCTACTCGAGGCCGGTGTCGAGGTCCGCTACGAGACCGGCGCCGCCCACTTGGTGCTGTCGACAGGTCCGAGCGGCGAGCCCGAGGTCGTGGGCGTGGCGTGGAAGCGCTTCAAGGAGACCGGAGTCCTGCGGGCCAAGGCGGTCGTCCTGGCCGCCGGTGGTTTCGTGATGAACCCCGAGATGGTTGCCGAGAACACCCCGGCCCTCGGCGAGAAGCTCTTCGTCCTCGGCAACACCTACGACGACGGCCTCGGCCTGCGTCTCGGCGCCTCGGTCGGCGCCGAGCTCAAGTTCATGAACGAGCCGTTCATCACTGCGCCGTTCTACCCGCCGTCCGTCCTGGTCACCGGGGTGATCGTGAACAAGAACGGTGACCGGTTCGTCGCCGAGGACAGCTACCACTCGCGCACCTCGGGCTTCGTGATGGACCAACCCGACCAGGCGGCGTACCTGATCGTCGACTCCGCACACATCGAGCACCCCTCGATGCCGCTGACGCCGTTCATCGACGGCTGGGAGACGGTCGAGGAGATGGAGTCCGCGCTCGGCATCCCAGCGGGCAACCTGGTCTCGACCCTGGACTCGTACAACAAGTTCGCGCACGAGAAGCACGATCCCGAGTTCCACAAGCACCCGGACTGGGTGGCCCCGCAGGACAACGGCCCCTGGGGCGCCTACGACCTCACCCTCGGCAAAGCCCTGTACGCCGGTTTCACCCTCGGCGGGATGAAGTGCTCGCTCGACGGCCAGGTCCAGCAGGCCGACGGCGCGGTCATCCGCGGCCTGTACGCCGCGGGCGCCTGCGCCGCGAACATCGCCCAGGACGGCAAGGGCTATGCGTCCGGCACCCAGCTGGCGGAGGGCTCGTACTTCGGTCGCCGGGCAGGTCGGCACGCAGCCGCGCACCACTGACCCGACCCGGTGCGAGCGGTTTACCGCAGCGCCGCGGGTAACCACCCGCGCCGGTGGCGGATTGGCGGGTCGACTACGATCTCGTGGTGCTCAGAGGACCCGTCCGACTGCTGATCGCGGTCGCCTGCGCGCTCGTCCTGAGCTCCTGCGGCACCACGACGTACGTCGACACCCAGCCCGGCGGCAAGCAGCCGATGGCAGGTGCCGGCTGGCAGGGCATCGATCCGATCGAGATCGACCTGCCGACACAGGACCCGGTGCGCGCCGACCAGCCGCAGCCGGGCACTCCGGTGGCACCTGGAGCCCCCACCGTCCTGAACATCTGGGCGAGCTTCTGCGAGCCGTGTCGGGAGGAGCTCCCGCTGCTGCAGGAGGTCGCCGACAGCGGGAAGCTCCACGTCATCGGATTCACCCGGGACCGGAACCGCGACTGGGCCACCGAGGCCCTGGACGCGGCGAAGGTGAGCTACCCGAACTGGCTGGACCCCGACGCGACAGTCGCCCTCGCCCTGGACGGCCAGATCCCGATCAACGGGATCCCGGCCTCGGTCCTGATCCGCGATGGGAAGGCGATCGCCGTCCATATCGGCCCGTTCCCCGACAAGGCCACCATCCTCGCCGCACTGGAGATCAGATGACATCCGCCCCGAGGGCGCCCCTGCGTCTCCTCGCCCTCGTGATCGCGACCCTGGTGCTGGCGACCGGCTGCGGGCAGGAGAAGTCGGTCGACCTGAACGGCACCGTCGTGGACCCGCCGTTCACCGTTGCGAGCGACGAGCTGACCACCACCGACGGCACGCCGTACTCGCTCTCCCGGGACACCAACGCACCGCTGACCCTGGTCTTCTTCGGGTACACGGGGTGCCCCGACACCTGCCCTGCAGTCCTCAGCTCGATCACCTCGGGCCTGCTGAAGCTCACCGAGGCGCAACGAGACCAGGTCGACGTGGTCTTCGTGACCAGCGACCCGGCCCGGGACACCCCGAAGGTTCTGCGCACCTACCTGGACCGGTTCGACCGAAACATCATCGGGCTCAGCGGCGAGGTCGACACCGTCGCGAAGGTAGGCGAGTCGGTCGGTGTCTTCGTCGACTCGGGCGAGGAGCTCCCTGACGGCGGGTACGACCCGAACAGCCACGGCTCCTACGTGATCGGCATCAACGACGACCACGAAGCACCGATCTTCTGGAGCGGCGACACCGCACCGTCGCAGTTCGCCGACGACGTCCGGTTCCTGCTCACCAAGAAGCCCGAGAAGCTGAAGGCCGGGCAGCCGACCGGCTGATCGCCGGCCCGGCCGACCAGAGCGGCTAGCGTGAGCGGGTGAGCCAGATCGACCAGCGCCTGAAGGTGGCCCAGCGGGCCGATGTACCGCCGTTCCACGTGATGGACCTGCTGGCGGCGGCCCAGCGACGGGCTGCGAGCCACGGCGACCTGGTCAACTTCGTCGCTGGTCAGCCGTCGACGGGCGCGCCACGTGCCGTACGGGAGGAAGCGAAGCGGCTGCTCGAGACCGACCTGCTCGGCTACAGCGTGGCCACCGGGATCCTCGAGCTCCGCACCGCGATCGCCGAGCACCACCGCCGTACGTCGGGGATCGAGGTCAGCGCCGAGGACGTGGTGGTGACCACCGGTTCCTCCGGCGGCTTCCTGCTGGCCTTCCTCGCCGCCTTCGAGCCGGGTGACAGGGTCGTGATGGCCCGCCCCGGCTACCCGTGCTACCGCAACGTGCTGGCCGCCCTCGGCGTCGAGGTCGTCGAGATCGACTGCGGGCCGCAGACCCGGTTCCAGCCGACGGTCGACCTGCTGGCGGCGGCTCACGACCGAGGATCAGGACCGATTGCCGGTGTGGTGATCGCTTCTCCCGCCAACCCGACCGGGACGGTGATCCCAGCCGAGGAGCTCGCCGCGATCGCCGCATGGTGCGAGCAGACCGGAGTCCGGCTGATCTCGGACGAGATCTACCACGGCATTACCTACGGGTCGCGACCGAGCTCGTCCAGCGCCACCTCCTCGGCCTGGCAGACCTCCCACACCGGCGTCATCTTCGGCTCGTTCTCCAAGTACTTCTCGATGACGGGCTGGCGGCTCGGCTGGATGGTGGTGCCCGAGGACCTGCGCCGGCCGGTCGACGTACTGACCGGGAACTTCACCATCTGCCCACCGGTGCTCTCCCAGTACGCCGCCCTGGCCGCGTTCACCCCGGAGTCCTACGCCGAGCTCGACGGGCACGTCTCCCGGTACGCCGAGAACCGGGCGATCCTGCTCGACGGCCTCCCCCGGCTCGGCATCGACCGGCTGGCCCCAGCAGACGGCGCCTTCTACGTCTACGCCGACATCGGGCATCTCACCGACGACAGCTATGCCTGGTGCCAACGGTTGCTCGCCGAGACCGGCGTCGCCATCGCACCGGGGGTCGATTTCGACACCCGCCGCGGCAACCAGTTCGTCCGGCTCTCCTTCGCCGGCAGCGGCGCGGACATCACCCGCGGGATCGACCGGCTCGCCGCGTGGCTGAGCCCGTGATCATCACCGTCGTCGGCCTGGGCCTGCACCCGGTGAAGAGCACCGCGATCCGGCCGGTCACCGCTGCCGAGGTCCGGCCCTGGGGGCTGGCCGGGGACCGGCGCTGGATGGTGGTCGACTCCGCCGGCACGCTGGTCAGCGCCCGGGAGCTGCGGTCGCTCTTCCGGGTCGTCGCGGACACCCCGGAGACCGAGCCAGGTCTCGCGGTGCCGCTCCGGATGCGGGCCCGCGGTTTCGAGCCGGTCGATGTGGTCGAGCCCAGCACCGCCCTGGTGGACGTGAAGATGTTCGGCCACGCCCTCCAAGGACGCCCGGCCGCCGACCACGCGAACCAATGGCTGCGTGACGTCACCGCTCGCGACGACCTGCGGCTGATCTGGTGCGACGACCCCGCCCGCCGTACCTTCGACCGCAGCTGGGCCCGCCCCGGGGACCACTCGGCGTACGCCGACAGCTGCCCGGTGACGCTGGCCTCGCTGAGCTCGCTGGCCCGGCTCAACGACTGGATCACCCAGGGCGCTCTCGAGCGTGGCGAGACACCGCCGGCACCCCTGCCGATCGAGCGCTTCCGCGCCAACGTGGTGATCACCGGCGCAGCGCCGTACGCCGAGGACGACTGGGACCGAGTGGTGATCGGCGGCATCGGCTTCCGGAAGCCGAAGCCGGTCGACCGGTGCCTGATGACCACCGTCTCGCCGACGGACCTCACCTCGACCAAGGAACCGATCGGGACCCTCGCCCGGCACCGTCTGGTCGACCGCAAGCCGATGTTCGCCATCCACCTGATCCCCGAGAGCAGCGGCCGGATAGCGGTCGGCGACGAGGTCGAGGTCTCCTAGCGCGACTGCGGGACCGGCCAGGAAGCCGCTACCGGCCCCGACATTCGCGCTGTCGTGGCGCTGTCCCCGGCTCGCACCCGGGTGGACCTTGCGCGGGCGACGCCGCCACCAGGGCCGAGATCGGTGAAGCAGTAGCCGCGCGCCCGGGCAGCCCGGACCAAGATCGGCACGGCGGCGACGGAGGCCGCCGAGTTGCCCACGCCGTCGTGCTGGAGAACGACATTGGTCCGGTAGCGGCGGAGCTGGGCCAAGATCCGGCGGGCGATCTGCGGTGCCGAGCCACCGCTCCAGTCGAGCGAGTCTGCGGTCCAGAGCACCGGCACCAGACCCATCCGACGGATCTCGCGGCTGACCCGGCCGCTGATAGCGCCGTACGGCGGCCGCATCAGCCTGCCGGTGCGGATGCCTTGACGACGGAGCTCGGCGCCGGCCTTGAGCACCTGGCCCCGGACCCGACGGGAGGACAGCCGGGTCAGGTCCGGGTGCGACCAGGTGTGGTTCCCGATCGTGAAGCCCTGGTCCCGGACCAGCCGCGCAACGGCTGGCGACCGACGGACCTTCTCGCCGACCATGAAGAACGTTGCCGGGACCTGCTCCCGCACCAGGACCCGCACCAGCCGCGGGGTCATCACCGGCGACGGACCGTCGTCGAAGGTCAGAGTGATCGAGCCGGACCGACAGGTTCGCCGGGTCTTCCCTTGGGTCTTCGCCCGGGCCTTCCGCTGGGTCTTCCCCCGGGCCTTCGCCCCGGCCTGCGCGGGAACCGTCGTGGTGGCCTTCGACGTGACCTTCACTGCTGTCAGCATCGCCTCGACCGACGCCCTCGGAGCGCCCGCGTCATCGAAAGGAAGGATGCTCAACGATGCAAGAACCAAGGTCGCCGCGACGAGAAGTATTCGGGGATCCTTGCGATGCACCGCGCAAGAATGTCAGGCCGCGAGGGCTCCGCTGAGCACATTCACCAAGTGTCCGACGAAACGTTCGTGGTTGAGCCGCTGGCGGGTGCCCGCCTCGCGGGAACGGGCTCTTTCGGCCAGTGCAGCCGTCAGGAACGTCACCATCAAGGAGATCCGTTCCCGGGTCAGGGTCGGGTCCAGCCGGGTCTGGAGCAAGGGCTCCAGGAGTGCCAGCTGATCGCCGATCGCGGTGTTGCGGAGGACATCGTTGGGCTGACCGCTGCCTACGCCGGAGAAAGCCGCGAGCTGTTCGGTGATCCGGAGGAAGTCCCGTCCGGCTTCGGTGGCCAGCAGGGCGGCCGTCGGCGCCACGATCGCCTCGACGACGGCCCGCAGATCGGCGCCCTCGGGAGGAACGACGCGGTGCTTCTCCATCTCCCCCATGTGTTTGGCGACGATCTCGGTGAGCAGGCCCTGCCGGGATCCGAAGTGGTAGCCGACCGCGGAGTCGTTGCGCTGGCCCGCGTCGCGGACGATGTCGCTGATCCTGGCACCGGCGACCCCGTCGCGAGCGAACCGCTGCTCTCCGGCACGGATCAGCCGGGCACGGGTGAGGGTTGCGTCGCGGGCCACGAGCACACATACTAACGAACACCCGTTATTAACAAACTCCGTTAGAAAGCCCGATGAGCACCCTTACCTACGACCCGCTCGACGCCGGCTTCCTGGCCGACCCTTACCCGGCGTACGACTGGCTGCGTGAGCACGACCCGGTCCACTTCCATGCCGCAGACCACCGGTCCCCCGGCTTCTGGGCGCTCTCCCGCTTCGACCACATCTGGGATGCCGTACGACGCCCGGAGGTCTTCTCCTCGGCCAGCGGCCTGACCTTCTTCGCCGACGAGATCGGTCAGCTCGGCATCCCGCCGACCATGGTGATGCTCGACCCCCCGGTGCAGACGAAGCTGCGGAACCTGATTGGCCGCGGCTTCACCCCCAAGCGGGTGACCGCCCTCGAGGAACGGATCCGTACCTTCGTCCGGGCCCGGATCGCGACCATGGCAGAGACCGCTGCGGCCGGTGGTACCGCCGACCTGCACACCCAGTTCTCCGCCACCATCCCGACGTACGTGCTCGCAGAGTTGTTCGGGATCCCGCTCGGCGACCAGGAGCGGTTCGCACCGTGGGTGCGCGCGCTCACGCAGGTCCAGAACGACGGGTTCACCCTCGACCTGGCCAGCACCGAGGCGAGCAAGGTCGCCGCGCTGACGGCGATGGCCGAGATGATGGAGTACTTCACCCACGCGATCGCCGAGCGTCGTACGAACCCCGCTGACGACCTCCTCGGCGCGCTCGTCGCGGCGGAGCTGCCGGGAGCGGACGGAACCGTCGAGCGCCTCACCGACTGGGACATCCTCGGCTTCTGCTTCGTCGTGGTCGCCGGTGGCACCGACACCACAGCCAGCCTGATCTCGCACGCCGTCACCCTGCTGGGCGCTGCACCCGACCAGCGGCAGCTGCTGCTGGACGATCCGAGGCTGATCTCCGGGTCGTTAATGGAGTTCCTGCGGCTGGAGTCCTCGGTGCAGGGACTGGCCCGGACGACGCTGAGTGACGTCGAGATCGACGGGGTCACGATCCCGGCCGGCGAGAAGGTGATGATGCTGTACGCCGCCGGCAACCGCGACCCGCGCGAGTTCGGGGAGACCGCCGACCAGCTCGACGTACGCCGAGAGATCCGCCGGCACCTCGCGTTCAGCAGCGGCCCGCACTTCTGCATCGGCAGCCACCTGGCCAAGCTGCAGGCCCAGGTCGCTCTGGAGGAGCTGCTCGCCGCGTATCCGCGGATCCAGGTCGATCCGGCCGACGGAACCCGGCACGAGTCGGCGTTCGTCCGTGGGTGGCTCTCGCTACCGGTCGCGCATCTCGAGTGACCGGGAGACGAACAGAAACCGGCGGGTTCTGAAACTCAGGACGTACCTGCGATCTGGTGGCTAAGGTCAGCGGCCGGTCGCCATTCGCGGCGACCGTCCGCCACGAAAGGTCACCATGAAGCTCCTCCGTACCGCCACGGTCGCTGCCGCTGCCGCGTTCGTCGTCCTGGCGCCCACTGCCGCCCACGCTGACACTGCGACCCACTACGACACCGTCGGCGACATCGTGGGCATCACCTACGACGACGCGACCGACACCTCCTCAACCGCTCCGGCGCCGGACCGCAAACAGGGAGACATCACCAAGGTCCGGACCAGCTTTGAGGGCGAGACCCTGCGGATCTCGGCAAGCTACCGCGCCTTGGTGAAGGCGGGTCCGTTCATGTTCCACAGCCTGCGCCTCGTCACCTCGAAGACCGAGCGCTCGGTTGGTATCTTCGCCGGCCCCGGCGGCTGGGCCGGGGAGTCGGCGCTCAGCACCAAATTCGGCAGCCCGGTGAAGTGCCCCGGGCTGGCCCACAAGATCGACTACACCGCCAAGCTGGTCATCGTCTCGATCCCGCGCACCTGTCTGGCTGTCTCCGGGGTCAAGCCGGGTGCCGTTCAGGTCGGCTTCGGCACGGGGACCTACGGGGCGAACGACACCCTGTTCGTCGACGACGGTTTCAAGAACGGCCCGCTCGTCGAGGACGCACCGCTCGTCCTGTCGGCGAAGGTCTACCGCTGACCCGGATCTGAACTGCAGGGCCCGGGTCGCTGACTCCGAGGAGCCCGGCTCGATCGCGGTGCGATCGGGCCGGGCTCCGTCATGGTCGGACTACTTCTTGGTCAAGAACGCGAGCATTGCCTCGCGGGCCTCGTCGGAGGAGAAGAGCTTTGCGCTGAGGGCGATCATGTCGTCGGCGTTCGCCTCCAGGTACTCCAAAATCCCCCGCGACAGCACCTTCTTCGTCTCCCGCAGACCTTGCGGGTGCGCGGTGAGTAGATCGGCGCAGGTCTGCTCGACGGCTGCGTCTAGCTCGTCCGCCGGAACGGTACGGGTGACCAGGCCCATCGCCGCTGCCTCGGCCGCGTCGAAAGCCCGGCCGGAGAGGAAGGTGTCGTACGCCGCCCGGCTGGTCAGGCGTGGGACCAGGGTCAACGAGATCACCGCCGGTGCGAGCGCGAGCCTCGACTCGGTCAGCGCGAAGGTGACGTCGTCGCCGCAGATCACCAGGTCGCTCGACGCCACGATCCCGAGCCCGCCAGCACGGACCGGGCCACCCAGACGCGTGACGATCGGCTTCGGGTGACTCAGGATCACCCGCTGCAGCTCGACGAGAGCGCCGGCTCCCTCGGTCATCGACCCGGACGCCGCCTCGGAGAGGTCAGCCCCGGAGCAGAAGACCCGATCGGCTGATCGGAGGACGACGACCCGGACCTCGTCGTCCGCGGCAGTCTCGTCGAGTCGCTGGAAGAGCTCGTTGATCAGCTGGCGCGAGAGGGCGTTGCGGTTGTGTGGCGAGTCCAGGGTGATCGTGCCGATGCCGTCCGCAACTGCATAGTGGACCAGTTCGTCGTACTCGCTCATGGCGCTCCTCGACGTCGAGTAGGGGATGGTGGGCCGCGCGATTCCGGTTCGACGGGTATTAGTAGGACTTCGGCAGACCCAGGCTGTGCATGGCCACGAAGTTCAGGATCATCTCCCGGCTCACCGGTGCGATCCGGCCGAGCCGCGCGGCGAGAAGCATGTTGCCCAGGCCGTACTCCTGCGCGAGCCCGTTGCCGCCGTGGGTGTGTACGGCGACGTCGAGAGTGTTGCAGGCGACCTCGCCCCCGGAGTACTTGGCCATGTTCGCGTACTCACCGGCCGCCATGTCGTCCCCGGCGTCGTACAGCGCGGCAGCCTTCTGCGCCAGCAGCCGCGACTGCTCCAGCTCGATCTTCGACTTGGCGAGCGGGTGCGCGATCCCCTGGTGGGTGCCGATGACGTCCTTCCAGACCTGCCGGGTCTTGGCGTACTCGACCGCCTTGTCCAGCGCGAAGCGCGCCATCCCGTTGGAGAACGCCGCGCCCATGATCCGCTCGGGATTCAGCCCGGCGAAGAGCTGCCAGAGCCCGCCGTCCTCGTCGCCGACCAGAGCGTCGGCGGGCAACCGGACGTTGTCGATGAACAGCTGGAACTGCTTCTCCGGCGCGTGGAAGTCCATCGGGATGACCTGACGCTCGAGGCCCTTGGCGTCGGTCGGCATCACGAAGAGCGCGGGCTTCAGCTTGCCGGTCTTGGCGTCAGCGGTCCGGGACACGACCAGGATCGCGTCGGCCTCGTCCACCCCGGAGATATAGGTCTTCTGACCCTTGAGCACCCACTCGTCGCCGTCCTGGGTGGCGGTCGTAGTGATCTGATGGCTGTTCGACCCCGCCTCCGGCTCGGTGATCGCGAAGGCCATGATCATCGAGCCGTCGGCAATCTTCGGCAGCCACTTCTGCTTCTGCTCCTCGGTGCCGCAACGCGTGATGATCGTGCCGCAGATCGCGGGGCTGACGACCATCATCAGCAGCGGGGCGCCGGCCGCGGCCGCCTCTTCCAGCACCGCCGCCAGATCGGCCATGCCACCGCCCCCGCCGCCGTACTCCTCCGGGATGTTCACCCCCAGGAAGCCGTGCCTGCCCATGTCCTGCCACAGCTCGGTGAGCTTCCCGCCGTTGCGGGTCTTCTCCGCGACGTAGGAGTGGCCGTAGCTGCCGGCCAGCTTCGCAACGGCCTCCCGAAGAGCGACCCGCTCCTCGGACTCGGTGAACGGAACGGTACTCATGCTGACTCCTCGTTGGTAGAGCTTGTCGCTTCGTCGGTTGAGCTTGTCGAGACCTCATCGGTCCCGTTCGAAACCACGGCGAGCACATCGCCCGCCGCCACCTGCTGTCCCACGCTGACGGCGATCTCCACGACGCCGTCGCCGGAGGCACTGATCGAGTGCTGCATCTTCATCGCCTCCAAGACGAGCAAGGTCTGCCCGGCCTCGACGCTCGCACCGGACTCGGCGTGGATCGCGATCACGGTGCCGGGCATCGGGGCGAGCAGCGAGCCCGCGCTGACCTGTTCGGCCGGGTCGATGAACCGGGGCACCTCGCGGAACGAGGCGGACACCCGCGCCGAGTCGACGTGGACGGTGCGCGAGACGGCGTCCCGGACGATCTGGATGCGGTGCGCGACGCGTACGCCGCCAAGGTCGAGGACGACCCGCTGCGGGGTGGCCTCCAGCACCGATCCCTCGTGCGTCAGCGAGTAGCCGTCGCGGCCGCCGTACCACTCGACCGTGATGTCCTCGCCGTCAGCGAGCGGCGCCAGGACCGTCCGCTGCGGCTGGGAGGTGACGTTGCGCCAGGCCACCGGGATGCCCTGCTGGACCGTACGTCGGGCGCGGTCGTCCTCGGCCAGGGCGATCGCCGCAGCCTCGGCTGCGGTTGCCCGGTCGTCCGGCGTCGCGGACAGGTCGAACGTGCCCAGGAAATCGGTACTGACCTCGCCGGCAAGGACCTTCTCGTCGCGGAGCAATCGGATCAGCAGCTCCCGGTTGGTGACCATCCCGTGGATCCTGGACCGCTCCAGGATCCCGGCGAGTGTGCGGAACGCGGTTTCCCGGCTCGGACCCCAGACGATCACCTTCGCCAACATCGCGTCGTAGTGCGTGCCGACCTCGCTGCCCGAGACGAAGCCGCTGTCGAGCCGGCTGCCGTAGGTCAGGAACGGGGTGAACTCCCCCTCGCAGCCGATCTCGAACGCGTCGAGCAGACCACTCTGCGGTTGGTAGTCGGCGGCCGGGTCCTCGGCGTAGAGCCGGACCTCGACGGCGTGACCGCGCGGGTCGCTGGGCGCCTGCGGCACGGTGCCACCCTCCGCGACCCGTATCTGTGCCTCCACCAGGTCGATGCCGAAGACCGCCTCGGTGACCGGGTGCTCGACCTGCAGGCGGGTGTTCATCTCCAGGAAGGAGACCCGCTCACCCCCGGAACCAGCACTGACCATGAACTCGACGGTGCCGGCACCGACGTACGAGATCGCCTCGGCGGCCAGTCGGGCACCGTCGTGGAGAAGCTTCCGGGTCTCGTCGGACAGCCCGGGAGCCGGCGCTTCCTCGACGACCTTCTGGTGTCGACGCTGCAGCGAGCAGTCGCGTTCGCCGAGGATCAGGACGTTGCCGTGGATGTCGCCGACCACCTGGACCTCGACGTGCCGACCGTTCTCCAGGTACGGCTCGCAGAACACGGTGGCGTCACCGAAAGCCGAGGCTGCTTCGTCGGAGGCCAGCTGCACCTGCCCGGCGAGGTCGTCGAGGTTGCGCACGATCCGCATCCCGCGGCCGCCGCCGCCCGCTGAAGCCTTCACCAGCAACGGCAGGTCGTCCTCCGTCGCGGCGGACGGCTCGATCTCGCCGAACACCGGGACCCCGGCGTCGGCCATCAGCTTCTTGGCCGCGATCTTGGAACCCATCGCATCGATCGACTCCGGGGTCGGGCCGATCCAGATGAGGCCCGCCGAACGGACCGCTCGGGCGAACTCGGCGTTCTCAGAGAGGAACCCGTAGCCCGGATGAATCGCGTCGGCCCCGGTCTTCTTCGCCGCCTCGATGATCAGGTCACCGCGTAGGTAGGTCTCCGCCGGGCTGTTCCTGTTGGACTCGGTGCCCGGGAGCCGTACGGCGAGGTCGGCCTCGGCCACGAACGGCAGGCCCGCATCGGCGTCGGAGAAGACGGCGACGGTGCCGATCCCCAGGCGACGGGCGGTGGTGAAGACACGACGGGCGATCTCGCCCCGGTTCGCGACCAGAATGCGGGTGATAGTCATGAGATTCCTTCGAGGACGTCTGAGGTTTCCACTGGCTCAACCAACGCAGGGCCTCACATCCGGAAGACGCCGAAGCGGTCCGTGCCCTGGATGGGCTTGTTGCTGATCACGGACAGGCAGATGCCCAGGACGGTGCGGGTGTCCCGCGGGTCGATGACCCCGTCGTCGTAGAGCATCCCGGAGAGAAAGTACGGCAGGCTCTGTTCCTCGATCGAGGCCTCGATGAAGGCGCGCATCCCGGC
Source organism: Marmoricola sp. (assembly GCA_046598915.1). GTDB lineage: Bacteria > Actinomycetota > Actinomycetes > Propionibacteriales > Nocardioidaceae > Marmoricola. Next base: position 34,257 of record JBKJHO010000028.1, on the reverse strand, counting down.
GTCAGCCTCCTCGTCGTACTCCTTGCCCTTCGACTCCGCGGCGGCCCGCGCGACGATGGACAGGACGCCGGCAAGCTGAGCCGGTCCCATCACCGCCGATTTCGCGCTCGGCCAGGTAAAGAGGAAACGCGGGTCGAAGGCGCGGCCATTCATGCCGTAGTTGCCAGCGCCGTACGACGCCGCCATCACCACCGAGATGTGCGGCACCTGGGAGTTGCTGACCGCGTTGATCATCTGGGCGCCGTGCTTGATGATGCCACCCTGCTCGTACTCAGCGCCGACCATGTAGCCGGTGGTGTTGTGCAGGAAGAGCAGCGGCACGTCGATCTGGTTGGCCAGCTGGATGAACTGGGTTGCCTTCTGGGCCTCCTCGGAGAAGAGCACGCCCTGGGCGTTGGCCAGGATGCCGACGTGGTGGCCGTGGATCTTGGCCCAGCCGGTGACGAGCGAGTTGCCGTAGAGCGGCTTGAACTCGTCGAAGACGGCACCGTTCGTGGCCGAGCGACCGTCGGCGATGCGGGCGATCACCTCGCGCGGGTCGAACGGCTCCTTGAGGTCGGTCGGGATCAGGTCAAGCAGACCGTCCGGGTCCTCCTCGGGCTCCGCGAACGTCACTCTCCCGCCGGTCGAGCCTGAAGAGGGCTTCTCCTTGCGGTTCAGCCGCGCGATGATCCGACGGCCGATCCTGATTGCGTCGTACTCGTCGACGGCGAGGTAGTCGGCCAGGCCCGAGGTACGGGCGTGCATCTCGGCGCCGCCCAGCGACTCGTCGTCGGACTCCTCACCGGTGGCCATCTTCACCAACGGCGGGCCACCGAGGAAGACCTTCGCCTGCTCCTTCACCATCACGGTGTAGTCGCTCATCCCGGGGATGTACGCGCCACCGGCAGTTGAGTTGCCGAAGACCAGGGCGACCGTCGGCTGACGCCTCGCGCTGGCTCGGGTCAGGTCACGGAACATCCTTCCGCCGGGGATGAAGATGTCCTTCTGGGTGGGCAGGTCCGCGCCACCGGACTCGACCAGCGAGATCGTTGGCAGATCATTCTCCTCCGCGATCTGGGAGGCCCGGAAGCCCTTCTTCAGGGTCCACGGGTTCGACGCCCCACCCTTGACGGTCGGGTCGTTGGCGTTGATCAGGCACTCGACGCCTTCGACGACACCGATTCCGGTGACCACACTGGCGCCGACGGTGAAGTCCGAGCCCCAACCGGCCAGCGGGGAGAGCTCGAGGAACGCGGTCCCGGGGTCGATCAACAGCTCGATCCGCTCGCGCGCGGTGAGCTTGCCGCGGGCACGATGGCGCTCGACGTACCGTTCGCCGCCGCCGGCGACGGCGAGGGCGTGCTGCTCATCGAGGGACTCGAGCTTGGCGAGCATCGCCTCCCGGCGGCCCGGCTCCTCGCCGGTTGAGCTTGTCGAAGCCAAGGTCTCGGTCATGACGCGTACCCCAGCAGTCGTGCGGCGAGGTCGGCGAGCACTTCGGTGGCGCCGCCGCCGATCGGCAGGATCCGGGAGTCGCGGTAGTGCCGCTCGACCTCGGTGCCGTGCATGTAGCCGGTTCCACCGTGCAGTTGGACAGCGGAATCGACGACCGCCTCGCAGGCCTCGACCGCGGTCTGCTTCGCGAGGCAGGCCTCAGCGATCACGTTCTCGCCGGCGGCGTGCCGCTCGATCACCTCGTGGGTGTAGGCCCGGGAGATCTCCACGAGTCGGCGCATCTCGACCAGCTTGTGCCGGACCACCTGGTTGCTGATCAGTGGTTTGCCGAAGGTCTGTCGGTCGCGGCAGTACTGCGCGGTGAGCTCCAGGGCCCGGCCGGCGACGCCGTACCCGTGCACTGCGAGGCCGATCCGCTCGACGACGAACTGCTCGGCGATCTGGTAGAAACCCGAGTTCTCCTCGCCGATCAGGTTCGTCGCCGGCACCCGCACGTCGACGTACGAGAGCTCGGCGGTGTCGGAGCAGTGCCAGCCCATCTTCCTCAGGGACCGGTCGACGGTGAAGCCTGGTGTGCCCTTGTCGACCACGATCAGCGAGATCCCGGCATGCCCCGGCACGCCGGTACGCACCGCGGTGGTCACGAAGTCCGCGCGGACCCCGGAGGTGATGAAGGTCTTGGCGCCGTTGATGACGTAGTGGTCACCGTCCCGGACTGCGGTGGTGGTGATTCCCGCGACGTCGGAGCCACCGTTCGGCTCGGTCACTGCGAGCGAGCCGATCAGGTCGCCGGCCAGAGTCGGGCGGGCGTACTTGTCGATCAGGTCGGCGCTGCCATGGGTGATCAGGTGCGGCAGTGCGATGCCGTGGGTGAAGAGGCCAGCAGCCAGGCCCGAGGAACCGCCCGCTTCGAAGAACGCCTCCTGCATCGCGGTCGCGTCGAGCAGGTCACCGCCCTCACCGCCGGCCTCCTCGGGGAAACCGAGCGCGAGGATGCCGGCCTTGGCCGCGACCTGGTGGAGAGAGCGCGGGATCTCTCCGGCGTCCTCCCACTCCTGCAGATGCGGCATGATCTCGCGCTCCACGAAGGTTCGCGTGCTCGCCTTGAGAGCGAGGCGTTCTTCGGTCAGAAAGGTCATCGGGTACTCCTGATTGCTGATGGTCGACACGGTCACCTGGGTGGTGACATCGCATTCCGTGTCGTTCCTGCGGAAATCACCTGGGGGCGCGCGATTGCGCCGGCGGTCACAACAGCTCCTCGGGGATGTGCACGTGCCGCGACCGCAGCCACTCGCCGACGGCCTTTGCTTGCGGGTCGAACCGGGTACTGCCAGCGACACCTTCGCCGAGCAGCCCGCGGATCAGGATGTTCACGCCGCCGAGGTTCGGCAGCGGGTAGACCTCGACCGGCAGGTCTTCGGCCTCGGGGAGGAATGCCCGGACGGCGTCCGGGGTGATCAGGTGCAGGAGCCAGCCGATCCGTCGCTCGCGGAGCTCTGCGGGCAGGCTGTCGGAGCTGCCGATCCACAGGCCGACGTTGGCGTCCCCGCCCTTGTCGCCGGAGCGGGCGTGCACGAAGGTTCCGAGCGGGTGCACCGAGGCCGGGGCGGAGAGGTCAGGCGGAGGGGTTTGGACAGGCTCAACCATCGTCGGTTGACCCTGGGGGAACCCTGCGGACCCGTCGATCGTGACGACGCTGCCGTCCCAGAGGTGCACGGTCTCGGTGACCTCGGCGCGGTCGACGTACGCCGGCCGGTAGATCCCGTACGGCGAGGCGCGCCCGGGGGGTGCCGTCAGCGTGAAGCCCGGGTACGAGGCCAGCGCGAGCTCAACGGCGGCGGCGCTGAACGGCTTGCCGACGACCTCGGCGGAGGGGTCCTTCACCGTCACCCGGAGCAGGCAGGACGCGCCTTCCTCGGTGTCGGCATCCGGCACCGGGAGCGCACCGAGAGACCAGACCACCGTGGCCGGACCCCCGCTCGCGTGGTGCTGTGCGGCGAGCCGGGCATCCAGCTGGGTCCTGAGCCAGTCGGCCTTCGCCTCGATGTCGAGCCCGGTGAGCACGAACTCCATCTGGTTGCGCCAGCCACCGAGCTCGTTGACGCAGACCTTGAGCTGCTCCGGGGGCGGGGTCCCACGGACACCGCTGACCCGGACCCGGTCCGGGCCCTCGGCGTCGAGCCGGATCGAGGCCAGGTCGGTGGTGACGTCCGGGCCCAGGTAGAGGGTGGACTGCACTTCGTAGACGAGCTGCGCGGTGACCGTGTCGACCGAGACCAGGCCACCGGTGCCGGCATTCTTGGTGACCACGAACGAGCCGTCCGCGGCGACCTCGGCGAGCGGGAAGCCCAGCGGCGTCGCATCGCGCGGCAGGTCGAGGAACCCGGAGAAGTTGCCCCCGGTGGCTTGGGTGCCGCACTCGATGATGTGTCCCGCGACGACGGCGCCGGCCAGCTCGTCGTACGACGTGGGCGTCCAGCCGTGGTGCGCGATCGCCGGTCCGACGACGACGGAGGCATCAGTCACCCGGCCGGTCACGACGATGTCGGCGCCAGCGTCCAGGGCACGGGCGATGCCGAAAGCCCCGAGGTAGGCGTTCGCGGTGAGGGCGTTGCCCAGTCCGAGCTCGGCAGCCCGGGGGGCGAGGTTGTCCCCGTCGACCCAGGCGATCTTCGCGTCCAGACCGAGCGCGGTCGTGACCTCGGTGAGCTTGGCCGCGAGTCCAGCCGGGTTGAGGCCGCCAGCGTTGGCGACGATCTTCACGCCCTTCTCGAGCGCGAGCCCGAGACCATCGGCGACCTGCGTGACGAAAGTTCGCGCGTAGCCGAGCGAGGGGTCCTTCATCTGGTCCTTGCCCAGGATGAGCATGGTCAGTTCGGCGAGGTAGTCCCCGGTCAGGTAGTCGAGTCCGGGTTGGCCGGGGGCTCCTTCCAACATCTCCCGCATCGCGGTGAGTCGGTCGCCGTAGAACCCGCTGCAGTTTCCGATGCGCGCCACGTTGGGTGAGCCTGTCGACACCGTCATGCGCGCGCCTCACGACCCGAGCCCGACGGCCCGGCGAACGCCTGCGCGATGCCGACCCAGGTCTCGACGTCCGGACCGGTCGCAACCAGGTCCAGGTCGTCGAGGTTCCGGCGCTGGGTGACCAGCAGACAGAAGTCGTACGCCGACCCGGTCAACGTCTGCGCGGCGTCTTCCGGACCGTAGGACCAGACCTCGCCCGAGGGCGCGACCAGGTCGATCCGGAACTCCTCGGTCGGCGGTTCGAGCTCGTGGACGCTGTAGGCGTAGTTACGGGTTCTGACCCCCAGGTGGGCCACGTGCCGGAGGCGGTCGGTGGGCTCCAGGTCGACGCCCAACGCATCGGCGACATCCAGGGCGTGCGCCCAGGTCTCCATGAAGCGCGCCGTCGCCATCGAAGCCGGGCTCATCGGCGGGCCGTACCAGGGCAGCTTCTGGCCCTCGGGGTAGTCGCGCAGCATCGCGACCAGGGCCGGGCGGCCGGCCTGCCAGCGGGCGAAGATCTCCGGGGCCGTGGCCTGGGCCCCCGCGAACGCCTCGTCGTCGACGAAGCCAGTCGGGTTCGCGATCGCCTTGAGCACCAGCGCGTCCCAGGCCTCCTTGTCGGTGCCCGCCGCGATCGCGCACTCGTCGGTCCAGGCAAGGTGCACGATCGTGGTCGCGATGTCCCAGCCCTCGGCCGGGGTGGGCTTCCGCCAGCCGGGTTCGTCGAGCCCAGCGACCAGCGCTTCGAGCTGGTCGCCCTCGGCACTCAGATCAGCGAGGACCTGTTCCAGCACGGCATTCACGGTGTCTCCTCGGTCGGCGGGTTCACGTTGGCTCCTGGGTACGGCGAGGCAGTTCGTCCTCGAGTACGGCGGCCCAGCGGTCGAGGATCCGGGACCGCCGCGCCTGGTCGTTGCTGATCGTGTTGGCCAGCCCGAGGCCCCGGATCAGGTCGAGCGTCGCCTGGACGAGTTCGCGTGCTCCGGGCTGGGCCTCGTCGGCATCGAGCATCTCGACGGTGAGGAGATGGGTCTCGCGGCCGGTGGTCCGCTCGAACGGTCCGAGTGCGGCCAGCAGGGCGGCATCGCTGCGGGCCGCCACCCAGAGCTCGAGCGCTGCGCTGAAGACGTCGGAGGTGAAGTGTCCGCCGAGCATCTCCAGTGCCGCGCGCGTCCGCCGCACACCGGTCGGCAGCTGGGCTGCTGCTTGGGCGAGCTCGTCGCGGCGGATCAGTGCGAGGTGTTCGACGGCGGCGACGACCAGGTCGTTCTTGGTCGGGAAGTGGTGGAGCTGCGCGCCGCGGCTGACCCCGGCCCGTTGCGAGACCAGGGTGGTCGACGTACCGGACCAGCCGTACTCGGCCAGGCACTGCACGGTCGCCTCGAGCAGACGCTGCCGCATGGCGCGCGTCCGCTCCTCCTGGGGCACCCGGCTAGTGGTCACGGGTCATGGTGACCCCGCAACCAACAAACAGTCAAGCCTGACTTTTAATCCCTGGACGACCGCGCACTACGCTCGACCTCGGTCACCGCCCGGACGAGCGGTCGAAGGCGAGGAGAACCGATGGTCAGGCTGGCGTGCTTCGTCGCGGCGGTTCTGGTGCTCGCCGGGTGCGGAGGCTCAGCCGAGCCGGCCGAGCCAACGCCTGTCGCCCGGGATGCGGTCGGCGGTTACCGTCTCTCCACGGTCATCACCGAGTCGACCCTCCCCGGCAACCGTGCCGGGCGGGACTCAAAGGTCTCGACGAGTGCCTTCCTGAGCTGCGCCGACGAGGCCTGCACGGCCCTGCTCCAGCGCGCCGCCAGCACCGGTGGACCCCAGGGCAACACCCTGCGGCTCGAGTCACGCCCCGGCGGCTTCACCGGCGAGCACATCCGAGTAGGCGAGTGCGGCGGGACCAACCACGGCACCTACGGCGAGGCGTTCACCTGGACCTGGGCCCGCACCGCCGACGGCACTCTGAACGGCACCCTCGAACAGGTCTTCCAGGGCTGCGGCATCGACGGGGCCACCACCTTCACCGCGACGGCCACCCCGGACCCGGACCTGATGCTCCCCTACCTCCCTGACGGGCCGCGCACCCGGTTGGTAGCAGCGATCAACACCTACGACCTGGATGTCTCCACGATCTACGTCAACGGCTCCCAGTGCGACGTCGCCCAAGGCACCACCACCGTCGGCGAGGCCGCCTGCCTCTCGATCACCTTCGACGGCTGGCAGCAAGACATCGAGACCCTCGTCAGGCAGGTGGTCGACGCCGGCTCGAACGCGACCGGGGCCTGCCGGGATGCCATCGCAGCGCTCGATTCCCCTACCTGGAGCGAGGTCGTGGGCAAGGCCGCCATCCTGTACGGCGCTGCCAGGACCCGCCCCGCGATCACCGCGGCCCTCCGGGCCGAGGATGCCGCGACCCGGATCGCGACCGCCCAGCACGCGCACCTGATCACCGTCGCGGCGATGTGCGTCGATCCACGCGAGGTCGCCACCTACCGCAAGGGCGGGACCCTGAGCTTGGATTACGGGTCCGTGCTGCCACCGCTGAACAGCACCGGCTGACCGTCCTGGTGCCCTAGGCTCGACGCACCATCTCGAGGAGGCGCCCGTGTCCGACCCCAATCCGCCGCAGTACCCGGGGCCCGAGCAGTCCCCCGCTGACCCGCCGGCCTACCCCCCGCCCCCGCCGGCCTACCCGCCGCCCGCGCCGTGGGGCGAGCAGCAGCCTCCCCCGAACGGCGGCCAGCAGTACCCACCGCCCCAGTACGGGCAGCCCCAGTACGGGCAGCCTCAGTACCCACCGCCGGGGTACCAACCGACGGGCTACCAGTCCCCGCCGTCGAACCCGTACGTGCACTGGGGCAGCCGGCTCGCGGCCTTCCTCCTCGACGGCGCGATGCTGATCCCGTTCTACATCCCCGCCGTGATCGGCGGCGCTCTGTACAACGACCGCGCCGCGACCGAGGGCACCCAGAACATCGGGCTCGGGATCATGATCGTCAGCTACGTCGCCGGGGCGGCGTTCGCGATCTGGAACCAGATCCTGCGTCAGGGCCGCACCGGGTCCAGCCTCGGCAAGTCCGTCCTCGGCATCGGCGTGGTCTCCGAGCAGACCGGCACCCCGATCGGCGGCTGGAAGACCCTCGGACGCCAGTTTCTGCACATCCTGGATCAGCTCCCCTGCTACCTCGGCTACTTCTGGCCGTTGTGGGACGACAAGCGCCAGACGTTCGCCGACAAGCTCATGAAGACGATCGTCGTACGACGCGCCAAGGCACTGCCCCCCGGATACCCGTCAGCGCCTCAGCAGTACTGACCCGGAAACCGCCCGGGTCCGGGGCCGCGCCTGATTCCGGACAATCCACCCTAGCCAGTAGATTCACCGCATGGGGAGCACCTGGACATCGCTGAGCAGGCGAGTGCGTTTCGGCGCGCTCATCGCCTCCTTCTCGATCGTCTTCCTCGTGGTCGGTCGACTTTTCGGCGAGGACATCGCAGTCCAGCTGCAGAAAACGCCGACGACACCGGACGGTTGGACCTTCCTCGGTTGGGCGATCGGCGGCCCGCCGTACATGGCGGCAGCGCTCTTCTGGTCCGAGCACCGACGGCTGACCCACGACCAGTTCCGCAACCGGTCGCTGGCCTACGCCGCAGCGATCGGACTGACCTTCTTCATCCTGCCTGCCAGGGTCGTGGGCGTGCCCGCCCAGTTCGGTACCGGCGCGATCGTCGGGAACCCGCTCAGCGCCGGCCTGGTCTGGGGCCTGTGTGCGACCGTCGCGCTCGCGATCTTCGGCGGCCTGGTGATCCTGTCCTTGCGTGGAGCCGCAGGTCCGGCGGGAGCGACTCCGGCCCAGCGCCTGATGACGGCCCGGTTCCTGGAGTCCGCGTGCATCGTCGCTCTCGTCGTCACCCTCGGCCTCGCCTTGTACGGCGGCAACGGCAGCGGCATCTTCAACAACGGCACCTGATCAGCGCTTGCGGGCCCGTCGTCCCGCGCGCTTGCGCTCCTTGGCGATCTCGGACCGGTAGCCGTGGAAGTCGACCTGGATGGTGTGCCGCTTCGAGGCGACGTACCGCTTGGTCAGCTTCCGGTCGTAATCGGCGATCTGCGCTTTCATCTCCTCGACCGGGGGCAGTACCCCTACTCCGGTGATCAGGTCGCCGACCCATTCGGCCTGCGCCTCCGCGAGCGGCATGATCGCGCCCAGCGGCTGGATCAGGCCGATGAAGTAGAGGCCTGGGTTCTCCGGGTCGACGACCCGCCGGTAGAGGTCGATGTGGTTGTCCTCGGCGGGCACCACCCGGTCGTCGAGGAACGGGAAGCTCACCACGTAGCCGGTGCAGTAGACGACGACGTCGTACTCGCCCGCGGTGCCGTCGGTGAAGAAGACCTTGGAGCCCTCGAACCGGTCGATGTTCGGCCTGATGGTGATGTCACCGTGCCCGAGCCGGTTGAGCAGGTCCTGGCTCACCGTCGGATGCGCCTGCAGGACGGCGTGGTCCGGCTCCGGGAGCCCGTAGTCGGTGACCTTGCCCTGGGTCAGCCGGAGCATCAGCGACATCGCCACCTGCTGGACCTTCAGCGGTCCCCGCGCGAGGGCGGAGTCGGTCAGGTGGTCGGTCGGTACGCCAAACATGAACTTCGGGAAGATGTGGGCGCCGCGTCGCATCGCCAGGTCGGTGGCGGTCGCCACCCGGGATGACTCCACTGCGATGTCGCAGGCCGAGTTCCCGATGCCGAGGACCAGGACACGCTTGCCGGTGAGCGGTTCCGGTGTCCGGTAGTGGTGCGCGTGGATCTCCTCGCCGGGGAAGGTGTCGGCACCGGGGAAGGAAGGCTCCGGCCAACGGGGCTTCCAGTGGTGTCCGTTCGCAACGATCACCTGCTCGTAACGTCGGGTGTCCGGGGCCGCGCCGGCACCTCCCGCGGCCCGGACCGTGACGTCGTACCCGCCGCCGGGGACCGGCTCGACGCGGACGACCTCGGTACCGAAGCTGATCCGGTCCCGGAATCCGAAGTGGTCGACGTAGGCGTCGAAGTAGGCCGCGATCTGCCCATGGCTCGGGTAGTCCGGCAGCGTCTCCGGCATCGGGTAGGCGGCGTACTCCATCAGATGGCGCGAGGTGTTGATGTGCAATGAGGCGTACGCCGAGGACATCGCGTTGTCGTTGCCGTAGCGCCAGTTCCCGCCGACCTCGCTGCCGACCTCATAGCAGTCGAACTCCACTCCGCGGGCGTTCAGGACCTGTGCGGCAGTGATCCCCGAGGACCCTGCGCCGATGATGCAGACCGTCGCCGTCATGGGCCGAAACCTACCCCTACGATCCCTGGCCAGGTCCGAGGCCGGCCCCGGGCCCGGAACACTCAACGGGCACACACCCGGGCGGGTGATGGACAAGCCCCTCTCCAGCCATGAGAATCTACCCAAGGGAGCAGCCTGCGCGACCAGGTTCGGGTCGCACGAGAGGAGTCCGCGAATGCGCGGCAAAGAGTCCGACGACAAAGCACGGATCCAGCAGCTTGCCAAGCTGACCCGGTTCAAGGATTTCAGCGACAACGAGATCCGGATGGTCCTGGACACGTCGACCTACCTGACCGTTCCTGAGGGATGGGCGATGATCGCCGAGAACACGCCGGCCGACAAGGCGTACCTGATCCTGTCCGGCGAGGTCTCCGTACGTCGCTCCGGCACCGAGGTCGCTCGCGTGGGCGCCGGTGATCTGGTCGGCGAGATGGCACTGGTCAACCACAAGCTCCGCTCGGCGACGGTCATCACCGAGACCCCCCTGGAGGCGCTGCACTTCACGGCCGAGACAGTGGCCGAGCTGAACTCGAAGATCCCGCACTTCAAGGACGCCCTCACCGGCGCCACCGAAGAGCGGGTTCGTCGCGACCAGGGTGACTGACAGACCGATGAGTGATGACCAGGCCTGACGGATGGCCGGTCGTCTCGGAACTCACCTCTCCGGAGACCCAATGGGGGTTGCGGTTCACCGAAGAGGCGGTTGAGGCTTCCTACCGGACGTGGCGACGCGACCACGTCCGGACGTTCACCCACGTCGCCATGTACGGCGCCGCCGGCGCTGCGTTCTGTGCGTTCATAGCTGTCATCTTCGGCGCGCTCGACCACTTCCGCGGCCTCGCCCTGGTGCTGATCCCGGCAATGATCGGGCTGCTGCTGGTCGGAGCCGCGGTTTCCCGCAGCGACAGCACCAGCCACCTGACCCAGACCTGGAGCGCTCTGGCCAACCTGGTCGGTGGCATCCTCGCGGTCGCACTCACCTACAAGATGGACCAGCCGGCGCTGACCGGCGCCTGCGTGACGATGGCGGCGTACTTCGGCCTGACGATGTTCCGGTTGCCGCCGGTGGTGGCGTTCTTCTCGGTCACGCCGTACTGCCTGCTCGCGGCCGGTGCCGCCTACCAGCTGCACGCCGACGGTGTCGTCGACGACCAGCAGTTCGCGGTCGGGCTCTTCATCCCGTTGACCGCCTTGCTGACCGGAATGGTGCTCAACCTCGCGATGGAGTGGATCACCCGGCAGACCTACGTGGACCACCTGATCATCGAGACCCAGCAGGACACGCTCTTCGACGAACGCAGCAACATGGCGCGGTTCGTGTCCCCCGACATTGCCGAGACCGCGCACCTCTCCGGGCTCAGCACGGACATCCGGACCGAGATCTACAGCCTCACCGCGGTCAGCATCGATCTGCGTGGCTTCACCAGCTTCACCCAGGCGCACGGCGCCGAGTTCATGGTCCAGGTGCTCCAGGAGTACTACGCCGTCGTCATCGACGCTGCCAAGGAGTACGGCGCGACCGTCAAGGACTTCGCCGGGGACGGGGCCCTGATCCTGGTCGGGGCGCCCTACCCACGTCCGGACCACACCCGGGTTGGCCTCCGCCTCGCGCGGCACATGATGGCCCGGGTCCGAAGCGTGACGGACAAGTGGGCGACCCCGGAGACGCCGCTCGGCATCGGTATCGGAATCTCCTCGGGGGAGTGCGCCGTCGGAGCGATCGGCACCGCGCAACAGCTCGAGTACGCCGCCATCGGCACCACCGTGAACCTCTCCGCGCGGCTCTGCAGCCGCGCCCAGGACGGTCAGATCCTGATGGGACCGGGGACGGCCCGGTCACTCGAGGAGACGCCCGGGTGGCGCCGCGAGATGATCAAGCTCTCTGGGATGGCAGAGCCAGTCGAGGTCACGATCGAGGACACCCTGGTAGCGCCACCCGTCCTGACGACGCCAGGTACGGTCCCGGTCCAGCGAGCGTCCGCCGCCGCCGACGGCAGCGCTGACTACGGTGGCGACCCGGACCACCCGCTCGCCCCACCCGAACCGCTCGGCGCCGTCGACGTCGAGCCTGCCGAAACTTCCGACCCCCAGTAACGTCGCCCTCGTGCATCTCTTCGAGTTCGAGGGCAAGCGCCCCACCGTCCACCCCGAAGCCTTCGTTGCCCCGACCGCAACCCTGATCGGCGACGTGACCGTCGAGAAGGGCGCCAGCGTCTGGTACGGCGCCGTACTGCGGGGCGACATCTGCTCGATCGTGATCCGCGAGGGCGCCAACGTCCAGGACAACTCCGTCCTCCACGGTGCTCCGGACGCCGTCGTCGAGGTCGGACCCGGTGCCACCGTCGCGCACTCCTGCGTCGTCCACGGCGCCGTGCTGGAGGAGAAGTCGCTGCTCGGGAACAGCAGCACCCTGCTCGATGACACTCGTCTCGGCGCTGGGTCGATGGTGGCTGCCGGTTCGCTGGTCAGCCCCGGGACGCAGATACCTCCGGGGGTGCTGGCCGCCGGGACGCCGGCGCAGGTGAAGAAGCCGATCGAGGGAACGATGGCGCAGTTCTGGGTGGACGCCAACCCGGCGTACTACGCGGAGCTGGCGCAGCGGCACCTGGCGGGGATCACACCGGTCGACTGAGACCCCGGACAGCGGCGCAGCGCCAGGCTCGACATCTCCCGAGCCGCGCAGCTAGAGCCGCTTCAGCGCCGTCTCTGCGGCGTTGAAGCCGCACATGCCGTGGACCCCCCCGCCGGGAGCCGCGGCCGAGGAGCAGAGGTAGACCCCGTCGATGCCGAGCGTGTACGGGTTGAGGGCTGCTCGCGGACGGAAGACGATCTGGCGGGCGGTGTTGGCCCCGACGCCAATGTCTCCACCGACGTAGTTCGCGTTGTACGACGCCATCTCGGTTGCCGACCGGGTGTAGGTACCGACGATGCGGTCCCGGAAACCCGGGGCGAAGCGTTCGATCTGGGCGGTGAGCGCGTCGGTGGCATCGCCGGTGTAGCCGGCAGGTACGTGTGCATAGGCCCAGACCGGGTTGACCGACCCCGAGGAGCGGCTCGGATCAGCGAGGTACTGCTGGCCGATCAGGGCGAACGGCCGCTCGGGCATCTCGCCGCGGGCCGTTGCTCCCTCGACCTTCACGATCTCCTCCGCGGTTCCTCCGATGTGCAGGGTGCCCGCGCGACGGCAGTCCTCGTTGGTCCACGGCACGTCGCCTTCGATGGCGTAGTCGACCTTGTGGACCGCGGGCCCGTACTCGTAGCGGCGGAAGGCCCGGAGTACTCGCCCTGGCAGGGCATCACCGTAGATGTCGAGCACGCCGGCGGGGGACACGTCGAGCAGGACGACGTCCGGGTCGTGCCCCAGGACGTCACGCAGCTGGCGCGGCGACGTCACCGTGACCCCGGTGCGGACAGAGCCGCCCAGCGAGGTCAGCACCCGCACCAGAGCGTCCGCGATCGCCCGGCTGCCGCCCTCGGCGACCGGCCAGCCGGCCCGGTGCCCGGCAGCGGCGAGCAGCAACCCGACCGATCCGCTCAGGGGCGTGTCCAACCGCCCGAACGCGTGCGCGGCCACACCCATGTAGAGCGCCCGGGCCGGGTCGTCCTTCCAGTGCTTGGCCGTCACCGTCGCCGGGAGAAGTGCTTGCGGGCCGAAGCGGCCGAACGCGACCGGGTGCTTCGGGACGTGTATCGCCGGACCCATCGCATCGGCCAGGATCTTGTCGAAGGTCCGGACCAACGGTTCGAAGACCCGGCGCCAGCTCCGCGCGTCGTCGCCCAACGTCCGATCGGTGTCGGCAAAGTCGCGAGTCACCACGCCCGCCCGGCCGTCGTCCAGCGGGTGGGCGAAGTCGATCTCGGGCCAGAGCCAGCTCAGGCCGTGCTGTTCCAGCCCGAGGGTCGAGAAGTACGGCGACGTCACGCCGGTGGGGTGGAACGCCGCGCAGTCGTCGTGCAGCAGGCCCGGGACGATCCGTTCCGTCGTACGGGTGCCGCCGCCGATGGTGTCCGCCGCCTCCAGGACGGTGACCTCGAGTCCCGCCTGCGCCAGCCTGACCGCGCCCGCAAGGCCGTTGGGCCCGCTGCCGACGACGACCGCCCGGGTCACACGCTCTCCGAATCGGGAGTCGCGCCCGGGTCACGCGGCCGCACGTACGTCGGGTCGCTCCACGTCACGTCGATCGGAATCGGCCCGTTCGGCAACCACGGCTGCTCGGCCACCGCCTCCGCGACGACCCAGGTACCGCGCTGAACGACCCCGACGGCGGCATCGATGATCTTGTACTCCTGGGTCTTCTTGTGGATCGCCTGGGACTCGACCCAGATCACCACCAGCTCGCCGGGTGCGAAGTTCAACCGGCGCTGCACCGCAGCGATCAGGGTCTCGTTGTGCAGGTGCCCGTCACCGAAGTTCCAGCCGACCAGAGTGTTGCAGACGAACTCGGCCTCGCGGACCGTGTAGCGCTCGATGTCGTCGCCGTACTCGCGGAGCATCACCGAGTAGAGGCCACGACCTTGGCTGTGCATCGCCCGCCAGGCGAGGGCCTTCTGGATGGTGATCTCGGAGAAGTCCGGCTCGTAGCCCATCGCGACCAGCTGGTCGGTCTGGTTCGGCGCCGGCTTCGGCAGCTCGTTGAGCCGCTCCTCGATGCCCGGGGCCATCACCCAGGTCGCCGAGGCCCAGTTGCCGGCGTACTGACGCATCGAGGGCAGGAACGAGACCAGGTCCGGACGCAGGTTGCCGAGCACCGGGAAGAACGCCAGGCAGACGGCGAAGACCGGCAGCATCCACGGCTCGGAGAAGTCCCAGACCGCGTAGCCCTCGCCGGACGGGTAGCCGACGAAAAGGAAGATCGCCGCGAAGGCGTAGAAGATGTTCCACTCCAAGGGGACGGCCAGTGGGAACAACGAGGTGATGAAGAGGTGGAAGGTCACCATCGCGACGGCGCCGAGCAGCGCGACCGTGGTGTTGGTGGTGAGCAGCAGGGTCAACGGGATCAGCAGCTCGACCGTGGTCCCGCCGACGTGCGCCATGAACCACGCGAGCCCGGACGGACGCAGGTCGTCCGGCACCTTCTTGAAGTGCGCCCGGCTGATCTGCTTCGACGGGTTGAAAGGCGCGTTCGCCACCATCGTCGGTACGACGTTGACGAAGTGGTCGCCGAACTTGGAGACACCGGCGCCGAGCCAGACCATCACGATCGTCATCTTCAGCGCGATGATCAGGTCGGTGAAGGAGAGCGTCGCCGAGAACAGGATCGGCGGCAGGTACTGCTCGCTGCGGGCGGCCAGGAAGATCACCTTGTCACGCAGTCCGAGCAGCACCGCGAGCACGATGATCGGGAACAGCGCCTCGGGGCGGACCAGTCCGCCGGTCGCGTCGGGGAGCACGGCGGTCAGGGAGCCGGAGTCCACGCCCGGAAGCAGGAAAGCAGTCATCAGCGACCCCAGCAGGCCGACGTACAGGATGACGTCGACGACAGTCCTGGTGTCGCCGCCGGTCAGCGGGACCCTCGTCGGCCACGGCGCGATCCGGATGGTGCCGGGACGGATCCAGTACGTGATCGCCCCGGTCATCGGCTTGAAGTGACCGCAGAGCGGGCCCCACGTCCCGGCCAGCCCGAAGGCCTCCAGGAACATCGTCCAGACCACCAGCTTCTGGTAGACGATCGGCTCATCCCACCATGCGGAGAAGTCGCTGAGCCCACCGACGTCGGAGGTCCGGCTGATCAGGAAGAGCCCCAGCGCGATGTAGAGGAAGAGCACCTTCGCGATGTAGATCAGGTGGATGTAGCGCGGCGTACCGAAGCCGTTGTCGACCCAGTCGACGACCAGGAGCCGCATCCGCTCGCGGAACGGGCTGGCCAGGAACTGCGCCGGCTCAATCGGTGGCGGCGTGAAAGCAAGGAAGCCCATGCGGGGAGTCTCACCTGCGGAGACGCGGACGGCAAGGGGCTCGAGGAGCCTTGGCCGCACGCGTTAGCGTGACGCCGTGAACGACCCGATCCGCATTCGCCAGTTCTTCCGCATCGTCGCCTTCGCCGAGGCCACCTCCTGGCTCGGCCTGTTGATCGGGATGTTCATCAAGTACGTCCCCGAGACCACCGAGCAGGGCGTGAAGATCTTCGGTCCGATCCACGGCGGGATCTTCCTCACCTACCTGCTGGCCACGCTGGCCGCGCGCAGAACGTTCGGTTGGTCGCTGAGGACCACCTTCTGGGCTCTGTTCTCGAGTATTCCGCCGTTCGCGACAGCCGTCTTCGAGGTCGTAGCGGATCGCAAGGGGCTGCTCGGAAGACAGGCCGTCCGACCGGGTTAGAAGCGGCTGGGCGCCAGCTCAGCGTCCGCCGTCGGACGGCTCGGCTTCAGGATCTGGGGACGCTCGCCGCCGTACTGTCGCGATCGAGGTGACCGCGATCAGCACCACCCCGACGACCACCCCCCGGATGTCCTGCGCCCAGGCTGCGAGCAGCAGGATCACGATGCCGAACCAGGCGCCGGCGGGGATCGAGGACATCTCCGCAGTGTCGCAGACGCCTGTGCAGGTCCGGCGAGATGACTAGAACCTGTTCCACTTTTCGCCGTTCGCGGATACCGTGCAGAGACCGCGCCATCGCTCCGCACGCTTCGTAGGCCCCGAGGATCCTGATGACCCAGATAGCCACCCCCACGACCTTCACCGTCACGAACCCGGCCACCGGGGCGGAGGTCGGAACCTTCCCGGTCCACACCGCCGAGGACATCGCCGAGCGGTTCGCCGCCGGTCGGGAGGCTCAGATCTGGTGGGCCGGGCTCACCTACGGCGAGCGCAAGAAGCGGATCAACGCGTGGATCGCGCGGATCGCGCAACAGTCCGACGAGATCTGCGACCTCGGGTACGCCGAGACCGGCCGACCGCGCGGCGACGTCCAGTTCGAGCTGATCGCCGGGCTGGAGGACCTCCGGTGGGCAGCGGCGCACGCGAAGCGGGTCCTGAAGGAACGCAAGGTCGCTCCCGGAATGGCGATGTTCAACTACAACGCCAGCGTCTCCTACCCGCCGCTCGGCGTCGTCGGCGTGATCGCGCCGTGGAACGTGCCGATCTACACCGTGCTCTGCGGTCTTGCCTACGCCTTGGCGGCTGGCAACGCGGCGGTGGTGAAGCCGAGCGAGTTCGCACCCGCCAGCTCCGTGCTGGTGATGGACGCGTTCTACGAGGCCAACCCGGACGCACCCCGGGGCCTGATCACCTGGGTCACCGGCTTCGCCGAGACCGGCTCCGCCCTCTGCAAGGCCGGCCTGGACAAGATCGCGTTCACCGGCTCGGTCCCGACCGGGCGGAAGGTGATGGCGGCGTGCGCCGAAAACCTCACCCCGGTGCTGCTCGAGCTCGGCGGCAAGGACGTCACCATCGTCGCCGAGGACGCTGACGTCGACGCCGCTGCCCGGGCTGTCGTCTGGGGTGGCTTCTTCAACGGCGGCCAGGCCTGCGTCGGCATCGAGCGGGTCTACGTCACCCGGGCCGTCCGCGAGCCGTTCCTCGCCAAGGTCAAGGAGATCGCCGACCAGGTGACCGCCGGCCTGGAGGAGAAGGACTCCTACGGGCCGATGATCGTGCCCGCCCAGATCGACCTGGTCCGCCGACACGTGACCGAGGCGATCAACGCCGGCGCGACCGCGCTGGTCGGGGGCGTCGACTCGATCCGGGCCCCCTTCGTCGACCCGGTCGTCCTGGTCGACGTACCGGAGGATTGTTCGGCGGTGCAGGAGGAGACCTTCGGACCGGTGATCGTGATCAACACGGTGGCCGACGTCGAGGAGGCGATCCTGAAGGCGAACGCCACCAAGTTCGGCCTCGGCTCCTCGGTCTTCTCGACCAAGCGCGGCAAGGACATCGCCCGACGCATCAAGGCCGGCGGTACGACGATCAACTCGGCGCTGACTTTCGTCGGGATGCCGTCGGTGCCGTTCGGAGGGATCGGCGACTCCGGCTTCGGCCGCTTCCACGGTGACGACGGCCTGCGTGAGTTCTCGGCACCGAAGGCGACCACCAACAAGCGGTTCCAGCTCGGCCCGGACATGCAGTCCTTTCCGCGCCGACCCGAAGACTTCGAGCAGGTCCGGAAGATGGTGAAGTTCCGGTACGCGAAGCGCCGCGGGGTGTGAGCCCCCGGGGCATGCCGCACGAGCCGTCGGGAACTCGATCTGGCGGCGCCAGCCCGGTAGCGGTCGTGGAGATCACCCTCGCCGTACGGCGGAGACGCCGATGAGCGGCCGGGACGTGCTCGCCCGCGACGGCGGAGCCGCGGTTCTGGCCTTCGACGTCGTCGCGGCGATCCCTGCGCCCGACCTGTCCGATCCGGCCGTTGGGGAGTTCGCCGAGCAGTTCGCGCTCGACGTCTCCTCCGTCGATGAGGTCCAGCGGGGTGCGTTCCTCGGTGCGACCGGTGACCAGGCGTTCGCGGTGGTGCAGCAGATCTACGCCCACGACTTCGTCCCGCGGGTGCGTTCCGTGCTCGATGCGATCTTCGGCGCCAGCGACTGGCCAGCCCCTGCCCCGGTCGTCGGGCCCGTCGAGACGTGGCCGGTGCTGGAGACCTTCATGGTCGAGGTCGCCAGGCTCCGCTCTCTCGATCCGGTGCTCACCGAGCTGGCCCGGCTGCGCGGGGCCCGCCTTCACGACTGTGCGGTCTGCAGGTCTCGCCGCAGCCAAGACGCGATCGCCGCGGGCGCCGACGAGTCCGCGTTCGACGCCGTCGATACCCATGCCAGCAGCAACCTCCCGGATCCGGTCAAGGCAGCCCTCGCCCTGGCCGACACCCTCATCCAGGCGCCGTACGACGTCCCGGCCGAGGTGGTCACCGCCGTCCGCACGCACCTCCGCGAGGAGCAGACTGTCGAGGTCGTCCTCGACGTGATGCGCAACGCGGCCAACAAGATCGCCGTCGCGCTCGGAGCCGACGCGGCGAACGTGTCCGAGGGCGTCGAGCTCTTCACCACCGACGCCGACGGGAACGTGACGACCCTCGGGCCCCCGGCCGGGTAGACCTCGCGGCTCCCTCTCAGCCGAAGCTGAGCACGTCCTGGACGACTCCGCTCATCCTCGCCTGCAACGACAACGCCGCCTCGATGATCGGGTCACCGGGATCGGCCCCGTCGAGGACCCGGATCTCCCAGATCCCGTAGTACGCCACGTAGGCGCCGACAACGAGGAGCAGAACCCCGGAGAACCGCGGGACCCACCGCGCGGTACCGCGCAGCGACCCGACCAGGCCGTTCCGGGCCAGGGCCACCGCGACCGCGGCGACCCCGACGACCAGGCCCATCCCGGCGGCGTAGGCAACGAAGAGGACCAGACCTTCGAGGAAGTCCGAGGACCTCAGCGAGGTCACCACGACAGCGAGGAACGGCCCCACGGTGCACGTCAGCGAGGCGAGCGCGTAGGTGACGCCGTACACGAAGGTCGAGAGCACCGAACCGTCCAGCGCTCGCCCCCGGACCTGGAGGCCCGGCAACGTGAGATCACGCCCGAGGAGCAGGGCTGTGCCGAAGAGGGCCAGCAGCACGCCGGTCACTACCGTGACATAGGGCAGGTACTGCTGGGCCGAGGCCGCGATCGGCGCGACCACCAGGCCGAAGAGCGCGAAGACCACCACGAAGCCGGCGGTCATCACCGCTGTCAGGCCGAGTGCCCGGCGCGTTGCCGAGCCGGCACCTCGCCAACCCTGCGGCGGCGCCGGCGGTGAGCCAACTACGGCGCCGGCCGGGACCGGCTCCTGCAGTAGCAGACCGAGGTACGCCGGCAGCATCGCGAATCCGCACGGGTTCAGTGCGGCTACCGCGCCGGCGGTGAGGGCCAGCGACAGCAGAGCGGTGTCCATCGGCAGGCCAGGTACTCAGGCGACGAGCTTCTCGACTGCCGCCGCGAGCTCGTCATCGTCGTTGTAGCCGGTCCTCAGGACCTCCCTGCCCTGCGCGTCCAGGACGACGAAGGAGCTCTGCTCGGAGATCCGGAAGCGCTTCCACAGTTCTCCGTCCGGGTCGCTGAGATGCGTCGGACCCTGGACGTCGTCTGCGAATCCGGCGATCGCAGAACCGGAGTCGAGCGAGCCGATCCCGACCACCGCAAGGTCATCGCCGTACTGGGCAGCCAGCGCCTCGACCTGCGGAGCCTGGCTGCGGCAGACCGCGCACCAGGGGGCCCAGAACCAGAGCACCACCGGCTTGCCGGCCAGGCTGCTCCCGCGGAACGAGGAGCCGTCGACGGCGCGACCGCTGAAGTCCAGGATCGCGGGCACGGCCGACTGCGACTCGGCACCCTTGGTGGAGGTCGGGTTGGGCTCGGTCGGCGCAGGGCTGGGCACCGCCCCGGTCGGGCTCGTCGTGACCGGGGCCGCGTTGGGTTCCGCTCCCGAACCACAAGCGACCAGCACCACCGACGCAACCATTGCGGCCACCAGCGCTGCGACCGCACGACTACCTTGGATCGATCGACCCATGACTGCTCTCCCGACTGGCCGCCGGACCGGTGTCTGGCGCTCGTCTCGAGTGTAGACACGGCCTGGTGACCTGCCTCCCGCGATCTGCCGGGAGGTCGGATGTGAGCCTCAGCGCAGAACCGGGGCGACCCAGCGCCGCAGGTAGCTGCGCAGCTCGTCGCCGGTCCGGGCGGGGTCACCCGGGTCCAGGACGAAAGACTGCAGCATCCGCAACAGGTGTTCGACGAGCTCCAGCTGCTCGTCCTGGGCCAGTCCGACCTCGGACCAGTCGATACCGAAGCCAGCGAGCAGCTTGCCACCGAGTGCGATCGAGGAGGGGGCGGTCAGGCCTGACAAGGTGCTGCTGATCCGACCGGGCGCGATCAACCGGTTGAGTGCCGGGTCGTCGCGGAGGTGCTCGTAGACGTAGGCGACCACTTCGACAACCGCGTCGGCGGCATCCCCCCGCAGCCCCCGATCGCGCTGCGCAGTCAGGTGTTGCTGGACGTGGGCGACCAGCTGGCCGACAAGCTCAGCGACGGCGTCCATCGCTGCGGCGTCGATCAGCTCGTCGGTCGTCGGGAAGTAGCGGTACACGGTCTGCCGGGTGACGCCCAGGATCTCGGCGATCTCCGAGGTGCTCGTCGTACCGGACTCGGACAGGCGGGCGCGGGTGGCGGCGAGGATCCGCGCGCGCGCCTCGTCGGCGTCTGCCGGCGGTCGTCCGCCCCAGCCGTGCGATCTCATCCGACCTCCTCGATGGTTCCTTGACGATCATACACATTCGTGTTTGTGTACATCCAATCTTACGATTCTGTGTGCAAAGACCGGATGCTGACTTGAGGAGCTCCCCATGACCGTCACCCTGCCCGCTGGGTTCGACTTCACCGACCCCGACGTGAACCTCGCCTCGATCCCGCATGCCGAGTTCGCCGCCCTGCGTGGCAGCACACCGATCACGTGGATAGAACAGGGCGCTACGGCCCGGGCCGGGATGTCCGAGGCCTCCGGAACCGGCTACTGGGCGATCACCAAGCACGCCGACGTCCTGGCGATCTCCAAGAACAGCAAGGTCTTCAGCAGCCGCGAGAACGGCGTCATCATCCGGCTGCCCGAGACCGCCACCCGGGAGTCGGTGGAGATGACCCAGGTCGTGATCATCAACCAGGACGCCCCCGACCACACCCAGCTCCGCTCGATCATCAGCCGTGGCTTCACCCCGCGGGCGATCGGCGCCTTGGAGGCGGTCCTCGAGGAGCGCGCCCGCCGCATCGTGAGCGAAGCCGTCGCGACCGGCAGCGGCAACTTCGTCGACCAGGTCGCCTCGCAGTTCCCACTCGAGGTGATCGGCGACATGCTCGGCGTCCCGGCCGAGGACCGGCAGAAGATCTTCGACTGGACCAACCAGATGACCGGGGCTGAGGACGCCGACCTTGCTCGTGAGGACAACGACCCGGCGGCCGCCGCGACCGAGGTACTGATGTACTCGATGGTCCTGGCCGCAGACCGGCGGGAGAACCCGCGCGACGACATCGTCACCAGATTAGTCAACGCCGACGTCGACGGCCGCGGCCTCACGGACGACGAGTTCGGCTTCTTCGTGATCGCGCTCGCGGTGGCCGGCAACGAGACCA
This sequence comes from Marmoricola sp., assembly GCA_046598915.1. Lineage (GTDB taxonomy): Bacteria > Actinomycetota > Actinomycetes > Propionibacteriales > Nocardioidaceae > Marmoricola. The sequence continues at coordinate 12,423 of JBKJHO010000028.1, read as the reverse complement.
CCCGCAACGCGACCACCCACGGCATGAAGGCCTTCCTCGACCACCCGGACCAATGGGAGCTGTGGAAGCGGGAGCGGCCGAGCACCATGGTCGACGAGGTGATCCGGTGGGCCACACCGGTGACCTCGTTCCAGCGGACCGCGCTGGAGGACATCGAGATCGGCGGGGTGCAGATCAGTGCCGGCCAGCGAGTCGGGATGTTCTACGCGAGCGCCAACCACGACGAGGACGTCTTCGTCGACCCGTTCACCTTCGACATCACCCGGGACCCGAACCCGCATCTCGCCTTCGGGGGCCACGGTGCGCACTACTGCATCGGCGCCAACCTGGCTCGGCGCGAGGTCGGACTGATCTTCGAGGCGCTCGCGGACCTCGCTCCCGACATCACCGCCACCGGACCCGTGTCGCGGCTGCGATCGGGCTGGCTCAACGGGATCAAGGACCTGCCGGTCCGGTACGCGTAGCGGTTCCCGGCTAACCTGCGGCGGTGAGCGCCGAACGCGACCTCTGGTCCCTCTACGAGCCCGTGCACGCGATCGTCTACTTCGAGTCGTCGATCTCCGGGTGCCTGGCCGACCGTGGCCTGCACGGCTTCTGGAACGGGTACTTCGCCGGCCGGGCCGCGGCACTCGGAGCGGTCGGCCCCGCCCCGGTCACGGCACTGTTCTTCGGGTTCGCTCCGGAGATGGTGGCGAAGGCGTTGCCCAAGGTGTGGGGACGGGTCACCCCGGAAGACGCGCTCGCGGCTCGATTCGAAGCAGTGGACCTGCTGCTGGGCAGACTCCTGGACGGCGGCAGCACTGAGGACGTACGGCGGGTCGTCGACGTCCTCTGCCGCGCTGCCGAAGGCCTCGACACCGGCGGACGAGCCCTGGCCGCCGCGTGGCAGTCGACCGTCCCGAACGGGCTCGCCGCCCGCCTCTGGTGGGCGACGACAGTGCTGCGGGAGCACCGCGGTGACGGTCACGTGATCGCTGCGACCAACGCCGGCCTCAGCGGGCTGGAGACGACCCTGACCCACATCGGCGCAGGAGCGGTGACCCGCGGGATCATGCAGCCCAACCGAGGCTGGACGGACGAGCAATGGGCTGCGGGCGAGGCAGGGTTGGTCGTCCGCGGTCTACTCGAACAGGACGCCTCGCTCACCGCTACCGGCACCGAGGTCCGCACCCGGATCGAGACCGACACCGACCGGCTGGCCCGCTCCTCGCTCGAGGTGCTGCAGCCCGACCTGGCGGCGATCCGGCAGGTGCTGGTGCCGCTGGGTCGGGCCATCGTCGCTGCCGGCGCCCTACCCAGCGGCAACCCGATGGGGCTCCCGTCGATCGACTGACGTCGGCAACCCCTGCCAGGATCAGCCCGTGGCCACCCAGATCCCCGACTTCCTCGACCTCGTCACCCAGCTTCCCGGGGTCAGCCGTTCCGACCGTGACAAGTGGCTCAGGTTCGAGGTGGACGATCGCGCCTTCGGCTACCTGTGGCCAGCCACCAGCACGGTCGGGCTGAAGCAGACCGTCGTCGAGCAGCTCTCCCTGGTCGCGGAGCGTCCCGACGTCTTCGAGGTCCAGTTCACCTCGGGCGGGTACGGGTGGGTGGTGGTCCACCTCGACGGGGTCGAGCGCGACGAGCTGGCCGAACTCACCTTCGAGGCGTGGCGCCTGAGTGCGTCAGACGAACTGATCGAGAAGCGCGGGGACGAGCTCCCGGTCTAACGGACGTCGTCACCCGCACCCAACGGTTAGCCTGAGCGCGGGGAGAACGAGGCCCGACCTAAGGAGGTGTCGATGGCGACACCGCAGATCGGCTACGCACCGCGGGGCGACGGCGCCCACATCGGCTACTGGAAGATGGGCAACGGACCCCTCCTCGTCAGCTGGCCCGGAGGGACGGTCATCTCCGCCGGGCTCTTCGACGAGCCACGCTGCTCCCGGACGCAGCGCCAGCTCGCCACCTTCACCACCCGGATCAGCCTGGACCGGCGTGGCATGGGCTACTCGGATCCGCTGCCTCCCGGTGAGCCGCCCACCCTGGATCACCAGGTGGGCGACCTGCTCTGCGTCCTCGATGCGCTCGAAGTTGAGGATGCCGTGATCTTCGGCAACTCCTGGGACTGCCAGGCCACGATGGTGCTGGCGGCCACCCACCCGGACCGGGTCTCGAAGCTGATCCTCTCCTCCACAACGCCGTGTCCGAGCAACCGCCCCGACTGGCCGTACGGCTTACCGACGCACGTGATCCCCGCGCTCGACGCCGAGTTCGACCACCCGGGAGCGGGATTCGGCCCGCAGGACCTTCCGATGTTGATGACCCCGTCGAACCCGGCAGACACCGATCTCTGGAACTGGCTCGAGGCCGCCGGACGGGTGAGCCCGGCAACTGCACGGGCCTACGTCGAGGTCGCCCTCGCGACCGATGTCCGCGACCTGCTCCCCTCGATCACCGCACCGACCCTGATCCTGCACAGCACCCACGACCGGTGGGCTCCGATCGAGGGCGCTCGCTATCTCGCCGCAAACATTCCTGACGCGCGCATCGTCGAGTACGACTCCGGCGACAACATCTTTTTCACCACGCACCTCGACGAGAAGCTCAACGAGATCGAGACCTTCATCGAAAGGCCTGCCCTGGCTCACGCCGAGCGACGGCTGCTCACCGTTCTCTTCACCGACGTCGTGGGGTCGACCGAACGACTGGCGGCCACGCCCGACCTGAAGTGGACCGCCCTCCTCGATGAGATCGACAGCACCGTCGAGCGCCAGGTCAAGCGGCACAGCGGGCGGGTGTGCAAAAGCATGGGCGACGGCCACCTGGCACTGTTCGAACGGCCTAGCGACGCCGTGGCCGCCGCGCTGGCGATCGGCCGGACCTTGAGGGCGGCCGGGGTCGAGATCCGGGCCGGGGCGCACATCGGCGAGGTCGAGCTCCGCGGCCCCGACGTCGCCGGCGTCGCCGTACACGTCGGCGCACGCGTCTCCGGCAAGGCAGGCCCCGGCGAGGTACTCATCACCCGGACCGTCGGGGACCTGCTCGCCGGGTCGCCGTACCGCTGCGAGCCGGCGGGCGAGCACACGCTGAAGGGCCTGCCCGGAAGCTGGCCGCTGTTCGCGGTCACCTCGGCCTGAGTACGCGCTTCAGGTTCAGGCGACGTCGTGGACGGTGACCGGCGCCGCGCCGGTTCCGGTGGGCTGGTCGACCCGAAGGAAGCGGCCGGTGCGCTCGCGTCCGAGGATCTCGGTCGGCTCGCCGTCCCGGAACAGCGGCCGACCGGCGACGAGCACCGCACGGACCGTGGCCGGGTTGCGGTTGACCATCCGGGAGAGGCCGCCGTACTGGTCGACCGGCGCCTCGGCGTACTCCTCGAGAGTCGCGTCGAGCCGCTCGGGATCCACGATGACGACGTCCGCACGGTCACCGATCCGGAGGTGTCCGGCGTCCAGGCCGTACCACTCGGCGAGCTCGCCGGTAAGACGGTGGACCGCGTGCTCGACGGTCATGAACGGCGCGCCGGCCTGCTCGGCGTCGCGCACGTGCTTGAGCAACCGCAGCCCCATGTTGTAGAACGCCATGTTCCGGAGGTGCGCACCCGCGTCCGAGAAGCCCATCTGGATGCCTGGCTCCTGGGCCATCTTCTTGAGGAACTCCGGGCGGTGGTTGGAGATCGTCGTCCGCCACCGAAGTCGGGTCCCGTGCTCGAGGACCAGGTCGAGGAACGCATCCACCGGGTGCAAGACACCGCGCTCGACACCGACCTGACCGAAGGATTTTCCGATCACGGACGCGTCCGGACACTCGACGATGTCGGCATCGAAGAAGTCCCGGTGCCAAACCCGCGGCCCGTACTTCGAGTCGTAGTCCTTGCGGAACTTCCGGCGGTACTCCTCGTCGGCGAGCAGGCCGTTGCGAGCGACCTCCTCCGAGAGGTGCAGTGCGGCCGCCCCGGAGCCGAACTCCTCGAAGATCACCAGATCGATGCCATCGGCGTACACCTCGAACGGCACCGGCAGGTGCTGCCAGCGGAAGTTGCCGCCCAGCGCGTTCACGACCCTCGCGATCGGGCCCATGATCCGGATGACCACCGGCAGCGCCTTGATGTCGGCTGCCGAGAGCAGGCTGGTCTTCAGTCGCTTGCGGAAGAGACCGAGCGAGGAGAACGACTGGGCCACGATGTTCAGCGGGTTCTTGATGTTCGGGCCGGACTGCAGAACCCGTTCCCGTTTGCGCAGGATCGAGTTGAGGCGGCGCAGCTCACGGGTCCTCGCGAACGTCGACGGCAGCGTCCGTGACCGGCAGGTGTCCCCGTCGAGCTTGTCGAAGAGCAGCTGCTGTGAGCTCATCCCGAGGAAGCCTGCGTCGAGCGCCTCGGAGAGCATCTCCTCCATCCGCGCGATCTCATCGGTCGAGGCCCTGATCCCCTTGCGGGTAGCCCGATCCAGGCCCATGGCCGCGGTCCGGATGTCGGAGTGGCCGAGGAACGAGGCGAGATTCGGGCCGAGTGGGAGCGACTCGAGGGCGTCGACGTACTCGGCGGCGCTGCTCCAGGACTTGGCACGCTGCACGCCCTCGATCACATACTGGCGCGGGATCGCCTCGACCCGTCCGAACAGATCGCCGGCGTCGACAGCGTCGACGTGCACGGTGGAGAGCGAGCACGAACCCAGGAAAATCGTGGTGACGCCGTGACGCAGGGACTCGACCAACGTCGGGTCGCCGAGGACCTCGATGTCGTAATGGGTGTGGATGTCGACCATGCCCGGCATCACCCACGTTCCGGCGGCGTCGATGACCTCGGCGCCGGTCTCCTCCAACGGCGCCTCGGAGATGGCCACGACCCGGCCGTCCCTGATGCCGAGGTGGCGGACGGCGGAGGCGCCGCCGGTCCCGTCGAACCAGCGGCCGTCACGGATGATCACGTCAAAGGTCATGTCGGTATCGAACGGCAACATTTGACACGTGTCAACAGTCGTCCGGAACTGGTCCTCGACCGCGGTCAGCCGAGCGCGCCCACCAGGTCGCTACCCGGCACGGTCGGCAGCATCAGCCGGGTGCCGCTGGCACCCCCGACGACGACCGTGTTCAGCGACGGCAGGTTCGGCAGCGACAGCGCGGACTGGCCGACCACGGAGAGCTGGATCCGGTGGCCGGCCTCGAACCGGTTGCCGATCGGCCAGAACTCCACGTGGTAACTCCGCGGCACCCCGATCAGGCCGATGCTGGCGTGCGCGTAGTCGCCGTACGGCTGGACCAGCTGGCCGGCGGAGTACAGCGACTTGCCCGGTACGACGCCAGGGAACGCCGTGTTCAAGCGGCCGACCGCCATCGGGTGCGACTGCCCGTCCGGGGAGACGTCCGAGATGACCGCCCAGATGCTCGTGGTCGGCGTCACGCTCGCCAACCGGACGTCCAGGGTCGCCGGGCCGACCGCCGTCACCGCCTGCGTGAGCGGCGCAGTGGTGTAGGTCAGGCCGGTCAGGTTGGACAAGTTCATCGAGGTCAGCGCCGGGATGAAGTCAGCGAGCTGGTTGAACGGCCCACCGTCACCGCCGCCGACGGTCGCAAGCGTATTCGGGTCGCTGTTCGTCGGCAGCGAGAACGTCGCGGGGTAGCGCTGCTGGGTGGTCCCGGCATCGGGGGCGCCGGGCCGGAGACTGCCGTCGTTGAGGGAGGCCGCTGCTCCTGACTTCACCTTGGACAGGGTCAGGGGCGTCCACGTCGTCCCGGGGATCGGCCAGTCCTCGCCTTCGAGCCGGGCGAAGTCTCCGGCGAGCATGTCCTCCCGGTCGCCGCTGGCGAGGAGCATCTGCACGGCCGGTTCGTGCTGCACCCCGTTGTCGACTCCGCGGACGTAGTGATCGAACCACCGGGCGATCTCTACAACGCCGTTGTCGGTCCCGCGCGGGGCGCCGTCGTGACCGCCGACCACGAGCAGGTGCGGGTTGTCGCCCTCGGCACGGAGTTGCTGAAAGGCCTGGTAGTCACCCCGCGGCTCGACGTCGAAGACGCCGTCGATCAGCAGGGTCGGGATGTCGTTGACATTCCCCCGGAAGCCGCGCTCACGCCAGAACGTGTCGAGGGTCGGGTGCAGCAGACCGGCATTGAAGCCACTGGTGAGAAGCCCGGTGATGACCTCCATCGAGGACGAGGGATTCCGAGCGAGGCGGTCAGGTCCCTGGGCTAGCGCGAGCCCACCGATGCCGGCCAGGACGGCGAGCCCCGGGACGGAGTTGGGCACCCCCCCGGGGACCAGCAGATCGCGGTAGAGCTCGAAGGTTCCCGACCGGAGCACGGCAGCCTTCACGCACGGGAGCTGCTGGTGAAGCGAGTTGAAGATGATAATCGCGCTGGCGGAGAACCCGGCGAGGGCGAGCTCACCGTTGCTCCACGGTTGCGTGCACGCCCATTGCAGGACGTCGAGGACGTCCTTCTGGGAGCGCGGTCCGAGGACGTCGAAGGAGCCGTCGCTGTCGCCGGTGCCGCGGACCTGGACGGTCAGGAAGTTGTAGTCCGGCCCGACGGTGAAGCTCGCGCCCATCTCACCGTACGGGGTGAACTCGACCACGGTCGGACGCGCCGCGAGCGGACCGGAGCCCTCGACCACGGCGGCCAGGCTGACCCCGTCCGAGGCTGTGATCCGGACCGTCTGGTCGACCTGCTCGGCGGCACCAGCCCGAGCCACCGGCAGGAGAGCGGAGAACGCCAGCAGGACCACAGCGATCAGCGCCGTCGCCGTCGCCGTCGCCGGACGGTACGTACGACTCATCTCAGAACTCCTGCCAGGTCGACGCCGCGCCCTCCAGAACCTGCACGCACTCTAGGGCTATCCGGGCGTCGGGGTCGGTCCACGCCTGCTCGAGGTCGACCTTGCCCCGCGAATCTCCTTCGGCCGCGCCGCCAGCGCGGCAGACCCTGCCTACATCCGGTCCGCCGGGTCAGGCGTCGAGGAGGCCCTTCTTCTTCGCCTCAGCGACGATGGACCGGACGTTCTCGACGGCGCCGCAGTCGGATTCGATGAACGTGTTGCGCGCACGGGCGAAGGCCCCTCCGAGTCGGGCCTTCACCTCGTCCGCGACCTCTTCGCGAGCCGGATTGAGGATTGTCAGCTCCTCCTCAGTCAAGTGATGGCTGACCTTGTTGGCGAGCTCTTCGACCAGATCGTCGAACTTCTCGGTGCTGGTGTCCTCGGCCTCTAGGACGTCGAGCAGCGCCTGGTTGCCCTCCGCGTGCTCCTCCTCGCCATGGTCCTTCTCGTGCTCGGTGATCGCACGCTCCTTGCGCAGCGTCGAATACACCTCGCCTTCCTCCGCCTCAGCGTGAGCGACGTGCAGGGTCGCGAAGGTTTGCCGGACCGCGTCGCGGTCGCTGGTCCTGTCGCGCAGATCTCTGAGCAGCTCTTCAAACCGACGGTGGTCGGCGAGGATGAGGTCGACGACGTCACCTTCGGTCGGCAGGTCGAGATTCAGATCAGCCATGCCTGGTTCATGCCCGATCGCGGAGATCTCAACCACCAGCGGCCGTCAGGCCGCGGACGAGGTCTCGGGTGCCCCGTCGGCGGACCCGTCCTCGGACCGGGTGAAGAACGAGATCCGACCGTCGGCCTCGAGGACGGCCAGGTCGACTTCGTCGAGCCAACGGATCCCTTGTTGCCGGGCCGCGGCCATCAGGTCAGCGAGAGACAGCCGCTCCCGTTTGAGTGCGTTCTCGACGGGCTCACCGTCGCGGATCACCACGACCGCACGCCCGTTCACCACAGGCTGGAGTTTCGGGAACCGCCACTGCACCCAGGAGAGCAGCACCGTCATCAGGGCGAAGACACCGACGGCAAGCATGCCGCCGGTCACCGAGAAGTCCTGCTGGGTAACGGCCTGCTGGATCAGGTCACCCATCGTCACGTAGAGGAGCAGGTCGAACGTACTGAGTTCCCCGAGGGTCGAACGGCCTACTGCTCGGGTGATCAACCAGAGGAACAGGAACATCACTATCGCGCGGACCACGATCTCCATCAGGGCACCAACCTTGTCTTGTAGTCGAAGCCGACGATCTCGGTGCCGCCGCCGGTGTTGGAGACGACCGCGAGGTGGGCGCGCCGGCCCTGCTGGCTCGCGGGCTGGATGTAGGCGTCGTAGTCGACGGTGAAGGACGCCCCCTTGGGAGCGTCGAAGGTCAGGTACAGCACGTCACCGTCGCGGATCTGCTTGCTTGGTTCGGGGAAGAAGCCCTGCGTCTCGAAGATGTCGAAATAGGCACCGGTCACGGCGAGGGTCAGCTCCTTCTCGAACCCACCGGGATGATCCACTCGAGCCCGCCAGGTCACGTCGAGGCCGGCGCGTCCGGCCTCCGGGTAATCAAGGCTCAGGGTGTAGCCACTAGCGGTCCGGGTGATGGTGGCCGTGTGCACACCGAGTACTCCTGCGGTGTTCAGGAGAACGAAAGTCAGGACGAGCAACAACATCAGGCGTCGGCCCGCGACGGCAGCAGGACTGCCCTCCTCGAAGTCCACCAGCGTCGAGCGTCTCGCTGTCATGCACTGGCGTTACCCCAGCCCGGCGCCCGACAAACTGGCGCCCGGCCACCGCCCGAGACGGGCCGTGCTGGGGACGCGTTCGGGGGGCTAGGTCGAGCAGGAGAAGATGGAGCATGACCGTTCCTGAGCCGCTGGCTCGTCGCATCGCCGAAGTTGCCCGCTCGCTGCAGGCTGAAACTGGATCCAGCGAGACCGTGGAGCTGGCGGCCCAGCTTGCTGTCGGCACCGTGGAAGGCGCTGAGGCAGCAGCGATCTCCCTGGTTCGACGCGGCCAGATCATCGAGACGACCGCCGCTACTGACGAGGGTGCGATCACAGCCGACCGGATCCAACAGGATCTACGCGACGGCCCCGCCATCAAGGCGATCTGGGACGAAGAGGTCGTCTCCTGTCCTGACATCGCGGCCGAGCCCAGGTGGGGAGAATGGGGTACGCGAGTTGCTCGGGAAACAGGTTTCGGGAGCATGCTGTGCTTCCGCCTGTTCACCCACCGCGAGCAGGTCGGTGCCTTGAGCCTCTTCTCCTCGCAGGCGAACGGTTTCAGTGGGGCTGACATCGAGAGCGGCATGTCCTTCGCGGCGCACACCGCGATCGCGATCACCGTCGCGCGCCAGGATGAAGGCAAGGACCTCGCGCTGGACTCGCGAACTCTGATCGGCCAGGCAACCGGAATCGTGATGGATCGCTACGACCTCGATGCCTTGCGTGCCTTCGCGGTGCTCCGGCGCATTTCGCAGTCCCGCAACGTGAGGATCCACGAGGTCGCGGCCGAACTGATCAGGACCAGGCACCTGCCCGCACAGTGAATCCTGCCGGGTCAGGACCGAGTCGCCCGACGTCGAGGCCCGTCCGTCCGCACCCCGGACTGCCGCCCATCTTCCGTGGCAACAGTCCGGGGTTCGGCTGACACTCCAGCAAGGTCAGGCCGGTACGACGGTCTGGTTGCGGCGAAGGAGCCAGCGGACGGCGGGGTAGCCCGTCAGCAGGCCGGCAACCACCCCGATCTGCATGAGGAACCAGAAGGTGCCCTCGGTGACCGGCGGCATCAGGTCGTTGAAGTGCAGCAGGAGCATCCACCCGACCATGCCGACGTCGAAAGCGGCGACGGTGATCATCGCTGCTACGAGCGCCGCCCCGACAGAGATGCTGCGTCGGTGACCTGCGTGGCTCCCGCCGGCCGCCCGCTCGTAGGCCGCCAGCATGACGATCGCCAGGACGGCGATGACCAGGATCATCGGCCACATCGCCAGGCCGGCGATGGTCCAGCCGACCGCAACTACCAGCGGCACCGCGATCAGGTGCGCCACCGCTGATGCCCCTCCGCCTGGAAGCGCGGCGACCGCCGTACTTCCTGTCTCCGCTGTACGGGCGGTGACGGTCGCGGGGCCGGGGTTGGTGCGCCCGCGGCGCAGATAGCCGACGACGCCGAACGGGCCCAGGTAGAGCGCAGAGGTGATCCACACCAACTCCGGGGCGACCCGGGGATGGCGGCGACGAAGCAGGTAGATGTCGGCGGCGATGAAGGCGACGCTGAGTAGCGACAAGGTGATGTAGGTCCAGGCGACCGGGGTGAGCCAGTCGGGGACGGCCGAGCGCATTGACATGTCCATGAGATCAAGAATCCTTCGTGATGAGAGTGGTGGGGAGACCAGAAAGCCCCGCGAGCCGGGGTGGGGACGCCACCCGGGCGGGCCGGTCGGGACTGCAACCGGCGTACGCCGGTGGGCAGCTGCGCGCGCTGATCGGCGCATGCGTGAAGTCGGCTCGGAGAAGAGTCTCCGAGCGCCCTGTCACACCCTGAGGAGACCCAGGGAGATCGGTGAGAGCACTGTCCACGGCGTCTGATGGCGCCGTCGGCATCGAGGGCCGCGGGAACGCCTGCGTGCCAGCAGCCCCAGGAAGGTGTCGCGACGCGTGGCCAGCAGAAGCGCCAACAGCGTGGTCAGCGTCAGTCCGGCGATCGTGCACAGCTGACTCACGTCGGTGACGCACACGGTGCCGCACGTCCCGCTCATGGCTGGAGCTGTCGCCGTGTCAACGGGGCCCTCCGGCTCGACGGTGGCCGCCGCGCCAACCATGCCCGCCATGCCCGCCATGCCCTCGATGCCCGCTATGCCACTCATGCCCGACGCAGGGCTCGGCGACGCGGCGAGCGATAGCACCACGCACGTCAGACCCAGTGCCAGCGCGACCGCCCCGCCCACAGCGCGCCGGAACAAGCGGGCGCTCTTGGCGTCGACAGGCACGGGCACACCGGAAAATTAGCAGGAGGGTCCCAGATCTCTTCACCGCTGACGTCAGCGACGGTCGGATCGAACCTGCTGCTCGTCGGTGTCGTCCTGCTGCGCCGCGCCGTCGCCCCTGGGACGACAAAAACCCCCGGAGAAGCATCGGGGGCCGTCGTCGTTCAGCTGCGCTGCGCGCCTGTAGGGATTCGAACCCCAAACCTTCTGATCCGTAGTCAGATGCTCTATCCGTTGAGCTACAGGCGCTCGCCCTCGCACTGCAAAGAGGACTGGCACATGTTAGCCGACCTCAACGGTTGCTCCGAATCGGGCTCCGGTCCGGCCACCCCCGTGCCACTTGATCGTTCCAATAGGTGCCTGCAGAGCCAGCGCGTAAATTCGCGGGAACCCCGCGAGCTGCGGCCCGGATCCGGGCGTAGCTCGCAGGAACCGAAGATCGCTCGCAACGGCGCGGCGATCGCCCCGCCCAACTTTCAAGATCCGTCGATGCGCTCGACGGCCGGCGCCCTCCCGTGGAGGTCGCGCCGCGATCGAAGGGGAACACCTGGCATGACTGCCACCACACCAATCACTGGCCCGACTACGACCGCGCCGAACCTCGGATCCCCCACGACTCACGAGGGCATCCTCACCTGGGTCAACGAGATCGCCCAGATGACCCAACCCGACGCCATCCACTGGTGCACCGGCTCCGACGAGGAGTGGACCGAGCTCACCGACTTCCTGGTCGGCACCGGCACCTTCGTCAAGCTCGACGAGAACAAGAAGCCGAACTCGTACTACGCGGCCTCCGACCCCACCGATGTGGCGCGTGTCGAGGACAAGACCTTCATCTGCTCGGTGGACGAGAAGGACTGCGGACCCACCAACAACTGGATGGACCCGAACCAGATGAAGGAACTCATGCGCGGGCTGTACGCCGGCTGCATGAAGGGTCGCACCATGTACGTGATCCCGTTCGTGATGGGTCACCTCGAGGCCGAGAAGCCGATGTTCGGCGTCGAGATCACCGACTCGGCGTACGTCGTAGCCTCGATGAGGGTGATGGCCCGGATGGGCAGCAACGTCCTCGCCAAGATCGAAGAACTCTCGGACGCCGGCCACGATGTCCCCTGGGTGCCAGCGTTGCACTCGGTCGGGCACCCGCTCGCCGAGGGCCAGCCCGACGTCGCCTGGCCGTGCAACGACACGAAGTACATCGTCCAGTTCCCCGAGGAGCGGATGATCTGGAGCTTCGGTTCCGGGTACGGCGGCAACGCCCTGCTCGGCAAGAAGTGCTACGCCCTCCGAATCGCCTCGGTGATGGCACGCGACGAGGGCTGGATGGCCGAGCACATGCTCATCCTCAAGCTCACCTCGCCTCACCGCACGGTGAAGTACGTCGCGGCGGCCTTCCCTTCAGCCTGCGGCAAGACAAACCTCGCCATGCTCGAGCCGACCATCCCTGGCTGGACGGTCGAGGCCATCGGCGACGACATCGCCTGGATGCGCATCGGGGAGGACGGTCGCCTCTGGGCGGTCAACCCGGAGTACGGCTTCTTTGGCGTCGCCCCGGGCACCAACGAGCACACCAACCCGAACGCGATGAAGACCATCAACAAGGGCAACTCGGTCTTCACCAACGTCGCGCTCACCGAGGACGGCGACGTCTGGTGGGAG
>JBKJHO010000034.1:0-43500 GCA_046598915.1 Marmoricola sp. | reverse complement strand
CGGACCTCGGCTGCGCCCTGCTCGCGTGCTGCCTCGTAGTTCTCGCCGCGCATCCGTGACGCTGCTCGGGCTTCTGCCTGCGCCAACTGCTCGGCATGGGCGGCATCACGGCGGGAGAGCCAGTCGGAGGCGAGAAGACAACGAGCGGCGTGCCGGTACCGCTCGCGCATGGCGTGACCAGCCCGCGCCCAGTAACCGTTCCCGTCAACGAGGTCACAGAGCAGACTCGCCAGTGCCTCCACGTCGGACTCGTCGGTCGCGGGAGATGTGCTTTTGTTCATCGGTTCCTCCAGGTGCTCATCAAGGGTCTTGCTCATCAGGTCGAACACGGGCGCCATGCCCGCAGCCGTGGCTTCATCCATCGCCTTCTGCTCGGGCGACCGGTAGTCCGCGATCCCCCACTTCTGGACCACGAACTGGACCCCGGCCAGGTGCTCTTGCTGGTAGTCGTCGACGGCGTCTTGGCGAGAGCGCATGATCGAACCGGACCCGGTCCCGCACTCACAGGTCCAGACCCACGACTCGGGCCAGTGCTTCACCGCGGCGTCGGACGGTGTGACCGTTGCGACGTGGCCGTTCATCGGCCGACCTCCCGGACGATGGACTGCGCTAGCTCCTCGGCCGCGGGGAGCACGACGTCGAGGGTGTTTCGTTGACCCGCTAGCTGCCGGTCCCGGCTGCCGACCACCAGGCAGGCCACCTGGCCGCGGGGCTGCCACTCTCGGCGTACGTACGGGAACAGCGCGAAGACCCCGACCAGGGCCACGGCGACTACGAGAGCCCTCATGACGCCGTCACCTCAAGGGCCTCGACCTGGACACCGATCCCACCCAGGAACGTCCGCAACATCAGATCCCGATCCGCCGGCAACAACACCACCACCGCTAGGGCCCCACGGAACGCTGCGGTCACCAGCTGCGCCTGCTCGGCCTGCAGCTCCACCTGCCGCTCCGCGATCCCCAGCCGGGCCATCGAATCCAGGGTCCGGCCCAGCAGCGACGCGACCCGCTCCAGCAACACGATCTCCCCACGGACCTGCGACAGGTTCGCCCCGGCCGCCGTGGTCTTCACCTCGTTTACGACCTCCCCGACACTGTCGAGCATCACTTCCAGCGCGCCAGCAAGACGGGCCATCGACGCCACCGGGTCAGCCACAGCCGTCGCGTTCTCCAAGCCCACCCACAGCTTCGACAGCTCCTTGGTCGCCTCCGCCTGCTGCACGTTCTCCGCAGCCTTCGCCTGAGCCGCCGGCGACTTCCCCCCATGCATCACGCACACGCTCAGACCAGGCACCGGCCGCCGCTTGCACCGCTGCTGCGACTGCTTCGACGTGGCCGTGCATGGCACGTAACCCAGCTCGTCGACCAGGCCCTCGTCCATGGGCTCGTCAGCCATCAGCCAGCGTCCAAGGACAGGCCGTTGACGTGGCGGTCGTGGAGGCCGTTGAGGAACTCGACGACGAGGGTGTGGCGGGGGATTCCTCGGCGGTCAGCTGTGGCGATGATCTCGGGGGTTAGGACGTCGGGTCGGTGGTCGAGGTAGTTGGCGCAGGTCTCGCAGCTGGCGACGTAGTCGGGGAGGTCGTTGACGGCGTCGGTGGTGGCGTCGGTGGTGGTCATGTGGGCTCCTGGTTTGAGCTCGTCCCTGGGACGAGGTGGGTGGGGTTTGTGGGTGGTGTGGTTTGGACTCCAGTTCGACCTCGTCCCCCGTAGGGGAGGGGGACGAGGGACGAGGTCGATTTCTGAGGTCGTCCCCGGGCGGGGGACGAGGTGGGGACGAGGTGGGGACGAGGTCGTTTGTGGTTGGTCATGCGGGGGTCCCTTCGTGCTCGGTTTCGTCGTCTAGGTCGATGTCGGGGTCGGCGTAGTAGGCCTTGATGTGGTGGTGCTCGATGCGGCCTCGAGTGGCGACTTTGGTGCCGATGTAGCCGCGGGTGACGAGGAGCTCGATGGCGAGGCGCTTGGTGGCTGCTTTGCCGTTGGTGAGGTCCTCGATGGCCTTCTTCGACAGGCCGGGGTTGAGCTGGACGGCGCGGCTGATTTTCTCCATGAGGATGGTGGGTTCGAAGGTGTCGCCGGCCCGGCCTGTTTCGTGGCCTGGGGGCATGAGGTGGGCGACGAGGACGAGGGCGTCGCCGGAGGCGTCGAGGGTGAATTCGGCGATGACTTTGCCGTGGGCGTTGCCGCGGACGTGCCCGGGGCGGTCTTTGGCGATGTCGACGCGGGCGATGCCGCGTTTGCCGCGGCCGAAGGGTTGGATCATCTTGACGAGGTAGGCGGCGCCGTCGATGCCGGCGAGCTTGTGTTGGGCGCCGAGGGCGAAGCGGCCTTGCTTCTCGGTGTCTTTGACGACGTGGTCGATCATGGCGACGGCGGGGCCTTGGTCGGCGATCCATCTGGGGAGGAGGCCGTAGAAGAGGGCGGCGTCGGCGTTGGAGTTGAGGTCGTAGCCGTGCATGGTCATGGCTTCGGTGACGCCGTCGAGGATGACTAGGGGGGTGTCGATGAGGTGGGGTGCGAGTTGGTGGCGGCCGTCGTCTTCGAGGGGGCGGTCTGGTCGGACGTAGGAGAAGTTTTTTCGGATCTGTTCGGGGGTGGCGCCGAGGCCGAGGAGCCGGCCGATGACGCGGTCTGCGCGGTCTTCGAAGTCGACGAATACGACTCGTCGGTCGTCTTGGAGGAGTTGGAGTGCGGCGATGAGGGTGAGCCAGGTTTTCCCTGATTCGGATTCGCCGGAGACGGTGTGGACGGCGCCGTCGTAGAAGAGTGCGATCCCGTCTGTGCGGACCAGCATGGTGGGGGGTGGGTCGAGGTATTCCCCGGCGAGGACGGCGGCCAGGTCGGCGGGGGCCCAGGTGTTGTGGGCTGGGGGGTTGGCCAGGGAGTCGCGGGCTTCGGTGAGGTGGGCGGTGGTTTCGTTGAGGACCTCGTCGACGTCGGCGTCGAGGCCGGGCGCTTCGAGGCGCTGGAGTCCTTGGCGCATGGTGGTGATGGCTGCGCGGCGGCGGGAGAGGGTCTCGATCCTGGTGGCGTAGTAGGGGGCGGAGGTAGGGAGGGCGCAGGCTTCGAGGAGCTCGAAGACGTAGGGGGCGCCGCCGATCTTGCGGAGCTCGAGGGCGTTGGTGTCGAGGAGGTGCGCGATCAGGGCCTGGGGTTCAGTGGGCCGTTCGAGGGCCTGGAGGGTCTGGAGGGTGCGCCAGATGGTCTCGTGGGCGGGTTTCCAGAAGTCTGATGCGGCCAGGAGTTGGGAGCAGGCGGCGAGCTGGTTGGGGTCGAGGAGCGCGGCGCCGAGGACGTAGCGTTCCGCGGCGTCGTCGTGGGGTGTTGGTCGTGCGCTGTTGCGGGGTGCCTCGTAGGGCTCGGGTGGTTCGGGGTGTTCGTGGGGTGGCTCGTGGAGGGGGAAGGTTTCGACGGGGCCTGGTGGGCTGTCGAGGTTGGTCACGACTGGGTGTGTCCCTTCAACGGTGTTGTCGTGGTGGGGGTGCGTGCGGGCGGCCGCGGGGCAGGTGCGCCTGGTCCGGGACGTTGTCCGGGTCGTGGGCGTCCTTGGCTCGGGCCGAAAGGAAACCGATGTGACCCGTTGGTCGCCCGCACGCAGTACGGGGGTTAGACGGGCTGGAGTTGGCCGTCGGGCTTGTCGTGGGAGAACAGGCCGGTGGTGTTGCCGTCGGTGTCCTTCTCGACCAGGCCGTTGCCCTGGGCGACGACGTCCTTGAGGGCCGGGGTGGGGCCGTCGAGTTCGTCTATGGGGAGCTGTTCGTCGTTGCCCTGGGCGAGCATCCGGTTGCGGTAGAACGCGGCCATGAGGGTCCGGACGTGTTCGTCGGCGACGTCGCCGGTCTTGCCGTCGGCGGTGCAGAGCTCGATGTTGTCGAGGAGGAGGTCGACGCCGCGGTCGCCGGCCTGGTTCTCGTGGGTGGTGTCGGAGACGAGCTCGACGATGGCCATGACGCGAGTGCCCTTGTTGTGGAAGAGGCGCGCGGAGAGTTCGCTGTCGACGATGGTGGAGATCGCCTTGGACTTGATCTGGATCTTGGTGTCGCTCATGCCTTGTTCTCCTCGGTGGTTGGGGTGGTGCTGGGGGTCTGGAGGGCGGGGTGTGACTGGGCGTGGTCGCGGAGCGCGATCGCTTCGGTCTGGGCGCGGCGGGCGACGACGAGGGCGGCGGTGAGTTTGTCGATCTCGCGGTCGAGGCGGATGACCTTCCGGTTGGCGACGGCGAGGTCTTCTTCGGCGCGCTGGCGGGGCGTCTTGGTCTGGCGGGTCATCAGGCGACCTCGTCCGCGGGGCCGTGGGCGCGGCGCTCGTGGAGGGAGCGGCCTTGTGGTGTGCCGAAGGTGGCGCCACAGCCGTCGCGGCAGGGGTGCTCGCCCTTCGCCTTCGGCTTGGTCGGGGTTTTCCGGGA
The DNA here is from genome assembly GCA_046598915.1 of Marmoricola sp. Lineage (GTDB taxonomy): Bacteria > Actinomycetota > Actinomycetes > Propionibacteriales > Nocardioidaceae > Marmoricola. Next base: position 39,096 of record JBKJHO010000034.1, on the reverse strand, counting down.
GGAGGCCGGCTTGCGGAGTTTGGCCTTGGCGTCGGCGAGCTGCTGCTCGAGGGCGGCGACCTCGGCGCGGGCTGCCTGGCGGGCGGCTTCGGCCTGACGCTTCTCGGCGTTCTTCTCGGCGTCCTCGGCGATCAGTGCCCGCAGCTTGGAGAGTCGGTCCATGATCTGGTCGGCCTGCGTACGGATCCGCTTCGCAGGGTGGGCCTTGGCGGTGTTTAGGAGCGCACCGATCTCGCCGGTGTTGTGGGCGTTCCCGGCGGGCGGGGTCGTGGGGATGGTCGTCCGAAGCGATGCCACGGGTTCGTCGGTGGCGTTCTTCTCCATGATGTCGGCGGCCCAGGCGAGCTTTTCGCGGTCGGGGTAGCCGTGGTTCTTCGCGATCGCGACGACGTGCTGGGGCTCGCAGCCGAGTTCTTCGGCGACTTCGGCGGCGGTGTCGCCGTCGGCGAGGAGCCGGATCAGGCGCCTCTTGATCTCCATGGTGAAGTTGACGGTCATGGTGGTTCTCCTGTCTGCCTAGAGGTGCTGGGGCAGGTCGACGGTGATCCCGGCGATCTGGGTGGTGCCGTGCTCGAGGAGCTCGCGGGCGTAGATGGAGGCGGGCTGGGGGAGGATGCCGCCGGCGATGAGGTCGCGCATAAGGCAGGCGACGGCGATCTCGGTGCGCTGGTATTGGCGGTGGTAGCCGGGCTTCTGGGCTTGTCGGGGGAGGGCTTGGAGGTAGCCGGCGCGGGTCCAGTGGTCGAGGCATCGGTAGGTGATGCCGCTGACCGCGAGGATGACGGCGCTGGAGACGGCCCAGGTGGGGTCTTCTTGGTCGACGCCGGGGAACGTGAGGACGGTCATCGCTCAGCCCTCATGGGCTTCAGGTGGCGGCGCTGGCGTTCGGAGAGGCCGCCCCAGATGCCGTACCGGACCTGGTGTTGGACGGCGTAGTCGAGGCACTCTTCGCGGACGCTGCAGCTCAGGCAGACCCGCTTGGCCGCCTTGGTGGAACCGCCCTTCTCGGGGAAGAAGGCTTCGGGGTCGGTCTGTGCGCAGAGGCCGTCAACCATCCAGGGGGCGTCGTCGACGACGAGGGAGAGGGGTGAGTCCGTTTGACCGGGGGTCATCCGGGGGCCGGAGTACCAGCCGGTCTCAGACATCAGGCGGCCCCGTCCTGATGGGCGTCGACGTAGGCGTCGAAGATCCGCCGCGGTGGGATGCCGGGTGCGATCGCGAAGAGGAGACCCTGGTGGAGGGCCCAGGTCTTGATGTCGTGGATCGGGACGCCGTACTCGGTGATCGCCGCTTTCAAGGGTGCGGCACCGTCCATGCGTCCCGTCTCGCCTTGGCGGGCTGGGATCTGGTGGCGGACCATGATGGTCTGGACGACCTTGGTGCTGGTCCCGAGCTGCTGGGCGATGACGGATTGGGAGAGCCGCTCGGTCAGGTAGAGGCCACGGATCTGCTCGACGAGCGCGGGGTCGTAGGTCTTGGGCTTCCCGCCGGACCGGGTCTTGCGGTCGTCGCGGAGCTCGTGGCCGTGGCGCCCGACGGTGTCGCGGACTCGTTTGGGGGTGATCCCGTACTTCAGCGCGAGCTCAGGTGAGGTTTGCCCGGTCAGGTAGTCCGCGACCAGGGCGGACTCGTCGATCGGGGTGCGGGTGTTGGGGGTGCGGCCGCCGGCGGCGCGCGGCTTCCGGGGTGCGCGGGGTATGTCGGACCAGCGGCGGGCGCGGTCGTCGCGGAGCTCGATGCCCCGGTAGACCAGGAGGTTCCGGATCCGGTAGGGCTGGACGTCGAGGGCTTTGGCGATCTCGCTGACGCGTTGGCCACCTTCGTAGGCTTCGACAGCTGCGTCGGTGTCGAACTGGATCCGGGTCCTAGTGGTCTTCGGTCGTACGACGGCTGGTCGTTCGGCTGCCTCGGCTGGTCGCTCTGGGTCGCAGCCCGGGCAGAGGCCGGTGACGGTGGAGACTTGCCCGGTCTGGGTGGCGCACTGGCTGCAGGTCGGGGTCAGGGCGTCCCAGTCGAACGCCTTGGGCTTGGCCACGGTGTGCGGCTGGTAGAGCTTGGGAGCTTCGGCGGTGCGGAGCTCCTGGATGGTCAGGAGCGGCATGTCGGAGTCGGGGATGCTCATAGCAGGACTCCCTGCTCGGTGCTGAGGACCGTGGCGGCGGGAGCGGTGGGGGGTTGCTCGACCGCCGCCACGGCGTCCTGGGGGAGTGTGTTGACCGCGATGGCTGCACCCGGGGGTCCGGTGGTGGCGTACCGCTTGGAGGCCATGACGACGGCGACTTGGGAGTCGTCGCGCCAGACACCGGCTTCTCCGAGGGCGTCGAGAGTCGAGCGGGTCAGCTTGTCGATGTCGGGTTTCTTGTCGACCCAGGCGGGTGCGGAGGGCTTGAGCAGGTTGGCGTTCTTCCCGGTGCCGTAGTGGTAGCGGGGCCGCGGGAGGGAGAACGAGATGTGGATGACCAGGGGCCCGGTCATCGGTTCCCAGGGGGCGAGCTCGGCGACCGCGTTGAGGGCTGCGGCCTTCACGTCCTGGCGCCAGGGCTTGACCTTGGTGGACGACTCGGTCATGACGACGCGGCCCTTGACGACGAACCCGCGCTTGGAGCCTTGGGGGGCGGGGGTGCCGGTGACGTGGATGCTGAGGGCGGTCATGGTTGTGTCCTTCCGTGGGTGGTCATCCGCGTGCCTGCTCGGCGGCGGCTTCGGATGTGTCGTGCCCGTCGGGGGCGCCGGTGGCGGCGTAGGTGTGGCCCCCGGTGTGGGGGTCCTGGCGGTCGCAGACCAAGTCGCCGCCGTTGAGGTGCTCGGTGCAGCTCGCCATCACCAGACGTCTTTGCCGTCGTAATGCTTGGTGTCGGCCTCGTGCTCGCCGAGCACGCAGAGCACGTCATGGCAGCCGGGCTCTTCAGCCGGTCCTGTCTGGGCGAGCCAGGCCGTGACCTTGATGGAGGCGTTCACAGCGGAGACGTCGACTGTGCTGCTCGTGGGCATGCCGATCGACTCGGCGAGTTCAGCCCAGCGGAGGACATCGCTGAGACTGCTCAGATTGCCGACGGTGAGCGACACGATGACCGCCTCCTGCTTGGCAGTCATCGGCTGGTCACCGCCACCCACCCGAGTAGGAGCGCGACGAGCACGAGCGAGGCGGCGTAGATCCGACCCGACGTCATAGGTCGCCTTCGATCCGCGCAAGCTGAGCGGCGACCCGCGCGGTAGCGACGTACATGGCGCGGCCGCGGGCCCGGATGCGACGCTTCGCGAGGGTGGGGGTCGGCTCGAGGTGCTTGGCCAGCGGCGGCGCGGTGGCGGCGTGGTGCATGGCTGCGTCGAACTCGTTGAGCGCGATGTTGGTTTGCTGGGTGCGGCGGTCGGCCTGGGTCCAGGCGGACGCGGTGGCCAGGTCGGCGTTCATCAGTTCCTCCGCGCGAGGCTGGCCTGGGCGAGGGGCTCCAGGGCGGTCGCGAGGGTGCACGCCTGCGCGAGAGTTGCGTGGACCTGCGCGATGGCCGCGAGAGATAGCGCCATCGGATCGCCTAGGTGCTTCTCAGCGTCGACCGAAAGCGACACAGCGAGGTTGTAGTGGTCCGCGGCGCTCATCGGGTTGCTCACAGCAGTGCTCCTTGCGGTTCGGCGGTCACCGTGGGGACCGGGCGGATGGGCCAGGACGGGTCGACCCCGTCGTGCGGGGTGCCGGTCTTGTCGAAGTACGCGCGCAGCGAGTCGGCCTGCTCGCGCCGCCACCCGATCTGCGCTTGGTGCAGCGCGCCGACGGTGAACCCGCGGAACTTCGTGGGGTAGCGGGCGATGATCTTCGGGACCAGGAGGCAAGCGGCGAGGGCGTCAGCACCGGCGTCGTGCGCCGCGGTCAGCTGCACCCCGTAGTGCAGGCACAGCGAGGACAGCTTCTTGTCCACGGCCCCGCACCCACACGGCCGGCGGGATTCGGCGCAGATGCCCTTTCGGTAGGGGTCGACGTACTTGTCGAGGACCATGGGGTCGATGACTGGGCCGACCGGTTTTGGGGCGACCCGGGAGGCCAGGGAGTCGATGTGGTGGCGGCGGTTCTCTGCTTCGAGGAGGGTCAGGTCGTACGGTGCGTTCGCGATGACCGTGGGGATGACCCGGCCCATGGAGAGCGCGAGGAGGCCGGTGAGCTCGAAGAGCATCTGGGAGGGGTCGCTGCCTTCGGTGCGGGCGCGGTCGGTGGTGATGCCGTGTACCGCGGCGGCTTCATCCGGGATCTCGACGCCGGGGTCGACGAGCCAGGTCGTCGGCTCCAACGGTGTGCCGTCGCGGACCGGGACGAGGGCGGCCTGGACGATGCGGTCGGCGAAGACGTCGACGCCGGTCGTCTCAAGGTCGAACCCGAGCATCGGCATCCGGGCCCACTTGGCGACGTCCGCGGCGCTCATGACTGGCGGCCCATCGTCGTGGCCACGCCCTGGAGGTGCTGCAGGTACTCGCTGAGCTGGGACGCCGAAGCCTGCCCAGCCATCAGGCCACCGGAGAACTCGGCGTACCCGTTCGTGACCGCGTCGAGGTTCATCCCCTGACGGCCGCCCTCAGCGAGGACCTGCTGCCAGACCATGTCGGCCTCGGCCGCGGCGCCCTCGTCGATGACCTCGACGTCGTACGCGCCCTCGGCGTCGGGGCCAACTGCAGCCGCTACGAGGGAGTCCCCCACGACCGTCAACTCGGCGGCGAGCTGCTCGGTGAGGTGCCCCGCGGCGTGGGCCTTCCGCCAGATCGCGCCGACCGCGTCCGCGGAGGAACACTGTTGAGCCTGTGCGAGGTAGTTCGGGACTGCCGGTGCCGCGGGGAGCGCGGCCCGTCCCGGGGCTACCAGCTCGGGGGACTGACCGGCCGGGAGTGCGGCGACCCCGGACTTCTCATTCACGATCTCCTTGAGCCGGGCCGACCCGATCTGGAGGTCCAGGACCGGGACCACGAACCGTGAGGTCTTCCCGTCCTTCAACGTGCGGCGCTCCATCAGGTGCAGCCGGGCCGGGACCAGGTCACCCACGAACTGGGCGAGCTCGGCCACAGCGGGGATCTCGGCGGCGGAGTTCCAGCCGTGGGACTCCATCCGCCAGACCCCGATCGCTTCGAGCTCGGGGAGCATCAGGGAGAGGCGGGTCGTGGGCTTCGCGTTGAGGTGGCCCGGGTCGTTGGTCTGGCAGGGGGTGTCGGTGAGGACGTTGGTAACGCCGTCGCACCGGTGGGTGCAACCGCCGCCGGACCAGGTTTCCATCCACTGCGAGAGCCCGCCCTTGACGACGATCACGGGGATGGTCTGAGCTTCGGAGAAGACCTCCCACTCGGGTTTCCCGTTGTTGTCCCAGGGGCGAGCTTCGCCGCCGTACTGGATGGCGAGGTCGCGGATGAAACCTTCAGAGGCGGAGGTGAACCGGAACCGGTCAAGCTTGTTCGGGCGGGTCTTCCCGTTGGCGGTGGGTAGCTGGTTGCCGAGGCGGATCCGGCCGAGCTCGGCATGGCGACGTTGCAGAACGATCGGGGAGATAGGCATTGGTCAGGACCTTTCGAGGTTGGGCCGGTTGATGAGGGGGATCCGGTAAAGGCGCACGTGGGTGGCGCAGACCGGGATGACGCCGTGGTCGGGGTGTGCGGCCATCCCTGCGGATGGCTCCTGGCACAGCTCGAACCAGTCGCAGGTGAGCTCATCCATTGGCGGCCGCCTTGGTCCCGCCGCGCTGGCAGACCTTGCAGACCAGGTCGCCGTCGGCGTTGAGCTTCTTCACCGAGGTGACCCGGCGGCATAGATCGCAGAGCAGCGCGTACACCTAGGCCACCGCTTTCGGTGACGCGACCGGGGCATCCAGCGGCTGCCACGCCTTGGTGTCCTGGCCGTGAAAGTGCTCCTGCAACGTGACCGCCCCGAGGAATGCCCTGTGGGCGTCCTTCCCGGCCGGGAGCGGGATCAGGGCGTGCGAGCCCTGCCGCAGGTTCAGGAGCGCCACGGCGGCGAACGTGGGGACTTTAATCTCGGTGTCGTCGACCAGGACGGCCGTCGGTGCGTACCGGAGCCCGGCGAGCTGCAACTCCTGGTCGGCATAGACCGTGTTCGCGGGCTTCGTCAGCGACGTCTTGATGTCCACGAGGACCAGGCCCCGGCGCCCCTCACGGCCGAACCCCGGGATCTGCAACCAGACGTCGCCAGTGCCGGCGTAGCGGTGCTTCCGGTCGAAGACGGTCGTCTCAGCTGCGACGACGTCCCGGTCGAGGTCGATGTGCCAGCGGTCAAGGAACTCGAGGTATTGGTTGAAGAACGGTTCGACCTCGGGGTCGTGGATCACGGGCTGCCGCAGGACGTGTGCGTGGGCCCGGGCGTGGATCCGGGTGCCGAGCTCGGCCTTGGTCTCCCACTGCTCCTTGTACTGGGCCTTGATCGCCATGGTTAGGCAGAACCTGCAGCCGCCGCACCTGGTGGAGACCGGGGACCGTCGGTCACAGGTCTTCGGGTTCCCGTCGACCGGGACGCCGACCTCGGGTTGCCGGGAGGTGGCAACCATCTGGGGGAGCCGGTCCCACGCAGCCTGCGCGGTGTCCCTCGCGGCCGCCGGGGGAAGAGCGGGCTTGTTGATCACGGACTGGGCGTTCGTGACGGAGATGTAGAGCTCGCCGGTGTCGGACCCGAGGGGGCAGGTCTCCGAGCAAGGCCCGTAGTAGCGTCCGCGGCCCTTGACCTCTCGTGAGTGCAACGGGGCAGTCATGACGCCTCCCCGGTCACTCGACGTGCGGCGTTGCGGCAGGCCCGGCACTTGCGCCCGTTGTTCCGGTTGTCCCGGATCGTGTTGGCTTCGGTGAACTCATGGCCGCGCTTGCAGTGCGTCTGCGTCGCTAGCCCACCGATGCGGCGCTGGCGCAGCATGTTGGTGCCCGCCGTGACGACGTCGAGGTGGTCGGGGTGGACGCAGTCCTTGACCTCGCAGAGGTGGTCGCCCTCCATGTCGGCCGGGATCGGCTCGACCAGGAGCGCGAGGCTCACGCGATGAGCGAGCTGCCAGCGGCCGTCGAGGCGGAAGCGCCCATATCCGTTCCGATCGTGCTTGCCGGTCCAGAGCCAGCAGCCGTTCGCATCGAAGGCCACGAAGGAAACGAACCGGTCAAGAGGTGTTGCGCCCCGCACCCGGCCGATCGTGTCGACGTTCAGACCGGTGGTTTCGCGGGAGTGCAGGGGTGCGGTCATCGCAGGCTCCAGGTATCGATGAGGAGCAGGCGGGAGGTGTCGGCGCAGTCGTCGCACCGTGCGGGCGCGCAGGCCGGGCAGTGGATGCCGTGGTGGGTGCACCCGGTGCCGGCCCAGAAGCCGGTGCTGCAGCCTTCGCAGGTGAGGACCCAGTCGGCGTCGACGGTGCCGTCGCCCGAACAGGTCGTGCAGTCGTGGGCGACGTAGACCCCGGTCTCGTGTTCGCGTTCACCGGTTCCAAGAACGCCGGATCCGCCGCAGTCCACACAGGTGGCGTACTCGCCGCGGACGACCGAGGTGGTCATCGGGCACCGCCGAGGAGGTCCTCGCCGTTCGTGAGCCGTTGGGAAGGGATCTCCTCGCCCGACCAGACCAAGAGCTCGACCGGATCCGGGTCTACTGTCACGATCCGGATGGCCTGGTCCTGCGCGGCCTCCAACTTCTGCGCCCGGATGTCGCGACGGTCGCCGACCTCGAGCGCGGCGTACTGGTGGACCAGGATCCCGGCAATGATGAGGAACAGGCCCCAGACCAGACCAGCCTCGGCGGTGGGGAACAGGAACTCGATCACCGTGTTCATGCCGACACCACCGTCAGCGCGCGGTTGCCGTCGACGGCGTAGGGCACACGCCGCCACCCGGACAACGTGCAAGCGATCCCCAGCGAGGGGAGCCGCACGGCCCAGGTCGTCCTCACCCAGTCGTCCCGATCGTCGCCGCTACCGACGTTGACCTCGGACTCGACCTGGACCGTCCGAAGCCACGCGGCCTGGGCGCCCTCGCTCGGAACGCGGACGATGATCTGCTCGTCTTCTTCACGGATCTCGATGCTCATCGGGATTGGGAGATCGTGGTCGAACATGTGCTGGCCCAGCGCCGCAATTGCGACGGGGACCTGCTTGTTGAACTTCTCGGTGCTGGTCTTCATGGGATACTGCCTTTCGGATAGTTCGAGCCCCGGTCTGACTTGTCGGTTGGCCGGGGTCTCGGCTTTCTTGGTGGGTTGTGCCTTCAGGCCGACCTGGTGGACCGGCCCGCGGCCGGGTAGCCGCGCTCGACCCGGATCAGGTCCTCGAGCTCGTCGACCGAGTACGCCGATGTCGGCGACCAAGCCGCCTCCGCCTGCTCCCGCGGCGTCATGTCCTCGACCGCAAACTGGTGTTCGGCACGCAGCTCGCCGTACGCCCTGAGCGCCTCGGACTTAGTGGTCATGCGACAGCGCCCGCTCGGTCTGGGTGCTTGATGTCGATCTGGTCGCACTCCAGCACTGATGCGGCTCGGGCCAGGAGGTGATCCGGCAGCGGCTTCCGACCGGCCTCGATGTTCGAGAGGTAGGAGTAGGAGATGTCGATCTTGGAGGCGAACTCTCCGAGTTTCCATCCGCGCAGGGTGCGGATCCGGCTGAGGGTCGCGCCGACGCGCTTCCGTTCGCGTTGTTCCTGTTCGTTCACGGTCTTCGGAGTCATGCGGTAGAGACTAGAAACAACTAGGAACAATGTCAAGGGTGAACTAGGAACAAGTCAGAAGTAACACAAACGTGCAGGTCAGCGACGTGGCACATCTTGTGATTACTCGGGTGTATTCCCGTCAGAGTGCCGAGTTGTACAGCAAAGAGCACGTTGATGTTTCCTGTTGTTTCTGGAAACACTCGGCACATGACGCAACAGAGGGGCCCACCAAATGGACCGCGACGACGGGCGCAAGGCAGCTCGACTGGCAGTTCACGCGGAGATCGCCGATCGCCGCTGGACGAACACCGATCTCGCCCGCCAGGCCGGAGCGGACATCGCGACCATCAGCGATTTCCTCTCCGGCACCCGGTGGCCGAAGAGTCCGACACAAGGGCGCATCGAGCAGGCGATCGGCTGGGCGCCCGGGACGATCGCAGCGATCGCGGCCGGCATGCCGATACCGCCTGTCGGTGGTCGCATCAAGGATGTGAAGCCAGACGACGAGTTCACCCTCCGGTTCCGGCGACCGCCAGGACTGAGCGACGCAGAGTGGGAACGGGTCAAGATCGAAAGCGAAGGGATCGTGCAATGGACGCTCGACCGCGCTTCGCAGGAACGTTGATCTACGACCCGGGGTCGGACGCAGCCGATCGGTATCCCGACTGGGTGATTCGTCACCGGAACATCGGCGGCGTGATTCCCGAGGTTCTGTGCAGACGTCGGAAGGTCATCATCATCGGTACTGGGCAGAACAACGCGGCCCGACGATGCAGCCTGGCTCATGCGATCGCGCACCTAGATCTCGGTCACGCCGAAGCGTTGAGCGTTGACTTCGAGAAGCGTGAAGAGCTGGAGGCCGACAAGCTTGCAGGGACACGACTGATCACCTTGGATCAGCTCGCGGTTGCGCTCCGTTGGACTCGGGTGCATGTCGAGATCGCCGCCGAGCTGGATGTAGATGTTCAGATCCTGAAGGTCCGCGAGAAGTACTTGAGTGCCGACGAGCGGCAGTATCTGCGCGGGCGTGTCCATCTGCTAAATGAGGAGATCGCGTGAGTCAGGTCGCTTGCGCGGAGCGGGCATACCTGGCGAAGAGGTTCGACGAAGGAGAGCGACCGTGACGGTTCCCGGAACCAGGAAGTGTCCCCATTGCGCTGAGGACATCCAGGCGGCCGCGACCAAGTGCAAGCACTGCCAGAGCGCCGTCGAGCCCGTGACCCCATCTGATGACGCCACCGGTAGCGGGAAGGGCTGCCTGTGGTTGGTCGGGGTCTTCGCTTCGATCCTGATCGGCGGCTGGATCTGGGCTGCTGTCTTCCCCGAGGACGACAAGGGCAGTGACTTCGGCGCGATTGATGCATGCCACCAGGCCGTCAAGGAGCGGCTGAAGTCTCCGGCGACGGCTAAGTTCACCATCGAGCGGGCCTCTCAGACCGGTGACTCCCAGTGGATGGTGACAGGCGCCGTGGACTCTGAGAACTCTTTCGGCGCGATGGTCCGCGGCACCTACTCCTGCCAGGCGCGGTACGACGGCGACGAGGACTACCTGGTCCGGGGTGTACGGATCGAATGACCGCCCGGCCGCTCCGTTCGGTTCCCGCCGCTGCACCTAAGACTCTCGGGTTGGTCCGGGTGTCGAAGGAACGCGACGGGATGGCGTCCCCGGAGATCCAGTGGAACGCGATCGCGACCTACATCGTCTCCCGCGGGTACGACCTGGTGGATTCGGTCGAGGGGATCGACGAGTCCGGATCACGTGACCGATCAGCCTGGTGGCCGACCCTCGAGCGTGCGGTCGCCGCCGTCGAGGCGGGCCAGTACGACGTCCTGGTCGTCTGGAAGTTCTCCCGGGTCGCCCGCCACCGGTTGAAGTGGGCGACTGCGATCTCCCGGGTCGAAGCCGCCGGCGGCCGCATCGAGTCCGCGACCGAGCAGTTCGACACATCGACAAGCTCGGGGCGCTTCGCCCGGGGCATGGTCGGGGAGTTGAACGCGTTCTTCGCCGAGCAGATCGGGGAGGGGTGGAAGGAAGCCCACGAGCGACGGGTCCGAGCCGGGAAGCCAGCGAACGGGAAGCCGCGGTGGGGGTACGTCTACGACCCGGTGGACAAGCTGCACGTCCCAGATCCGGTCACCGGTCCAGTGCTCGCGAAGATCTACCGCCGCTACATCGCGGGAGAGTCGGTGTACTCGTTGGTGCGGTGGCTCAACGCTCACGGACACCGGACCTCGACCAGTGGTCTCTGGGAAGACCGTGCCTTGAGGCGGGTTATGGACTCGGGGTTTGCCTCGGGCCAGTTCACCCACCGTGGCGAGCTGCATCCCGGGGTCCACCAGCCCCTGATCGACCCGAAGACGTGGCAGGCGTACCTCGACGCCCGGAAGGCGCGGAGAGCGGCTCCTGCGCGTCGTGAGCGGTCTCAGTACCTGCTCTCGGGGTTGGTGCGGTGCGCCAGGTGCGGGAGGCCGATGGTTGCTGGCCAGTTCGGGGACCGGCGGCAGTCGAAGTATCGGTGCAAGACCGGGAAGGAGCGTGGGCCGGAGGGCTGCGAGGGCGGGTACGTGATGGCGAAGTTCCTTGAGGGCGCGGTCCGGGATTGGTTGGCCGAGCTTGCGGGGGAGGCGGACCAGTCGCACGCGGCAGCGATGAAGTCGAAGGCACGTCGTGAGACGGTCGGGACCGATGTTCGGCGCCTGGCGCGGTCGGTGGAGCGCGCCGAGCAGGCGTTGGCCCGGCTCGCCGTCCAGAACGCGGAGCACCCGCTCCCGGCCGGGGCCTACAAGCTGGCGCACGACGACCTCGCAGAGCAGTTGGAAGGGGTGCAGGGGGCATATGAGGAAGCGTTGCTGGAGCAGCGGACGGTAGTTGCGAACCCGAACCGGGTGGCGTTGAGGTTGCTGCAGCACTGGGAGACGTGGCCGGTGGCGCACCGTCGTACCGAGCTCGCGATGCTGCTGGATCGTCTGGAGGTAACCACGGGTCGGCCCCGGGCGCGGATCGTTGGGTGGTCGACCTGGGGGGAATGCTGGGCGCCAGAAAGTACCTAGCCTTCAGGGACCAGTCACGGTCATGAGTGGTATCCGAAGGCTCGGTCAGGCGTCCTGGTCGAACAGGAGCCGGAGCGCGGACCGCTGTCGGGCGCGGGCATCCCGGAGACGACGGAGCCGACGTACGCCCATCGGGTCGTACGCCAGGGCCTCAGGCCGGTCAATGAGCGCGTTGAGCTGCTGGTAGTACCGGGTGGAGGAGCAGTCGAAGCGGTCGCGGATCTGGGCTTCCTTGGCGCCGGCGTACTTGAACCAGGCTCGTTCGAAGTCGAGGATGGTGCGCTGCTGGTCGGTCAACCGGATCATGATCAAGATCGTGTCACCGACCACCGACAGAACCGACAAGGTAGGGTCCGGCCGAAACCTGTGAGGCAGTTCACCTTGGATTGGGGTAGGCGTGGGCCGATACTGGAAGAGACCCCGTCGGCCGGAGATCGGCGAACTGCTCGATGTCTTCGACGCACGGGGCTGGACAATCGAAGATCCGCCTACCTATTACACAGTGAAGTGCCCGTGCGGCAGTCACTACCGCTGGATTCATCTGACACCTTCGGGTAACAACTACGCGCGAAACGCGTTGAAGTGGTTGGATCGACAGGCTTGCAGCAAGAAGCTAGGTTCGGAGGGGGGTTCGTGATGATCACCGTGGAGTACGCCTGCACGCTCACTGTCACCCACCCGCAGGGCGACCGGGAAGCGATTCGTGCCGAGGTTGACCGTGTGATGCAGGAGCTCCTGCTAATCGAGCAGAGCGCTGTCGCGATCACGAACGCAGCCATCTCGCTCGACCTCGATACTTCCACCGTCATCGTCGAGTTGGTGTCCGGTGGCCCGAACTTCGCAGCTGCGCAGCGTACGGCCGAGTCCTCTCTTCGCGCGGCGATCCACGCCGCTGGCGGGAGTACGCCTGGCTGGGAGTGGACCGAGGTTGGCAAGACTCTGGGTGTCGAGGACCTTCAAGACGCCTGACCCTTTGGAATACAGCTAACGCCCCCGTCACCCTCTCGGGTGACGGGGGCGTTAAGCGTTTCGGTTCAGATCAACGTGGTCAAGGCGGTGCCTTCACGCGACGGGGCTGGCAGATGTGGAACCAGAACCCGACTCCGCCAGCGAGGAGTCCGAGGGCGAACAGTGCGGGGCCGGCGCGGTGTGCGAGGACCATGCCTCTAGTTATCTCACTGATGGTGTCGTCATCGGGGTCCCCGACGTTGCGGAGCAGGTTCCGGGTGCCGAGGTGGAGGACGTCGAGGACGAGCTCGAAGGGCGGGGACTGCATCAGGTTTCCTGGACAGTGACCTCGGCGCCGGTAGCGGCTGCAGCTGCCGGCCCGGCGATCACCGAGGGGCTGTCGCCGCCGGTGACGTACGCGGCGACGTCGCGCAGGGGGACGGTGAGGTTCTGGACGTAGAAGGTCATCCCCACTTGGACGGAGGCGACGCCGAGGGCGACGAGCCCGAAGGCGGTGGGTCCGATGACGTCTCCGAGGGCTGCGCCGGCGGTGAGGACCTGGAGGCCGGCAAGGATGCTAAACACGATGAGGACGGGGCGGGACTTGGGCACGGTGTTCTCCTAGTGGTCCTCGATGTAGATGTTCAGGGTCTGGTCTTCGATGCGGCCTTGGTTGGTGGTGATCCGGTTGACAACCTCGTACATCGCCCTGAGGGTCCCCCCGGTGAGCCAGACGGTGGCGCTGGTGGTGTCGTGGTCCGGGTCGTGGGAGTTGAGCCCGTCAGGGATGACCCAGGTCGAGGCGCTGATCTCTTCGCCTGCTGCGAGCCATGCGGTCCAGTCGGCCTTGAAGTCCAGGTCGGAGTCGGGGTCCTTGGAGAACTGGCTGGTGTTCTCGGTGGCGCAGTTGGTCATCGGACCTCCACGGTTCGGTTCTCGGCGGGCACGGGGTAGAGGCGGGGATCGGCAGCGACGGCGTAGGACCGGTCGGCGGCCGCGACGTTGAACGTGCGGGGGTTTGCCGCGACGAGGAATGCGCGCAGCACGGCGGCTACGAAGTAGGTCCGGTCGGCCGGTGTGTCGGCCGGGGTGGCAGGAACGTAGGCGCTGCCCGTCGCTGCAAGCTCGATCGTGCCGAGCATGAAGGCCAGGGCGCCGGCGAATGTGCTCCCGGTTAGCACGAGGGACCCTTGCGCGCCGGTCTGTGTGCCTGTTGCGGCGGTCGCGGCGAGTGCGAGGGCTGCAGCTAGGGCCGGGATCCCGGCGCTAACGGTGGTGTTGCCGGACAGGGTCAGGGACCCGGCGGCGGTGTCGCCTTGGGGTGCGACGTACGCCGTTCCAATCAGTGTGAGGGAGCCGGTTGTCGAGGTGGTGGCGGCCGTGGTTGCTGCGCCGGCCAAGGTGAGGGTCGCGGTGGCCGTGGCGTCGCTTGCAGCAGTCGTGGACCCGGTTAGCGTCAGGGTGCCGCTGGAGGTCGGGGAGCCGCTGACCGTCACGACCGCGGCCAGAGTGAGGCTGCCGGTCGCAGTCCCCGCGGCCGCGGTGGCGCTCGACCCGGACAAGGTCAGCGATGCGGACCCTGGGGCGGTTGAGGTGCCAGACGCGGACCCGGACAGGGTCAGCTCGCCGGTCGACGTGGGGCTCGCGTTCGCCGCTCCGGTGCCTGCGAGGGTCAATGTGCCCGTGGCGTTCGCGGCCGCGTTTCCAGTGGCGGATCCGCTGAGGATCAGTGACCCGGTGGCCAGGGTGGAGGAGATCGCCGTGCCCACCAGGGACAGGGCTCCAGTTGCGGCGGCCGGGGCTGCCGCTGTTGCTGCGCCTGCGAGGGCCAGCACGCCGGTGGCGGTGGTTGAGGAGGTCGCGGAACCGGAAAGTGCAAGCGACCCAGCCGCAGTAGATGCACCAGCGGCGGTGCCGGACCCGGCAAGGGTCAGTGAACCCGTCGGCGTTGCTGGGGCTGCGCCGGTCGCGGCTCCAGAGAGGGTGAGGCTGCCCGTCGCGGTCGCTGAGGGGACCCCGGATCCGGACAGGCTCAGCGAACCAGACCCGGCGACAGGTGCCGCGGCGGCCGCGGACCCGGACAGGCTCAGCGACCCTGACCCTGATGCCGAAGTAGTGGCCGAGGCTGTCCCAGTTCCCGACAAACTCAGGGACCCGGACGCGTTCGCCGCACCTCGGGAAGTGGCCGAGGCTGCGAGTGAGAGGGCTCCGGCGGGGTTGGCTCGGGCCTGCCCGGTGGCACTAGCGGTCAGGGCCAATGCCCCGGTCGCCGTCGTTGAGGCGGTCGCAGTGCCAGACAGGGCCAGCGCCCCGGTGCCCTTTGTGCTGGCTACCGCCGAACCGGACAGGGAGATCGAGCCAGAGGCAGTGGGAGTGGTCAGCAGGGTCGGGGTGTCGATCCGGGCCGCGACAGCGGACTGGGTGCCGGTGTGGAACGTCACGTCGCGCGTGGTTACGGCTGTTCCTGCGGCCAAGAACTCGAACGAGTACTGGATCGTCTCGTCGTCCTCAAAGACGATCTGGCCCAGGGCGACCGTTACTGACCCGGTGACTTCACCGGCGCCTGGCAGAATCACCGAAGATGAACTTGACCCGAGCAGCGTTCGAGCGCGGCTCGAAGCGGCGTTCCCGACCCGGTAGACGAACATGGTCAGCGTGCCGGTGTATGAGACTGCCGTGCTCTGCTTGAAGCGAATCGTGCCTACATGGTTTCCCGCACCGAAGAAGCGCCTCGCGCCCGCGACACTGCCCATGTCGGCCGGCGCGATCGCCCACCCGAAGTTCGCCTCGGTGCCATCGGTGGTCGCGGTCGTGTAGGGGTCTGCGGTCCTGGTGGTGGCCGTCGCCCCGATGGCGTGGCTGGTGACGGTAGTCGTGTCTGCTGTGGCGTCAGCGGCGGACAACAGCTTGCGGACGTCGGTGCCCCACAAGGACGCGCCCGCACTACCCGCGATCGGCAGATAGAACGTGGAGATGTTCCCGAACGCCATCTGCCTGTCCTCCTACCAGTTCAAGGGGTGCGGCATGGCGTGCTGAGAGGACCGGCGCAGGGCACGACCGAAGCGCCGGTCCTCTCTGGGTGGTCGATCAGCTCGCGCTGAGCGTGATCGCTCCCGCGGCGATGGTGATCGAGGCTGCGGTGACCGCGCTCGCCAAGGCCCCGCCGATGGAGAAGGTGCCACCGGCGTAGGTCACGGAGTTCCACGTACCGAAGTGCGTGACCGCGATCGTCCCGAGGGTGGCGAACGTCAGTGCGGTCGAGTTCGTCTTCGAACCGGCCGACGCGGCGTTCCAGGAGCACGCTTGGCGGGCATAGGACCCGGAGTTCGCGTTCTCCGCGGCACCGGTCGTTCCGGTGGTTGCGGTGTGCAGCGAGACGTGGGTCATGGTGTTAGTCGACCCGGTCCCGTCCAGACCGTTGAGGGCCGCGTTCGTTGCCGCGGCGGATGCGAGTGCCATGTCAGGACTCCTTGCCCGTGTCGTCGGAGATTGCGCCCTCGGGCGCAGCGTCCTGGAGGCCGTCGAGGGGATGCTCACCGACGGGGGTGCCGACACCGACGAGGGCCTCGCCCTCGGAGGTCTCGAACACGAACGGGCGCTGGACCGCAACCTGCGCCCCGGTCTCGGGGTCGACCAGGGTGTCGATGTCGTCGGGGTGACCGACCTCGACCCAGTGCCGGCCGATCAGGTCGTTGAGCTCGACGGCCTGGGCTTCGTCGGCCACGAGGATGACGTCAGGGGTCACGTTGACCTTGGTCCCGTCGGCCAGCGTCATGAGCCCGGTGACAGGGCCGGGCACAAAGAGGTGCTCACCGGCCTCGCCGATGTAGTGCTTGTGCTGCGCCCCGGTGGACGGGTCGACAGTGGTTTCGACTCGCATCTGTTCTCCTTGGTTGGTGTTCGGTCGTGCTCGGGTTCTAGGCAACGAGCCCGAAGCGGCCGCCGGCGCCGAGGAGGCGCAGGGAGTAGCCGTCGGGGACGCCGGTCTGCTCGGCGGGGTGCATGTTCAGGTGCTGTTGCCACGCCTTGTACGCGATACGGGTTTCGCGTTTCACGAACCCGTCTGCGTCGAGGTGTGCGCCCATCCGCTCGTTGAGGGTCTTCTCGATGCGGGCGACCTGGAGCGACTTCGTCAGTTCACCGGAGGTGAAGAGTTCGCGGACGTTGGAGAGATCGACCATCGGGGCCTTGACCTTGGCCGGGGCGGCGGGTCCGAACCACGGGGTGGTGTCGAACGCGGCCGAGTAGGTCTCCCTCAGCGAGGTGTGGACGTGCTTGAAGTGGCTGTTCGTCCCGGTGTAGGTCCGGGCCGCCCACCCGTAGGTGCGGGAGTAGATGATTCCGTTGCTGATGACGTACCAGACCCGGGGGTCGCCGATCAGCTCGTTGAGGAGGAGGCGGCGTAGGTCGCGGTTCGGGTCGCCGTCGTCGATGTCGATGTCCAGGCCCCGCACGACGCCGTACAGGCTCCCGGTGCAGGACCAGCAGGGGTTGTGTGAGGAGGGGCGGGCTGCGTGGGACGCGTCGCCGATCCACCCGTCGGAGGACTTGTCGCGGCCGGGGAACTTGGCGTTCACCTCGGACCGCAGTCTCGCCAGGGACGGGGCGAGGAAGTACTCGCTCACGACTCGTCCTCGGGGAACGTGCTCACGTCGAGGTCGTGCTCGGGGGCAACTTCGTTGCCGACGCAGAGGTCAGGGTCGGTCTCGAGGTCGTCGAGCGCCGGGGTCTCATCAGGGGTGGTGGTCATTGCGGGTTGGCCTCTCCTTCGATGGTGTCGCGCTCGTTGACGGCGCGCCACGCTTGGGCGGCGGCATCTGCTGTTGATGCCCGTTCGGACGAGGCGAGTTTCAACAGCCCGATCTGCTCGGCCTGGATCGCGTCGGACAACCGAAGGTCGTTGATGTTGGCGGTGTGCTCAGTCAGGGTCAGTTGCTGGTCGGCGACCACCTGGAGCACTGAAGTCAGGTCGCTGATGGACTCGCCCTGCTTGGCGAGGTCTTGTCCTTGGCGGACCTGCTCATCGCTGATCCGAGCGAGCGCGAGACCCAGTGGCAGGACTTCGCGATGCTTAGCTCCGGTGACTCGGTCGACGTATTCGCCACGCCCGCCAAAGAGGGCGGCGGCGTCTTTGATCGAGGAGCCGACCTCGACGCACCAGCGCCAGACGGGGATGACGATCTTCACGATGACTGCGGCCAGGGTGAGCATCGCGCCGCCGATGATCGCGGCGACTTGCAGATGGGTCATGTCCGAGACTCCCGGGGTCGGTGCTCACGTTCCAGGGGCATCGCGATCTCCTTGATAGGTGGTCAGTACGGTGCGGCGGAACCGATGCGGCCCCCGGATTGGGGGGTGTTCGGCGGCGGGTACACGCGCCCGGTCCCGAGCCCGAGGTCGTCGGTGCGGGGCCACAGACGGCGGGCGGGTACCCGGCGAGGAACGTCGTCGTAGTTGGCCCAGACCTGCACGTCGTAGACGGTGGTCGTGTATTCAGCCGGGACTTCCGGGACGCTGATGGAGGCCGCGACCTCGACCCGATTCTCCGCGACCGCATCGGTGAGTTGGAGGAACGTGAACGGGCCAACAATCTGGGCCGGCCCGATGCTGGCGAACCCCACCTGCACGCCGCTGGCCGCTGTAGAGATCGCCCCGGTGGCCGCGATGATCCCATCTACTCGCAGGTGCAGGTAGAGGAACGCTGGGCGGGCGCCCGGGGCGTCGGGCAGGAATCGTGCAAGGCACGCGAAGGAGTCAGCTGCAGCAGCGCTTCCTGAGAGGGCGGCCGCAACGAGACCAGAGAACGTGTTCGTTCCGTCGTTGAGGCTGCGCGAGATCGTGAAGCCATCGAACCCCAGGTCGGGTGCCCAGATCGGCTGTGTTCCCGCCACTGTGCTCTGCGCTGCTGAGGGGAGCCCGATGTCGTCGGCGTTGAAGACATCCCCGACGGTGAGCTCGATTTGGGTCATCAGGTTGCGTCGTCTTCGAGCGCGGAGAAGACTCGGCCCCGCTTCAGCTCGCAGTTCTCGAGGGGGTAGATCGCGAGGTAGAACACCGGGTCGCCGATCGGGTCGGTCCCGTAGGTCCAGGACGCTGCGTCCTCATCGGTGCCGGTCAGCGGGTTCGCGGTCCGTGCGCCGCGCGTTTCGCCTTCGGGGATGTTGGAGTCGTAACCCTTTTTCCACCCATACCCGCAGGGCTGGGCGCCTTGGCCTTTGACGATGCGCAGGTCGCGCTTGGCGAAGTAGGCGTCCATATTCTCGTGTTCCCACACGGTGCGGCCGTCGACGTCGAGGGAGAACGGGTTACCGAGGAGCCCGTCGAGGGTGCCGGCTGCGACCCTCTTGTCGAAGACCGCCCAGCAGAACTCGGTGGGGATGCTCATCCGCAGATCGGAGTAGTTCACCGTCCCGCTCTGACCCACGACGATGCCCTCGACGACGTTCCAGGCCCCGCCGACCAGGGCCACGTTCTGTGAGACCTTCCCGAACTTCTCATCCCTAGACACGAAGTGCCCGGGCGCCTTCACGCCGCGGTTCGTCTCGGACCACTCGCGGTAGATGTTGCGCCGCGACTCGGCGTTCCGCTCGAGGGCTTGGGTCAGGTCGAACACGTCGAGCCCGCGGGTGGAGACGTCGAGGCGGACGGTCTTCCCCGACCGGTTCGCACCGGAGACGTGCAGGACGGTCCCGCCGTCGAAGTGGGGGAGGATCACGTTCATGCCCGGGCGGATCCGGTGCGCGGACATCAGGTTGGCGGCAGTCAGGTCGCCCGGGTCGATCCCGGTGGTGTCGCCGGCGAAGACGGCGATGTCCTCCAGGGTGATTGACCCGGTCCACTCGTGGGCGTCGGGGTCGCGGTGGGTGATCGTCTTGGCGTGTGCGAGCGCGGTCTCCTTCTCGCAGATCCCGTAGTCGATGGTCCGGTCGACGCGCAGCGACCTTGCGATGTGACTGTCGTTGATCCCGATGATCGACCCAGTCGAGGAGGTGTTGTACGTCCGGACGTAGGCGGCCTGAGTGAGGGGGAAAACCTTCGCGCCCTCAGGGGAGTACCCGACGACATCGAGGTCCCACAGCGCCGCCCACGTCGCGAGCGTCATCAGCCCGTCCTGGGTCAGTCCGGCGTTGTCCTTGAGCTGGTTGACCGCACGGGCCACGTCGGCGTCGTAGGTCGACCCCACCGACTTGGCATCCGAGAGCAGCCCCGACCAGGCGAGCTTGATCCGCAGGGTCGTGATGCCGTCACCGTCGATGGTGTCCGCATCGGTCGTCCCGATCCCGAACGGGGCACCGCCCACGATCGGGTAGTCGTCAGGGGTGCCCTGGAAGTACCCGGGGTACATGGCGTTGCGCCACCGCTCGCCATCGGGGGAGACACCGGATCCGTAGATCGTGTTCGGCTTCTCCGCGGCGTCGTCGATGAGGTCGAGGCTGATTCGGGACCCGTCGGCGTAGAGGGTCGCGTGGATCGTGTCGAGGTCCTTGGGCTCGAACTTCCACATCGAGCCTCCCCACACGGTCGGCATGATGGTCCGCTGGTTGACCTCGGAAGTCTGGGAGAGGGCGCAGAGCTTCTCAAGCCACGACAGTGCCGTGACACCGCCCTCGGCGGGGTACTTCAGGCCGGTGACGGGGAACCGGGGGGTGATCTGGAAGCCCATCCCCCGCATCAGGAACGAGACGTGGGAGCCGAGGTCGCGGAGCCCACGGATCAGGGTGGGGGGCCTGTCGATCAGCGACGCCCGCCCGGTGACTTCGCCGCCGACGTCGACCTGAAACTGCGGGAAGTCCGCGTCGTCGCCGGTACGGACCGCGAGGATCAAGCCCCTGTAGTCGGTCTCCACTCCGTCGGCATCGACGGTCTGGTATAGCACCGGTGCGCCGGCGCGGAGGAACGCGAGCTCCCCGGTGCCGTATGTCTCGAAGAAGCTGTTCGTACGGGGGATGACCAGGACCTCGGACGCACCGTAGGCGAAGGGCTCCATGCTGGTGTAACCGGGGACCTGCGTGGGCTGGTCGCCGTAGCTGCCGGCGCGGAACCAGGTGATGTCCTTGCCGTCGACCATGACCCGGCCGACGCCGGCAACCTGGGAGACGGTGTTCAGGTTCGGGTAGGTCGCACGGCCCTTGACCAGGGTGGGGGTGCCGAACGCGATCGCCTTCTCCACGCCGGGGGAGGGGGCGTACAGCGGGGGCGGAACGATCGCCTGGGTGATGGTGACCTGGGCGATGCCGCCCACGCAGAGCCCGCGAAACGCGTTCGTGGTGTCGGTGACGTTGACCCAGTGGGCTCCGGCGATGCCTTCGAGCTCAAGGGACCCGGTAGCTCCCGCTGTCACGGTAGCCTCACCGGCGGCTCCGGCCAGCGACAACGACGCGGAGGCGTTCGGGCCGAGTGCGGCCTGGTGCTGTGCGAGGAGGCGGGCGGTGGAGATCGCCGAGGTCCAGAACGCCATGTTGGACGCTTGGCCCGGCGAGTATGCGCTCAGTGACGCGCGGCCCATCTCGAAACTCGCGCCGATCTGCGTCGGCCCCGTGTGCGCAACGCTGACATCAACGACGCCGTTGACCAGGAGGTCGACCGTGACGCCGTCGGACCGGAAGGCCAGCGTGTAGTCCTGGCCTCCGACCAGGGTGGTCGCCCCGACCGCGACCGCGCCGCTGTTGTTGATCTGGCACTGAACCTTGTTGCCGGTCACGTAGAACAACCAGGGTCGGTTGCTGCCGGCGTTCCAACGTCCGACGTACATCCGGGTGCCGGCGGAGGTGACGTGCCGGTAGCGCATGGAGAACGTGACCGAGGTGCCGTCCATCCAGACGTTATTCGCCAGGCTCAGGACGCTGGGGGCGGCCCCGGAGAAGACGGCCGAGGAGCCGGACCCGTCGCCGAGCATGCTGCCCTGGTTCTGGGTGACGCCGCTGTCGGTGAAGTGTCGTGCGTTGCCCGAGGAGTCGTTCGCGTTGCCGTTCAGCTCGAGAAGGAACGCGGGCGAGTCGGCGAGTACCTCGGAGACGTACGACACGGGCTCACCTCCTGCGAACGGTCAGGCGGGCGGTGGGCAACAGGGGCAGTACGAAAACGGGGTCAGCTCCGGCGGATCATCCCGGGATCCCCTCGGGATTCCAATAGATCGACAGCCGCACACTGATCCCCGTCGACGTGGCCAGCACCGAGAGCTCGTCGGCCAGCAGCCCGTACCACCACGCCGTCGTGGAGTCCGCGGCGTCGTAGAGAACCCAGTACTGGGCCACCGCTGACCAGTTGCCCGACGGGTTCGCGAACGCGATCGGGATCGAGGTCTTCTGCCCGTCCGCCGCCGGATTGGGGAAGAGAACCGCGTCGTTGTCGACTACCGGCCGGAGGTACCCGCCAGCCGACGTCAGCTCGGCTCCGCCGGCACTCGGGTCCCCGTCGAAGAGCGCGACCTCGAACGAGGCCGGCAGCCCGGTCCCCAGCAACGCATCCAGGGTCTGGTTCTGTGCGGCGACGTCGAGGGGTGCAGACATCTCAGGCTCCAGGGATCGGGTGGACGGGGATGTCGACGGCGTACACCGGGTTGTGGTGGGTCAGGTCGATCAGGGTCCGGTCCCCCGGGAGCACGGACCCACGGTTGGCGTACCAGGTCTCCTCGGGGGCGTCGCTGACCTTCGTCTTCACCGTGAACTCAAACTGCCCGACAGCGGCGACGACCTCGGCGTACGACGCCTGGACCTGGGTCTCGGTGGTCGCGGTGTCCGGCATCCAGTCGAACCCGAGCATCGTCTTCTCCCACGCGGTGCCGGTGTACTCGGTCCCGTCGATCTGTGGGTTGTCCGGCATCTGTGTCATCCGTGACAGGCGGGCCGGCGGGGAATAGTTCACGATCCCGAGGGGGGTGCCATCGAGCTTCCCCGATAGGACAAGCGGCGCCAGGGTGAGCGAGGTCCGGTCGATGGTGATCGTGAGAGTCGGGACGCTCATCGGCGCTGCACTCCGTCGGTTGACGCCATCCGGTGGTGCTGGTTCTGCTGGCGGCGGAACTCGTTGTAGTTGTGCGGCATCACCGTCATCTGCCCGACGTGGGGCCGTGCTGCGGCGACTAGGGCTGCCATGGCGGCCAGGTCCGCGCTGCCGCCCTGCGGCGCTCCTGGACCCCCTGCGGCGGGCGTCAGGCGCGTTACCGTTCCCCCGCCCGCGTACCTGACGATGCCCAGCTTCGCGCCGGCGTTCGCGGCCTTCAGCGCGGCCCGGTTCATGTCGGCCTCGCCGTGGCGGTTCGTGACGACCTCCTCGCCAGGTGCGAGGTAGGTCAGGACGCTGTCGCCGTACGGGTAGGCGCTGCCCGGGACGGTCCCGCCGTACGCCCGGGACAGGATCGTCCCGCCGTCGGCGGGGGTCTGCGCCGGGCCGAGCATGCCCGCAGCCAGTGGCGTCATCGGGCCCTTGCCCTGAACGAAGTTGATCGGGATGTCCCAGCCGACGCCGAGATCCCGGAGTTTGTCGGTCAGGTTCTCGATCTTCGCCTTCGCGGGCTCGTCCTGCACCGTCAGGATCAGCGGCTTCCACCCGTCGAACGCCTCACGCAGGTGCTTCGCAGCCGTCTGACCGCGCCCGAACGCCCGGTTCGCGCGCTTGATCTGGGCTTCCGAGCCGTCGGCGAGCTCCTTGAGTCGCATCGCACCTGCAGGGCCGGCCTCCTCGAGCTGCCGGATCAGCCCGTCTTCTAGGCCGCGCCGGCCAGCGGTCACAGCGTTGCTGGCGAACTCGTCGAGAGCGGTCGCCTGCATGTTGAGGTGCGTGATCCAGGTGTCAAGGCTGATCGTCGACTCATCGAGGGTCTGGTCGAACCCGAGGAACTGACCTGCGACGTCGAGGGCAGCCTTGTCCAGGGCCTCAAGCTTTTCCGCGGCACCCTTGTTCGCGTCGGTGAATCCGACTATCGCGCCTGTTGCCTTGTCGACGATCGGGGTCAGGCCCTTGGTCTCGTTCGCGGTCTTCCCGATCTCCTTGCTAACGTGCTCGACGACGTTCCCGAGGTCGATGCCGACCAGGCTCGCCTTCTCGGTGTCACCGATCCACGGCGTCAGGAAGTTGCCGAGCTGCTTGGCCTTGCCGCCGAAGCCGTCGTTCGCCTCCCCAATGCGCTCGAGCACGGTTTTGTAGTACTCGCCCTTCTCGCCAAACTTGGCGATGTCGACGGTCAGCCGGTCGAGGTCGATCGCGAAGTCCGTGGCGAACTTCCCGACGTTCGTCTCCTCTAGCTTGGTCCGGAGCTCGTCGTAGGACTTGGACATCCCGTCAGATGCGGACCGCTGCCGGGAGAATGAGTCGAGGATCCCGCTGCCGAAGTCGATGGCAGCGAACGCGGCCGCGAGGGCGCCGGCACCCTTGGCGGTCCCGGCGAGTGAGAACTTGGTGGAGATGGCTGTGGTGTTCAGCGCCGCAAGGGCTGCACGCGTGGCTGCGACGCCGCCGACGACCTTCGATCCGAACCACAGGGCACCACCGGTCACGGCCGTGATGCCTAGGAGACCACCAGTGACGTCCTTGACCGGGCCAGGCAGTCCGCCGAGCACGGAAGCGAAGTCTCCCACTGCGCTGGAAGCGGCCGAGATCACCGGGAGCGCGGTGTCGCCCAGCTCGATCATCGAGTCGCGGATCTTGTTCATCGCGACCTTTGCCTCTGATGCGGTGGTGCCGTACCGCTTCTCGGCCTCCGCCAGGAGTGCCCGGTTCTCGCGCCAGGCGTCAGCGCCCACATTGAGCGAGTCGGTCAGGAGATCCCCTGACGCAGCCATTCCGAGAAGGGCCTGGGAGACCCGGACGTCGGAGAGCCCCAGCTGGTCCAGGAGCGTGAAGACGTCGCCACCGGACTGCTTGACCCCGTCGAGACCCTTGATGAACGCCGCGAATGCCTGCGCCGGCTTCGCCTCGAATGACCGGGCGAATTCCGCCGAGCTCATGCCGGCGGTCTTGGCGAAGATGTCGAGCTCGGCTCCGCCCTGCTTCGACGCCTTCGCGATTGTCGTGAAGACCCGGCTGATCGAGGAACCACCGGCCTCGACCTCGATACCCATCGACGCCGCGGCGTTCGCCAGCGCGAGTACATCGGCCTCAGTCAGCCCAACCTGGGCGCCGACGCCGGCGATACGCTGCGCCATCTCCAGGATCTGACGCTCGGTCGACGCGCCGTCGTTGCCGAGTGCGACCAGAGCCGCACCGAGGTTGTCGATGTCGTCGCCGCTGGTGCCCATCACGTTCGCCATCTGCGCGATCGCGGTAGCTGCGTCCTCAGCTGTGAGGTTCGTGGTCTCTCCGAGGTCGATCATCGTCTTGGTGAACGACAAGATGTCCTCGGTCGCGACACCGAGCTGACCGGCCGCCTCGGCGACACCGGCGATCTCGGTGTGCGTCGCGGGCAGGGTCTTCGCCAGGTTCCGGAGCCCGGCCTCGAGCTGGGCGAGCTCGGCGTCCGTGCCGTTCACAGTCTTGGTGACACCGGTCCACGCGGACTCCCAGTCCATCGCGGCCTTCGCTGATAGTGCCAGGGCGCCGCCGGTGACGAGCGCGACCTTCCCAGCCTGAGACCCGAGGGTCGTGAGTCCTTCCCGGTATCGCTGCGCGTCCTTGTCGGCCGCGGTCATCGCCTTGCCGGTGGAGACCACTGACGCCTTCGCGGCGTTCATCGAGGCGGTGAACCCGGCGACCTCGCCACGCAGGACGACCTTCACGATGCGATCGGGCACAGGGTCACCACCTCTCCGTCACTCGGGGGTCGTTGGGCGGGCGAAGGGGTCGGGGCGTTCGATGCCGAGGATGTCCTCGCCGGGCTCCGGGGTCAGGGCGACACCGATGGAGACGCCGTCGGTCAGGAGGAACCCCTGCAGGTCCGGGGTTGCCTTCTCCTGCTGCTTGTTGATTCGGCGGATCGTCGCGTCCCTGGTAGCTGCGACGTAGCAGACGTGCTGCGTGACGTGGAAGCCCTTGCCTTCGAGGCCCCCGGGGTCGGAGCAGATGAACTTGAGATTCCCGCAGTTCGGGCAGATCGCATCTCGCCACTCGGCCAGAGCAAACCAGGAGTCTCGTTCTGCGTCGTCGAACTCCGTCTCGGTCTCGGTGACCCAGACCGCTGGGCGGCCCTCAGCTGTCCACTCGGTGACCCGGTGGGTCTGCTTCGGGGACCACCCCCGGAAACGCCGAAGGGAGACCCCGAGCTGCTGAGCTAGCTCGAGGTCTCGTCGTTCTTCGGGGTCAGACGCGAGACGAGGGAGGCTTTTGGGTCCGAGTCCGGGATGCGGTTGAGCTTGTACGCGGCGAAGTAGATCCGATCGAAGTCGATGTCGGAGAACTCGTCGATGTCCTTGGAGCCGAGGGTCGGCTCGACGATGCTCTGGTAGGAGGTGGCCGTGCCGTCGACGGTGATCTTGCCGCCGTAGACAAGGGCGTCGCGGAAGGCGTCGATGTTGACACCAGCTGCCGCGTCAGATTCAGTGTCGGCCTTCGTGACCGTCCCATCCTCAGCGAAGACCCGAGGCGGGTGCGCCGCGGCCAGCGCCTTCCAGACCTTCCGCGGGAGCGCCTGGACCCTGACGTCGACCGCGGACTCCTCGGCCTCTTTCACCAGGGCGTCGTGTTCCTCGGCGAGCCGCATGTACTCGGGGACCTCGGATTGGATCCGTGGCAACTGGGCGTCGACTGACTCGCGGGCAGCCTCGGCCCTCTGCTCGAGGTGCCGGATCCGGTCGAGGTAGTCGTCCTGGTAGATCGTGACGACAGCCGTACGGGGCTTGATGATGCTCATTCGGTTCCTCCAAGGGCTTTACTTCAAGGCGGTCCAAGGCACGGGGGTCAAGCAACCCCGGGCCGCCGCTGCCTTGGGGGCGGCGACCCGGGGTCGTGCAGGGGTCAGGCGACGATCGCGACGTTCCACTCGGGGGTGTCGGTGATCGAGGCCGGGACCATGAACGCATAGACGCCGGCGGCGTCGTTGCCTGTCTTCATGGGGACCTTCACGCCGAGCGACGCGGGGACGACGTCGACGAACTCGCCGGCCAGGGAGTCGACCATCGGGTCGACGTCCTGTACGCGGACGAGGAACCCGTCGGCCAGGTCGTCGAGGGCCTCCCACGCCTTCTTGCCGTCGGACGCGCCAGCGGCCTGGGGCTGGAAGGAGACCATCAGGTCCGGGGCGGCGTACGTGGTGGCGCCGTTGACCTGGAACTGCTCGGTCTCGCAGTTGCGGCGAGGCAGCGTGGTCTTCTCGGTCGTGGCCGAGAAGCCCTCCTGGGTGTCACCGAACAGCGAGCAGGAGAGGTTGAACCCTGCGGCAGCGGTGATCTCGGCGACGGTCGGTGCTGTGCGGACCGCGATGGCGGGCACCCAGTACCAGCGATCACGAGCCCAGGCGCGCTTCAGTGCGGGCTTGACGGGAACGGACATCAGCTCTCCTCCTGGTTCGTGTCCGCCGGACGGCTGGACGCGGGCTGCTGCTTCTTCGCCGCCGCTTCTGCGACGGTCGTCTTGGGCTTCGAGGAGTCGAGGCGCTCCCAGAGCTCGGGGGAGCTCTTGTAGCGGGCCTCGCTGACGAAGTACTTGTGACCGGTCTGCTTGTCGCGGACGAGGACGTTCGGTGCTCGCAGTGACATGGGGGCTCCTTGCTCGGTCAGGCGTTGATGGCGAAGAGGAGGGGGGCGTACATCCGGGAGGGCGAGACCTTGTCGTCGCGGCGCAGCGCACCCGGGTCGCCGAGTTCGCGGATCTGCAGGGCCTGGCCGTTGATGGTGACGGTCTTCCCGGTCAGGGCTTGGCGGACTTGGTTGATGCACCACAGCGTCCGGGTGCGGTCTCCGCCGGCGCAGGTGACCTGGAACCCCCAGTCCAGGGAGTCGGTGCCGCCGCAGGCGAGGAGGGCGTGGGCCCAGCCGGCGGAGGGGTAGTAGACGGCGTACGCGTGGACCCGGCCGTCCTGGTCGGTGGGGGGCTCGACCGGGGCGCCGGCCGCGTCGACGAACTCTCCGTCGTAGGTGTTGACCCCGGTGATCGCGTCGAGCAGAGCCCAGACCGGGTCGGCGAGCTGGTCGACCGGGACGGCCGTCACAGGATGTCCCCGACAATCTGTCCGAATCCCGAAATCAAGCCCGGGATGTTCCGGTCAGCGGCAGGCCCGACGAACGGCTGCGGGGCTTGCGTTGAAGTGCCGCCGTCGACGAACTCGGAGTACTCAGCGACTGGTCCGATCTCGGCCCAGAGACCTCGCGCATCGGTCGAGACTCCATCGCGCATGTTGCCGCTGTCGACGGCCGCCAGAATCTTCATGTCACGTTCGATGTCGTACGCAGTTTTCGCGATCAGAACAGTGCCCTTCCGGATCACTTCGCCGGGCGCCTTCCCGATGTCGAAAGCGAGTTCGGTCACCTCGGAGGCGTCAAACTTCATCGCGACCTCCTCAGCCCATGTCGTCGATGCAGATCAAGTCGCGCTCCCAGGCAAGGGACCCGCGGGAAAAGGACGCCACGACCAGTTCCCGGTCCTGAAGGGTCAGGTCGCCGTTCGCGTCAAGGCATGTGACCGTGACGACGTCCTCGACCTGCACGGCCGTGGCGTCAACCGAGATCGACACCCGGTACCCCACGGTGGTCACGGGCTGGTCGGCGATGAGGTCCTCGCGGTCCTGTGCGTTAAGGACCTGGACGCGGGCGTTGCCGCGGAAGTGGGGGGCCTGCTCGGTGACCGGGTAGGTGCCGGTCGACTCGTCGAACGCACCCTTGGTACCGCCGGGGTGGCGGATCTCGCACTTCGAGGTCCAGGTCTTCGCGACCACCACCCGCGGGGCGGTCGACCAGCCGGCGGGGATCACCGGGGTCCCGGCGCGGCCGGTCGCCTGGATGGGCCTCACGGCAGCGGCCACTGCCGGCCGGTGAGCTCGGGGTAGCAGCCGTCGGTCACGTCGACGATGTCGAAGAACCCGCCCCCATCGGCCTCGTCAGCGGCATCAGCCTGCGCGCGCAACGCCTGGGCGCGCTTGCGGAGGCTGTCGGCGGTCTTCGCGCCGTCAGTCTGCAGATCCTGGGTACGGAGAACCTTCGAGGCCAAGGCCTCGTTGTCGGCGTTCGTGTCGATCGCCTGGGCGGCCGCCCGCTTGACACTGCCGCCCTCGAGGTCGAGGAACGCCTGGATCTCCGCGTCGGTGAAGATCCACGGCGCCGAGACGTCGTTGAGCAACAGACGCACCATTCCGGCGTCACTGGCGGGTGAGTAGGTGTTCGCCATTGACGCCTCCTGGGCTAGGTCACGTGTTTCCAGATCTTGTGGTTGCAGATGTCGCCGACGGTCTGCTTCGAGACTCCGAACTCGGCGACCAGGACGGTGTAGGTCGCACCCTCGACGCGAAGGGCACGCATCCTGCGCACGTCGCCCTCGGTGAGCTTCGAAGAGTGGTGAGCCTCGCCCTTGACGTAGCCGACGTCCGGGCGACGGCGGCCCTTGGCCTTCATGTCGCGCATGTTGTCGAGGTGGGTCCCAACGAACAGGTGCGTCGGCTCCATGCACGGTGGGTTGTCGCAGCGGTGGCAGATCGTCTGCCCTGCTTCGACGGGGGCGACGAACGCTGCGTAGGACGCGCGGTGGGTCTTCACG
Source organism: Marmoricola sp. (assembly GCA_046598915.1). Lineage (GTDB taxonomy): Bacteria > Actinomycetota > Actinomycetes > Propionibacteriales > Nocardioidaceae > Marmoricola. The sequence goes on along the minus strand of JBKJHO010000034.1, from coordinate 9,826 downwards.
GTGCGACCATCGAAATGGATCCACCCGTAGCCGTGGATGTCGCGGCTTCCAGACCACTCAAAGCAGCCCGTGGGCTTCCGCTCAGCACCGGCGAGAAGCCGCTCTGCGAGCGTCGCGGTCGCAACCAAGGCGACCGGGGTTCTACTGTGTGTCACGTCGACCTGCCTCAATCAGGTTGTCCACGCCCCGGGGCCGTTAGCGCGGTCGCCGGGGTCTTACATGCCGACCTTACCGCCGAGGCGGGTCCACTTTCCGGACCCGCCTCAGCGATTCGATCAGTCCGTGCCGGTGGACGCGTACGTGTGGATCGGGTCCACCGTCGCCGCGCCCGTGACGTGCCGCACGCGGTAGCGCACGGAGTCGTCGTCGAAGTCCCCGGAGTCCGGGTTCACGCCCTGCCCGGCACCAGCCTTCTGCCGGATGTCCGGGGTCTCGAAGCCGCGCAGGAACGCGACGGCGAGAGCCGGACGGGAAGCCGTGGTCGGCTTCGGCAGGACGAACCACGCCAGCCCCGGGAGCCGGGAGAGGACCACGAGCTCGACCGCGCCCTTGAGCGGGTTGGGCTCGATGGTCTCCACGCCACCGACGGTGGTGCGGATCTCGGTGGCGTTCAGGATCCGGCGAGCGGTGAACTCGTTGGCCGGGCCGACCACCAAGATGAGCGGTCCGGACGGAACGAGGTTGCCCTCGAAGTCCCTGCGCGTCTTGATCGCCGTGACGGCCGCCTGGACGTCCTCCTCGGTCAACGCCTCGGTGACGGCCGTGGTGTTCAGGCCGGTACCGATGTACCCGTCGACCGCCGAGTAGTCCTTGAAGAAGGACGCGTTCGGAACACCGGTGGCGATGTCCGCGATGAGCGCCAGCGCGGCGTCGTCCTCGGTGAGCGCAGCAGCCTGCCCGAAGGTGTTCGGGATCTGCATGAGCTCGTCGAGGTCATCGTTGATCAGCGCCTCCCAGGAGAACCCGAACTGGCGACCGAACTTGGCCACCTGGATCGAGTACTCCCGGGTGTCGCCCACGGCACCCGGGTAGCCGGTCAGCTCCGGCACCCGCTCCAGCGAGGAACGTCCGCCGAGGATGTCGACCATCTTCTTCGGCTTGAAGTTCCGCACCAGCGTCCGGGTCGCGAAGCTGGACCACTCGGCGGTGATGGCCGTGTACTGCGCGAGCAGTTCACGGTCCAGGACGTCACCGGTTGCGGAGACGAAGAGGTCGCTCGTGGAGAGCGCCTCCTTGACGGTGACGGCGGCACGGATGTCGCCGTCGAAGACGCGCTTCCAGAGGCCAGCGGCCTCCTTGATCGCGCGGGACCGTGCCGGGGTGTACCGGCGACGCGTGAGCGGGCTGGTCCCGGCCATGGTCTGGTCCTCGGTGAGGCCGAAGGTCTCGGCGACGTTGATGATGCTCGTGTTCATCGGGGCCTCCTCAGACCTTCGCGAGCTTGATGCGGATGGTGGCGGGCGCGGCGCCCTTGGGCTCGAGCGCGTACCCGAAAAGGGTGTTGCCCGCCGAGGACGGGGTCAGCACGTAGGCGCCGGTGATGTACACCGGGCCGCCGACCGGGACCGCGGTGTTGGTGCCGACCAGCAGGTCGTAGACGCCCTCGGTCCAGACCGACGCGTTCCCGTCGACGTTGCCGCCCTCACCCTCGGTGGTCGCAGCGACCCCGATGAGGGAGCCGACGACAACGGGGGACCCGGACGGGGTGTCCGCGGTGACCGGGAGCGACAGCTTGTCGCTCGGGTCGTTGGGGTAGAACACTTCGTTCCGCATGGGTCACGCCTCCTTGAGGGTGCGGCCGAACGCGCCGGCCACGGACTTGTCGATGTCGGCCTCGGACACGGTGTCCTCGCCGTGGTCGGTGGCGGTGCCACCGAACCCGGTGACGCTGCCGGCGCCGCCGCGAGCCTTCACGGTCGCGACGGACTCCTTGACGGTCGAGGTGAACTTCTCGACGTCGAAGTCGCCGTTCTCCTTGACCGGAAGGTCAGCGAGGAGCCCGGCAGTCTGGAGCGCGTCGAAAGACCCACCCTCAGCCTCGGCCACGTCGGTGACGATCTTCGCGGCGGCGTCGCGGCGGTCGCGCTTCGCGGCCGACTCCTTCAGCTCGCCGTTCTGGGCCTTCAGGGTGGTGTTCTCCGTGAGGAGAGCGTCCACCCGACCGGCCTCGGTGAGGAGCCGAGTGTGCTCGGACTCCTCGATCGAGATGTTGCCCATGGTGACCTCCTGGTCAGCCTCGGTGGTGGGGGTTTTGCTGTCCGGTCGGGTGACCGGGACGTTCTGGGCCAGCTGCTTCTTGAGCAGCCGGTTGATGTGTTCAGTCGCGTGAATGCGCTCCTTGGCCTCGTCAGCAGGCAGGTCGCGGCCCTTGGCTTCCGTGGCCGGCTGGGAGACAGGGACGTAGTTGGTGACCGCACGAACCTCGGTCGGGGTGCCGGTGAGCTCGACGTCGACGTCGTTCGCGCCGACCTTGTAGGTCTGCTCGAAGCTCTTCGGGGTGCTCTCGCCGGACCGGTGGTCATGAACGTCGAACCAGACCGTCGCCTTCTCGGCGTCCTGGTCCCGGACGTAGACCGAGTTCCCGGCCGCACCGTGAGCAGTGCGGATCGCCGCACGGAGGTGACTCATCCGGTCCGAGGCGGTGGCCTCCTCGACGTTGAGGATCTGCTCCTCGAGGCGGGCGGACTCCAGGACCCGGAGGACCTTCCCGCCGCGGCCGGCCTTGGTGACGAAGTCGACGGAGGACAGGTTCGCTAGGCCCTCGATGATCGGGCCCTGCCGTCCCTCGGCCTCCCCGATCTTGATGTCGGTCGCCGACCCGCGGATCGAGAGGCCCACGTTCTTCGCGAACGCCTCGTCGGTCAGGAGGTCGGCGTACGCCTTTAGCGGGCGGACCATCCCTCGGACCGCACCGGTCGCCTTGTCCACGACGCCGGCGGACTCGATGACCGCGGCGATGTCGCGGACCGAGCGGACCGGACGGTCCTGCTCCTCGGTGGCGGTGGGGTGGTCGAAGTACATCTGCGTGCCAGCTGCGAAGAGCGGCGCCGCGGCCTCGACGACCTCGCGGGAGTAGTACCCGGACGACCCCCAGCCGGGGGTGATGAAGTCGACCTCGAGCAGCCCGGAAGTCTTCGACTTCGTGGCCTCGGTGAGCGTGACGCTCTCGGTGATGTTCTGGGACATGGCGGAGCCTCCTGTGGGCAGGTAGCGTGGACGGATGCCCGACAGGGGCAGCGGAAGGGACCGGGATGGGTCAGGACGACGACGCCGACTGCGTCGAGCATGCGTGGGATTTGACCGAGGTCGAGTTCACCGCACGCGGAGCACAGATGGTTCACACCTGTACGCGGTGCGAGGCCGTTTGGTACGAACGCTCAGCTGCCGACGACCCGAACCGGCCGCCGCTACGCCCGATCTAGGACTCGTCCTCCAACGGGACCAGGTCCGGGTACGGGTGCGGTTCCCACGGCGGCGCGAGCACCAGCGACGCCTCACCAGTGGACTTCTCCACGACCAGCATCTGGTCGTCAAACGGGGCCGGGACCCGGGCGAACACGAACACCGCGTCATCCTGCAGGACCATGAAGGGGTCCCGGTCGACCACAATGCCCGGGCTATACGCATCCAGCAGCTTGTCAGCCGCTTCTGCTGCCGTCAGGAAGTCCACGTGATCGCCTCCAGCACCCCGTCGTTGAAGTCTAGATCGTCGACCCGGGCAACGAGAACGCCGTGGCCTTCGAGCTGCACGGTGCCGTTGCGGCGCCGGGTGAGGCGGACCTGGTTCATGTAGTAGCTCAGCGGCAGGTTCCCGGCCCCCTGGACCTGGGCTTCGCGTACGACGGCACCGGCCGCCGTGCGGTCGATGTTGAAGATGTGGCCTGCCTTGCCGGACCGGTAGAACATGACCCAGCCCCGGGCCCCTTCGGGCCAGGAATCCACGACCTGAGTGACGTACTTCTCGGCGTCGGTGATCATCTGGTCGGCGATCTCCAGGCCCGCGTTGTCGACCAGCCGCTTCGTCTCCAGTGACACCAGGTAGCGACCCGAGTCGGTCATCCGCTGCTCGACGCCGTCAGCCCACTTCAGGAACACCGAGGCACGGTCCGACCCGTCGTACGGGTTGGGCTTCGCGGTCACGTCGTAGCCGCGGGCGCGCATCTCGTAGGCCTGCACGACCCGCTGGCAGTTCACCCCGTAGGCCGGGTCGGTCCCGTTCAACGGGTTCGTTGCCCTTTGGTTCCACTCGCCGACGTCGATGTCGCGGCGCTTCATGTTCGCGAGCAGCTCAGGGTTGATCTTTGGGATCTGGTCAAACCGGCCCGGGCCTGAGGTTGCGGCGGGCGTGGTCTTCTTCGGTCGCCCCACCGGGGCCTTCTTGGGGGCCGCCGTGACCTTCGGGGGCTTCGCCGGAACGAACGAGTCCCGCCACCCGGTGTTCGTACGACGGGTCGCCCACGCGCTGCGTGGAAACTTCCCAGCCTTCCACGCGGCGTACCCGCGGGGCCCGAGTACACCCTGCTGCTGGGCCGGGGTCATCCTCGCGAACGCCTCGTCCGGGTCAGGGAGCAGAGACTTCGGCTCCTTGGCCCGGATCCCGAGGTCCTTCCAGGGCTTCGTGGCAGGGAGCCGTGCGCACCGGCAGTTCTGGTGCCCGTCCGGGCCAGACTCGGTGAGCTCGTGGAAGGTCCCGTTCATGCCCCAGCACGCCGGGCAAGTCCGCGGGCCCATGGTCGCGAGCCACGTCCAGCCGGTCAGGACGTCAGTGTGCTGCTCCTGGCCGAGCTGCGCGCCTGCCCGGTGGGCGTCGAGGGTCTCGGTTCGGGCGATCGTGATGGCCCGGGACAGGCCGCCGTTGAAGGCGTGCTCGGAGCGGACCAGGATCCGGCGGGCCGTCTCACGTGGGTTTGAACCGACGAGGACTCCGCGGACCAGTTCGCCCTGCACGGCGGCGTACGACTGTAGGGAAAGGGGCTTGGTCAGGGAGGTGATCTGCTGGGTCGACCGCTTCACGATCGCGGAGATCTGGCGGGAGTCGACCCGCGACCAGGCGTCCAGGTCGACGAGGTCCTGCGCGGCGGGGAGTTGGGTCGCGATCAACCGGGCCTGCTTGCTGCCGGCGGCGTCGATGACTGAGCGGAGCTGCCCGGTCACCGAGACCTTCGAGTCGGTGATCAGGTCGTCGAGGGAGACCGCGATCGCGTCGAGGGCCTTGCGGAGCCGGACCGAGCGGAGCAACTGGTTGCGGGTGATCGTGTTCCCGTCGGCGAGGAGCTGCTCGAGGGAGTCGCCGAGGTCGGGGGCGATCTCGTCCCAGGCCCGTGCCCACGCGGTGACCATGGTGCGGACCTCGCGGTCGGTGATCTTGGCCAGCTCGTCGCGGAGCTCCTGCTCGAGGCGGAGCGTGCCGGGCGTGATCGGCATGGTGCCGGGTTAGGCGATCGCGCCGGCGGGGTCGCGGCCGTCGCGTGCTGCGTCGATGGCGGCCTGGCCGGCGGTGATGGCCGGGTCGATGAAGTTGCCGTCGGCGTCGGTGATGGTCTCGATGACCTCTTCGGGGTTCTTCACACCCAGTGCCTTCAGTAGCAGCCGGACCGTGGTCAGCGGCGGGAGTTTCCCGGTGCCGTCCGCGGCGACGATCGCCTTGATCAGCTCGACGGGGTCGACGTCGATCAGCGGGGGCCAGTCGATCTCCACGGTCCGCTCGGTGTCCCCGGCGAGGGTGACGACCTTCCGGTCCCAGACGTCGATCGTGGCGGTGCCGCGCAACGTCCCGCGGGGGGCGAGGACGGCTGCGTCGATCGCGTGCTGCAGGACCCGGTCCAGGACCGAGGTCCACAGCATCCGGCGCATCGTCATCTCGAGGATGGTCGGGAGGTCCAGGGTCTCGGCGACCGCACGGGCACCGGTCTGGCCCGGGTCGGCCAGCAGGATCGTGACGGGCAGGCCCACCCCGGCGGCGGCCATCGCAGCGAGGGGCTTCCCGGAGTCGGCGTCGACCTGCGCGCCGGTCTTCGGGATCGCCTCGAGGCTGGTGCCGGAGTCCATGACTGCGGCTTGCCCTACCGGAGGCACAGGGAGGGTCCCGTTGGTCTTGGTCGCGTTCGCGGCGATCTTGTCCGCCGCGCGCTGTGCCCGGGTCTTGTTCGACCCCGTCGCACGCCACGCGAACTTCGCCAGGGACTTGGCGAGCAGCGCCCAGTCGACCAGGAACTCTTTGTACATCCGCGCCCAGGCGATCGAGGCGTAGACGTCGGGGATCCCGTACTTCCACCCGTCGAGCCGGTTGACGGGGACGTGGAGGATCGGGGCGTCCCAGCGGACCTCGGCCCCGTTGAGGTACTTGATCCGCTGCGCTGGCACGAACCCGAGCGCGGGGTGCACGACCTTCACAGTCTGCGACCTAGTCCGGGTGTTACCGGTGGCGAAGCCCTGCTCCAGGACCTGGGTGACGTACTCCCGCACGTAGAACCACGGCTCGTCGCGATCCTCGGGGTTGCAGATGATGTCGGTGATCTCGTCGGTCGGCGTCGACCGAACCTGCACCCGCCCCACCAGCGGGTTCGTGAACAAGGCGAGGTAGATCTCCCCGTCCGTACCGAGCGCCCGCTCGAGCTCTTCCTGCGCCTGTGACCCGGTGAGGGACTTCTCGTTGTCGTCCCAGAACATCTGCACGACCTCGTCGACGTCCTGCTCCGCATCCTCACCAGCCCGGGCGGACACGGTCACGCCCTGGCCCCAGATGTACCCGATGCGGACGGTGACAGCCCGCTTCATCAGCGGGTTCGAGATCACCATCGTCCGGCACATCTCACGGATCCGGCGCCGACCGTCGTGGGAGAACTCGTCACGGACACCGTTGGAGAGCTTCCGCCAGCCGGTGTCCTCCAGCGCCATCTCCAGGTCGACCATCGACTCGGTCAAGATCAGGTTGATCTCTTGCTCGGCACGGAGCTGCTCGGAGAGCTGCTCGCGGCTGCCGACCGGGGCGGTACCGGTCTCGGTCATCTCCCACTCAGGCATCGGATACCAGCCTTCCGCGGATCAAGGGACGTAGGAGCCGAAGTCGGCGAGGTCTGGTTCGAGGTCCTCGGGATTCACGTCGCGGTGCTCAACGAGGAGGGGCTGCAGGACCAGGCGGTTCAGCGCCTGGGTCAGTGCGTCGACCTGGTCGTCGTTAGTCGCGTTCGGGAATCCGGCGCACTCCTCGATGAGGTCGCCGACCCACGCACACCCGGGGATCGTGGCCCGCGGGAGCCATACGTTCCCAGCCTCGACGAGCGGGCTGATCGCGTTCGCGCGGGCTTCCTTCGACCCTTGCGGCTCCTCGGGGACCAGGCCGGGAAGGACCCGGCGAAGCGACGCCATGACCGCGGTGCCGTTGGCCTTATCCTCGACGAGCTTCAACACCGCTTGCGGCCACCTAGCCGCGAACTCGGTGACCTTGTCGCAGGTCGTTGGGAAGTCCCACTGGCCGCGGACCTGGTCGAGGAGGTACGCATCAGCCCCGCGCTGACCCCAGACTTGCCCGACCACGAAGTCGGAGTCCTCGGTGCCCTTGAAGGCCATGTCCCACGACATCAGCATCGAGTCGAACCCGTAGACGACTCGGGACCCGTCCTCGCGTTCCATCCACTGGGCCTGCTCGTACCGCTGCCACCAGTCCCGCTTGAGGATCCCGCCCTCGGCCGGCGACGGCCGGCCCTGGTACATCGCGGTCCAGACCCGGGACCCGACCTCGAGTCGCTTCTGGGTCCAGTCCCGTTCGGTCCGGTCTCGGGCGGAGACCATGAACTCGCCGAGCTGCCGACCCAGCGGGTCAGGGGCCCCGTGGTCGGGGTCGGTCTCGGGGAGTTTCGTGGTGTCGAACGCCTCGGCCGGGATGTTCAGCGAGGTCCACTGCTCAGCGAACTCTTTCCGGAGCCACCCAGATAGGTCGTCTTGGCGCCACCGGGTCTGCACGATCACGACCGGTGCACGGGGTGCGAGACGGAGGAGGGCAACGGACTGCCAGAACTTTTGGACCGTCTTGCGCCAGGCCTTCGACTCGGCCTGCTTCTCGTCCTTGTACGGGTCGTCGATGATCAGGACGTCGGCAGGCTTGCCGGTCAACGAGCCTTCGATGCCGACGCAGACGACGCCGCCGCGGTAGCCCAGGAGCCGGAACTCGTGCTTGGCCTGTGTCGAGGATGAGAGCGTCAGGCCGAGCTGGGGGTTCGCGCGGAGGATGTCGCGGATCGCCTCGCCGAAGTTCTTTGCCAGGTCGAACCCTGAGGACACGATCGCGATGCGGAGGTTCGGGTTGCGGTGCAGCATCCAGACGACGAACCAGACCGAGATCCGCAGCGACTTCCCCTCTTGTGGGGGCATCGCGACCATGAGTCGTTCGATGGTGCCGACGGCGACGTCGGCGAGGTGCTGGTCGATGAGGTCGAGGGCTGGGGTCTGGACGGTGAAGGGGTCCAGGGCTTTGGCCATCTCGCCGGGGGAGTCCCAGGGTTGGCTGCGCAGCTCGGGCGCGAGGTCGGTGGCGATCATGTCGACCCAGAGCGATGAGGCGGCCACGGCGTTACCCCCGCTCGACTAGTCGGGGTACGCGAAACGCGTCCGGGGTCGCCGAACGCGTCAAGGCCGATTGTGAACCCGACAACCCGGGCAAGTCAAGACACCCACGCGTGCTCCGGCGTGTCGTCGGGACCAACCAACGCCTGCGCCCACCCCGCGCGGTGGCACCACGGTGACGCACACGACGGGCACAACGACGGCCACGCATCAGCCGGCGGCCGCGGCCACGCGCACCAGCAGAACACCGCGGTCGGCGCGAGCCGTACGCCGGCGGACTCGTTGCGGATGTGCTCAGCCAACAGCCCGATGTTCGAGTGCTCCCACGTCTCCCGGCACTCCGTACAGGTCGCGACCTGCTCGACGAGCTTGACCCGTAGACCACCGCGCACACCGCAGACCGGGCAGGAGTTGTCCGGCCGCCAGGCCGCGGAGTCCCACCCCGTCACGATCCGGGCCCTAGCCCACCACCGTCGCACGTCGCGCTCCAGGTCGTGCCAGGTGCAGCAGCCGCGGCCCGGCTTCTTGCACCGTTCGAGGTTCGCGGCCAGGCCGTTGAGGAGCTGGAGGCACGCGATGGTCCCGGATCCCTGGATGTAGCGGCCTGTCTTCGGGTCCCGTCGGTCGCCGGGGTCGTCCTCGCCGAGGTCGCGGACCCACCTGGCGGCTTCGAGGTCGATGTCCGTCAAGGTGTCGAGGGATTCGAGCGACGCGGCCGGCCGGGACTCGTACCCGCCGCCGCCGAGCTCTTCGCCCTTCCCTGTTGGGGTGGCGTACCGCAGCTGGTGGACCAGGGCGGGGACCTTCGTGACGTGGTCGAGGCCGTACGTCGTGTGCCCGACCTTCGCGGTGTAGTGCTCGCGGTGGGTGTGGGGGCGGGTCAGTTCGTCGACGTAGTCGGAGAGGGTCATGAAGGGGGGTTGGGTCATCGGTGCCTCCAGGGCAGGCGGGTGGCGATCGCGTGGGCGAGCTCGGCGAGGAGGGTGGGCACGGTCGGGGCGGCGTGCTGAAGGTGGGCGGGTGGTGGGCCGACGTACGGCGGTTGCCAGGTCCGCTCGATCGGAGCAACCCGGTTGCAACGCATCGCGTCTGGGCTGGTCTCCCAGTCGCTCACTGCGGCATCGAGCTGGGACAGGACCTCGTCGGTGCTCATGGCGTCTCCTGGTCGCGGTAGGGGTTGGTGGATCTGACCAGTCGCTGATTGGTGCCCGCCACATAACCGCTATCGCCCGAAGCGAAGCCAGCACGATGCCCCTCGGCCCAC
>JBKJHO010000058.1:0-27956 GCA_046598915.1 Marmoricola sp. | reverse complement strand
GCTGCGCGCCAGGATGCCGGTGATTGCGGTGTACGTCGCCGAGGGTGCTGAGCGCGATGCCCGCCTCCGGGAGACCTTCGGCCTGACCTCTGAGCTTGGTGTCTCCCTGATGGAGGTGCCGCGGGTCGAGCTCGACCGGATGACCGGCGGTGCGGTGCACCAGGGCCTTGCTGCCCGGGTGCCGGCGTACGAGTACGCGCACCCGGACGACCTGCTGGAGCTCGCTGCCGAGCGCGGGGAGAAGCCGCTGATCGTCGCCCTGGACTCGGTGACCGATCCGCGGAACCTCGGCGCCGTCGTCCGTTCCGCGTCGGGCTTCGGTGCGCACGGCGTCCTGATCCCCGAGCGTCGTGCAGCCGGCATGACGCCGTCCGCGTGGAAGACGTCCGCCGGTGCCGCAGCCCGGATCCCGGTAGCCCAGGCGGTGAACCTGACCCGGCAGCTGAAGGAGTACCAGAAGGCCGGCTGCATGGTCATCGGCCTCGCTGCGGACGGCGATGTCGCGCTGCCCGACCTCGATCTGGCCGACGGTCCGCTGGTGATCGTCGTCGGTTCGGAGGGGGACGGTCTCGGTCGCCTCGTCGCGGAGACCTGCGACCAGCTCGTGTCGGTCCCGATGAGCTCCTCCCTGGAGTCGCTCAACGCCGGGGTCGCCGCCTCGATCGCGCTGTACACGGTGGCCCAGAAGCGTGAGCAGTCCCCGGGCTGATGCTCCGACGGCTCGGATCGGCGCGGTCTGGTAGCTGCTTGCAGTGCCGATCTGGGTCGGCCCGTTCCTCACCAGCCACGCCCCACTGGTGATCGCGAGCCACGACGCGGTGGTCACCCCGACCGTCGACCACTAAGCCCGGGCCGACGGGGAGCGGATCGTGACCCTCCTGGTCCACGACCGGCACCCGGGTCGCGCTGCGTTGGACCGGGGTTGCGTCGACCTGGTGCTCTCCGTGCACCCCCACATCCAGGTGGGCCCTGACCGGGTCGTCGGCGAGAACGGGGCGGTCGGCTACAGCTACACGAACGGGACCACCGGAGGTGCCGCCTTCGCCGTTGCCGTGGGCAGTCGCCTGCGCCGGGAGGCGCAGGCGACTGCCTCACCTTCGAGGAGGGTCGACCGGTCGGGCTGCAGCCGGTTCTGGTCTCGACCCGCGGGATCTTCCTGGTCGACGACTTCGTCATCCTGGACTACCTTTCCGAGATCGATAATCCCGAGTGATCTGAGAGACTTGGTACATGCGCGTCACAGCCAAGTCCGACTACGCCCTGCGCGCCCTGATCGAGATCGCCCGGCGGACCGACGGGGTCCCGGTGAGCGCCGAGGAACTCGGGCGGTTGCAGGACATCCCGCACGGTTTCCTCCAGGCGATCCTCGCCGACCTCCGCCGAGCCGGCGTCGTGATGGCGCAGCGCGGGCAGGCCGGGGGCTGGCGGCTGAGCCGGGACGCATCCGAGGTCACCGTCGCCGACGTGATCCGCGCCGTGGACGGGCCGCTGGTCTCGGTCTACGGCCTGCGCCCGGAGGCGGTCACCTACAACGACGGCGCCGCCGTGCTGCAGCACGTCTGGATCGCCGGCCGGCACGCGCTCCGCGATGTCTTCGAGGCGGTCTCGGTCCAACAGCTCGCCGACGGGAAGCTGCCCCGAGCAGTGACCAGCAGGACTGCCGACGACGACGCCTGGCAGTCCCACTGACCGGTCAGCGGACCGTCCACACGGCTGCGCGCGGCTCGGTGTCCCCGCCGACGGAGAACAGCTGCTCGCCGAGGCGCAGGCTGCCGAGCGGTACCCGGGTCACGTCCAGCGGCCGCGAGCCGTCGCGGGAGACGCAGACCAGCACGGACCCGTCGGGGTGCTCGCGCAGGTACGCGACGGAGTCGGTGTCGACCCAGGCCCAGCGCAGGCTGCCGCGGCGCAGAGCCGGCTGCTCCCGTCGTACGGCGGCCAGGGCGGCGTAGACGTCGCGGGTGGTCGTCGTGAACGCGGCGGGGTCGTGCCAGGGCATCGTCCGCCGGGAGTCCTCACCGTTGACGCCCTCGAGGCCGAGCTCGTCGCCGGCGAAGATCATCGGGACGCCGGGCAGGGTGAACTGCAGGACGGCGGCGAGGTGGTGCAGAGCCTGGCTGCCGGTGATCGTCCGGATCCGTGGGGAGTCGTGCGAGCCGAGGATGTTCCAGCTCGTCGCCACCGCCCGCCAGCCGAAGCTCGCGGTGAAGGCGCGCATCGCGGTGACCATCGCGTGCCCGTCGCGTCGGGGCAGGTCCACCGGCAGTCCGAAGCTCGGCGTGGGGTGGTCGGGATCGCGGAGCCACTCCCAGACCGGGAACGAGAAGCCGTAGTAGTTCATCGTCCCGTGCCAGCCGTCGCCGTCGAGGTCGCCAGTAGCGTCGTGCCCGTGCTCGGCCAGCACCAGCGCGTCCTCGCGGACAGCGACTGCGGTACGCCGTACCGCGCGGGCCACCTCGTGCGCGAGGTCCACCGCGCCGTGCCGCCCGGTCATGTTGGCCACGTCGATCCGCCAGCCGTCGAGCCCGAACTCCAGCCACCGCGCGACGACCCCGCCGAAGCGCTCGCCGAGACCCGGCGCGGTGTGGTCGAGCTTCGGCAGCGTGGAGTGCCCCTTCCAGCCCTCGTGGGTGCCGTCGGCGGCGAAGTAGAAGAAGGACCGCTCCTCGGCGGACGGGTCGGAGGCCGCGCGCAGGAACCACTCGTGGGTGTCGCCGGTGTGGTTGCTCGTGAGGTCGCCCAGCACCCGCAACCCGCGGGCGTGCGCTGCATCGATCAGCCGTCGGTACGCCGCGTCCCCGCCGAGCAGCGGGTCCACCGCATCGAACGTGCTCGCGTTGTAACGGTGGTTGCTCTCCCCGGGGAAGACCGGGGTCAGGTACAGGGTGTCGACGCCGAGGTCGGTGAGGTGCTCGAGGTGCTCGGTGACACCGTCGAGGTCGCCGCCGTAGAACTGCACCGGGGTGTCTGGCCCGGTGTGGATCGGTGGGTCGGTCCACGTAGCCGGAACCGCCCAGGAGGGCGTCGGCCGCGCGGCGGCAGCAGCGGAGCGCGCGAACCGGTCCGGGAAGACCTGGTAGACCACCGCGTCCCGGCCCCAGGCCGGGGGCGCCTCGTGCGCCGAGAGGGTGAAGTCGTGGGTGTCGGTGACATCGTGGTCGAAGACACCGGCCTGGTTGAGCCAGCAGAAGGTCTCGCCGGTCACGACCATGAACCGGTAGCGCTGGACCGGGTTGCGGATCGTGACCGCGGCGCTCCACCAGGCGACGCCGTCGTCGGTGCGCTCGACCTGGCACGGGGTGAAGTACGGTTCGCCGTCCTCCACGGTGCGCAGCCAGACCGCATCGACCGGTCGTGTTCCACCGGTCCGCACGCGGACCGGGACGGCGGTGCCGAGCGGGCCGTTCTCGCGCTCGACGTACAGGGGGGAGCCGTCGTGATGGGGAAGCTCCAGCAGCGGGTCCACACCTCCATCTTCCCTGATCCCGGTGCCCGTCCCGACACCGGGAACCGTCTGGTGCGTCGGTACGATGACGCCGCCGGTCCGACCGGCGCGCCGGTGTAGCTCAGTTGGTAGAGCGCCTCACTTGTAATGAGGATGTCGCGGGTTCGACTCCTGTCACCGGCTCCGAGGCGCCCCGCTGCTCGGACGGCAGGGGTTGCGGCAAGGACCAACGTCGTACAGAATGGACAGGTGTCTAGTCACCTGTCCAACATCGAGGTTCGCCGATGACCTACGTGATCGCCCAGGGTTGTTGCAACGACGCGAGCTGCATCGTGGAGTGCCCTGTCGACTGCATCCGGCCGACGCCCGAGGAGCGGATGTTCGGTCTGGTCGAGATGCTCTACATCGATCCGGAGACCTGCATCGACTGCGGCGCCTGCCAGGACGCCTGCCCGGTGGACGCGGTCTTCCCCGAGGACGGCCTGCCCGACGCGTTCGTTCGGTTCACCGACCTCAACGCGCGCTATTTCGAGCGGAACCCGCTGGAACCCACGCAGGCCGCCCCGGCCCGTCCGGCCAAGCCGGATGCCGAACGCGGACCGCTGCGGGTTGCCATCGTCGGGTCGGGCCCGGCTGCGGCGTACGTCGCGGAAGGTCTGCTCGAGCGCAAGAACGTCAAGGTAGAGATGCTCGACCGGCTGCCGACCCCGTGGGGCCTGCTGCGCTCCGGCGTCGCGCCGGACCACCAGCGGACCAAGAAGCTGACTGACCTCTTCGCCCGCCCGTTCGCCTCTCCCGCGTTCGACTACCACCTCAACGTCGAGGTCGGTCGCGACGTCGCGGTCGAGGAGCTGCTCGCGCACCACCATGCCGTCGTGCTCGGGGTCGGTGCCCCGGCCGGCCGCACCCTCGATGTGCCGGGCCACGAGCTGGTCGGGAACCACACCGCGACCGAGTTCGTGGCCTGGTACAACGGCCATCCCGACTACGCCGACCACACCTTCGACCTCTCCGGCGAGCGTGCGGTCATCGTCGGCAACGGCAACGTCGCCCTCGACATCGCCCGGGTGCTGACGATGTCACCCGAAGCGCTGGCGAAGACCGACATCGCGCCGCACGCCCTGGAGGCCCTCGCCGAGAGCCGCATCCGCGAGGTGGTCCTCGTCGGTCGCCGAGGTCCGCTCCAGGCGAGCTACACCGGCAGCGAGTTCCTCGCCCTCGGTCACCTTGCCGGTGTCGAGGTCGTGATCGATCCCGCGGAGGCCGAGCTTGACGAGCTCAGCCGCGAGGCGCTCAACTCGAAGGATCTCGACCCGGCAGCCGAGCTGAAGGTCGAGCTCGCCGGCGAGTACGCCGCCGCGGCGTCGGGTGGCGCCGCGCGCCGGATCGTCTTCCGGTACCTGCGCGCGCCGGTGGCGGTGCTGGGCGAGACCCGGGTCGACGCGATCGAGCTCGTGCGCAACGAGATGGTCGAACACGACGGCTCCCTCCGCGCGCAAGCCACCGAGGACCACGAGACCATCGGGAGCTCCCTGGTGATCAGCTCGATCGGGTACGCCGGCCAGGCGGTCCCCGGGGTGCCGTTCGACGAGCGCCGGGGCGTCGTACCGAACGACGGGGCGCGCATCCTCGCCGCGGACGGGGCGCCGGTGCCGGGTCTCTACGCGACCGGCTGGTGCAAGCGCGGGGCAACTGGAGGCATCGGCTCGAACCGGACCGATGCGCTGGTGACCGTCGACGCCCTGGTCGCCGACTTCAACGCCGGTCTGCTCGCCTCCCCGGTCGGGAGCCGGGAGCAGTTCGTCGAACTCATCGCCTCCCGGAAGGAGACCGTTCTGGACGGCCTAGGTTGGCGCGCCATCGACGAACACGAACGCAGCCTCGGCGACGGGGATCGGCCGCGGGTGAAGCTGGTCAGGATCGACGACCTGCTCGCGGTCGCGAACGGCGCGAGCGTCTAGGTCCGGAACGGACGGCGGCACGGCAGGATGGGCGCATGAGCGCAGCAGTCCCCGGCACGTCCGCGAAGCCGGAACGGCGGGTCGTGCTGCTGCCCTGGTGGACCGTGGGGGCCGCGGCCGGTCTCGCCGTACTCGCCAGGTTGCCGTTCCTGGGTCATGCACCAGGGCCGGACGAGGCCGGGTTCCTGCTGGTCGGGGCGCAGTGGGACGGCCCCGGGCCGTCCCTGTACGGCGAGTTCTGGGTCGACCGGCCGCCGCTGCTGATCACGATCTTCCGGTTCGCCTCCGAACTGGGCGGGCTCACCGCACTCCGGCTGGTCGGGTGTCTCGCCGTACTGCTCGTCGTGATCGGTTCGGCCCGGGTCGCCGCGTTGATGGCCGGTCCGCAGGCGGCGCGCTGGGCCGCGATCGTTGCGGCAGCGCTGTGTCTCTCCCCGCTCCTCGGCGGCTACGCCGTGAACGGCGAGATCATCGCGGCTCCCTTCATCGTCGCCGGTTTCCTGATGGCGGTCGCCGCTCTCCACGCGCACAGCCATCTGACCGCAACCGCGTTCGCTGCCCTGGGCGGCGTGTTCGCGGTGAGCGCGGTCCTGGTCAAGCAGAACCTCGCCGACGTCGCCGTCTTCGCCTTCGTCGCCTACGGCGCAGCCTGGTTGCTGACCGAGATCTCCCGCCGCCGTCTGATCGTCCTGGTGCTCGCCTCGACCGCCGGTGCGCTGGTGGCGGTATGGCTCGCGTCTGCGTGGACGACGTGGCACGGGACCTCGCTGCGCGGGGTGTTCGACGCGATGTACCCGTTCCGGGTGCGCGCCGCCGACGTCATCGCCAGCACCGACCGGGACGGCGCCGCGGAGAACCTCTCGGGCCTGCTGGTGGCTGCTGTGGTCTCGGGGATCGGGGTCATCCTGGTGCTGCTCGGCCGGGACGTACTCCAACGCCGGCGCCGGAACGCACTGACTTGGGCACTGCTTGCGGCACTGCTCTTCGCGCTCGCCTCGGTCCTGCTCGGCGGCAGCTACTGGCACCACTACCTGATCGAGCTGATCGTGCCGGTGGCCGTCGCCGCCGGGGTGGTGACCGTCGAGGGGCGCCGCCGGTCCCGAACGGTGATCATCTACGTGGCAGTGGCCGCGGTGATCGCCTGGGGTGTCAGCCTCACCCTGCCCGGGGGCGGCACCGGCGAGGCCGCCGGTACGGCGATCAAGGCGGCGTCCGAACCAGGCGACACGATCGTCAGTGCCTTCGGCCATCCCGACATCGTGCTGACCTCCGGGCTGCGGTCGCCGTACGAGTACTTGTGGAGCCTTCCCGTCCGGACGCTCGACCCCGAGCTCGACGACTTCTACGCGCTGCTCACCGGGTCGGACGCGCCGATCTGGTTGGTCTTCCGGCCCGGGCTGCGGAGCTGGGAGCTGCCCCTGGACCGGATCGACCGCCTCGTTGCCCGCGACTACCGTGAGATTGCCGAGATCTGCGGGCTCACTGTGTTCGTACGCACGGACACCTCACGCGCCGTGCCGCGGCGGACGACGGAGTGCGACCGCACCGGCTTCCCGCTTGCCCGGGTGCAGTAGCGCGGTCGACCGGCGGCGGGGCCCGTCTAGATCAGCGACCTGGTCCGTTGCCGACACGTCGCCGCCTCGCTAGCGTCGGCAATTGCGGTGATGGGGCCGCACACTCCTCGAAGGAGCTGGGCATGACGCTAGGCACAGTCCGGGCTCGGTTCGCACCCGTCCGCCGTTTCTTCGCACCCGTGGCCCGGTGGTGTTCGCCCGCGTTCGAGCAGCTGAACCCGGACGGTGGGAACACCGCTCCCGAGCCACGGATCGTGGGCCTGAACGTCGCCCTGCTCGGCACGCTCACCGTTCTCTTCGCTGTCGGCGGCTTCGGGCTCCCCCGTTGGGTGGTGATGCTCGCGCTGGCCGGCTATGCGTCGATCGCTCTCGGCTGGGCGTGGGCCCAGTACACGGAGTCTCTCGGTCGGACGCCCACGGTCCCGAAGTGGAGGACGGTCATCTGGGTCTGCCTGATCGGGGTCGCCGCCCTCGCCTACGGGACCCTGGTCGGCCCCCGCGAAAGCGACTCCGCCACCCCCCTGAGCGGATTCGAGCACGTCGCGCTTGTCCGCGGTCCTGGGGTCCTGTTGCTGATTGGTGTGATCGCGCTCTACTGGGGTTTCGGCTTCATCATCGTCCGTACCCGGGCCGGGATCGGGCAAGCCCTCGACGAACCGCAAAGCCAGGGCGTGACGGCGTCGCCGCAGCTCCCCAAGGTCGAGCGCCTGCTGCTCTGGTTGGGTACCCCGCAACGGGTCCCCATCCCGGTCCTGGCGATCGGCATCATGCTCGTGCTCATCACCGCGGGGCTAGGACTTCTCGGCTCGGTGCCAGCCGCGCCGCTCCTGATCGTGCTCGGAGTCCTGGCATTTCCCTTTGCCCTGAGCCTCCTCTCCGAGACGGCGATCCGCTGGTGCGAGAAGCTGAACCGGGATCGCCGCTGGCTGGTCCTCGCGGTCGGCGCATTCCTCGCGATGGTCGGGACCTTGGTCGGCTGGGGTCTCGGGGACTCCCTGCTCCCGCTCTTCCTGATGGCGGCGCTCGGCCTGCTGATCATCGCGATCACATCGGCGACCCTGATCGACGTCGCGGTCGTCCTCGCCGTCGTCGCTCTGCTCGGAGTGACCGTCGCTCCTGACGATCCTCTGCCCGAGGTCTCCGGCTCCGAGGGCGTGATGGTGGCGCTGGGTGACTCCTACATGTCCGGTGAGGGCGCCGACCGGTACCTCGACGGGACCGACGTCGGGGGAGGCAACGAGTGTCGGCAGGCGAAGACCGCCTGGGCCGTACGAGCGGGCGCGCAGCTGCAGAAGGAGGGAGCAGTCACCGGCTTGGTCTTCCTGGCCTGCTCTGGTGCGGACTCCTTCAACATCCGCTACGAGACCGGGGAGCAGCTCGACCCGGCACCGGAGCCCCAGTACCTGCCCGGGCGCACCCAGCTGGACGAGTACCGGACGAGGTTCCCGGACTCCCTGGAGGCCCCGCCGGCGCTCGTCGTGCTGAGCATCGGAGGTAACGACGCCGGCTTCGCGAGCATCGGCCTGACCTGCCTCGCGCCGGGGGACTGCGACGACGACCAGCCCTCCAACCTGTGGAGCGCCGGCAACCTCCAGCGCGTGGAGAACCGGCTCCGCCAGGTCTACACGCAGGTGCGGAGCACCTTCGAGACCACCCCCGTCGTGGTGGCCCCGTACCCCGACCCGCTCGACGTGTCAGCGCCGTGCGCGTCCGCCGATCTGTCGGAGGGCGACGTGCGGTTCATCCGGACCTTCCTCACCAGGCTGAACGCGACGATCAAGAGCGTCACCGAGGACTACGGCTTCTACTACGCCGAGCCCATGGTCGAGGCGCTGAAGCAGGAGGGGCTTCAGCTCTGCGGCGACGCGAAGTCCGGACCCGGGATCAACTTCATCGGCATCCGCGGTGTCGGTGGCTTCGTCGAGAACCGGTTGAACCCGACGAAGTGGCACCACAACAGCCTGCACCCGAACGCTTACGGCCACGACGCGATGAACGCGGCCTTCCAGTTCTGGCTCGACGGCCAGCAGGACGGAACGGGCAAAGGGCTGGCGGCGCTGAAGCCTCCGGTTGCCCGGGTGGCAGCCGTGAAGGGTGCGGCCCCGATCGATGAGAAGTACGTCGCGCAGTTCAGCGGCTGTGCGGCGTACAAGATCGACCACGAGCGCGGATGCAAGGCACTCAGTACTGAGTGGGCTCTCCGCGAGGCCGGGATCTTCCTGCTCCTACGCGGCCCGTGGGTGCTGCTCACGATCGTCGGAGCGTGGCTCATCGGCATCGCGTTCTTCGGCGACCGTCGCGCGAGGTATGCGCCCCGGCGAGTTTCGCCCTGATCTCCGTTCATTTTCAGATGTTTCGCCCTGGTTCGGACCTGGCGGACTGGGCATTTGTCAAGGCATATCAACCTAGTAATGGGGATAACTAGGTGGATCTTTCGATCGTTGACGGGGCAATAAGTGATGAAACGGCGCGAGTTCCCGGTTGAGTTCCCTGATGTACAACGACGTGACGCGTGATGTTCCCTCGGACCTCAGTACTCCCCAGCAGTGCTTGGAGCTCGAAGGACCATGGCCCAGACCACGAACCAGCAGCGCGCGGCACACGCCGTGGCTGCCTGGATGGCGCATCTGGAATGGAACAACACCCAGCTGGTAGCCGCCACCGGGGCCGATCCCGGCACCATCGGTGACTTCCTCAACGGCAAGCGCTGGCCCAAGACCGGCACCCAGGGAAAGATCGAGCGTGCTCTGGGTTGGACCCCCGGCACCCTCCGATCGATCGCCTCCGGCGGTCCGGAGCCCGAGCTCGTCGTCGCTGTCGGTGGTCGCCGTCACGATCAGGACCAGTACGACGACACACTGCGGTTCCGGCGTCCTGAGGGCCTGACCGACCAGCAGTGGTCGCGGGTCCGGGACAACGTGGAGGAATTCCTCGAGTGGCAGATCGATCGGGCGGGCCGCCCGCGCTGAGCTACGACCCGGGTGCCGACGTTGCCCGCAGGTATCCAGACTGGCTGGTGGCCGACGCCGATCTCGGCGGACTCATCGCGGAGGTGCTCTGCCCGGCCCGCCGGGTGATCCTGCTCGACCACACCCTCGGCCCTGCCGTCGTACGGTGCTCGCTGGCGCACGCGATCGCGCACCTCGATCTCGGGCACACCCATCCGGTCCGCGGTCATTTCGAGAACCGCGAGGAGGCGGCGGCCAACGACCTTGCCGCTCGGCGCCTGATCCCGCTCGAGGACTACGCCGCGGCGCTGTCCTGGACCCGCAACCCGGACGAGGTCGCTGCCGAGCTCGTCGTCGACGGCGCGACCCTGCGGGCACGGGAGGCCCGGTTCACTACAGCTGACAGACGGTTCGTACGACGCCGTACCCGCCGCTCCGAGGAGTCGGCCTGAGACGCTACCGGACCTGGGTGACCTCGAACTGCAGCCGGGGATGGGCGAACGCCTCCTGCGACTCCACCAGGCACAGCTCCCGGGCGCCAGATCGAAGGGTCTGGGAAAGCAGGTCGTGGACGCTCGACACAGTGCGAGCGAGGGCATCGGCTGGATCGCTGCTCCTGACGAGATGAGCGGAGAAGAGCGCTGCTGTGACGTCGCCCGAGCCGTTCGCCCTCATCGGGAGGCGCGGTGTCTCGACATGCCATGCACCGGCATCGGTCACAACGAGCATGCTGATCACTCCGGCGTCCTGGCGTTCATGCTCGACGCTGGTCACCAGTACCGAGGACGGGCCGAGGTCCCGGGCTGCGTCCGCGGCCTCGAGCACTGTCGCCAGACTCACCCCCGCACCGAGGTCGTCCCGGCTGGTCAGCTCGCCGAGCTCGAACTGGTTCGGCGTGATCAGGTCGGCGGCCGGCACCACGCGCTCGCGGATCAGCGGCGGGATGGCGGGATCCACGAAGCACCCGCTCCTGGCGTTCCCCATCACCGGGTCGCACGCGTACGTCGCCCGCGGGTTGGCCGCTTTCACCCGCGCGACCGCGTCCAGGATCACCTCGGCGATCTCGGGGCTGCCCTGGTAGCCGGAGAGAACGAGATCCACGTCTGCCAGGGCGCCGCGCTCCTCGATCCCGAGGATCACCTCGTGCACGTCAGCGCCGCTGAGCACCGATCCGCGCCAAGCGCCGTACCCGGTGTGGTTGGAGAAGAGCACGGTGTTGACCGGCAGGACCTCGTGGCCCAGCCGTTGGAGCGGGAAGACCGCCGCACTGTTGCCGACATGCCCGAACGCCACCGCGGACTGGATGGAGAGGATCTGCACGCTCCGATCCTGCCATCGACGCTGGACCGACCTGTACGCCGAAACTAGAACTTGTTACATTTATCCAGCCGGGGTGATCCGGCTCACCGTGCGGATGAATGAGGGAACCATGGCTAAGAAGCGGTCCACCGAAGCTGACTACGTCGTCGTCGGCTCGGGGAGCTCCGGAAGTGCGGTTGCCGGACGTCTGGCAGAGGCCGGGCACAGCGTGATCCTGCTCGAGGCCGGCAAGAGCGACGACAAGTTCCTCACCAACAAGCCCGGCATGATCGGCCCGATGCACTCGGTTCCGCAGATCAAGAAGACCGTGGACTGGGGCTTCTACTCCACCCCGCAGAAGCACATCCTCGACCGCAAGATGCCGGTCCCGCGCGGCAAGGTCGTCGGCGGCTCGAGCTCGATCAACGGCATGGTCTACGTCCGCGGCAACCGCGCGAACTTCGACTCCTGGGCCGCTGAGGGCAACGAGGGTTGGGACGCCGACTCGGTCAACGCCGCGTACAAGCGGATGGAGGACTTCGAGGACGGCGAGAACGCTTTCCGCGGTGCTGGTGGCCCGATCCGGATCACCCGCAACAAGTTCCCTCAGGAGGGAACCCACCAGTTCATCGCCGCCACCGCTGACGCACTCGGGGTCCCGGTCAACGAGGACTACAACGGGGAGTCCCAGGAGGGCATCTCCCGAATGCAGCAGAACGCGGCCGACGGCCTGCGCTACAGCGCCTCCCGCGGCTACGTGCACAACCTGGCGCCGGCCACTCTGGAGCTGCAGAGCCGGGTGATGGTCAACAAGGTCAACATCGAGAACGGCCGCGCCACCGGCGTCGAGGTGACCGACAAGAACGGCAGCAAACGCACCATCCGCGCCGGCAAGGAGGTCATCCTCTCGGCCGGCTTCGTCGGTTCCGCCCAGATCCTGATGCTCTCCGGCGTCGGTCACGCGCAGCACCTGCGGGACCACGGCATCCAGGTGGTCTCGGACCTCCCGGTCGGCGACAACCTGCACGACCACATGTTCCACGCGATGACCTTCCACACCACCTCGACCAAGATGAAGGGCACGCCCGGGTACTTCGCCCGCGGCATCGCCAAGGAGCTCCTCCGCCCGGGCAGCACCTTCCTGGCCAACTCCGTCTTCGAGTCGGTCGGTTTCGTGAAGACCTCGCAGGCCGTCAACGACGTACCGGACCTCCAGCTGCACATGTTGCCGTGGTCCTACGTCTCGCCCAACCAGGACGAGGCGATCATGCACGACGTCGACCCGCGTACGTCGATGACGGTCCTGGCCACGCTGATCTACCCGCACAGCCGCGGAACCCTCCGGCTCTCCTCGACCGACCCGTTGTCGACGCCGCTGATCGACTTCAACTACCTCGGTGACGCCGCCGACCTCGAACTCCTCGGCGAGGGGTCGGAGATGGTGCGCGAGATCATGGCGAACAAGGCGTTCGGCGGTCACGTCAAGGAGGAGATCCACCCGGGTGCGGGTCTGGCGGGTAGCGAGCTCCGTACCGCGATCCTCAACCGGGCGACCTCGGTCTACCACGGCGTCGGCACCTGTCGGATGGGTGTGGACGAGCTCTCGGTCGTCAGCCCGGACCTCAAGGTCCGCGGCGTCGAGGGTCTACGCGTCGCAGATGCCTCGATCATGCCGTCGATCACCGGTGGCAACACGAACGCGCCGGCAATCATGATCGGCGAGAGGGCCGCTCAGATCATCCTCGGCAACTGAAGCCCACGCTGACCCGTCGTGAAATCGGAGATCAACCTGAACTTCGCGACGGGTCGATGCTCCTTAGTCTGATTTCACGCCGGGTCAGCGGACTAGTAGGGACCGTTTCGACAGGCCCATCCAGTAACCGTCGATGACCTGGTCGCCCGGGGCTTCCGGGTCGAGAGCCGCTCCGAGGGTCACGAAGAGTGGCGTGTAGTGCTCGACGGTCGGGTGCGCGTACGGCATCCCGGGGGCCTTGGTCATGAACGCGGCAAGCTCCGATACGTCCCCGCGGGCGAGGGCGTCGGCAGCCCAGTGGTCGAAGTCCTGGGACCAACCCGGGGCCTCGGCCTCGATCCGGAACTCCTTGAGGAACGGCAGGCCGTGAGTGAGAAACCCGGAGCCGATCACCAGCACGCCCTCGTCGCGCAGCTCGCGCAGCCGGCTTCCCAGGGTGAGTAGCTGGTACGGGTCTTGGGTCGGCAACGACATCTGCAGTACCGGGATGTCCGCCTCCGGGTACATGATCGTCAGCGGCACCCAGGCGCCGTGGTCGAGGCCGCGGCGGGCGTGCTGGTGGACCGGCTCGGAGTCGGGCATCATCGCTGCGATCCTGCTGGCCAGCTGGTTGGCATCGGGGGTGTCGTATCGCATGCGGGAGTACTTCGGATCGAAGCCGCCGAAGTCGTAGACCAGCTCTGTCCCGGGGCCGCTGGCGCTCAGCGACAGCGGAGCAGACTCCCAGTGAGCACTGACGATCAGGATCGCCTCGGGTCGGGGGAGGTCGGCTGCCAGTGCGCTCAGCTGTCCCGCCCACACCGGGTCGTCGAGCAGCGGGGGTGCGCCGTGGCCGATGTACAGGGCCGGCATCCGGGCGGATGGGGCAGTCATGTCTCGATTGTAGTTCAAGATTCAAGTATCGGGCAAGGTGCGTGCGCCAGTTACGGCAACGTCCAGTCGACGGGCTGCCCGCCCTGATCTGCGAGCAACGCATTGACCCTGCTGAACGGCCGCGAGCCGAAGAAACCGCGATGTGCCGAGAGCGGGCTCGGGTGGACCGACTGGACCCACGGGACGGGGGCCAGGGACTGAGTCAGCGACTGTGCGGCGCGACCCCAGAGGATCGCGGCCAGCGGACCGCCGCGGTTCGCCAGCGCCCAGATCGCCCGTTCGGTGATCGGTTCCCAGCCCTTGCCGCGGTGCGCGTTCGAGACCCCGGACGTCACGGTCAGCGTCCTGTTCAGCAGCATCACGCCCGCATCCGCCCACGCCGACAGGTCGCCGGTGCTCGGCTGCGGTACGCCGACGTCGTTGACCAGCTCGGCGAAGATGTTGCGCAGACTCCCCGGCAACGGCCGTACGTCGGGAGCGACCGAAAAGCTCAGCCCCACCGGGTGCCCTGGGGTCGGGTAAGGGTCCTGGCCCACGATCAACACCTTGACCTCAGCGAGCGGTCGCGCAAAAGCCCGCAGGACGAGGTCTCCGGCAGGCAGGTAACCCCGACCCGCCCGGGTCTCCTCGCGGAGGAACCTGCCCATCCTGGTCAGATCCGGTTCGACCGGCGAAAGCGCGTCCGCCCAGTCCGGAGCGACGACCCCGCGAGCACTGAGGTCGGCGAGCGCGCCCATCGGGGCCTACTTCTCGTCGAGCAGCGCTGCGAGCTTCTCCGCGACCGCCGTGTGGTAGGCCTCGTACGGGTGCAGCGGGACCGCCCGACCTATCTTGTAGCCGTTCCCGTTGACCCAGGGCTGGGCGGAGCACACCTCGTGCCCGCGCGACGCCGACCAGGTGTCGATGTAGTCGGCGCTGGCACTGCGCGCTGCTTCCATCAGGACCTCATTGACCTTCTTCATCGTGTACCGGATCTTGACAGCGGCGGCGTCCGGAACCGCGAGCACTGCAGGGCAGGTCGCGTCGTCCGGAAGGATCCGGGGGTAGCCGACCAGCACAATACGGGCCTTCGCGGCCTTCCTGCGGATGTCCCTGATATCGGTCCTGATCGTGTTGCCCATGACGGCGACCGCTCTGTCCAGCTGGGCCTGGGGCTGCTGGAGGAAGGGGCCGCAACCGGGCGAGACCCCACCGTTGGCCTTCAGGCAGCTGTACAGCACGAGCCGGGAGAAGCCGCCGTTGTTCATGCCCAGCCCGAGCGTGACCAGGTCGGCGTCAGGCGGGATCGAGTCGAGCTGGGGATTGTTCGTACCCTTCGGCGTTTTCTGCACGGTGCGCAGGTTGTCCGAGGTAGCACCACCGCAGGAGGCGTCCACGAAGTTGTCGAAGCCCAAGTCCTTGGCGACCAGGCTCGGATAGTTGACCGCTGACCGGTAGCAGGCCCGGTCGGCCTCCGGGACCTGCCCGACCCCCGAGGTGTAGGAATCGCCGAGCGAGACGTAGGACTCGATGTCCTGGGCGGTCTTCGTCGAGTTCGACGCCCCGCACGCTCCGAGTGCTGTCAGCAGGAGTACGACGAGCGCCACGACGCTCGATCTCGGAGTACGGAGGTCCGGTCTGGTGATTGTGTTCGCGATCTGCATGGCTCTGACCATCGTATGCCCGGGGTGGTGACGTCCCCGACGGTCCCTCAGCGGTTCTCGATCCGGGCGACGACGGCGTCAGCGACGGCCTTCTGCTCGAGCGCTACCGGGTGGGACGCCACCGACGTGCCCCGCTTGGACTGCGATCCTTGTACCCAGGGCTCATCGGCGCACGGATGGTGGTCCTGCGACAGACTCTGCACGTTGACGTAGTTCGAGCCGGTCTCCAGGGCGGCGGACTGGATCCGGCGGTTGAGTCGGGCGAGCAGGATATTCGCCAGCGCAAGCTGCTCCGCAGACGTCGACGGCAGCTTGTCGCACGGCTCCTCCGGCGGCAGGATCTGGGGATAGCCGACCAGCACGATGTAGGCGTTCGGTGCCCTGGTCTGAATCTTGCGGACCACCGCGGTGAGGCGGTCACCGGACTTGTCGATGTTCTCGGCAAGGGGGATCGGCGCGACCTTGGTTCCGCAGGGCAGCGCCAAGCAGATGCGGAACATGTCCTCGAGCAGGCCGCGGTCCTCGATGCCGATCGAGATCGTGATCAGGTCGGTTTCCCGGTCGATCGCGCTCATCTGGGCATCGACCGATGTCTTCGACCCCGGCGGCTTGAACTTCGCCGACAGCGCATCGGTCGTCGCCCCGACGCAGGAGGCATCCGCCAAGGTCGTGACCTTCAGCGCCTGGGCGACCTGGGAAGGGTAGTTGTCCGAAGAACGCAAGCAGCCGTCCTCCGAGGTCGTGCTGCCGACGTACGGCGCCGAGGTGAAGCCGTCGCCGAGAGCGACGTACTCGTCGATCGAGGTGTCGGGCCGGGTGGACCCAACGGTGCCGAAACCACCGGCACCGCAGCCGCTGACGAGGACGGTCGACGCGGCTGCCACCAGCAGGCTGATGGCCCGCGCGTGCGGTGGCCTCATCGTTTCTGGGCCAGGTCGCGCGAGGCGCCTGAGGAGAAGCGTCGATCGCGGTTGGATCCGATCGCGGACCGGTCCGGAGCCACCTCCGCCGCCGGGCGGGGTGCGGCCTTCTTTGCTGTCTTCTTCACAGGTGCCTTCCCCGAGGTGCCGGCTTTCTTCGCCGCAGTCTTCTTCGCTGCGGCTTTCTTCGCCGCAGTCTTCCGGTTCGCAGACTTCTTCGGACTGGTTTCGCGGTCGTCCGGAGTGGAGTGCTGGGTGATCCACTCGTCCATCACGACCCAGGTGGTGTGCCGGGCAGCGCGACCGGTGAGCATGCCGAGGTGACCGCCGGGGACGATCTCGAACCGGACCTCGTGGGCGTTCGGGAGCAACGGGATCAGTGCCTTGACTGACGGGATCGGTGCGATCCCGTCAGTGTTGCCGGCGAAGACGAGGACCGGGGCCTTGATGTCGGCCAGGTCAATCTGTTGACCGCTCAGGTTCACCTTGCCGGTGTTCAGCTGGTTGTGCTTGAGCATCCGGTGGTAGAGCTGCCCGAAGGTCCGGCCGGGGTAGGCGATCATGTTCGCGGTGAAGCGGTCGACCGCCTCGATCTGCGCGAGCCACTCGGCGTCGTCGAGATGCTGCAGGGTGGCGATCGGCTTGGTGAGGAGCTTGGTGCCGCTGCTGAGCTGGAAGGCACGGCGTACGAGCGGCTTGGGTGCGCCGCCCATCACCCGGTAGATCCGGGTGACGATGCCGCCGTCGGTCAGCCGGAGGATCGGGCGCAGCGGCGCGATCAACGGCACCTCGCGGACGTCGAACGGGGAGCCGACGACGGTCAGCGAGGCGATCGGCAGCTGGGCGTCGGCCGCGGCTGCCAGGGTTGCGAAGATGCCGCCGAGGGACCAGCCGATCACATGGACGGGTCGGCCACCGGCGTGCTGGCTGACCTCCTTGATCGCCTCGGGGATGACCTCGTCTACCCAGTGCTCCATGCCGAGGTTGCGGTCCTTGAAGGAGATCTCGCCGTACTCGACCAGGTACGTCGGTCGCCCGGCCTTCACGAAGTGCTCCACCAACGAGCAGTCCCGGCGGAGGTCGAAGCAGAGGGCCGGTGCAGCGAGCGGCGTAACCAGGAGGACCGGGTCCCCGGTGGTGCGGACCTGCTTCTGGGGCCGGTAGTGGTAGACCTCGCGCAGCGGCCCGTCGTCGATCAGCGTTCGGGGCATGGGACGCAGGTCGGCCAGTCCGCCGTACAGCACCTTGTGGGCGACGTTGCTGGCGGCGGCGGCGACCTGGTCCGGCTTCGGGATCAGATCCATGGTCGGAAAGTACCAACAATGGCGTGACCAGGACGAACGTCCGCTACCTGGACCGGGTGCGCCCGCTGGGACGGGTGATGGACACCACTACAACCGGGACGGTAGGACAAGGCCATGAAGTCGAAGTCGCGAGGGAGTGGAGTGGCCGACCGGAAGCTGAGTCTGTTCGTCGGCGGAGCGGCGCTCGGCCTCGGCGCCGTAGCGGTGCGCGACCTCACCCAGAAGAAGCACGCGCTGATGCGAAACTTCCCGGTGATAGCCCATGCGCGGTACTGGCTGGAGACGATCGGACCGGAGCTTCGCCAGTACATCGTCACCTCCAACGAGGAGGAGCGGCCATTCAACCGGGACCAGCGCACCTGGATCTACGCCTCGTCGAAGGAGGAGAACAACTACTTCGGGTTTGGCACCGACATCGACGTCGAGCACCTCCAGGGGCACGCCTACATCAAGCACCGCACCTTTGCGAGCCAGCTGCCCGACGACCACGACAAGACCGGGTACCTCCCCTGCGCCAAGGTACTCGGCGGTCCGCGGGGGCGCGCCAAGGCGTTCCGGCCCGCCTCGGTCGTCAACATCTCCGCGATGAGTTTCGGGTCCATGTCGAGCGCGGCGATCACCGCCCTGAACAAGGGCGCAGCTGCGGCCGGCTGCCTGCACAACACCGGCGAGGGCGGGCTGTCGGCGTACCACCGCAACGGCGCGGACATGGTGCTGCAGATCGGTACGGCGTACTTCGGGTGCCGCGACGAGACCGGCAACTTCAGCATCGAGCGGCTCAAGGCGGTCATCGAATCGGCGCCGGTGAAGGCGATCGAGATCAAGTTGAGCCAGGGCGCCAAACCCGGGCTGGGCGGCCTGCTGCCGGCCGCCAAGGTGACCAAGGAGATCGCCGAGATCCGCGGCATCCCGGAGGGCAAGGACTGCGTCAGTCCGTCTCGACATAGCGCCTTCGGCGACGTCGACAGCATGCTGGACTTCGTCGAGTTCGTCGCCGCCGAGACCGGCCTGCCGGTCGGGATCAAGTCGGCGGTCGGTGA
The DNA here is from genome assembly GCA_046598915.1 of Marmoricola sp. Lineage (GTDB taxonomy): Bacteria > Actinomycetota > Actinomycetes > Propionibacteriales > Nocardioidaceae > Marmoricola. The sequence goes on along the minus strand of JBKJHO010000058.1, from coordinate 9,196 downwards.
GATGCAGTTCTGGCACGACCTGACCCGGCTGATGTCGCACGGCGATCGCGGGGTCGATTTTGTGACCATCGACGGCGGCGAGGGCGGCACCGGAGCCTCGCCCCTGATCTTCGCCGACTCGATCGCGGTGCCTTACCGGATGGGGTTCTCGCGGGTCTACGGGTCGTTCGCCGAGCTGGGCCTGACCGACGAGGTCACCTTCATCGGCTCCGCGAAGCTGGGACTTCCGGACAACGCTATCGTCGCGTTCGCCCTCGGTGCGGACATGGTCAACGTCGCGCGCGAGGCAATGATGGCGATCGGCTGCATCCAGTCCCAGAAATGCCACACCGACCGCTGTCCGACCGGCGTCGCCACCCAGAACCCCTGGTTGGTGCACGGTCTCGATCCGACGCTGAAGTCGGTCCGGTGCGCGCACTACATCGCGACGTTGCGCAAAGAGCTGATAAAGGTCGCGGCGGCCGTGGGGGTCGCCCATCCGGGTCTGATCACCGCTGATGACATCGACATCTTCTGCGGTGATTACGAGGCCAGGTCGTTGGCCTCGGTTTACGGCTACAAGGACGGCTGGGGTGAGCTCGGGCCGACCCTCGCGGAGGAGATCGCCCGGTTGATGCACCCGCAGGCGACCTTCAACGAGAAGACCCCGTCCTGACGGTGCCGGCGCCTCGGCGGCCAACGGGTGTTCACAGGCCGAGTGCTGACGCCAGCTCCTCGAGCTCCTCTCCGGCGTACACGGCGATCTTCTGCAGCGAAGGGATCGAGTCGCGGCAGCCGGTGAACCCGATGTTGAACTCGCCGTCGTAGGAGACCGCGGTGATGTTCAGGGCCTGGCCGTTGAAGAGCAGCGAGACCGGGTAGATCTCCAGCAGCCGCGACCCGTCGATGTAGCGGGGCTCGTAGGGGCCGGGCACGTTCGAGATCACTACGTTGGACGCCGGTCGGCCACGGCCGCCGAAGCCGAGGATGGCCTGGCTGAGGAACGGACCCATCAACACCGCGGTGTAGGCATCCATCGCGACGCCGTCGACGTCGGGGAGGCGCTCCTTGCCGAGCCGGGTGGAGTCCTGGATCGCCCGGATCCGGGCGACCGGGTCGTCGACATCGGTGCCCAGGCTGGAGTAAAGAAAAGTGATCGCGTTGCCGACCCCGGCCCCCTCGCCCTCGCGTACCGAGACCGGGATGTTGGCGATCAGGCTCTGCTCGGGCAGAGCAGAGACCTCGGCCAGGTAGCGCCTGAGCGCACCGCCGCAGAGGGTCAGGAAGACGTCGTTGAGGCTCCCGCCGGTCGCCTTCGCGATCGCCCGCATCCGATCGATCGAGTAGTGCTGGGTGGCGAACCTGCGGGGCGTGTGGATACGCCCGTTGAAGAGCGTCTTCGGTGTCCGGAACGGGACGGCCCGGCCCGCCTCTTGGGTGCCGAGCACGCTCTCGCCGTACGTCTGGGACAGCGAGCGAGCTACCGCTGACCCGGATGCAGCGGCGGACCGCAACGAGAACGAAGCGCGCTGCTCGGGGACAGCAGGTCGGTCCGTACGCGGAATGCCAGACTGGTCAGGCCCACGGGTGCCGACGGCCCAGGGCGGCAACATCTCACGGGCGTCCGGGTCGATGCTCATGATCCGCTTGAGCAGCCGGACGCCGCCGACGCCGTCGATCTGCGAGTGGTGCACCTTCATGTACATCGACCACTGGTCGCCAGGCTGGTCGTGACCGGCGATGCCCTCGATGATGTGGCACTCCCACAACGGGTAGCGGCGGTCCATCTTCGCCGAGTGCAGCCGCGACACCAGGACGCCGAGCTCGCGCTGGGAGCCCGGCTTCGGGAGCGCCGAGTGCCGGAAGTGGTAGTCGAGGTCGATCTCGTCGGCCTCGAGCTCCTTCCAGTTCGGCACTGGGGCGGTCTTGAGCAGGTAGTTGAAGGGCGGCTGGAAGTCCCGGACCTCGCGCCAGCGCGCGACGAGGTCGCGGACGAAGTCGGGCCGGTCCTCCGGGACGGCGAAGGTGGCCAGCATCGCGACCTGCATCGGGGTCCGGTGCGATTCGGCGTACAACCAGGCGGAGTCGTTGACCTTCAGCACTTTCCTGCTCATGGCCGCACAGTAGAGGGTTTCGACAGGCTCAACCAGCGGGGCGAAGTCGGTCTGGACTCCACCCGGACTCGTGGGCACCGGCGTTGGCTGAGCCTGGCGAAACCCTCAGGAACGTTTGGCCGGCTTGACGTTCTTGGCGTGACCGGGCCGGGCTGCGGCGAGGTCGTGGAGGAAGTTCGTCGCCCAGTTGTCGACGTCGTTCTCGGCGACCGTACGTCGCATCGCGCGCATCCGCCGGGTCAGGTCCTTCGGCTCGGCCTGGTAGGCGTCGAGCATCCGGGCCTTCATGCCGTTGATGTCGTAGGGATTGACCAGGTACGCCTGGCGCAGCTCATCGGCGGCGCCGGCGAACTCGGAGAGCACCAGGGCCCCGTCCTCCTCGTAGCGGCAGGCGACGTACTCCTTGGCGACCAGGTTCATCCCGTCGCGGAACGGGGTCACGACCATGATGTCCGAGGCGACGTACAGGGCTGCCATCTCGGCCTGCGGGAACGAGGCGTTGAGGTAGGAGATCGCCGGCCGCCCGATCCGTCCCAGGTCGCCATTGATGTGTCCGACCAGGCGATCGATGTCGTCGCGCAGGATCCGGTACTGGTCGACCCGCTCGCGGGACGGGCTGGCCACCTGCACGAACGTCGCGTCCCGGGGCGTGAAGTGGCCGTCGTTGATGAGCTCGCTGAACGCGCGCAGCCGGGCGTAGATGCCCTTGGTGTAGTCGAGCCTGTCGATGCCGAGGAAGATCCGCCGCGGGTTGCCGAGATCCTCGCGGATCTGGGCCGCGCGTGCCTGCACCGGCTCGGACCTGGCGAGCTCCTCGAACTGGGCGGTGTCGATCGAGATCGGGAAGGCCTTGGCGGTCACCATCCGTCCGTCGGGGAGGTAGACCGAGCCACGGTGGGTCTTGTAACCCACTCGCTGCCGGACCAGGCGGATGAAGTTCTGGGCGGCCCCGTTGAGCTGGAAGCCGACCAGGTCGGCGCCGAGCAGACCCTCGAGCAGCTCGCGGCGCCACGGCACCTGGGAGAAGAGCTCGGCGGGTGGGAACGGGATGTGCAGGAAGAACCCGATCCGCAGGTCGGGACGGAGCTCGCGGAGGAATGCCGGCACCAGCTGCAGCTGGTAGTCCTGGATCCAGACCATTGCCCCCTCGGCGGCAACCTCGGCGGCCGCCTCGGCGAAACGTCGATTCACGGTCACGTAGGCGTCCCACCACTCCCGGTGGAACGCGGGCTTGGCGACGACGTCGTGGTACAGCGGCCAGAGGGTCGCGTTGGAGAAGCCCTCGTAGTACTCCTCGTACTCCTCGGCCGACATGCTGACCGGGACCAGGGTCATCCCTTCGTGCTCGAACGGATCCATCGCCTCGGCGACGTCGCCGGGCCAGCCGATCCAGGCGCCGTCCTGGGTGTTCATCACTGGGGCGAGCGCGCTGACCAGCCCGCCGGGGGAGCGTCGCCAGGTGGTGGCACCGTCCGCGTCGACGACCCGATCGACCGGGAGACGGTTGGCCACGATGACCAGATCGGCGCGCTCAACCGCGCTCTCGCGCCGCCGACTGGATCCGATCACGCCCCCACCCTAGGCGACCAAGGTTCCCGATTGCCTGGGCGGGACGCGCCCGGAGGCGATCGAATGACATCCGTGTGGTTTGTCGCCTAGGATGGTCGAAGTCCACCAGCAGCACCCCGAGGAGTTTCCACGATGGTCGCGAGTGAAGCGCTCAGCCCCGGGCCGCCCAGTGAATCGGGCAGCCTGTCCGCGCGCGATCGGGGCATCCTCGACTTCGAGCGTCAGTGGTGGAAGTTCGCCGGCGCCAAGGAGAGCGCGGTCCGCGAGAAGTTCGACATGAGCTCCACGCGGTACTACCAGGTCCTGAACGCGCTCATCGACCGTCCCGAGGCCCTCGCGCACGACCCGCTGCTGGTACGCCGGCTGCGCCGTCTGCGCGCGGCCCGTCAGCGCCAGCGATCGGCCCGCCGACTCGGTTTCGAGCTGTAAGGGTCATGTCCTCGCGTCGCCGGTCCCGCCGCAACGAGTACGGCTTCGTCCTCCCGACGAGGTTGATGGTCTTCAGCATCTCCGTGGTCGCCCTGGCCGGACTGGTGTTCGTGGCGACGCAGAACGACCAGTCGCCCGACCAGGTGACCCCATCCGCGGTCTCCTCGACGGCGCCGAAGCCCACGCCGACGCCCACGGCGACGGATGGCCCGCAGGACCCGATCACGACACAGCCCGAGCCGGTGGTCACCCCGTCGGCCACGCCGAAGCCGCCACCGGTGATCGAGCGGGCGTCGTACAACCTGGTGGTCTTCAACAACACCAACATCAAGGGTCTTGCCGGCAAGACCGCGGACCGGGCCCAGACGGCCGGCTGGACCGTCATCAACACCGACAACTGGGTCGGCTCGGTCGACACCAGCACGGTGTACTACGGGCCGGAGCTGAAGGCAGCCGCGGCGCTGCTCGCCAAGGACCTGGGGATCAAGCGGATCAAGCCGTTCATCTCGCCGATGCGCCCCGATCGGCTGACGGTCATCCTCACCACCGACTACCAGTGAGATTCCTCGCGCTCCACTCTGATTGAGTGGACCCATGGAGTTCAGCTCCGCCGACGGCGCCCAGCATTACGACGCGGTCGCACGTGTCGGTGCACGCCTCCTGGTCGCCCTGGACTTCGACGGCACGCTCTCGCCGATCGTCGAGAACCCTGATGTCGCGCTGATCCACGAGCGGGCTGGCGATCTCCTGGTCGCGCTGTCCGCCCGGGTGGGCGCCGTCGCGGTGATCACGGGCCGTCCGGCACGACAGGTCCTCGCCCTCGGCGGACTGGACGAGGTGGGCGACCGGATCGGTGCTGCCGACCGCGACCTGGTCGTCCTGGGCCAGTACGGGAACGAGCGCTGGACCTCGACGGGACGCCGGGTGGTCTCGCCGGCGCCGCCGGCGGGGTTGGCCAGCCTCATCGGTGACCTGCCCCGGCTCTTCCGCCAGGCCGGGGTGGTCGATGCCTGGGTCGAGGAGAAGGGTCTCGCTGTGGCGATCCACACCCGACGTTGCGCGGACCCGCGGACCGCGTTCGCAGCGCTCCTGCCGGTGCTCACCCGGGCGGCCGAAGCCAGGCACCTCGACGTGGAACCCGGGCGCCTGGTGATCGAGATCCGGGCCAGCGGCATGGACAAGGGCATTGCGCTGCACTCCCTGGTGGTGGAGCAGAACCTCGGCGGCGTCGTCTTCGTCGGTGACGATCTGGGCGACGTACCGGCGTTCGCCGCGGTCCTGGAGCTCCGCGAGCAGGGGATGCCGACCCTCCTGGTCTGCTCCGGTTCGGACGAGGAGTCGGTCCTCCGGGACCTGGCGGACGCGGTTGTCGACGGTCCGGACGGTGTGATGGACCTGCTCGCCGATCTGACGGCGCGCATCGACGCGGTGAGGGCCTGAGACGCTCGCTGTTCTGCTCGCGGTCCGAGACGGCTCATCTCGGATGCCGGAATCAGTGTGCACATGTTGAGACGGCTCTCTACGCTAGAGCACAGCTCATCGAGAGGGACTGAGGGAACGGCCCGTTGAAGTCCCGGCAACCGCCGCACGAGCCTCCGATCGCTGGACATTTGTCCGGCTTTGGATTCGTGGGTGTGGTGCCAAATCCGTCCTTGGTCGAGAGTCGACCCGGGGAAGATGAGAAGGAGGCCTCCTTTGAGCAACGTCACCAACACGGGCACCGTCCTCCGCGACGGCGCCTTCGGGAATGCCACCGGACTCGTCTGTCGCGAGTGCGGCACCACCCAGGAGCTCGGCCCGTACTACGCATGCATGGAATGCTTCGGTCCGCTGGAGATCTCCTACGACTTCCCGGCGGTCACCCGCGAGCAGATCGAGGCCGGCCCGGCCAACATCTGGCGTTACAAGGCGCTGCTGCCGGTTCCCGACGACATCGAAGGCTCGCCGAACACCGAGCCCGGCTACACCAGGTTGCTGAAGGCCGAGAACCTCGGCCGTGAGCTCGGGATCACCGACCTCTGGGTCAAGGACGATTCGACCAACCCGACGAACTCGTTCAAGGACCGCGTGGTGGCGTGCGCCCTGAGCGCGGCCGTCGAGTTCGGCTCCAAGGTCTTCGCGTGCCCGTCCACCGGCAACCTGGCCAACGCGGTCGCTGCCGCCGGCGCCCGGGCCGGGATCAAGACGGTCGTGTTCATCCCGAGCAACCTCGAGCACCCGAAGCAGGTCAACTCCGCGATCTTCACCGAGTCCCTGGTTGCCGTCGAGGGCAACTACGACGACGTCAACAAGCTCGCCTCCGAGATCGCTGGCGAGGAAGACGGTTGGGCGTTCGTGAACGTCAACGTCCGGCCGTTCTACGCCGAGGGGTCCAAGACCCTGGGCTACGAGATCGCCGAGCAGCTCGGTTGGCGGTTGCCCGACCAGATCGTCATCCCGGTCGCGTCCGGGTCGCAGCTGACCAAGGTCGACAAGGCGTTTCAGGAGTTCATCAAGCTCGGTCTCGTCGAGGACAAGCCCTACAAGGTGTACGGCGCTCAGGCCGAGGGCTGCGGCCCGGTCGCGACCGCCTTCCAGGCCGGGGTCGATGCGATCCGTCCGGTCAAGCCCGACACCATCGCGAAGTCCCTGGCGATCGGCAACCCGGCCGACGGCATCTACGTCCTGGACATCACCCGACGTACGGGCGGCGCTGTCGAGCAGGTCAGCGACGACGCCATCCGCGAGGGGATCGTGCTGCTGGCCCGGACCGAGGGCATCTTCACCGAGACCGCCGGCGGCACCACGGTCGCGGTGCTGAAGAAGCTCGTCGAGACCGGACAGCTCGACCCGTCCCTGGAGACGGTCGTGATCAACACCGGCCACGGACTCAAGACCCTGGACGCGATCTCCGACCGGGTCGGCCCCGTTGCCACCATCGCTCCGACGTACGACGCGTTCGCCGCGGCCGCCATCATCTGACACCAGAGCGACCGACCACCGGCCTCGCGGCCACCGACCGAGGAGAGACATGAGCGTTTCCGTCCGCATCCCCACCATCCTGCGCACCTACACGGGCGGGGAGTCCGAGGTCACCGCCGACGGCGCCGACCTGGGCGAGGTCCTCGACAGCCTCGAGGCGAGCTACCCGGGGATCAAGGCGCGGATCCTGGACGACGGCGGCGACCTCCGGCGCTTCGTGAACGTGTACGTCGGCAACGAGGACGTCCGCTTCCTCGACGGCCTCGGTACGGCGACCCCGGCCGGCAGCCAGCTCTCGATCATCCCGGCGGTCGCGGGCGGCTGAGCTCTGCGCCTGTCGTTGCCCGCCTCGCGAGCTGACCCGGACCGTCTGCGAAACCGCGCGTCCCGGTCTAGGGTCCGAGGATGAGTCGGGACAGGGTCTTCCACCTCGCCACCTTCGTGGTCGCTGCCTTCGCCGTCGTGCTCCAGTTCGTCCTGGTCCTCCAGGGTCATGGCGTTCTCGACGAGACCAGCCGTCCGGACCGCGGTACCCGGGTGATCCGGTTCGCGTCCTACCTGACGATCTGGAGCAACGTCCTGGTGGCGTGGTCGACGTTGACGCTGGCGCTCGGACGCGACCGCGACACGAGGCTCTGGCGGGCTCTCCGCCTGGACGCGGTGGTGATCTGCTTCGCCGGTGGCATCGTGCACTTCTTCTTCTTACGCCCGCTTCTCGACCTCGACGGTTGGGACCTGGTGGCCGACAAGCTCCTGCACGTGGGGGTCCCGTTGCTCGCGGTCGTGGGCTGGCTGCTCTTCGGCCCGCGGCGGCGGGCGACGACTGCCGACCTCGGCCCGTTCCTGGTGCTGCCGGTGTTCTGGCTCGGCTACACGCTGGTCCGGGGTGCGATCGTCGACTGGTACCCCTACCCGTTCATCGACGTCGGCGAGCACGGGTACGGCGTGGTGGCGTTGAACTGCCTGGGCGTCTCGGCACTGATGCTGCTGATCGCCTGGATCGCCGTACGGACCGACGCGCGGTTGGACCACCCCGTGGAGACCAGATGACCGACCTTCTGCTGGTGACCTGCCAGGCGTGGCCTGACGGCGAGCCCGGGCACGATGTCCTCGACCGGGCACTCGCCCAGCTGGGGGTGGACGCGCGCTGGGTGGTCTGGGACGACCCCGCGGTGGACTGGGGGAGCGCCTTGGTCGCGGTCCGCTCGACCTGGGACTACGAGGTCCGCCGCGAACAGTTCCTCGATTGGGCCCGGACGGTGCCGCGGATGCTCAACGGCGCGGACGTCTTCGCCTGGAACACCGACAAGGTCTACCTCAGCGAGATGGCGACCACCGGCGTCCCGGTGGTGCCGACCCTCGCCGTCGACGGCGAGGCGGAGCTGGGCCCGGCGCTGGCCACCGTCTGGGACCAGCAGGGCGTGCCGGCGGTCGTGAAGCCGCGGGTCGGGGCCGGCGGTCGCGGTGTGGTGGTGATGGCGAACCCGCAGGACGAGGCGGGCGGCGGCGGGCCGGTAGGAACCGAGTTCCCGGAGCTCGGTCCCGGTCCCTGGATCGTGCAGCCGCTGGTCGAGTCGGTCCGCACCGAGGGGGAGTCCTCGGTCTTCGTGCTCGGCGGCCGGGTCGTCTCGGGGGTCCGCAAGCTCCCCGGCGGCGACGAGATCCGGGTCCACGAGTACTACGGCGGCAGCACGGAGCCGGTGCCCGTGAGTCTGGAGGCCTCCGAGCTGGCACTGGCGGCGGTCGGGGCCGCTGAGCGGCTCCTCGACACCCGTCTGCACTACGCGCGAGTGGATCAGATGCGGCTGGCCGACGGTCGCCTGGCACTCAGTGAGCTGGAGGCCACCGAGCCTGGCCTGTACCTGGAGGAGCTGCCCGAGAACGGCCCGGGGTTCGCCGAGGTCGTCGCCCGGGTGCTCGGTCACTGAACAACTGCGGGCGGTGTTTGCACTCTCGGGGGTCGAGTGCTAACAATTGCGTTGGCACTCTCCTGGTGAGAGTGCGAAAAGCACCACCCCAGGGCCAGAGAAGTCGAGGTCCGAAGGCGCCGCCGGGAAGGGTCCGTCGGGTCAGCCCGGATCGTCCGTCGCGGGCGACGACTCGGCCGTCCAACTCATCTGCGTGAGGAATCGCAAGAGTTATGC
>JBKJHO010000031.1:0-1580 GCA_046598915.1 Marmoricola sp. | reverse complement strand
GCCCGCGGCCTGCGCGCGATCATCGAGGAGGTGCTCCTCAACGTGATGTACGAGGTGCCCTCCCGCGAGGACATCGCCAAGGTCGTCGTCACCGGCGAGGTCGTCTCCGACAACGTCAACCCGACACTGATCCCGCGCGAGCCCGAGGCGAAGCCGAAGAAGAAGTCCGCCTGAGCCGAGGCCCGGCTGGTGCTACCAGTCGACCTGGATCATCGTGCGGCTGAGCGCGTGCCGGGCCGAACCGTCCCACCGGACCACGAAGTCGCTGCTCGTCGTCGAGGCTGAGTTGGAATCACCGGAGGCCAGCAACTGGCCCCCCGAGGCGGCGGCCAGCGAGTAGTGGGCGGAGGTCCGGGGGAGCGAGAAGACCGTGACTCCCCGGCCGCTGGACAGCCGGACCACCTTGGCCGTCGTCCCCTTCACCGCGACGTAGTACAGGACTCCTGTCGGCGAGTACGACGGGGCGTGGGTGATGCAGCCGATCAGGCTCGCCGGGCAGGGTGCGAGCTTGCCGAGCCCGATGCTGGTGGTCGTCCGGACGTCGAAGTACCGCACGCCCTTGGACAGGGTGGCGACTGCCAGGCGGTAGCCGTCAGGCGCCCAGGACATCCCGTCAGCGCCGAGGTCGCGGACACCGCCGATGTTGTAGCTCTTCTTATTCGCGGCGGTCGCGCGCACGTACTGCGAGGCGATGCAGGCGTACGTACCGGCGAGGATTCCGGGCTGACCGGTGGCGATCGGCTGCGCACCTCCGTTCTGACCGCTGCGGACGCCGACGACGGTGCCGCCTGCCAGCGGGACCCGGTAGGTGCCCGGGCACGGGGTGCTGTTGCTGGTGCGGACGAAGTAGACGCTCCTCCGGTCGGGAGTCAGCGACGGCAGGCCGGTGTCGGTGCCCGACACCGACGGGGTCAGGTAGCGGACGAAGGAGCCGGTCCCGCTGCGGAAGACCCCCAGCCGGCCTTTCTGGGCGCCGACGAAGGTCGACGGGTAGGACGAGGTTGCGGCGACGCGGGCGTCCGTGGGGTCAGCGGTCTCCGCGGTGGACGGTGCGTACCCGCCCGCGACCACGGTGGACAGGATCACCGCCCCGACAGCGACGGTACGAGCCAGGCGGCCGGAGATCTGCGTCATGCAGGCAGGGTAGCGAGGGCCGGGGGGTTCAGGCCCCGGTCTCAGCAACCGGCACCAGCTCGGCTTCCACGGCGAGCTCGTTCTCGCCGTTGGGCGTGAAGACCAGCTCCCCGGTGATCTTGCCGACGTTGCGCAGATCCGCGGTGGCGGCGGCTGCGAGATCGACCAGGGCGGCCGGGCCGGAGATGACCGCCCGGGTGATCTCGGTCTTCATCGACACCTTCGCCTGCGACTTCGCGCCACGGATGCCGCCGAGTGCCGTGGCGACGGCGGTCAGCATGGCGGCCTCACCCTCGCCGATGCCCGCCAGGTCCGAGGTGGTCGGCCAGGCGGCGTGGTGCACCGAGCCGGCCTGCCACCAGGACCAGACCTCTTCGGTGACGTAGGGCAGGAAGGGCGCGAGCAGGCGCAGCTGCACGTTGAGGGCCGTCACCAGGGTGGCGCGG
>JBKJHO010000051.1:0-10201 GCA_046598915.1 Marmoricola sp. | reverse complement strand
TCCGGGTGCACCAGCGAGCGCATCGTCACGTACGCCGCCTGCGCGCAGACGAACTGGTGCCACTTCAGCTCGCGCTGGGAGATCCCGACCAGCGACTTCTCCAGCTCGTCGCGGGCGAAGGTGACGTGCCGCGCCTCCTCGACCACGTGGATCCGGGAGACCATCCGCACCAGCGGCTGGATCCGCTCGTCGTTCATCATGTCGCGCTGCCAGCGGTCGACCGGCTCCTCGCCGATCAGGGTCGCGGCGTACGCACCGGCGCCGCGCAGGACCGTCGGGATGGCCCGACCCATCCGCAGAGCGTCGGGCCGCGGGCCGTAGGCGGGCACGCCGAAGGTGCCGATGGCGCGACCGAACATCGTCGAGTGCCGGCACTCGTCGGCGACCTCGGTCAGGACGTAGTGGGTGCGCGCTGCCGTCGGGTCGTTGCGGTAGGCGTCCTTGAGCAGGAGCTGCATCAGGACCAGCTCGAACCAGAGGCCGACGCTCGCGATGGAGGCGATCTCGTGCTTGGACAGCAGGATCCGCTGCTCCTCGCTGAGCCCGTCCCACAGGGGCGTCCCGTACAGCGACATCCGCTCCGGCTGCATCCACCAGAGACCGGGGACCTCGGGCGCGTTCCAGTCGATGTCGACGTCCGGGTCGTAGGACTGCCGGGCTGACGACTTCAGCAGTCGCTCGACGATGCCCGCGTCCAGGCGGTCGAGGGACTCGGTCGGCAGGGTCGCGGTCATCAAAGTCCTCCATGTTGGTGTTACTAGAAGTAACAGATATCCGATAGAGTGACGGACATGGCAACCCGAGTCAAGGCTCCACGACCGAACGACGGTGACGGCCGCAGCACCCGGTGGGACGAGCACCGCGAGGCCCGTCGCGCCGAGCTGGTCGCAGCGGCGGTCGCGGCGATCGACGAGCACGGCTCGGACGCATCCATCGCCCAGATCGCCGCGTCTGCCGGCGTCAGCAAGCCGGTGCTCTACCGGTACTTCGCCGACAAGGACGACCTCTATCGTGCCGTCGGCCAGTGGGGCGCCGAGCTGACCCTCGAGCGGCTGCTGCCGCTGCTGCTCGCCGAAGGCACCATGCACGAGCGGGTGCGGCGTGGGTGCACCGACTACCTGACGCTGCTCGACGAGCACCCGCGGGTCTTCCTGCTGCTCATCGAGCACCGCAGCAGCGACGACCCGTTCGCCGACGGCAAGGAGCTGATCGCGAACGCGATCGCCAAGCTCATCGGCGATACCCTGCGCCGCCTCGGCATCGACACCGGCGGGGCCGAGCCGTGGGCGCACGGCCTGATCGGGATGGGCCTGGCCGTCGGCGAGTGGCACCTGCGCCGCGACGTGATGAGCCGGGAGGCGACCGCGGAGTACCTCGGCTCCTTCATCGGCCACGCGTTCAGCGGCTTCGCCGCCGACCACGGCGCCTCCTTCGACCGCAGCGGCGAGCTGCGGCTGCTCCAGGAACCGGCGAAGAAGGCTGCCCGCAAGGACGCCCAGTGAGCGGCGTGCACGAGCCCGGCGAGGAGTACGTCGGACAGGCCGAGCTCGCCACCGACGACACCGACGCGATCGCGGTCGAGGTCCACCTCCGCGGGCACCTCGACCCGAACGACGGCCGGTTCCACTGGTACGGCCGGATCGCCGCCGACGATGCGGTGGCCGAGCAGCACCGCTCCGGTACGACGCTGGCTCTGCGCACCCCGCACGGGATCGCCGCCGGCCGGATCGCGGACGTCGACCCTTGGGGACGCTTCCGGATCACCGGGCTCGGCGCTCCCCCGTTCTGAGGCCCGTTCTGAGGCCCGTTCTGAGGCCCGCTCTGAGGCCCGCTCTGAGGCCCGCTCTGAAGCCCGCTCTGAAGCCCGTTCTGAAGCCCGTTCTGAGCGCGCCTCCGGCACGCACCGAACGCGACGACCTAGGCTCGGCGCCATGCCCTGTGACTACTGCGGGAAGCCGTTCGACCCGATCTCCACGCGCTGGCTCTGCCCGCACTGCCACATGAAGGCGAACTGCTGTGACGGCGCGCCGCTGGCCGAGAAGGTCGGCTAGCTCTGAGCTAGGAGCTCTTCTTCGCCGCCCACTCGCGGACCTTGTCGATCCGCGCCTGGAGCTGACCCGCGGTCGCAACGGCTGCGGCCGGTCCCCCGCAGTCCTTGCGGAGCGCTGCGTGGGTGACCCCGTGCGGCGTACCGGTGCGATGATTCCACGCCGAGACCAGACCGTTGAGCTCGCGGCGCAGGATCGCCAGGCGCTCGTGCGCCGCGACATCACGCCCCTCGTCGGACCCAGCCTCGTCGACGGCGCGGAGCGAGCTCCGGGTCTCATTGATGTCCCGGCGCTGCTTCTGCCGGTTCTGCAGCAGACTGCGCACCTGGTCGGGCTCGAGCAGGCCCGGGATGCCGAGGAAGTCCATCTCCTCATCCGAGCCGACGTGCACCTCGCCCGCGTGGCCGAACTCGGCGCCGTCGAAGAGGACGTGCGCGAAGGTCGCCGAGGAGCCGAGCGCCTCGTAGGAGCCCAGCAGGTCGTCGGAGGCCGCGTCGCCGGCCTGTGCCTGCGCCATCAGCGCGTCCTCGGCCGCGAAGATGTCGCCCTCGTCGGAGACCTTCCGGCCCAGCACGTGGTCACGCTCGAGCTCGAGCTCGGAGGCGAAGCCGAGCAGCGGCAGGCTGGAGGGCAGGAAGACCGAGGCGGTCTCGCCACGGGTCCGGGCCCGGACGAAGCGGCCGACCGCCTGGGCGAAGAAGAGCGGCGTGGAGATCGTGGTGGCGTAGACCCCGACGGCGAGCCGTGGGATGTCGACGCCCTCGGAGACCATCCGGACCGCGACCATCCAGCGCTGGTCGCCGTTGGCGAACTTCTCGATCCGCTTCGAGGAGGTCTTCTCGTCGGAGAGCACCACGACCGCCTTCTCCCCCGCGATGCTGGCCAGGACCGCCGCGTAGGCTCGGGCGGAGTCCTGGTCGCTGGCGATGACGAGGCCACCGGCGTCGGGCACGTTCTTGCGGACCTCAGAGAGCCGACGGTCGGCTGCCTCGAGGACCGACCCGATCCAGGAGCCGCCCGGGTCGAGCGCGGTTCGGAGCGCGTGCGCGGCCATGTCCTTGGTCAGCGGCTCGCCCAGGCGTGCGGAGACCTCGTCCCCGGCCCGGGTGCGCCACTGGAGGTCACCGCCGTACGCCCAGAACAGGACCGGCCGGACGACATGGTCACGGAGCGCGTGCCCGTAGCCGTAGGTGAAGTCAGCCGCTGAGCGCGGCACCCCGTCCGCGCCGGGCGCGTAGGTCACGAACGGGATCGGATTGATGTCGGATCGGAACGGCGTACCGGTCAACGCCAGGCGACGCTTGGCCGGCTCGAACGCCTCCCGAATGGCATCGCCCCAGGAGAGCGCGTCACCGGCGTGGTGGATCTCGTCGAGGATCACCAGCGTCTTGGATCGCTCGGTCCGGATCCTCATCGCCAGCGGGTTGGTGGCGACGCCGGCATAGGTGACGGCGATGCCCACGAAGTCGTTGCTGGTCCTGCCCTTCCCGCCCGAGTACGCCGGGTCGATCGGGATCCCGACGCGGGCTGCCGCCTGCGCCCACTGGGTCTTGAGGTGCTCGGTCGGAGCCACCACCGTGATCCGGTCGACGATCCGTCGGGAGAGCAGTTCGGCAGCGATGCTCAGTGCGAAGGTCGTCTTGCCCGCGCCCGGGGTCGCGACCGTGAGGAAGTCCCGCGGCTCGTCCGCGAAGTACTGGTTGATCGCCTCGCTCTGCCAGGCACGCAGTCTCGTCGCCGTACCCCAGGCTGCACGGGGCGCGGGGAATGCCGGGGAGAGCTTGTCGAGCGGGGCGGGGGCGCCAGGCGCCGGGGGGCTGGTGTCCGGGCCAGTCAACGAGCGGATTCCGTGAAAGTGCGCGCCTGCTCCGACCTCACTCAGGCCCGCCTTCTGGGGAGCCGTCCTGCATGCTCGCCCAGATCTCTTTGCAATCGGGGCAGACCGGAAATTTCTGGGGGTCGCGGCTCGGGACCCAGATCTTGCCGCAGAGGGCGACCACCGGAGTGCCGTTGACCATGGCCTCCATGAGCTTGTCCTTCGGCACGTAGTGCGAGAAGCGCTCGTGGTCGCCGGCCTCATGGCTGAGGCGTTCGGTGACGATGCTCTCCGACTCCAGGACATCCGTCCCGAAGCCCGCGGTCCGCTGAGTGCTCATCAGGGAATCCTAGCGCGCCGGAGCGCCCGCATCTCAGTTCAGGGTCGGCTCGGACGGCATCGTCGCGAGCATCGCGAGCTGACCGCCCTGGCGCCGCAGCACCCTCGCCCAGAGACCGGCTGGATCATCGGCGAAGGCGTCGTACTCCTCGGCCGGTACGACGTACCAAGCGCCCTCGGCGATCTCCCCCTCCAGCTGGCCAGCCTCCCAACCGGAGTACCCGGCAAAGATCCGCAGCCGGGAGACCGCGGCGGAGATCAGCTCGACCGGGGCGTCCAGGTCCACCAACCCGGTGTTGGCGAAGGCGCGTCGCCAGCCGACCGGCTCCTCGTCGTCGGCAGCTACACGGGCCACCGCCAGGGCACTCTCGGTCTCCACCGGGCCGCCCTGGAACAGGACGTCCGGCCCGGATACGACCTCGGCCCAGCCCCCGAGCACCTCAGCGACCCCGAGGTCCGTCGGCCTGTTGAGGACCACCCCGAGCGCACCGTCGTGGCCCGCGTCGAGGAGCAGCACGATCGTGCGTGCGAAGTTCGGGTCGTTCATCGTGGGTGCTGCGATCAGCAGACTCCCCGGGCAGGGCTCCATCCTGGCCTCCATGTACTCATGCTGCCAGTGCGGCAAAGCCCGGGTACGACGAATCCCCGGGCCTCAACGGGAGGGAGGGACCCGGGGATCGTCGTGGGAGTGGATCAGGCGGCTAGAACCGCACGGATCCGATCGACGAGCGAGGGAGTTGCCACTGCGTCGACATTCGGGAAAGCAGGGACCGGCGCACCGGCCCGAGCCTTGTTGGTGACTCGCTGACCGGCGCGAGCAGCCGCGGCGCTCTCGTCGTTGGCGAGTCCGGCGGCGGAGGCGATCTTGAGCCACTCCTTCTCCTGCGCACGCGTGAGGGAGGCCGCCATCTCCGGGTCGCCGGGCGACTCGGTGTAGCGGTCGATAACCATCCGGATCCCGGGCGCTTCTTCGCTGGACTTGCGCCAGGCACTGATGATCGCGCCTTCGAGGTCGAGCGGCTGAGCCATCAGCTCCCGCTCGATGTTGCCGGACAGACGGGCGTGCCACTTCAGGGTGAGCGCACCGATCAGGTCGAGCTCGTCGCGGAAGGTCTCGGGGACCCCCGGAAGATCCATCGGCAGGACGCCGTCACGGCGGACATCTGCGGTGTCGATAACGGATTGGAGGATCTCTCCACGGTGATGGAAAGCTTTCCAGGTCATGGTCCACATCCTTTCATTCACATACCGTTGGTACGTACTCAGAGTATGCAACCAACTCGCGGTCATCAAACCGAAGGAGGCTTCTGCGACCGTGACGTCTCACACATCGAACCCGCCACCGGTCCTAGACTGTCCGGATGTCCACGCGCTCCCACGCCGAAAAGCTTCGCTCGACGCTGCCCAAGGTGCCCAAGGTTGCCAAGGTCGCGGGCGTGTCCCGGCGCCAGCAGTACTCAACATCGACCAAGCGCGCGCTCGTCGACCAGGCGACCAAGCTCTTCACCCAGCAGGGGTACGCAGCCACCAGCCTGGATTCCATCGTCAGCAGCGCCCGGGTCACCAAGGGGGCGCTGTACCACCACTTCAGCGGCAAGCAGGCGATCTTCGAGGCCGTCTTCGAGAAGATCGAGAGCGACGCGGCCAGCCGGATCCTGAAGGCGCTGAAGGGCTCCCGCGACCCGTGGGACAAGGCGCTGATCGGCCTGCGCGCCTTCCTCGACATTGTCCAGGACCCGGGCTACCAGCGCGTCGTCATCCAGGAGGGCCCAGCCGTCCTGGGTCACGAACGGTTCCGCGAGCAGCAGGACCGATCCAGCTTCGGACTTGTCCAGGACATGGTCCGCTCTGTCCTCGAGACCTCCACCTACGAGCTCTCGGAGGAGATGCTCGAAACCTTCAGCCGGATCTTCTTCGGCGCCATGTCCGCCGCCGGAGAGACCGTCAGTACGGCAGCCGACCCCAAGCTCGCCGTAGCCCAGGTCGAGACCGCGATCGGATTCATCCTGGCCGGCCTGCGCTCGCTGGCCGAGAGCGGCATCGCGCTCCCCGATCCCGAGGACCTGATCGCCGAGGGCGAGGACGACTAGCGGAAGGTGATCGCGGTGTTGCCGGTGGTCGGCAGCAGCTCGATCCAGACCTTGCCGGCCGGGACCTTCAGTACGCCGGCAGCCGTCTTCAGGGTGACCGGTGAGTCGCGCTTGGGCTTGACCCAAGTGCCGCGGACGACCTGGCCCTGGTGGAAGAGCATCATCGCCCCTTTCCCGAAGAAGAGCGTCTCCGGGACCGGGTTGCCGGCCGGGTCGCGGTAGCCCGCGTCGACCTCGCGCACCCGCAGGACCAGAACGCTGGCGGGCTTGAACTGGTCGCCCGCGCTCGCGTGGGAGTTGGTGTTGGTGTACTTGCTCGCGTTCTTGGAGTAGAGAAACTGCGTGGTCGTGGCCGAGCTGAACCTGACCGCGATCCGCTTCGCCGGTGACACCCCTGCGAAGGCCGACTCGGCGCCCCACTGCAGGTACGGGGGCAGCACCTCGGAGGGCGCCTTCAGCTTTGCGACCAGGTCGGGCAGACGCACCAGCAGGTTGTACGGCGCTCGCCGCGAACCGTCACGGAAGTACCCGGGTCCGCCTTCGGTGAAGTAAGGAACTCCGCCCTGACGGAGCCGGATCAGCGTCACCCGGGCCCCGCCGCTCGCCACCAGGGTCGCCTTCACGGGCTTGACCACCCCCATGTCCGAGGCACGCATCGAGCGCACCGGTCCGACCGTCGGCGGGACCTTCGAGTGGAAGAGCGCTGCGAGCCGGGTGATCCCGCCCTCGACGAGTTCCTCAACGACCATGTCCGCGGCGCTGAGGCCGACCTGCGGCTCGCTGGAGGAGGTGTTGTCGATCTTGACAGCCACGACCGGGCGCTTCGAGACCGACGCCGGGGCCTTGAGGCCGGTGAGCGGCCAGATCGCCTGGATGTTGGTGCCACCCTCGGTCTGCTGCTCCCCCGGGGTCTCCCCCGGCTTGGCGTCCCCCTCCTTCGCTCCACATCCGGCGAGCACGACGCTCGCGGCAACCGCTGCGACCAGCACGGCGTACAGGGGCTTACGGGAACGGGGAAGGGAGGCGCGTTTGATCATGCGGCCAAGCATGACCCAGGGGGCCTGCCGTTCCCGACAGGCCCCCTGGGGGTGTTGCAAAAAATGCGGAAAATCCGGGCCGAGCCTCAGATCTTGGCTCCGCCGTCGACGTACAAGGTCTGCCCGGTGATGTACGACGCCTCGTCGCTGCAGAGGAACGCGGCAGCGGCAGCGATGTCCTCGGGGAAGCCGACCCGGCGAACCGGGTTCGCCTCGGCGTTGAGCTTCCGGAACTCCTCGACGTCCATCTTGAGCCGACGGGCGGTGTCGTCGGTCATCTCGGTGGCGATGAACCCCGGGGCGATCGCATTGACGTTGACCCCGAACGGGCCGAGCTCGAGGGCGAGGGTCCGGGTGAAGCCCTGGACGCCAGCCTTGGCCGCAGAGTAGTTGGCCTGCCCGCGGTTGCCATTGGCGGAGATGCTCGAGAGGTTGAGGATCTTGCCGTACTTCTGGTCGACGAACGTCTTCTGCGCCGCCTTGCTCATCAGGAAGGCGCCCTTGAGGTGGACGTTTATGACTGAGTCCCAGTCCTCCTCGGTGAGCTTGAAGAGCAGGTTGTCGCGAGTGATTCCGGCGTTGTTGATGATCACGTGCAGGCCACCGAGCTCGTCGATGACCCGGGCGACACCGGCTTCGACGGAGGCGCCGTCGGTGACGTCCACACCCACGCCGATCGCCTTGGCAGCACCACCGAGGCCGGCAGCGGTCTCACCCGCCTGCTCCTCGTTGATGTCGAAAATGGCGACAGCCGCGCCCTCCTCGGCAAACCGCTTGGCGGTTCCGGCGCCGATTCCGCGCGCCGCTCCGGTGATGATCGCAACGCGACCGTCGTATCGACCCATGACTGCTCCTGATCGGTTGAGGAAAAAGTAGACGGCTGAGCTCGTGCGAGGTCTCGCCCGGGCACAGCAGGCTCACTCTAGAACCTCACCCGCAGGCACCGACGACCGCCGTCGACGTGCCCTGCATCCGTGACGCGCCGGTCTCGTTTAGGCTTCCCCCGTGGCAAAGGCCGATTTCAAGTTCGCGGGCTGGTGTGCGCTCGTGCTGGCGGTGGCGACCGTCGCCGTCGCGCAGGCCGAGGATCTCCCGATCCGTGACCCCGACGGCGCCGGCCTGGCCACCTACGTCCGACTTCCGCTGATCCTCCTGGCAGCATGGCTCATCGACGTCCTCCCCCGGGCGATCGCGCGGGCCCGCACGGACTGGTCCTCGCTCGGGCAGAACTTCGCCGGTGTGGTCAAGGAGCGCTGGACGCGCTCGCACGTGATCTTCGCCTTCAGCGGCCTGGGCACCTGGTACATCTGCTACGCCGCGTTCCGGAACCTGAAGAGCTACGTCCCGTTCGTCCGAGGCAAGGACGTCGACTTCGACTCCCAGCTGGCGAAGATCGACGAGGTGCTCTGGCTCGGCCACGACCCGGCGCACGTCCTGCACAGCTGGTTCGGCACGTCGTTCTCGGCGTCGTTCTTCTCCGTCGTCTACATCGCCTGGATCGTGCTGATCCCGGTCAGCCTCGCTATCGCCCTGATGTGGACCCGTCGCCCGGCGGCCGGCTCCTGGTTCGTCACCGCGATCGCTGTCGACTGGCTGCTCGGCATCTCCACGTACTTCCTGCTCCCCACGCTGGGGCCGGCCTACTCCAACCCCGGTGAGTTCGCGGACCTCAAGCCCACCTACACCGCCACGTTGGTGCAGAACCTGCTCGAGGAACGCAACGCCGTCCTCGCCGATCCGCACGCCAGCACCGCCGTCCAGACGATCGCCGCCTTCCCGTCGCTGCACGTCGGGATGATGGTCACCGTCTGCCTCTTCGCAACCCTGGTCGGCTTCGCCCGCTGGATCCGGGTCACCTCCTGGGTCTTCCTGGTGCTGACCGTGCTGAGCACGATCTACTTCGGCTGGCACTTCTCGGTCGATGCCCTCGGCGGTGCTGTGATCGGCGCGGCCGCGGTGTGGATCGCCGCCATCGGCACCGGGAACCACGTGAACGGCTTTCCCCGGCTGATCGAGCGCGGGACCCACGAGGACGCCGAGGACGACTTTCAGGAAAGCGAGTCCGCGACCCGTCTCGCATAACCTGCGGACTCGGATGCGTCGGCGTACGTGGTGCGCGGCCAGAAGAAGCCCTTGAGACCGTCGCCCTTGGTCCGCGGTACGACGTGGCAGTGCAGGTGCGGGACGGACTGCGACACAGTGTTGTTCATCGCTACGAACGAGCCCTGAGCGCCCAGGCCGTCCACCATCGCCGTCGACAAGTCCTGGATCCGGGCGAGGAACCCGTCGCGCAGGCCGGCCGGTAGGTCCGGCAACGTCACCACGTGCTCCCGCGGGACGACGAGGGTGTGCCCCTTGAAGACCGGGCGGACGTCGAGGAACGCGACGAAGTCAGCATCGGCGAAGACGATGTCAGCGGGCGTCGTACCGGCCGCGATGTCGCAGAACAAGCAAGTCATCGTAGGAGGCTATGAGGCAGCGCCAGACGAGGGAAGGCCGCCCTGGGATCCAGAGCGGCCTTCGCAACACAACAGGGCTGGTGGAGCTGGCGGGAATCGAACCCGCGTCCTTGAGCGCCGTACTAGGTCTTCTCCGGGTGCAGTCCGCGAAGCCGCTTTTCTCGGCCCCGGCGCTTGCACGGACACGTGCGCCGACGGGCTCAGTCGGGATTAAGTCCCGATCAACCCTCCCGACGGAAGTTGATCAGCAAGCCTTCTAGATGAGGCCAGGGTCCGGGACGAAGGCAGATGCCCGGTCTGACCCTTCGGTCACTGCTCAGGCAGCGAGAACGAAGTTGTTGCGATTTGAGTTGGCAACTATGGTTTTCCAGCGATCGTTTACGAGATGACGCTGGCTTCTCGACCCGCTTCT
>JBKJHO010000027.1:0-14693 GCA_046598915.1 Marmoricola sp. | reverse complement strand
GACCGAGCGCAATGGCATCTACATCATCGACCTGCAGCAGTCGCTGTCGTACATCGACACCAGCTACGCGTTCATCAAGGACACCGTGGCCAAGGGCGGCACGATCATGTTCATCGGGACCAAGAAGCAGGCCCAGGAATCGATCGCCGAGCAGGCCACCCGTGTCGGGATGCCGTACGTCAACCAGCGTTGGCTCGGCGGCATGCTCACCAACTTCCAGACCATGAGCCAGCGGATCAGCCGCCTCAAGGAGCTTGACGACGTCGACTTCGACACCGTCGCCGGCTCGGGTCGTACGAAGAAGGAGCTCCTGCAGATGCGGCGGGAGCACATCAAGCTCGACAAGACCCTCGGCGGCATCCGCGAGATGGGACGGACCCCGTCCGCCGTCTGGATCGTCGACACCAACAAGGAGCACCTCGCCGTCGAAGAGGCGCGCAAGCTCCGGATCCCGATCATCGCGATTCTCGACTCCAACTGCGACCCCGACCTGGTCGACTACCCGATCCCGGGTAACGACGACGCGATCCGCGCTGTCGGCCTGCTGACCCGCGTGGTCGCCGACGCCGTCGCCGACGGTCTGATCGCCCGCTCGGGCCTCAAGACCGAGGGCGAGGAGAAGGCGATCGGCGCCGACGAGCCGCTGGCCGACTGGGAGCGCGACCTGCTCGAGGGCGACAAGTCCAAGGCATCCGCTGCCGACGCCCCCGCTGCCGACGCACCCGCTGCCGAGGCACCTGCTGCCGAGGCACCTGCTGCCGAGGCGCCTGCTGCCGAGGCGCCTGCTGCAGGGTCGTCTGTCGCCGAAGCGGTCGTCGACGCAGCCGTCGCGGCCACCGGTGGTGACTCCTCCGTCGAGTCAACCCCGGCCGTCGAGGGCACCGGCGCCGCTTCGGAGGCCGCTGAGGCTGTCGCCGCGGTCGAGTCGGTCGAGGCCGCTGCCGAAGCCACCGAAGAGACGAAGGAGGCCTGAGGCGTGGCGATCACCGCTGCTGACGTCAAGAAGCTCCGCGAGCTGACCGGCGCGGGCATGATGGACTGCAAGAAGGCACTCGAAGAGGCCGAAGGCGACTTCGGCAAGGCCAGCGAGCTGCTCCGCATCAAGCTCGGCAAGAAGGCCGCCGAGCGCGGCGCCGAGCGCGAGGCCACTGCAGGTCTGGTCGCGTACTCCGACGGTGCGTTGGTCGAGCTGAAGAGCGAGACCGACTTCGTCGCGAAGAACGAAGCGTTCATCACCGCGGCCCAGAAGATCGCCGATGCAGCCTCCGCGGCTCAGGCGCAAGACACCGAGGCACTCAAAGCGGTTGCGCTCGACGGCAAGACCGTCGGCGAGGTCGTAGAGGACCTGGCGGTCACCATCGGCGAGAAGATCGAGCTCGGTCAGGTCGCCTACTTCGGCGGTCAGGCCGTGGTCTACCTGCACAAGCGTGCGGCTGACCTGCCGCCTGCTGTCGGCGTGCTCGTCGAGTACGACGGTGACAGCGCCGAGGCTGCCCGCGGTGCCGCGATGCAGATCGCTGCGATGAAGCCGAAGTACGTCTCCCGTGACCAGGTCCCCGCGGACGTCGTCGACAAGGAGCGCGAGATCGGTGCCGCTATCGCCCGTGAGGAAGGCAAGCCCGAAGGTGCGATCGAGAAGATCGCCGAGGGTCGCTTGAACGGGTTCTTCAAGGACGTCGCACTCCTCGACCAGGCTTCGGTGACCGACTCCAAGAAGTCGGTCAAGGCAGTCCTGGACGAGGCCGGCATCACCGTGAAGCGGTTCGCCCGGTTCGAGGTAGGAGCCTGATCCAGAATCCCGGTTAGCGCCGGATACTGGGAACCACACGTCTAGGAGGAGGCCGGTCCGATGAAGTTCACTACGATCATCGGACCGGCCTTCTTGCGTTCTCAGGGCCATGAGTCCGCGTCTGTCGGCAAGGAGAAGGAATGACGTACAAGCGGGTGCTGCTCAAGCTGTCCGGCGAGGTCTTCGGCGGCGGCAAGGTCGGGGTCGACCCTGATGTCGTCGCAGGAATCGCGCGTGAGATCGCATCGGTGCAGCGCGCCGGCTTCGAGGTCGCAGTGGTGACCGGTGGCGGCAACTTCTTCCGCGGCGCCGAGCTCCAGCAGCGCGGCATGGATCGCGCCCGTGCCGACTACATGGGCATGCTCGGCATCGTCATGAACTGCCTCGCCCTCCAGGACTTCCTGGAGAAGGAAGGTATCGAGACCCGCGTCCAGACTGCCATCACGATGGGTCAGGTCGCCGAACCGTACATCCCGCGTCGCGCCATCCGACACCTCGAGAAGGGCCGCGTCGTGATCTTCGGCGCTGGCGCCGGAATGCCGTATTTCTCGACCGACACCGTCGCGGCGCAGCGCGCGCTCGAGACCAAGTGTGAGGTCGTGCTGATGGGAAAGAACGGCGTGGACGGCGTCTACACCGCCGACCCGCGCAAGGACCCGACCGCGATCAAGTACGACGAGGTCTCTTTCCAGGAGGTCCTGCAGAAGGGCCTGAAGGTGGCTGACGCGACTGCGTTCGCGATGTGCATGGAGAACGATCTGCCGATGATCGTTTTCGGGATGGAGCCCGAAGGCAACATCCTCAAGGTGGTGCAAGGTGAGAAGATCGGCACGCTGGTGGGAGTCGCTGCCGCCGGCGCTGGGACGACGACGAAGGAGACGCAGTGATCAACGAGACCCTCAACGGTGCCGACCAGAAGATGGTGAAGTCGGTCGAGTCGACCCGCGAGGAGTTCGCGGCGATCCGCGCCGGTCGGGCGAACCCGAGCATGTTCGCGAAGCTGGTCGCCGAGTACTACGGCACTCCCACACCGATCCAGCAGCTCGCGTCCTTCGCGTCCCAGGACGCCCGCACCATCATGGTCACGCCGTACGACATGGGTGCGCTCGACAACATCGAGAAAGCAATCCGTGACTCCGACCTCGGCGTGAACCCGTCCAACGACGGCAAGTCCATCCGGTGCTCCTTCCCGGAGCTCACCGAGGACCGCCGCAAGGACTACATCAAGGTGGCGAAGACCAAGGCCGAAGAGGGCAAGGTCAGCATCCGCAACATCCGGCGCAACGCCAAGCAGGACCTCGAGAAGCTCGAGAAGGACGGTGAGACCGGCAAAGACGACGTCACCGGTGCCGAGAAGCGTCTCGACGGCATGACCAAGAAGCACACCGACGAGATCGACGACATGCTCAAGAAGAAGGAAGCGGAGCTGCTCGAGGTCTGATCGACCCCGGGACAGACGCACTCACCACATGACGACCACCGACGCGGGCACCCCCGCACCCCAGCAGGACCACGGACGGGCCGGGCGAGACCTTCCCGCCGCGGTCGGCTCGGCGCTCGTCCTGCTCGCGCTGATCGGTGGGTCCCTATTCTTCTGGAAGACCGCGTTCCTGGTGGTCGTCGCCGTCGCGGTCGCCGTGGCGATCTGGGAGCTGCACCGCGGGCTGAGTGCGAAATCCATCGATATTCCGGAGCAGCCGCTGATGGTCGGTGGCGTGACCATGATCGCGGTCGCCTACTTCTGGGGCGCACCGGCCCTGGTCACCGCCACCGCGGTCACCGCGCTCGTGCTCATGCTCTGGTTGCTACGCCGCGGCGTGGACGGGTTCGTCCAGAACGCGACGGCAGCGGTCTTCACGCTCATCTACGTTCCCTTCCTGGGCTCGTTCGTCGCGCTGATGCTCGCCGAGGGCGGCGACTGGACGACGACCGAGCACTTCGACGACGGCGTCTTGGGGATCGTCACCTTCATCGGGCTGACCATCGCCTCCGATATCGGCGGGTACGTCGCCGGCGTCCTGTTCGGCAAGCACCCGATGGCTCCGGTGATCTCTCCGAAGAAGTCTTGGGAGGGCTTCGCGGGCTCGCTGCTCTTCTGCGTGGGCGCCGGGATCGTGCTGGTCGTCTACCTGCTCGACGGTGACTGGTGGATCGGGGTCGTGCTGGGCCTGATCGCTGTGGTGATGGCCACCCTCGGGGATCTCGTCGAGTCGGTGATGAAGCGAGACCTCGGCATCAAGGACATGAGTCAGATCATCCCGGGGCACGGCGGCCTGATGGACCGGCTGGACTCGCTGCTCGCCACGATCGCACCGATCTGGCTCCTGCTGCATTACCTGGTCTTCAACTAGCAGGTCGGATGTGCGTCCCGGCAGGGAACCGGTTCGGACCGCCTGGCGTCCCACTGGCATGACGAACCTGCGCCTGCTTGCCGTCTCCCTCCTGTTCGCCCTGCTCGGCGGGGTCCTGCTCTCCTGCGGTGACCGGGGCGGCGAGGATCCAGCAAGCCCGGCCGACGGAGCCACCAAGCTCGACGTCACCTACGTCGTCACCGGGGTCACCGTCGGGGGCAAGCCGCGGTCATTGGTGAAGGGCAGCGAGATTCGGCTGCGCTTCGACGGTGATCGGCTCGGGATCTCTGCCGGCTGCAACACGATGGGCGGGACCTACACGCTCGACGGCACCAGGCTCACGACCGAATCCCTGTCCATGACCGACATGGGTTGCGACGCTCCACTGATGGATCAGGACACCTGGCTGGCGGGGCTCTTCGATCGCGACGTTCAGCTCACCAGGGCTGCGGATGCATCCCTGATCAGTGGCGACGTGGTCCTGGCACTGGCGGACCGTAGGCAGGTCTCGCCGGACAAGCCGCTCGAGGGGACCTTCTGGCAGCTGGACACGATTGCCGCGGGCGGAGCGGACGGCACTGCGTCGTCGGTAGGCGAGGGCGTGGTCGTGTACGTGAGAATCGACGGGCAACGGTTCGACGCGTACGACGGCTGCACCGGCGGCGTCGGACAGGTCGAGGTCGCCGGGTCGACGGTCACCTTCCGACTCGGCGCGATGGACGATATCGGCTGTGCCGGCCCGGACGGACTCCAGGCTCAGCGGCTGATCCGCGCGATGCTGGACGGACAGGCGGTGTTCGCCGTCGAGGAGTCCCGGATGACCCTCACCGAGGGGACCCAGGTGCTCGGCTTCCGGGCGGTTGCTGAGCGCCCGCAGGTCGACTGATTCGTTCTCGGCGCCCCGGACTGCGAGAATCGGTCTGTCATGACTGAACCGATCAAGACCCTGCCGCTCGTCTTCGAGGAGCCGAAGGGTCGAGGCAAGCCCCCACGGCACCTCGCCGACCTGACTCCCGCCGAGCGCAAAGCTCGGCTGGAGGAGCTCGGCCTCCCCGGATTCCGTGCGCAGCAGCTCTCGACGCACTACTTCACCCGGCTGGTCGACGATCCCGCCGAGATGACCGACCTACCCGCGGGTCAGCGGGACGAGCTCGTCGCTGGTCTGCTCCCCGATCTGATGACCGCGCTCCGGGTGATGGAGGCCGATAAGGGCACCACTCGCAAGACGCTGTGGAAGCTCTTCGACGGCTCGTTGGTCGAGTCGGTGCTGATGCGCTACCCGGGCCGCGTCACCCTGTGCGTCTCCAGCCAGGCCGGTTGCGGCATGGCCTGCCCGTTCTGCGCCACCGGTCAGGGCGGCCTCCAGCGAAACATGTCGACCGCCGAGATCGTCGAGCAGGTGGTGGCCGGCGCCCGGTCGCTTGCCCGCGACGAGGTCCCCGGTGGGCCGGGTCGGGTCTCCAACGTCGTCTTCATGGGGATGGGCGAGCCGATGGCCAACTACAACGCCGTGATCGGCGCCGTACGGCGGCTGACCGACCCGACGCCGGACGGCCTCGGCATGTCCGCGCGCGGGATCACCGTCAGCACGGTTGGCCTGGTGCCGCGGATGAAGCAGCTCGCTGACGAAGGCATCCCGGTCACGCTCGCGCTCAGCCTGCACGCGCCTGATGACGAGCTCCGCAACGAGCTGGTCCCGATCAACACCCGGTACTCCGTGGCCGAGACCGTCGAGGCCGCCTGGGACTACGCCCGGAAGACCAAGCGCCGGGTCTCGATCGAGTACGCGATGATGCGGGGCATCAACGACCAGGCATGGCGGGCGGATCTGCTCGGCGACGTCCTGAACAGCTACGGTGCCGCGCCGGATCAGAAGCGTTGGGGTTGGGTGCACGTCAACCTGATCCCGCTGAACCCCACCCCCGGGTCCAAGTGGACTGCGTCGGACCCGGCCGACGAGCGTGAGTTCGTCCGCCGCCTCGAGGCCAAGGGTGTGCCCACCACCGTCCGCGACACCCGCGGCCGTGAGATCGACGGCGCCTGCGGCCAGCTCGCGGCGGTCGAGGGTTAAACGCCACGTACCGAGCGATTGCCGACTCTGAGCTGGCAGCCGTCATGCCGGTCCTCAGCGTGCCGGAAAAAGCACTCGACCGGACCCGAAGGTCCGGTCGAGCGAGGTTATTCTCAGGCGTCGACGACCATGCCCTCGTCGCGTCGGCTGATGACCTTGGCTGCGACGGCACCACCAACCAGGGCTGCTGCCATGCCGAGACCTGCCGAGGCCGTCGCGGGCGCGCAGAGCGCGCCGCGCAGCTCAGGCGGGGTGGGCAGGAGAAGTTCGGTGTTCCGGTCGTCCGGATCACCCCTGTGCGCTGCCCGGTCGTTCTGCGGGTCGTTCGCCGACAGCTCGCGGGCCAGGCCGGCAAGAGCGGTCGTCGAGGAGAGATTGCCGCCGTAGTCGCGGGCACCGTTGTGGTCGACGATCGTGGTGAAGATCGACAGGGTGTTGTCCTTGTTGTCCGCGACCTCGATCAACCGGGCCTGCTGGGGGTAGTCGATGTGCGAGGCGGTGTTGATCTCCCAGAATCCACCGGAACCGTCGGCTCGGGCGTGCGGGGTGATCGAGTTGACGTGCGTGTGTCCGTTGACCCAAGCGATCACCCGGGGCTGGCTGAGCAGGTAACTGGTCACCGCGTCGCCCAGGACGCGGAGGCTCGGGTCGCCGCCGGTCAGTACGAACGGGTTGCTCATGGTGCTGCTGGTGTGGTGGCTGTACACGATCACGGCCTTGCCGGTGGCCGAGGCGATGGTCGCCTTGAGCCAGGCGAACTGCGCCTGGTCCAGAGAACCGTCGGCGTACCCGTTCGGGTTGACCGTGTCCATCGCGATGTGCCGGAAGCTGCCCTGGTCGAAGAAGTAGTACGCCGTTCCGTCGGTCCGGTTGGCCGCGGTGTAGCCGTGACCGGCTGGAGACGTGGTGGTGTTGAAGTACTCCTCGACGACCTCTCTGCGCGAGAGATTCCTGCGGGCCGGGTCCGGTGTGACCACGCGAGCACCGGGAGTCAAGTTGATGCTGTTGAGGAAAGCGTTCATGTTCTGCGTCTCGACCGCATTGATCACGTCGGTCTGGGTCACCCCGGGCGGGACCGTAATCACCTTGACCGCACCTCGGGAGAACAACTCGAGCTGAGTCGTCGAGTTCGGGAAGTTCCCCTGGATCAGTCCGTCGTGGTTGCCGAAGACGGTGTACCAGGGAATGCCGAGTCCGATTGCGTCGAATGGGCGACGGGCAGCTGCAAGCAGACCCTTGACGACCGGGAAGCCGTAGTTCGCCCGGAGCTGGTCGTCACTCTTCGTCAGCGGGGTTCCCTCGGGGTGCCAGTAGTGCGTGTCGTAGTACACGAGGTCGCTGTCGGCGACACCCTCGTACTTGCTGTAGTCACCACTGTCCGGGCGGACGACCTTGCCATCGATGATGTCGATGTTCCAGCGGATCTCGTTCTTCTGGCAGTTGTCGGAGTTGTCGCCGGTCTCGATCATGAACGCCAACGGCAGGTTGGTCACCGGCCCGCTGCGGACACTGTTGACCGCGCCGACCATGGCGTCGGCAACCTGCGCGCTGAGAATCTCCTGGGGCCGGTACGCCGAGGAGAGGAGCCCCGGGTTCACGTCCAGGCTGTTCGGGTCGTCGAAGCGGTCCAGCCACTCGACGCGACCGGGCGACTGGTGGTCCACGACGTGGATGTCGCTGAACTGGGCGAACGCCACCAGCGGCGTACGGCAGGTCTCACGTCCCGCGCCGGCAGCAGCGCCGAGGCCGGTCCGCACGACGTGGGGCTCGCCGGGGCCCGCGACGATCTTGGAATAGCCCTTCGCGTTGGGCGCGCCTGGGACGAGGGTCTGGCTCAGCGTCGTACCGCGGGCACGGATACCGGCGGCAACCGCAGACTCGCTGAGTGACATGAACAGGGGGGTGGCCGCAGCAGTGCCGCCGACAACCGTGGCGCCGCGCAGGACGTTGCGTCTCGACATCTCCATGTGTGACACAACGAGCGGGTGTGCCGTTGGTCACGTTCAGGTTAAGGATCGTTCACATCCCGGCCGATCCACTGCTGAGATCGAATGGACACGGGTTGCCCGGTCCGCGAAGATTGTCCAGTGGGCAGCCCCTGTGTGGGCCCGAATCCACCCCGGCGAGGAGTACGACGATGACAGACGCGCTGCAGCCCGAGAGCTTGCGCAAGGTCAACCGGCTCGACATGCTCAGCGACGCCGATCTGAAGACCGTCGTACAGGCTGGTCGACACCTCCACCTACCCGCGGACTGGTCGCTGATCTCCGAGCGGACCCCTGCCGACAAGGCGTACCTGATCCTCGACGGCGAGGTCTCGGTCCGCAAGGGTGGTGCCGAGATCGCCCGGCTGGGCCCCGGGGACGTGATGGGTGAGGTTGCCATCGTGAGCCACACCCTGCGCACCGCCAGTGTCGTCAGTGTGACGCCTCTGGAAGTCCTCCATTTCACCCGCGAGTCACTGGAGCAGCTGCTCGCTTCGGTGCCCGCGTTCGGCGAGGCTCTGCGCGGCACCACTGCCGACCGCCTCGGAGACTGACGCAAGGACCTGACCGTGGCAGACAAGCTCGATCCGCAGGAGATCGTCGAACTGCTCGAGGTGCACCTCCTCGGCAGTCGGCCGACCTTGACCGGCCCGCAGATCGCAGCAGCGATCGGCATCGACATGGACGTCGCGCGGCAGCGCTGGCGCTCGCTCGGGTTCACCGCCGTCGGCGACGACGAGGTCGCCTTCACCGAGGCCGACCTCGAGGCGATGCGGCTCACCCAGCGGATGCACGAGCTCGGCATGATCGACGTCGAAGACGAGGCAGCGTTGATCCGCACGCTCGGGCGCAGCTTCGCGCGGTTGGCGGAGTGGCAGCTCACCCTGCTCGGTAGGACGATCGATCCCGAGCACATGGACGCCGAGAGTCTGTCCGCGGTGATGAACGAGGTCACCCCGGTCATGGAGCAGGTGCAGAACTACATCTGGCGCCGGCACACGCTGAGCGCGGCCTCGCGGCTGCTGCTGGCACCTCCCGCCGGCGATGAGGGCGGCATCAGCCACGCCATCGGGTTCGCCGACATCGTCGGGTACACCCGGCAGGCCCGGTCACTCTCCCAGGAGGAGCTGGCCCGGCTGGTCGAGGAGTTCGAAGCACGCGCCCTGGCGATCATCACCGGCCACCACGGACGGATCATCAAGACCATCGGCGACGAGATCCTTTTCGCCGCAGACACCGCTGAGGACGCGGCCCGGATCGCGCTCGACCTGGTCGAGGAGCACCTGGTCGACGAGGACTTCCCGCAGCTACGGGTCGGCGTCGCGTGGGGTCAGGTCCTGAACCGGCTCGGCGACGTCTTCGGTCCTACCGTCAACATCGCGTCGCGGTTGACCTCGATCGCCCGACCCGGACGCGCGCTGGTCGACAAGGAGCTGGCCGAGGCCATCGAGGGAGACCAGGCTTTCAAGGTGCGCCGGATGCGCCGGATCGCGGTGAAGGGCTACCGGCGCCTGGAGCCGTGGGCGCTGCGTCGTCCGCTCGACGAGAACCAGCTACCCCCGGTCGCCGCTGTTCTGCACGAGAAGGGGCAGGACCTCCTCCGGGCTGTCGACGAGATCCAGGCGCGCACCGAACGCGCGGCCAGCGCCGAGGCTCCGGAGTAGGTCCCAGACGCCGACCTCCCGGGTCCAGTGGTCGTGCCCGACCAGCACCATCGGAACGATCCGATCGGACTCGGCGTAGAAGTTGGCGCACGCCGCCTGGAAGATCTCCTGGACGGTGCCGGCCGAGCCGGGAAGGAAAACCAGCCCGCCGCGGCAGACCTTGAGCAGCACATCCTCCCGGGTCGCGTTGCTGAAGTACTTGGCAACCACCGAGGCCAGCGCGTTAGGCGGCTCGTGCCCGTAGAACCAGGTCGGTATCCCGAGGGATTCCGCTCCCAGCGGCCACCGGTCGCGGACCTCGAAAGCAGCCGAAGCCCAGGCATCTATATCTGCAGCGAAGTCGGGCGCCTTCGCCAGGATCTCGACCGCCTGCGTGAGCACGCCCTCATCGACGCGGGAGAGCCAGGCGCCCAGGTTGGCTGCCTCCATTGCTCCCGGACCACCCCCGGTCACGACCGTGAAGGAGCCGGCGAGGTCCCGTGCCAACCGGGCCGCGGCAGCGTAGGCCGGGTCGTCCCGGCGGACCGCGTGCCCGCCGAGCACACCGACGAGCGAACGCCCGGCGATGAATTCGTCGAGGGCGTCGTCGATCGCGTGGTCGTGGAGGGCGGCTGCGAGCGTGCGGTCCAGCGAACGGGGCTGCCGGGACCAGGCATAGGCGACCGCATCCGGCGTGGCGGCGTACCCGTCGGCCAAGCCGTCGTACAGGGCGGCGGGGGAGTAGAGCGAGCTGCGGTACGGGTCGAACGGCACGTCGGGCACGGTCGGGAAGATCAGGCCGCCGCGGCGTCGGACGTCGTACTCGCTGCCCTGCCCGGTGCCGGCGACGAAGCGGCAGCCCAGGAAGATGCCTCCGCAAACCTCGATGCCGGAGAGCTTCACCGCCCGTTCGGACAGGTCGAGCGACTGCAGGTGCCACCCGCGCAACCGGGAAAGGCCCTCGGCGATCGCTCGGTCGAACTCGTCGAGGGTCTCGATCTCCTGCATCAGCACGATCCCGAATCTAGCCCCTCGGACCAGCACCAGAATGGTGACGAAGCGAGGACCGGGAGATGTACAGGGGCGAGGGATTCTCGTCACCTGACGTTCATCGACACGCGGCCCAGACCTTGCCAGGCGTTGCGGCTGGCTTCCTACCGTCAGGGACATGAGCACTTCGGGAACCACCCTCGCTCGACGGAGAATCACCAGCCCCCGACAGGCGGCGGGTCTCCGCATCCTCATCGTCACCGAGTCCTTCCTGCCGCAGGTCAACGGAGTCACGAACTCGGTTCGTAGGGTCCTCGACCACCTCCAGGGCACCCCGCACCAGGCGCTGTTGGTGGCCCCGTCGGGACCTGAGGAGTACGCCGGGACCCCCGTACGGCGGGTTGCCTCGGTCGCGATGCCGACGTACCGCGACTTCCCGATCGGCCTTGCCTCGCAGCACACGCTGCGCCGGATCTTCGCCGAGTTCGAACCGGACGTCGTTCACCTTGCCTCGCCCGCGCTCCTCGGTCGTGCTGCGGGGGTGATGGCCCGCAGCCTGGGCATCCCCGTCGTCGCGGTCTACCAGACCGACCTGATCGGGTTCGCCGCTCGCTACAAGTTCCCGGGAGCGACCGCGATGATGCGGCGGCTCACGACCAGCATCCACGGGCCGGCCGACCTGAATCTCGTGCCCTCGTCCGCCAGCCGGGAGCAGCTCGACGCACTCGGCATGCCCAACCTCGCGCTCTGGCCCCGTGGCGTCGACGAAACCCAGTTCTGTCCCGGTCTGCGCTCCGATCAGCTCCGCACCGAAGTCGGTGCCAAGCCTGGGGAAGCCCTCGTCGGCTATGTTGGCCGGCTCGCGCCCGAGAAGGAGCTCGAGCTGCTCCGCGCGGTCCAGCACCTGCCGAACCACCGACTGGTCATCGTCGGTGGCGGGCCCGAGGAAAATCGCCTGCGCGGGCTGCTCCCGGACGCCCACTTTCTCGGGGTACGACAGGGAACAGACCTCGGCCGGGTCGTCGCCTCGCTCGATGTGTTCGTGCACACCGGCAGCACCGAGACCTTCTGCCAAGCGGCCCAGGAGGCCCTTGCCTCGGGCGTACCGGTGGTGGCGCCGGACGCAGGCGGTCCTCGGGACCTGGTTCGGCCGGGGGAGAACGGCTTCCTGTTCACCGCAGGTGACGGAAGTGACCTCTACGCCCACCTCGAGGCGCTGGTCAGCGATCCGGGACTGCGCACCCGGATGGGCAGGTCAGCGTTCCTCGGCGTACGGGACCGGACCTGGACCTCGGTCAACGACTCACTCCTCGAGCACTACCTGGCCGTGGTCGGGCCCGACCAAGCGCGCCTGGTCGGCTGAACGCGGTCCACCAATCTGTTGGGGTCGTAGCTGGTGTCGGCTGCGTCGGTCGGTGGATCGGGTGAAGTCATCAGGGGTTCTCCCACAGAGGTCTGGACGGGGCGGTGGGCACACCGAGGGCATCGATCTGGGAGGTCACGCCTCCTCCGCACTCCGAAGCCCGAGCCCCTGGTCCGCGGCAACTGGTTACTCGGGGTGCAGGATCTCCGCGAGCTCCTCGACGCCGTCCACCAACCGGGTTCCCGGTCTGGCCCAGGACGCGTTCGCGTCGACGGCGTACACCGGCACGCCTGGGGGGAGGACCCCACTCGCCACCAGCTCATCGGCAAGCGCTGCGGAACCGTCGCGGTCGAAGCCGCAGGGCGCGACGATGATCGCATCGGGACGGGCGGCGTGCACCTGGTCCCAGGACACCCTCACCGACTTCTCGCCAGGCGTGCCGAGAACGGGCAGCCCCCCGGCGAGGGTGATCATCTCCGGGATCCAGTGACCCGGCGCGAACGGTGGGTCGGTCCACTCCAGCACCATCACCCGCGGCCTGGCCCGGGCGGCGACCCGCTCCCGTACGACGTCCAGCCGCGCCCGTTGCGCCGCCACCAGGACGCGGGCGGCCTCGTCGTGGCCAGTGGTTGCGCCGAGGAGCTCAATGGAGGCGAACACTTCCTCCAGGGTGTGCGGATCGATGGTCAGCACCTCGGCCGTGCAACCGAGGTGCTCGAGCGCGTCCTGGACCACGCTGACGTCGACCGCGCAGACAGCGCAGAGATCCTGGGTGACGACGAGATCAGCGTCCAGACCGACCAGCGCGCCCTCGTCCAGGCGGTAGAGGTCGTCGCCGCGCGCCATCGCCGTGACCACGAAGGCATCGATCTCGGCGGGGGTCAGACCCTCGGGCATCGAGGAGGTGGAGACGATCGTCCGGCTCCGTGCCTCGGTCGGGAAATCGCACTCGAAAGTGACCCCCACGATGTCGTCCCCGGCACCGATCGCGAAGAGGATCTCGGTGGTGGAGGGGAGCAGACTGACGATGCGCACGCCCCGAGCCTAGGCTGGGCCGGTCATGTCGTCGTCGGGAGGAACACCATGAGCAGCGCGCCCACCGAGCAGTCCGTCCTGGCCGCCGTACCGAAGCAGCTGTTGATCGGTGGCGAGTGGCGGGACGCGACCGGCGGCGCGACCTTCGAGGTCGAGGACCCGGCCACCGGGAAAGCGCTGTGCTCGATCGCCGACGCTACCCCGGACGACGCCCGAGACGCCTTGGACGCCGCAGTGGCGGCGCAGGCGGGCTGGGCTGCGACACCACCGAACGAGCGTTCGGAGATCCTGCACCGCGCCTTCCTGGCGCTGGGAGATCGCTCCGAGGAGCTCGCGCTGCTGATGACCCTGGAGATGGGCAAGGCGATCTCCGAGTCCAAGGGCGAGCTCGCCTACGCGGCCGAGTTCTTCCGCTGGTTCTCCGGTGAGGCACTGCGGCTCGACGGCTACTACAAGTCGTCGGGCAACGGGCAGAGCCGGGTCCTGGTCATGCGCCAGCCGGTCGGGCCCTGTTACTTCATCACGCCGTGGAACTTCCCGAACGCGATGGGCACCCGCAAGATCGGTCCGGCAATCGCGGCGGGCTGCACGATGGTGGTCAAGCCCGCCCAGCAGACGCCGCTCTCGATGCTCGCACTGGCGAAGGTCCTCCAAGAGTGCGGCTTGCCGCCCGGGGTCCTCAACGTGATCACCGCTACCGGCTCCGGCGCGGTCTCCGAGCCGATCATCGGTGACCCGCGGTTGCGCAAGCTGAGCTTCACCGGTTCCACCGAGGTCGGCAAGAAGCTGATCGCCCAGGCCGCCGACCAGGTCCTTAAGGTGTCGATGGAGCTCGGGGGCAACGCTCCGTTCCTGGTGTTCGCCGATGCGGACCTGGACGCCGCGGTCGAGGGGGCGATGCTGGCGAAGATGCGCAACATGGGCGAGGCCTGTACCTCGGCGAACCGCTTTCACGTGCACGAGTCCGTCGCGAAGGAGTTCGGCGACAAGCTGGCCGCCCGGATGAGCGCGCTCACCGTAGGCCGCGGCACCGAGGAAGGCACCGACGTGGGCCCGTTGATCGACGCCGCCCAGCAGAGCAAGGTGGACGAGCTCGTGCAGGACGCGGTCGCCCACGGCGCCACCGTGCTGACCGGCGGCGCAAAGGGGGACGGGGCCGGCTACTTCTACGCCCCGACCGTGCTCACCGGCGTACCGATGGGCGCGCGGGTGCTGAACGAGGAGATCTTCGGCCCGGTGGCGCCAATCTCGACCTTCAACACCGACGCCGAGGCGATCGAGGCCGCCAACCGGACCGAGTACGGGCTGGTCGCCTACGTCTTCACCAAGGACCTGACCCGCGCCTTCAGGGTCTGCGAGGCACTGGAGACCGGGATGATCGGCCTGAACCAGGGGATCGTCTCGAACGCCGGTGCTCCCTTCGGTGGGGTCAAGCAGTCCGGCACCGGCCGCGAGGGCGGCAACGA
>JBKJHO010000006.1:0-117983 GCA_046598915.1 Marmoricola sp. | reverse complement strand
GGTCCGGTTGACGATCGCCATCATCAACGTGGCGTCGTCGGCGAACTCGTGGCGGCCCAGGCGGAGCGTCATGCGAGCCGCGCCGGAGGTCGTTCGCCGATGGCGACGTGCCGGTCTGCGGCCACGATCCGCCCGTCCTCGGGGTGGTACTGGCGCAGCGTGACGTTGGTTGAGGCCTCGAGACCCTCGCCACCTGACCGCCGATGCTCCATCGCCGCCATCAGCTGGGTTGCCATCGCGCCGAGGTCGCGCAGGGCCTGGTGCCGGTGCGCGCGGCGGCCGAGGTCGACCTGCGCGATCGCATCCACGCCGAGCAGACGGGCCGTGTCGACGAGCGCGGCGAGCTCCACGGCGTACCCGGTCGGCACGTGCAGGCTCTCGAACAGCGATCGCCGGACCGCCCACTCACCCGCCAGCGGCTGGACGAGCCCGCCGAGCTTCGGGTGCCGGAGCGCGACGAGCGGACGGGCGACGAGCTCGGTGACGCGACCGCCTTCGTACGCCGCGTCGATGCCGTCGTGGCGCTCGCCGAGGGAGGGCCGCTCGTAGAAGCCCTTCACCAGCGAGACGTCGGCGCGGGTGAGCAGGGGCCCGAGCAGTCCGGGCACGAAGTGGGTGTCCCAGTCGAGCAGGTCGGCGTCCATGAAGACCAGCACGTCCCCGGTGGTGACGAAGAGCGACTTCCACATCGCCTCGCCCTTGCCGGTCGCGACACCGAGGTCCGGACGGATCTCGGCGGCGCGGTGCACGACGGCCCCGGCATCCGTCGCGACGGCAAAGGTGTCATCGGTCGAGTCGGAGTCGATGACGACGATCTCGTCGAGCAGATCAGTCGTCTCCATCAGCGCCTCGCGGACCCTGGTGATCACGTCGCCGACGGTGGCGGCCTCGTTGCGGGCCGGGACGACGAGGCTGACCCGGGAGCCGGCTGCGGCTTTGGCCGCCACCAGCGCGCCCAGCGGGTGGTCGGACCAGGAACCGGAGTTCGCGACGAACCAGGCGTCGACCTCAGCGCGGGGGAAGGCACTCACCCAGCGAGGCTATCGGGACGCGGGGACGAAGCGGACTCAGGCGTCGAGAGCCCAGAGCCCGTCCGGGACGACTTGGTCCAGGAACTCGGCGATCTCCTCGATCGCCTGCGCGCCCTCGGGCAAGATCGCAGCAGCGGCCTGGAACACGTGCACCTGGTGGTCCCAGACCTGGAGCTCGACGTCCACGCCGGCGGCGAGCAGCGCTGCGGTCATCGCCTCGGCGTCCGGGTAGACCATCTCCGCGGTACTCGCCTGGATGAGCGACGGCGGCAGTCCGTGCAAGGCTGCCCGGCTCGGTGCTTCCGGGACCGCGTGCGCCTCCCCGGCGCGACGCGACGCGCGCACCGCGACCTCGGAAAGGCCGTCGAAGCAGTTCGACGGGAACAGCGCGCACGTCTCGGCAGAGTCCGCATCGACCTTGGCGGTACCGTCGAAATCGATCAACGGCGACATCGCCACCAGTCCGGCCGGCATCGGCAGTCCTTCTGCCTGGGCCGCGAGCGCGAGCTGGAAGGTCAGGTAGCCGCCGGCCGAGTCGCCCATCACCACGACCTGGGATGCCGGCACCCCGGAGTCCAGCACGTACCGGTAGGCGTCCAGCGCATCGGCGATCGAGGAGCTGACCGGGTGGTTCGGGAGCTGGCGGTACTCGACGGCGATCACGCTGGCCCGGGTGCGCTCGGCGATCCGCGACATCAGCTGGCGGTGCAGGAACCGCCCGCCGACGACGAAGGCTCCGCCGTGAAGGTAGACGATCACGCGGTCCTCGACGGCCGGGGTCCGGAGTACCTCTGCCGTGCAGTGCGCGAGATCCATCCGCTCGTACGTCGTACCGGGGACCGTGCGCAGCGCGAGACCGACGTAGTCGACCAAGAAGTACGGCCAGGGCGCCAGCGGCACCCGCGCCCAGACCGAGATGAACGGCTTCACCGTGGTCGACAGCGCGCGAGCGAGCAGTGTCGAGCGGACACTGCCGCCGCCGAACTCGGTCCTCGGAACTCGTCGGGGCTCGACCTCGACGACGTCGAGGGGAGTCACCAGCCGCAGCGGTGCCGGCGCGGGCGAGGCCATGCTCATCGGTGCCACCCCTTTGCTTCGGATCGTCTGTCGAATCTAGCGGGACGTCACCAGTATTTTCGGCAGTTTTGCCATCAGGGCAAGGGAATTCTTGAACCGGGTTCCGCACCGGTCTCGGGCCGAGTGCTGGATCGCGGCCGCGGCGAGCACGCAGTCGAGCTCACGGAGCCTTCTTGCCGCGCACCTCGGCGAGCCGCCAACGGAGCACCAGAGCGAGCGCCTCCCGGGCGATCGACCCGGACATCTTCGACTGGCCCGCAGTCCGGTCGGTGAAGATGATCGGGACCTCCAGGATCCGGAGCCCCCGACGGCTGGCGCGCCAGGTGTTCTCGATCTGGAACGAGTAACCGTTCGACTCAGAGTCCAGGACGTCGATCGCCCGCAACGCACCTGCACGGAAGGCCTTGTAACCGGCGGTGGTGTCGTGCACCGGGGTGCCGAGCAGTGCCCGGACGTAGAGGTTCCCGCCCCGCGAGATCGCCCGCCGGTGCCAGCCCCAGTGACGGACCCCACCACCGGAGACGTAGCGGGAGCCCACGGCGACGTCGGCCTCCTTCAGTGCCGAGAAGAGCGCCGGCAGTCGATCTGGCGGGTGCGAGAGATCGGCATCCATCTGCGCGATCTCGTCGTACCCGTGCTCGAAGGCCCAACCGAAGCCGGCCCGGTACGCCGCTCCGATGCCGCCGCGCGACGGACGGCTCAGCAGGTGCACGTCGTCGCCGTACGCCGGGTGCGTCTCGACCAGGGTGCCGGTGCCGTCAGGGCTGCTGTCGTCGACGACCAAGATCTCCACCTCGGGCGCGACGGCGCGGACCTCGTCGATGACCCGGAGGACGTTCGCCGCCTCGTTGTACGTCGGGATCACCACCAGCCGACGCGGCGCACCCGGAGGCCGGTCTCCTGGGCGCGGGACAGTCATGGAGACACCCTAGGAGTCGCAGGCCCTCAGACCAGGTGCGGGGTCTTCTCCTCTGCCCTCCTGGTCGAACCGCGCGAGGCGGCGCCGTAGCACCAGCCGAAGAAGAGGATCAGGGCCAACCAGGACGCGATCACGACCGCGTAGGCCGTCGTGCTGAGCCAGCTCGGAACGTCGTCCCTGATCTCGCGCTGCAGGAACTGCTTCTCCGCCAGCACCCGGACCTGGTCGCCATCGTGGGCGAGCACCTCCCGGCCGCGGTCGCTCTCGATCGCGGGGTCATCGGGCGCGTGCAGCGGGACAGCCACCATGGTGGTCGGCAGCAGGTGCACCCGCACCAGCGTCTTCCAGTTGCCGTACATCGGCATCGGGTCCGCGCTGCGGTACTCCCCCGGCTCACCGGTCGGCTCCATCGCGACCCGAACGATTCCGGGGGTCTTGGAGACCGGGTCGACCGGCACGCCGGATGCTTCGCCGGCGGAGCCCCGACCCTGCCAGGAGAGCCCGTAGATCCAGACCGCGTCCTCGACGGAGGCGGCCGGGGTGAAACGGACGGTCACCTCGGAGAGACAGCGCACGGTGCCGTCGCAGTTCTCCGAGAGTGCGATGGTCGCGTTGATGTCCTGGTCCGCCGCACTCGGCGGAGCCAGCAGGAACATCAGCAGGAAGGCGATCCCGACCGCGCCCAGCCCGGCCCAGCGGAAGCGGGAACCCCCGGCCGCGTCGTCCGGCGGCTCCGGCTCGGCGACGTCGTCGATCCGAGCCACGTGCCAGGCGGCGAGGAGCCCGCCGGCGATGGCAGCGGCCGTGCCGACCGCGAGCAGGAACGGCAGCGCGCCGCCGTCAACCGGCTGCGGGAGCGGCATGAACTTCTTGCTCCACAGGTATTCGGCGACCAGGCCCACCGTCCCGACAGCCACGCCGGAGACCAGGCCGAAGAGCAG
Organism: Marmoricola sp.; assembly: GCA_046598915.1. Lineage (GTDB taxonomy): Bacteria > Actinomycetota > Actinomycetes > Propionibacteriales > Nocardioidaceae > Marmoricola. The sequence goes on along the minus strand of JBKJHO010000006.1, from coordinate 114,015 downwards.
CGTGCGAGCCCGGGGTGCGACCACGAGGGCGACGAGCTCGACCAGGATCACTGCCGGTAGGTAAAGCAGGAAACGAGCAGTCAGCACACCGGGGATCGGTGCTATCACGGCGTACAGGTAGGCGTGCACGCCGAGGTAGACGACACCGGAGAAGAGCGCACCGCCCGGCCCGAACCAGATCCGCACAGCGCAGGCGATCCAGGTGAAGCAGAACCCGGCGATGATGAACTGGGTGGCTGCCGGGTACTGCGGCACGCCGAGGTCGAACTCCATCAGGAAGGCGACCGGGATGATGCAGAGCGAGAGCATCAGCGCACCGCGCAGGCGGCCGAGCGTCGTACGGGTGCCGGGGGCGCCGACCTGGTTCGCCTCGGCCAGCAACAGCGGGATACCGAGGATGCAGGTGACAGCACCACCGATCATCATCACGTGGGTGGGGCCCCACTCGGTCACGTCCTGGCCGAAGAGCCGGTGCCAGAGGTCATCCGCCGGGAAGCCGAGCAGGGCGATCTGACCGGCCCCCAGGATGACCAAGGAGCCCATCGGGACCCTCCAGTTCCTGGTGAGCCGAACCGTGCGGCGCGGCAACGGGTCACGGGCCAGGCCCATGCTCAGGACCCCGGCGTGGGTGAACCCGAGGATGCCCAGAAAGATCGGGTAGTGCGACGGGTTCGCCAGCGGACCCTCGTCGCGGCCATTCTGCATGTGGATCGGGACGTCCCACCAGACCCCGAACGCTGCCGTGAGTAACGAGACCAGCAGCAGGTACATCGGTAGGCCGACCCAGCGCGGCAGCCCGTCGATCTCGGAGACCTTGTCTGCCAGGCGCCCCACCCAGGTGGTGTGCCCGGTCCGTTCGCGGTACACGACCCAGCCGAAGGCCAGGATGACGGCTGCGGCCATCGCACCGGCGTACAGGATCTCTGAGAACGCGGCGCCGCCCGCCGTCGGTGGTTGTGCTGCCAAGGGGATCGTCATCGAAGCTCCTGGGAACCCGGTACCTGTGACGCGCTGTCACCAACGCAGGTTAGCGGCCCCGCTCCCCGTCGTCACGGACCTGCAGCGTAGACGTGACCGATCCGCGACGCTGATCAGTCAGGATGACCGCCATGGACCAGATCCGCATCGACCTCCCGGAAGTCTCGCTCTCAGCCCTGGCCTGGGGCCCAGTGGACGGGCCGCTAGCGATCCTGCTGCACGGGTTCCCTGACACCGCACACACCTGGCGGCACCTGGGCCCGGCGCTCGCCGCTGACGGCTGGCGGGTGGTGGCGCCGTACCTGCGCGGTTACGCACCTTCCGAGGTCCCCGTGGACGGCAGCGGACACGTCGCGGCTCTGGTCTCCGACATCCTCGGGATCCATCGGGTACTCGGCGGAGACTCGGCCGCGGCGATCGTCGGCCACGACTGGGGCGCCATTGCGACAAACGCGCTCGCCGCTCACCAGGACTGCCCGTTCGCCAAGGTCGTAGTGATGGCGGTGCCACCGCTCACCGCCTTCGAGCAGACCCCGTCGCCACGGCTGCTGCTGAGCCAGTTGAGGAATAGCTGGTACATAGCTTTCAACCGGCTCCCATGGCTGCCCGAAGCCACCCACGAGCGCTTGGTGCGCAAGCTCTGGCGCGACTGGTCCCCCGGCTACGACGCCGCAGCGGATCTGCCGGCGGTCCTGGCGGCCATGGCCGCGCCGGCGCACAGGCGCGCCGTGTTCGGGTACTACCGGGCTCTGGTAAGTCCCTTCGGACCGCCGACGGCGTACCGGCGTTGGAAAGGTTTCGAGATGCGCCCGCCGCTCGTACCGCTGCTCTACCTGCACGGCGTCGACGACGGCGCTATGGACGTCCGGTTGGCGCGACTGGCCGGCCCGAACCTGCCTGCCGGCAGCAGGATGGTCGAGGTGCCTGGTGCTGGCCACTTCCTCCAACTCGACCAGCCGGCGGCCGTGAACGCGCTCGTGCGCGACTACCTCAATGGCTGAATCAGACTGCCAACGCGAAGCCGCGGGACGCTGACCGGCCGGCCCGGCCGCCCGCATTCTGACGAAGAACACCACAAAGCGGTGCAACTCGGCTTTATCGGCGTAACGTCAATGACAGCGGTACTAGCCGTTTGCTGGGGATCTTGAATTCTTCGGCGGCCGAGCGCTGGGCCGAACAGCTGAGGGGAGTTGCCATGACCAGGCAGCCCGAAGCACCGGACCACTTCCTCACGCTGGTCGCCGTCGCGGCGATCCTCGACGTCGACCATCAGACCGTCACCAGGTGGGCCCGGGCGGGCAGGATCGATTCGGTAGTCACGTCGGGTGGTCACCGGCGGTACTTGACGTCTCACGTACTGGCTCTGCTGGACAGCATGCGGGAGAACCGCCCTGCCCCGGCGCCGTCCTCCCGTACGGCGCACCCGGCCCAGCCTCGATCGGAGCCGGGTGGTCTCGCCGCGAGCGCGAGCGAAGATTCGGCAGCGGCGGTGGTCGCTGAGGCGGTCGCCATCGCACTGGAGGCTGAGGCAGCGACAACCGCGGAGGCTGTGGTGGCGACTCTTGCCGCCGTCGCTGCGGCGGCCGAGAAGGCTGCGGAAGCAGCGTCGCGGGCGCGGGGCGCTCGGGCGTTCGCCGCGGCGAACGCGGCGCGGTTGCTGGCGGTTGATGCTGCGCAGATCGCTGCGGAGACGCAATCGCGAGCCGACACTGCAGCAATCAAAGTTGCTGAGGCCGCTGCCAGGGCGGCGTCGATCGTGCTTTCAACGGGGCTCCCTGGTCAGGAGGCTGATGCTTGGGTCGCGGCGCTCCTGGTCGCGTCCACCGTCGAGGCGGCTGCCCTCGCGACCGCGCGAGAGACCGGGCTGGACGCCGAGGTGGCTGCGAAGGCCGTCTGCGCGGCCGCCGCTGAGGTAGCGCAGACCGTGGCTACCGTGGACGCCGCCCTCGAGGCCGAAGTAGTCGCGACTGCGCTGGCCCTCGAGGGCATGGTCGCCGTCACGGCGGATCGGGTTGCTGCCGAGGCCAGCGCACGGGCCGCGGGAGCAGCCATCGCAGCACGACAAGCAGCTGCTGCGGTGGTGCATAGCTAATGCGGCTCGTGCCCTACGGCCACATGAGCTGGGACGACGATCGCCAGGCCGGGCAGGTGGCGCGACTGCGGATGGCGTTGTTGCTGCCTGCGCTGGTCGTGGTAGGGACGGTCTCGGCGCTCGGCTCGGACGAGGTTCTCGGGACTGCCTACTATCTCGGGCTCGCCTGCGTCGTCGTCGCCAGCCTGGTGTCAGGCACGTCGGCCTATCACCGATTCGACCAGCCGACCATGTTGGCCATCGGCGCACTGGACTTCGTCGCCGTCCTGGCGATCGGGAGCCTGCCTGGGACTCTGGTCGCGGGTGCGCTCGTCGTGGTCCCTGGCGTGTGGCTGGGTGGCGTCTTCCGGTGGCGCGGTGTTGCATTCGCCGGTGTGGTGGGTGCGGTCGCCGTCGCCCTGGCCAGCCTCCTCGGCCGGTCGGGCGACCTGCACACCGCGGAGCGGATCTCCTGGATCTTCGTCTTCGGGCTGGTCGCAGCCGTTGCGACGGCATCGATGATCAGCGTCTGGACTGCACAGGTGGACCGGTTGGAGGCGCATCAAGCCGCACTGGCAGCAGCCCTGTCGGCACTCGGAGAGGAACAGGAGCGCGCCGCCACGATCGTGCACACGGTAGACGTGGGCCTGGGCACCCTGCGCGCCGATGGCAGCTACATCTCGCTCAACCCTCGTCACGCCCAGCTGATGGCGCTCGCATATCCGGCCGGGCACGAAGGTCGGGCCGGCCAGCTCGGGGACATCTACGCGACCGACAACCAGACCCGGGTCGAGCGCGCCCGACTGCCGTCGATGCGCGCCATGAATGGTGAGTCCTTCACCGACACCCTCTGGATGGGTGACATGCCGACGACGAGGCGAGCGATCGCTGTCTCCGCCAAACCCATCCGGGATTCCGACGGAGGCTTTGCGGGCGCTGTGATCGCGTTCCACGACGTCACCACCATGATGAGAGCACTGGCGGTGAAGGACGACTTCGTCGCGACGGTCTCGCACGAGCTGAGGACGCCGCTGACCTCGATCATCGGCAGCCTCGAGCTCGCCGCAGAGCTTGATGCTGCCGACGCAGACCAGTTGCCAAAACTCCTCACTGTTGCCAGCCGGAACGCAGAGCGTCTGCTCCATCTCATCTCCGATCTGTTGACGGTCTCCCAGCTCCGTCAAGGAGGCGTTCCGATGGTCCCGGAGACCTTCAACTTCTCCGAGCTCCTCGAGCAATCCGTCGACGACGTCTCCGCCCAGGCCAAGGGACTCACCGTGGGACTGACCACCAGGATCCCGCCCGATCTGCAGCTGGTCGGCGACCGCAGTCGCCTCCGCCAGGTCACCGAGAATCTGCTCTCGAACGCTGTGAAGTACACGCCTCCGGGCGGCCATGTCTGGGTCACGCTGTGCCAGACCGAGACGAACACCATGCTGACGGTGACGGATACAGGGATCGGGGTCAGCGAGCCGGATCAGAGGAACCTCTTCACAAAGTTCTTCCGTGGCTGCAACGCCAAGGACTACAACCTCCCCGGCGCCGGGCTGGGCCTGGCGATCAGCAAGGAGATCATCGAGGCCCACGGCGGCTCCATCGACCTGGCGAGCAGCGAGAACGCGGGCACCACGGTACTCGTGACGCTCCCCCCAGGAATGGAACTCGAGATCGACTAGGTCCCGCTGCGCAACTCGGAGGAGATAACGTCAGCACGTGTCCGTCGATCCGCTCCGCCGCGCCGACGCGCGCCGCACCCAGGCCGAGCGCCGCGCCGACAGCGAGCAGCGGCTCCTACGGGCGTCGGTCGAGCTGATCGTCGAGCAAGGTCTGGACCGTACGTCGTTGGCCGGCATCGGGCGACGGGCCGGAGCCAGCCATGCGTTGGTCAACCACCGCTTCGGCAGCAAGGACGAGCTGGTCGATCGGATCATCGAGGAGGCGACCCGGTACTACGCCCGCGCCGCGCGCGACCGTGTCGGTGAGAAGACCGGGCTCGACGCGCTGCTCGAGATCTGCACGCTCTACCTCGACCTGGTCGAGGGCGAGGACCCGATCGGTCGGGTCCACGTGGTGATGTGGAGCGAGGCGATCGCGCACTCCGCCACCCGCCGGCCGGCGCAGCTGGAGTGGGACCGTCAGTTCCGGGCGTTCCTAGCCGGTTTGATCGAGGACGGCATCGCCCAGGGGACGATCAGGGCTGACGCCCAGGTCGACGAGACGGCCCTCACCATCGTCGGGGCATTGCGCGGCGTGGCGATGCAGCTGCTGCTCGACGAGGGCATCGAGCTTCCGGCAGCGCGAGCCATGATCCGATCGCTCGTCCTGACCGACTTGGCGATCTGACTACGGTCGCAGCATCCGCTCGAGGTGTTCCAGGACGACCGAACTCGATGCCGGCACCGAGCCGGCGGCAGGGTCGAGCATCAGCTGGAGCGCGACTCCACGGAGGAGCCCGACGATGATCACGGCGGTGGCCTCCGGGTCGATGTCATCGCGGACGCTGCCGTCCCCGACACCCGCCACGATCATCGCGGCCAGCGAGGAGCGGAACAGCCGGTCCCAGCTCGCCCGGTACGGACGCTTGCCGGCACCGCGGGCGACCGCCTCGCTCCACACCACCAGGTGCACCCGGGCCACCGGGTCCGGTCCGTGCACCATGTCGAGGTAGGTGTGGGCGACGATCTGAACAGCGGCCGCGCCCTGGGCCGAACCGATGCGCCCGAGCGTCAAGGTCGTGAACATCCGGACGGCTTCGGAGTTCAACCGTTCGATCAGGGCGTCCTTCGAGCCGAACCGTTGGTGCACCAGGCTATGGCTGTAGCCCGCGCGACGGCCGATCTCGGCCAGCGAAGCGCCCTCGATGCCGCGCTCGACGACCAGCTCGGCGGTTGCCCGGAGCAGGCGTCGATCACTCTCGGCGCGACGCTCGGCCTGGGTACGCCGAGGGCGTGTCTCGACGGCTGCGACGGTCGTCATGGTCTCGACCGAACGTCAGGAGAGGCAGAGCCTGCAGGGCACGAGCCCGGTCATGTCGGGCACCTCTCGAATGTCCTCACGGCCGGCGATCAGGTCGCAGTCGGTCCGGTGCGCCGTCTTGCCACGACCGGCTACCACCAGGTCCACCGCTTCCTCGACAGCCGGAGTCGCGGTCGCACGCGGCGAAGCAGCGGCCGGAACCGACGCCGGGGCAGCGGCCGGGACAGGAGCAGCGGCATGCGCATGGGCAGCGGCCGGGGTTGCGACCGCAGCAGCGACCGGGGCTGCGGCGCGGGCCGAGTCGGCGTGGACCGCTTCCGACTTGCCACCGGCGGCGAGCGCACGGAGCGCGTCGGCGATCTGGGCCTGGGCCTCTTTCTGGTCCACGGCGATCCGGGCCAGCCAGGAGCCGAAGTAGAGGAAGCCGCCGACAAAGGTGATGCCCAGGCCGAGGATGCCGCCTGAGATCAGGTAGGGCATCTGGTCGTATTCGTACGGCGTGTGCGCGGCGCCGTACCAGCCGAGGCCGATCACGACCAGACCGGTGGGCAGCAGGACTGCCCCGGCGTAGAAGAGGATCATCTGCAGCAGCTGAGCAGGATTGCCCTTCAACGGGGCGATCCCGATGCCCCCGGTGCCCACGGGTTCACGTGAAGCTGCCCGGGGCATCGTGTGGCGCTCGGTGGACCCGGCGCTGGTGGTCGAGGCGTTCAGGTCCGTGCTGGTGGTCTCGGTGTCGTTGGTGATCGTGGTCATCTCTCATGCCTTCCGGAGGTCAGGGATGCCGGCCTGGAGGCCGTGTGCACACGTGCTGGCGGCGCCGAACAGTAGTGCTCCGGCGTTACGGATGTACCAACCGGCACCGAGCGCGAGCGCGATACCAGCCAGGATCAGCCACATCGGCGTGCTGCCCAGAGGCGGCAGGCCCGGGATGTTGGCGAGCGGGTTGACCGGGGTGCTCACCACCGGCGTCTGGGGTCCCGCGACCGGCGGGAGGTCGGTGAGCGAGCCACCAGGGATCGGGACGTCACCGGTCGAGACGTCGCCACCGAGATCGCTCGACGGCGGCGAGGTGACCTCCCCCTCAGGGACCGGACCGAAGTCGATCCCAGCGACAGTGGAAGCCTCGGCGTACGAGGAGCCCAGGACGATACTGAGCTTCGGTGCCGCCTCGCCCAGGGCGATGATCAGGCCCTTGAAAATCGAGGCCTGCCCGGGGAAGTCCACGTCGGCCAACAGCTCGGAGAGCGGAAGCTTGGGGAGCATCGCACGCAACGGCCTCAGGTCGATCCCGATCCGCAGTCCCTCAGCGGCGATCTTGCCCGTCGCTCCGTCCTTGCTCTGTACGGCCTTGCCCGGGTCGATCGTGACGCCGAGCGCCGCCAGCGCCTTGGCGCCGTCGTCGGGCAGGCCCGGGATCGGGGACGGCTTGCCGGCCGCGACGAAGCCGTCTCCGGTGTAGGCGAACTTCTGGTCGGCGATCGTCATGCCGCCGATGTTCACGTCCTTGGTGATCTTCGCTCCGCCGGCGATGTTGCTGGTGGTCGTCACGACCACCTCGACCCCGGTGAGCTTCACGATCCCGGCCAGCAGCGAGATGCTGCCCAGACGGCTGGTCGCGGTGGCGCTGACCGAGTCCGCCTCCGGGTCGTAGGAGGTTGAGGAGATCGACTCCATGCCGCCGGCGTCAACCAACAGGCCCAACGGGCCCAGCGGGCTGGAGGAAGGCTGCGGCTCGCCAGGACCCGCGCTTCCCGAACCGCTGAGGGCATCGCCCAGCGCGGTCAGATCGCCCTCCTTGATCGCGTCCAGCGGGTCGGTCTTCCCGGCATCCTCGCCTCCCGGGGAAACATCCCCCGAGGTGCCGTAGCCGACCTTCGCGGTGGCGCTCTTACCGTTGGTGACCACCTTGCCGGTGTTGCCGGGGAAGAACTCCTGGGTAGCCGAGGCGTTGTCCCCGGGCGTCGAGGCGTTGATCTGGATCGGGTACCCGTTATCGGTCAGCTCCCCGGGCAGGCCGATCTGCTCGCCGAAGGTCTTCAGACCCTCTCCGACCGCGTCGCCCGGCCACAGCGCCGAAGCGCGGGCCGAGCCGGTCGGACCGGAGGTGCCGTTGACCCGCGTGTAGGAGAAGTTCATCTCCAGCTGCGGGTCCGAGGGAATCGGGATCGCCGACTCCAGGACCTCGATGCGCAACGGTGTGGCCACCGCGCGCGTGGTGAAACCAGCGAAATCGGGGGCAGCCTGCGCCGCGGTCATCGCCGCGCCGCTTCCGGCCACCAGCAGCCCGAGCACCAGGAAACCCGACCCGATGCGCTTGCTGCGCCGGCTCGCCGTCTCCACCCGACGCGCCAGTGTCTTGTCGTACAGGGTCTTCTCGTTGGTCTTCTCGTTGCCCGCACTCGAGCATTGCGCACAGGTCATGCCGCACCCCCCAGGATCACGTCAGCCATGATCTCATTGATCTCGTCCGGTTCCCCGGTTGCGACGACCTTCCCTCCGGTCATCACCGCTGCGTAGTCGGAGACCCGCAGCGCCGTCCGTGCGAACTGCTCGACCACCAGGATCGAGACGCCCGACTCGGCGATCTTGGCCACCGTCTCGTAGAGCTCATCGACGATCAGCGGCGCCAACCCCATCGACAACTCGTCGAGCAGCAGCAGCGCCGGGTCGGAAGCGAGCGCTCGCGCCATCGCGAGCATCTGCTGCTCGCCGCCCGACATCGTGCCCGCCATCTGGTGGCGGCGTTCGTGCAACCGCGGGAAGTAGGAGTACGCCGTGTCGAAGACCGCGTCCGGGGCTACCCCGGCGTACGACATCAGCAGCAGGTTCTCCTCCACCGAGAGGTTCGGGAAGACACTGCGACCCTCAGGGATCGTGGTCAGACCGAGCCGGGCCAGATCATCTGCGTTCGCGCCGGTGACATGGACACCTCCGAGGTGGATGTCACCAGAGGTCTGGCTCATCTGGCCCGAGATGACCTTCAGCAGCGTCGACTTGCCGGCACCGTTCGGGCCGAGCAGCGCCACCACCGCACCCTTGGGCACGGTCAGGTCAACACCCCGGAGGACCTCGATCCGGCCGTAGGCGGCATGCAGGTCGACGACGTCGAGGATCGGAACACTCATCGGGTCACCGCCGGGATGACCATCGTCTCGCCGGTCGACTCTGGGCCGGTCGACTCTGGGCCGGTCGACTCGGGGCCAGTCGCCACGTGCTGGCCGACGTGCTGGCCAGGCTCCGGTGCAGAATCCGGGGCAGGTTCTTGAGGGCCCTCGTCGGAGTAGCCCAGGTAGGCCTTCTGGACCAACGAGTTTGCTCGAATCTCCGGCGGGGTGCCCTGGGCGATGATTGAACCGAAGTCCAGGACGTGGATGGTGTCGCAGACCCCCATCACCAGGTCCATGTCGTGCTCGACCATGAGTACGGTCCGTCCCTCCGCGGCGAGGTCCTTGAGAAGGTTCCCGAACGCCTCGGTCTCGGACTCGTCCTGGCCCGAGGACGGCTCGTCGAGCAACAGCAACCGCGGGTCACAGGCCAGCGCACGCGCCAGCTCCAGGAGCCGCGCAGTGCCGGTCGGGACCGAGTCGGCCCGCTCCTTGGCGTAGTCAGCGATACCGACCCGCTCCAACAGTGCCGCGATCTCGGCCTCCGCACTCCCGTCGACCGCACGCAGGAGCCCACGGACCCCGTCGTGGATGTCGAGGGCTACCCGGACGTTGTCCTGGACCGTCAAGGACCCGAAGGCCTCCAACCGTTGGAAGGTCCGTCCGATCCCACGCTTGGAACGACGATGGACCGGCATCCGGGTGATGTTCTTGCCGTCAAGGATGATCCGACCCGAGGTCGGCACCTGCAGACCTGTGATCACGTTGAAGCAAGTGGTCTTGCCGGCGCCGTTCGGACCGATCAAGCCGGTGATGGTGCCTTCCTCGACCTCGAAGTTCGCGTGGTTGACCGCAGTCACACCACCGAACTGGACGACGACGTCGTCAACGTGCAGCAACGGCATCCGCGTCCACCTCCTCCTGGTCGTTGATCCCGGCATCGCTCTCGATCACGTGGTCCTCGTCCTCGTAGCCGTCATGGCCGCCATCGTTCCTGGCGTCGTGGTCGCCGTCGTTGTCGCCGTCGCCCTGGTCACGAGCACGACCACCCGGACCGAACTCGCGGGCCTTCAAGGCCATTCCTGGGAAACGATCGGCCAGGAACGGGAACACCGTGCCTTGGACCCAGATCGGGAACCGGAAGATCTTGTTGGACAAGCCGTTCGGATCCCGACCGATCACGATCGCACCGACGCCGAGGACGATGAACAAGATGCTCTGCATCGAGGGGCTGTTTGCAAGCGGACCGGGCAGGTAGTTCAACAACATCAAGAACGTGCCGCCGAACAGTGCACCAGTCACCGACGTGACGCCCCAGACCACCGCGCACAGCAGCAACAGCAGACTCTTGAAGAAGATGAAATCCTCAGAACCGATAGTGCCGCGAAGGCCCGCGAAGAGAGCACCGGCCAACCCGGCGATGCCAGCAGAACCAGCGAAGATCCCGACCCGCACCCAGCGCAGGTCCAGACCCAACGTGCCGCAGGCGGCCTGGCTGTCGCGGGCCGCGATCAGCACCCGACCTAGCCGGCCGCGACGGATCCCGACGACGAGCAGCGCGATGAGCACAAAGAAGATCGCCATCAGCACCGTGTAGGCACCGACGCCGTCGACCTTGGTCCCGAAGACCGAGAGCCGCTCGGCCTCCAGCGGGTTGTTGAACTCGAACGCGAAGGACGACTGGAAGACGATCTTGTCCATCAACTGCCCGAACGCCAGCGTCGCCAGCGCCAGGTAGAGACCGGTCAGGCGCAGCACCGGGATTGCCACCAGCGCGCCCACCGCGGCCGCGATCAGGACCGCGAGCAGCAGACCGAAGAGGTTCGGCTGATCGAGCTTGGCGTAAGCGACCGCGCCGACACCGGCAAAGGTGAACTGCGCCAACGAGACGTAACCGCCGTACCCGGTCAACAGCACCAAGGACAGCATCACGATCCCGTACGTCGCCGCAGTACCGACCAGGATCAGGTCCGAGGTCGCCAGGCCCAGGGCCATCACGACAACGCCCAGAACCAGTCCGGCACCCCACAGCGCCGAACGCCCCAGCGTCGGGACCGGCGCCGAGACGATGCCCTTGACCTGACCGATCCGCAACGGCGCCTGCGGAAGCAGGACCAGGATGCCGAACAGGAAGAGCGTCGGAACCACCGCCGGCAGACCGGTAAATCGGTCACCGAACGGGATGTACTGCAAATACCCCACGACGTAGGACTGCGCCAGGCCCAGACCCATTGCCCCGACGTACGTCATCGGCAGATTGGTCAGCTTGCCCAGCATCGCCGCGGCGTACGCCGAGATCACCAGCAAGGTCAGGTCGAAGTACTGCAGGCCGATCACCGGCGCCAGCAGGATCCCGGCCAGCGCGGCCAGCGAAGTGCCCACCGCCCAGGCAAGAGCCGCGACGATGTCCGAACGGCCGCCGTACAAGCTGAGCAGGTCAGGGTTGTCGACACTGGCGCGCATCGCCGTGCCCACCCGGGTCCGAGCCAGCAGGATGTACAGGCCGATGGCCACGATCACCGACAAGACCACCGTAATGATCTGCTGCCAGGTGATGATCACCCCGCCCAGGCGGATCAGGTTGTCCGGGTAGAACAACGGGATCGACCGCGCCGCCGGCTTCCAGATCTGCTGGGCTAGGCCGATCAGCGTCACCAGGATGCCGACCGTGACGACCAAGGACACTCCGACCGGGGCACTGCCCAGACCACGCGTCACCACCCGTTGGATGAAGACACCGGTCAACGGCGCGATCACCCCGAGCACCAGCACCAGCGAGAGCCAGACCGGGAGCCCCTGCTTCTGGGAGAAGTCCCAGTACAGGAACGCGAACACCATGCCGACCGCACCGTGAGCGATGTTGAAGACCCGGGTCGTGCTGTACGTCAGGACCAGACCGCCCGCGGCGATTGCGTACGCCGCGCCGGTGAAGATCCCGATGACCGTGTAAGAGAGGAAGGCGGTCACGCGGTCACCGGCCCACACTGCTGCCGTGGCACGTGTACTGGGTACTGCCGAGGGGGACGAACTTCCCGCCCTTCACCTGCAGGAACCGGATGCACGACGGCGAGTGCTTGCCGCCGACGTCCATCGGCCCGTGCATCCCGCCACCCTTCCACGCCCGGACGCCCTTGACGCTCGCGGCCAACGAGGCTCGGGTCAGTTTGCCGCCCAGCGCCTGCGCCTGCTCGACGAACAGCTTGGAGGCTGACCACGCGAACTCACCGAAGAAGGTCGGCGCCGATCCCGGGGAGACCTGCTGCAGCCACTGCTTGTACAGGTTCAGCTCGGGCTGGCTCTCCTCGAGCGGAATGAAGTTGATGAACATGAAGGCGCCCTCGACCGCGGAGCCTCCGGTCTTCAGGAAGTTCTGGTCGTAGACCGAGGGGTCGAAGAGGCGCACCTGCGGCTTGAAGTCAGCCGACTGCATCGCCTGGGCGAGCCGGACGGACTGCTGGTAGGCACCGATGAACTGGACCCACTCGACGCCCTTGCTCTTCATCTGCTGGACGTAGGGCCCGTAGTTGAAGTCCGCGACGTCGATCCCGGCGGTGTAGAGGAACTTCATCCCGCGCTTCTCCTCGACCTTCTGCTGGGACTTCGCGTTCTCCGCGGCCGCACCGGCATTGAGGTAGAGGAACGCGGCCTTCTGGCTGGCTCCCTTGTAGTTCTTGACGAAGAAGTCGGGCACGGCGTTGGAGAACTCGTTCGGACCGGTCGCCTGGGCGCCGTAACACGTGGAGCAGGCGTTCCGGGTCGCGGTCACTGCAGCGGTCCGGATGTCCGGCAGCCCGCACTTCTGAGCCGTGGACGCGCCGCCGGAGTCGAAGGCCGACATCGAGCCGACGGCCGCGAAGGTCGAGTCGCAGAGCTTCTGGTACGACTGCTGGTCCGCACCGGCGTCGGTGCGGGAGTCGAGCGTCGAGAGCTCGAGCTTGCGACCGCAGATGCTCGAGCTGCGGTTGAAGTAGGCGACGTACGCCCGGGTTGCCTTCTGGGCCGCCTCGAAGAGACCCGGGACCGGGCCGGAGATGTCGGAGGAGTTACCGATCTTGATGACCGAGTTGGTCATCCCCGGGCCGTTCTTGAAGCCGGCACAGGACGCAGCCTTCACGCCGGGGAGCGCTGCGCCGCCGCCACCACCGCCACCGCCGCCGGACCCACCTGACCCACCGGTGCCACCGGCTGCGCCGGTACCACCCGCGGCGGTTCCACCGGTGCCTCCTGTGGCCGTGCCTCCGGTGCTGGCGCCCGGATCGGTCGCGGTGCCGGTGCCGGGATCGACCCCGGTGCCGCCCGTACCGCCCGTACCGCCGTTGGCGTTGCCCGAGATGGCCTCGTTGGCCGCACGGACGTCCTTCGGATCCAGTGCCGAGCCCCCGCAGGCCGTCGTCACGGTCAGCGCGAGCGTCACCGCCCCGATTCCTAGCAGCCGACGGGTCCGGACGGACCTCTCCACGCTTCGCACAGCCGTACTCCTGACGCCAATATTCCGGTGAGGACGAAAAAGAAAGTAGATGTGCATCACATAACTGCGCAAGGGGCAGAAGGTTACTTTCTGCAACGTGTTCTATTTCAAGTGTGCGCCCCCGGAGCGAAAACCGCGCGTAAACGGGCCGAATCGGTCACGAGTTGTCCACATGCTGGAGGCCGGGACGTCCTCCGGTCCACTGATATCGTCCAGGCGAACCGACACCGGCGGAGAGCGAACGTTTTGGCACCGAAATCCCCGGCCCGACGCCTCAAGCGGTGGGTCATCGTCGCGCTCTGGGTGCTCGCTGGAGTCCTGGTCGCGCTGAGCCCGACGTTCGGTCGGGCCGAGCCCTCCGGCGAGTACCGGCCCCCGCTCCCGCCGGACGCGCTGACCAACGGGTGCTATCCACTGCCTGAGGGTGTGACGTTCGACTTTCCCTACCAGGTGCGCAGCGACGGAGACCTCGGCGGCCTCCGGATCCTGGTGGTCCAGTACGACCTGATCGACCAGGACGAGGCCGTGGAAGCAGTCACCGAGTCGTTTCTGCGCGCCGGCTTCGCAGAGACCCCGCTCGCCGCGAGCGCCCCGGGCCGCGACGACGCCCGGCGGTTCGAGTTCGCCAAGGGCAGCATCTCGGTCACCGGCTCCGCGATCCCGCTGGTCCCGCTGAAGGACGACCAGCTCGTCCGCGGCACCCTCCGGCTCGCCCTCCCCGTCGTCGAGCGCCAGTCCGACGCTGCGGTCTGCTCGGACGCCACCTCGACGAAGCGCTTCACCCAGGACGGCGACCAGGGCGGCGCCCCATGAGTCGTCCCCAGAGTCGCCCCGTGAGTCGCCCCGCTATCGCTGCAGTCTGGGCCAGCGCCTCGAAGGGGAGCCGGATCCTGGTCATCCTGTTCGGCCTGCACCTCGTCGTGAAGGCACTGCTGTTCACCCAGGTCGGAGACATCCCGGTCTGCTGCGACCAGGTCTCCTACGACGACGGCGCCAAGGCGCTCTCCAACCTCGTCCGCGACCTGGCTGGCGGCGGACCGCTGCACCTCGCCGAGCTGCAGCGGAACCTGGTCGGCGGCGGGTGGTTCACCCCCGGCAGCAGCATCATGCTGACGCCGCTCTACCTCGTCGATCCCGACGCCGGCACCACTGCTGTCCGCGCCTACCTCGGCATCTTCAGCACCCTGTTACTGCTGTTCACGGCGCTGCGGGTGCGTGCCGTCCTCGGTGACCTGTACGCCGCGATCCTGCTGGTGATCCCCGGCCTGATCCCGATGTACCTGCTGTTCTCGTACTCCGCCTGGGGCGACCTGGTCGCCGGCCTGTTCTGCACCATCCTGCTGATGGAGCTGATCACCCTGATGCGCACACTGGTCGCCGGGGCAGCCCCGACCTGGCAGTCCGGGGCGCGCTTCGGCGTCGCCGCGATCGCCGCGGTCTACGCCCGGTCGAGCACTTCGCTGCTGGTGGTCGGAATGGGTCTCGTCCTCGGTCTCACCGCGCTCCTGCTGTTGCGCGGCCGGGTCCGGATTCAGGCCGTGCTCTCGTTCACCCTGGCCGGGATCACCTTCCTGGCGATCCTGGCGCCGTGGTCGGTCTTCGCCTCGAGGACCATGGACGCCCGGGTGCTCACCACGACCACGGTTCCGATCGTCCTCGCCAACACCTTCGGTGACCGTGACCGGGTCTGCTTCTCCCCGTGCGACCCGGTCCAGGACCCCGGTTCGATCCGCGGCAACATCTGGTTCCCCCCGATGCAGTACAGCCGCGAAGTGGCCCGCGCGACCGGCGAGAGCGAGGTCCTGGTGGAGAAGCAGATGTGGACCTACACCCGACCCTCGGTCTCGGCGCAGAGCTTCACGCACGACGTGATCGGCAACTTCTGGCGGTACGCCGGCGTCCCGGCGTCGTTCGTCCGGCTGCTGACTCCCGATCAGGCCGACGGGGGCTTCCTCTCCTGGACGATCGTGATCGGCACCTATCTCGGCTGGGGCATCCTCTTCCTCGGCGGAGGCGCCCTGCTGCTGACCGTCGTACGGCGATCGACGGACCACCAGGTGATCAGCCTGGTCACGACGTTGGCCCTGGGCTCGTTGTTCACCCAGCCGTTCGTGCACGTCGGGACCGGCCGCTACTGGACGACCGCGGCTCCGTTGCTCGCGGTCGCCCTCGGCCTGCTGGTCGTCCTGGTCGACGCCCGCCGCACGAATCCGCGTTTCTCGGGTGGTTCAGCGACAATGTCTCCACCGATCTCGCCGGACACGAGCGCCGTCCCGGAGTCCGTGGTCAACCGCTGGTTGACCGTGGCCCAGGCCGTTCTGGCAGCCGCGACCCTCCTGACCGTGGCCGCAGTGCTGGTGCTCGGCCTCACCTGACCCCTGCTCGAACACGAAGGAGCCCCATGACCGGGCAGCTGGACCCCCCGACCGACGAGACCCGCGGGCGACGGCTGGTGGCGTACGTGCTGCCGGTCTACGAGGAGGAGGCGAACCTCAGCGTCTTCCACGCTGCGATGGTCGCTGCCACCGACACTCGGCCCGACCTGGACTTCGAGTTCATCTACGTCAACGACGGCAGCAAGGATGCCTCGCTGGACGGGCTGCTCGGCCTGCGCGCGCACGACCCCCGGGTGACCGTGCTCAGCCTGGCTCGCAACTGCGGCCACCAGATCGCCGTAACCGCGGGCATGGATGCCGCCGGCAACGCGAACGCAGTGATCGTGATGGACACCGACCTGCAGGACCCGCCCCGGGTCAGCATCGAGATGATCGAACGCTGGGAGGAAGGCGTCGACGTCGTCTACGCGCAGCGCCGCAGCCGCAAGGACGGGCCGTTCAAGCGGGCCACGGCGTACGGGTTCTACTGGGTCCTGGACCGGCTGGCCTCGATCGACATCCCGCGCAACGTCGGTGACTTCCGGCTGATGGACCAACGCGTCGTCACCGAGGTGGGCCGGTACCGCGAGAAGGACCGCTTCCTGCGCGGCATCGTCGCGCACGTCGGCTTCGTCCAGGAGGCGCTGCTCTTCGACCGCGACGAGCGGCACGCCGGGGAGACCGGCTACCCGCTGCGGAAGATGCTCTCCTTCGCGGCGAGCGGCATCGTCGGCTTCTCCACCACGCCGCTGAAGATGATCTCCCGGCTCGGCTATGTCATCTCCGCGTTCAGCGTGCTGCTGGCGGCGTACGTCTTCGGCGTCCGGGTCTTCAACCCGGAGGACTCCGTGCCCGGTTGGGCGTTCCTGGGGGTCGGCATGTTCCTGCTCAGCGGGATCCAGCTGATCATGATGGGGGTGATCGGCAGCTACCTCGGCCGGGTGTACGTCGAGGCGCAGGACCGTCCGCTCTACGCCCTGGCGCTGGTGGCCCGCGGTCGGCAACCGGTGCCGCGTCGTACCGACAGAGGTGCGTCCTGAACCGCTCGCTCAGCTCGACGGCATTGCGGTTCGCTGGCGTCGGGGTCATCAACACGGCTATCGACACGGGACTGTTCCTGCTGCTGCACGACCGGCTCGGCATCCTGCTCGCCAACCTGGTCTCGACCAGCGCCGGCATGACCTTCAGCTTCATCGTCAACGGACTCTTCACCTTCCGCACCGACAAGCTGACGGTGCGGCACGCGGCGACATTCCTGGCGACCACCGGACTCACGATGTGGGCCGTGCAGCCGGTGGCGATCCACCTGCTGCTCACCGTCGTCGACGAGCTGCTGATCGCCAAGCTCGGCTCGATCGCGATCTGCTTCGTGCTGAACTTCCTCGCCTACCGGTTGGTCGTCTGGCCGATCGAGAGCTCGCCGGTCAGCGAGCCCGTGGACGAACAGACCTGAGCCGAGTTCTCGAGCAGCGCTACTTCCCCTTCAGGCCGAGCTTCCGCTGCTTGGCGATGAAGCGGACCGACGCCTTCTGGGTCACCGAGGGCGCCAGCCGTTGGAGCCGGTAGGCCATTCGCGCCTGGACCGGCTCCACGACCAGCGCCTCGCCGGCGACGACCGCGGCGAGCACCCGGACAGCGAGCACGTCCGGATCGACCGGCCGGCGGATGCCTTGGCCCTTGAGGAAGTAGTCACGACCGCGGATCCGACCGAACTCGCCCTTGTCGAGGATCGGCGTGTTCACCGCGGCCGGGCAGATCGCGGTCACCCCGACGCCGTACGCCGCTGCCTCCGAGCGCAGCGCGAGGGAGAGTCCGACGACCGCGTGCTTCGTGGTCACGTACGACGTCAGCAGGCCGGCAGCCATCAGGCCGCCCATCGAGGCGGTGTTCACGATCGAACCGCTGGCCTGCCGGATCATCACCGGGTACGCCGCTGCGACGCCGTGCACGACACCGCGGATGTTGACGTCGATGATCGTGTCCCACTGGGTCAGGGTCAGGTCCTGGGTCTCCCCGATCAGGCTGATCCCGGCGTTGTTGAAGATCAGGTCCAGCCGGCCGTGCTCGGCGACGACCTGGTTGACGAGGGTCTGCACCGCGGCACCGTCGGTGACGTCGAGCTGGACGCCGCGGGCGGATCCTGACCCGGTCAGGTTCGCGGCGACCCTCTCGGCGGCCGCGCCGTCGAGGTCGGCAAGAACAACGACGGCGCCGGCGGTCACGAGAGCGGCACCCAGGGAAGCGCCGATGCCGGAGCCGCCCCCGGTGACGATCGCGATCTGGCCGACGTACGAACCCGGGGGCGGAGTCTGCCGGTTCGCGCGGTGGCCTACTCGGCGGCTCATCCGAAGGCCTTCATCACGAGGCCGTGCAGGTCGGGGTAGCGCTGCAGGTGCGCCCCGCCGTTGATGTCGATGTTCTCGCCGGTGATCCAGGCGGCGTCGTCGGAAAGCAGAAACTTCAGCACGGCGGCGATCTCGGACGGCTCGCCGCTGCGGGCCAGTGGGGTGTTCTCCAGGTAGCTGTCGCGGACCCCGGGGATGTCCATCGCGGGCGCGGTTAGCGGGGTGACCACGAGTCCGGGCGAGACCGCGTTGACCCGGACCTTGCGAGCCGCCATCTCGAGCGCTGCGACCTGGGTAAGCATCACCAGGCCGGCCTTGGCGGAGCAGTAGGCGACCATCCCGGTCCCCGGCTGGCGGGCGTTCAACGATGACAGCGAGATCAGCGAGCCGCCGTCGACGACCCGGGAGCCGGCGTGCTTGAGGACGAGGAACGCTCCGGTCAGGCAGACGTCGACAACCCGGCGGAACTCGGCGGCGTCGTGGTCGACGACCAGGCTCAGCGTGCTTACCCCGGCACAGTTCACGACCCCGTGAAAGGTGCCTGCTCCCTCGAAGAGCGCGATCACCGACTCCTCGTCGACGACGTCGACAGCGGCCGAGGTGTGCCCGGAGCCGAGCTCAGCGGCACGGGCAGCAGCGGCCTCGGCGTCGATGTCGGCGACGACGACCCTGTCACCCTGGGCCGCAAGCGCCTGGGCGGTGGCCCAACCGATGCCGGAGGCCCCTCCGATGACGACGACGGAACGGATGGATCCGGTACTCATGCGTACTCCTGACGGATGTCTGGTTTGGTTGACACGTGTCAAACCTAACGCCTAACGTGGGCCACGTCACCCCCAGACTTTTCGATCCCGACTCTCCGGAGGCTCCGTGTCCCCCTCGAACAGCAACCTCCCTCGGCCCACCACCGCCATCATCGGTGCCGGGATTAGCGGCCTGACCACCGGCAAGATGCTCGCCGACTACGGCGTCCCGTACACCTGTTTCGAGTCCTCCGACCGGATCGGCGGCAACTGGGCGTTCGGCAACCCGAACGGTCACAGCAGCGCCTACCGGTCGCTGCACATCGACACCTCGAAGGAGCGGCTCTCCTTCCGCGACTTCCCGATGCCCGACCACTACCCCGACTTCCCGCACCACACCCAGATCAAGGACTACCTGGAGTCCTACGCCGAGGCGTTCGACCTCAAGAAAAACATCGAGTTCAAGAACGGCGTCCAGCACGCCCGCCGGCTTGGTGCTGAGTCGGGCGGTGGCTGGGAGATCCTCGACCAGGCGGGCACGACCCGCACCTTCGACCACCTCGTAGTTGCCAACGGGCACCACTGGGACCCGCGCTTCGCCGAGTTCCCCGGCGAGTTCAGCGGGGTGTCAATCCACTCCCACCACTACATCGACCCGAAGGCGCCGCTGGACTTCTTCGGCGCCCGAATCCTGGTCGTCGGACTGGGCAACAGCGCCGCCGACATCGCGGTCGAGCTGTCCTCGAAGTCGCTGCAGACCAAGGTCACGCTCTCCACCCGCTCCGGCGCCTGGATCGTGCCGAAGTACGTCTACGGCAAGCCGGCCGACACGATGTACCGCACCACGCCGCACCTCCCCCTGTCCTGGCAGCGGAAGGTGATGCAGAAGGCGCAGTTCATGAACGGCTCGAACGGCGCCCTGTACGGCCTTCCCCAGCCGAACCACAAGTTCTTCGAGGCGCACCCGACCCAGTCGGTCGAGCTCCCGCTGCGGCTCGGATCGGGTGACGTGATCCCGAAGCCGAACATCTCGCTGCTCGACGGCACGACGGTTCACTTCGAGGACGGCACCAGCGACGAGTTCGACATCATCGTCTACGCGACCGGGTACAACATCACCTTCCCGTTCTTCGACCCCGACTTCCTCAGCGCACCCGAGAACCACCTGCCGCTCTTCAAGCGGATGTACAAGCCCGGCATCGAGGACCTGTCGTTCGTGGGCTTCGCGCAATCGACCCCGACGCTTTTCCCGTTCGTCGAGTGCCAGGCCCGCCTGGTCGCTGCCCACCTGGTCGGCGAGTACGCACTGCCGAGCATCCCCGAGATGGAGCAGGTGATCGCGGCGGACGAGGCCAAGTACGTCGGCCACGTACTGAAGACGGCCCGCCACACCCAGCAGGTCGACTACTTCATCTACGAGCACGACATGCGAGCCAAGGAGATCCCGGCCGGGCGTGCCCGGGCCAAGGAACAGGCCAAGCAACAGGCCCGGGAACAGGCCCCGGAACAGGCCCTGGCCGGATGATGATGATCGAGGGCAACGACGCCTGGAACCGGCTGGTGGACCGCCGGGCCTCAGGGCGTGGCGACACCCGCAGGGACGCCTTGCTGGAGGCGTTCGACGAGTTGTTGCGCGACCAGACCCTCGAGCAGGTGAACGTCGCCGACATCTCCGGTCGCGCCGGCGTCACCCGGTCGGCGTTCTACTTCTACTTCGAGAACAAGGCCGTTGCCGTACTTGCCCTGATGCAGGGTCTGTACGACGCCGCGGCCGAGGCGAACGAACTCCTGGTCAAGGCCGACGGAGACGCCGAGGAGCGGATCCGCACCGCTGTGACCCTGCTCTTCGACTCCGTGGACCGCACTCCGCACACCTACCGGGCGCTGCTCGAGGCACGTGCCGCGAGCTCAGACGTCCGTCAGATGTGGGACGCGGGCAGGGCCGACTTCGCCGGCGTCATCGCCGGGATGATCGGCACCGAGCGGGCAGCCGGCCGGGCGATCGACGGCCCGGACCCAGCGGCCCTCGCCTCGGTCCTCCTCGACGTCAACGACCACGCGCTCGAGCGGCACTCGGTGGGCTCCGGCCCGCCTCGCGAGCTGCACGTCGAGGCGATCACTTTCATCTGGCTCAACACGATCTATGGCACTTCTTCAATCCTTGGGAGCAACGCATGACCCGGCAGACCGTTACCTTTGATTCGGCAGGCACGACCTGCGAGGCGTGGCACTTCGAGGCCGCCCACAACCAGCTCGCCAACGCCGCCGGTCGCCCGGTCGTCGTGATGGCGCACGGCCTGGCCGGCACCAAGGACTCCGGTCTGGAGCCGTTCGCCCGCGCGTTCGCCGCCGCGGGGCTCGACGTCTTCCTCTTCGACTACCGCGGCTTTGGTGCGAGCGGCGGGGAGCTGCGTCAGGTGGTCTCGCTCGACGCTCAGATCGACGACTACCGCGCGGCCATGCGAGCTGCGGCCACACTTCCCGGTGTCGACCGCGACCGACTCGTGGTCTGGGGGGTCTCCCTCGCCGGGGGCCACGTGCTGTGCGCCGGGGCCGACCGTCCGGACGTCGCCGCCGTGGTGGCGTTGATCCCGATGGTCGACGGCATCGCCGCCGGGCGCCACGCTCTGGCGACCCACACCTCGCGCGAGCTGCTCCGCGCCACCGCACTCGGGGTCCGCAGCAAGGTCAGCCGCAAACGGGGCCGCGGCCCGATGATGATGCCGGTGGTCGGCAAGCCGGGCGACCTGGCGACCTTCAACCTGCCGGGCGCGCTCGAGGACTACCTCGCGATCGCCGGTCCCACGTGGCGCAACGAGATCGCCGCCGACGTCGGGCTCGAGCTGAGCAGTCGCAAGCCCCAGGCTGTCGCCGACAAGGTCACGGCGCCACTGCTCGTGCAGATCGCCGACTTCGACCAGAGCGCCCCCCCGCAGGCAGCAGCCAAGGCGGCGTTCAAGGGCAAGGCCGAAGTACGTCATTACCCGTGCGACCACTTCGACGTCTTCGAGGGAAAGCCGTGGCACGAGGCTGCTGTCAAGCACGCGGTCGCGTTCCTGACCCGGCATCTCTCGGTCGGACAGCCGGCTGCGGCGGTCGTCGAGCCGGCGGTCGTCGAGCCGGCCGAGGTGCGGTGATCTAGCCGCCACCGTTCCGCTGCTGCCCGAGCGGCTCCGCTACTTCCCGACCCCTACGAGGCCCGTCGGCTGGAGCCCGACAAGCAGTACCTGCGCACGGTTGCCGACCTGCGGCCGATCTGAGCCACACCGGCCGGCCTAGCCCCGCAGGGCGGCGTACCCGGGCTTGATCACGGTGTTGATGATTGCCAGCCGCTCCTCGAAGCCCAGGAAGGCCGACTTCATCGCGTTCACGGTGACCCACTGGAGCTCGTCCAGGTCCCAGCCGAACGCTTCGACCAGCGCGCCCATCTCGTGGCTCATCGATGTCCCGCTCATCAGTCTGTTGTCGGTGTTGACGGTGACCCGGAACCGGAGCCGGGCGAGCAACCCGATCGGGTGGTCGGCGATCGACTCGGCGGCACCGGTCTGGATGTTGGAGTGCGGGCAGAGCTCGAGCGGGATGCGCTTGTCCCGCACGTACGACGCGAGCCGGCCGAGCGTCGCCGTCCCGTCCGCACCCACGGTGATGTCGTCGACGATCCGGACCCCGTGGCCGAGCCGGTCCGCCCCGCACCACTGGATCGCTTCCCAGATGGACGGCAACCCGAACGCCTCGCCCGCGTGGATGGTGAAGTGCGCGTTCTCCCGCCGCAGGTACTCGAACGCGTCCAGGTGCCGGGTCGGCGGATAACCCGCCTCCGCACCCGCGATGTCGAAACCCACCACTCCGTCGTCGCGGTACGCGGCGGCGAGCTCGGCGATCTCCCGCGAACGCGCCTGGTGCCGCATCGCGGTCAACAGCTGCCGTACGACGATCGGCCCGTCCGCAGCGGTCACACCCTCCTCGAAGCCGGCACGCACCTCCTCGACGACCTGCTCGAGAGTGAGCCCCTGGGTCAGGTGCTGCTCGGGGGCGTACCGGATCTCGGCGTACACGACGCCGTCGGCGGCCAGGTCCTCGACGCACTCGCGGGCCACCCGGCGGATGCTCTCGCCGGTCTGCATCACCGCGACGGTGTGGTCGAACGTCTCCAGGTACCTCTCCAAGGAGCCTGAGTCCGCAGCCTCGACGAACCAACGTCCGAGCGTCTCCGCGTCGAGGGCCGGCAGCTCGTGGCCGACCTCGGCGGCAAGGTCGAGGATGGTCGCCGGGCGGAGACCGCCGTCGAGGTGATCATGGAGCAAGACCTTCGGGACGCGACGGACCAGATCAGCGGTAAGTTCTCCCATCGCCTTATCCAAGCACCACCGCGAGAGAAAGAGTCACCATGCGCGTCTTCACCACCCTCGACGAAGTCAAGGCCGCTGCGGGCCAGGAGATCGGGACCAGCGACTGGAAGCACATCACCCAGGAACAGGTGAACGACTTCGCGGACGCCACCGGCGACCACCAGTGGATCCACGTGGACGTGGAGCGCGCCAAGGAAGGCCCGTTCGGCCAGACGATCGCCCACGGCTACCTGACCCTCGCGCTGCTGCCGATGTTCAGCGCCCAGGTGTTCAACCTGGAGACGCCCGGCGCAAAGCTGAACTACGGCATCAACAAGGTGCGGTTCCCGAACCCGGTCCCCGTCGGCGCCAAGGTGCGCGCCCGGATCTCGTTCGGCGAGGTCACTGACATCCCCGCCGGCAACCAGCTGATCCAGCAGTACGTCATCGAGGTCGACGGCCAGGACAAGCCTGCCTGCGTCGCGGAGACCGTGGTCCTGCTGCTCCCCTAGGTTGCGACAGGCTCGACCAACGCCGACGGCTCAACCAGCGTCAGCGATCCGGTCGATCACCAGCGGTTCCGGCGTGTGGGCGCCGTCGACCGCGATGTCGTAGCCACCCTCGAGCGACTCCAGCGCACGGCCGAACCGTTCGGGCTCGTCGGTGAAGAGCGTCATCAGTGGCTGCCCCTCAGCGACCGTGTCACCCGGCCGGGCGTGCCACTCGACCCCGGCCCCGGCCTGGACGGAATCGCCGAGCGCTGCCCGCCCGGCCCCGAGCCGCCACGCTGCCATCCCGACCGCCATCGCGTCGAGCCGGGTGAGCGTCCCGCTCGTGGGCGCCGGGACGATGTGAGACTCCCGGGCCACGGGCAGCTTCGCTGTCGGATCACCTCCCTGGGCGGAGATCATCGCGTTCCAGACGTCCATCGCGGCGCCGGAGGCCAGCACCGCCCCCGGGTCGATGTCGTCACGACCTGCTCCGGCCAGCATCTCGGCGGCCAGGGCCAAGGTCAGCTCGACGACGTCGGCAGGACCACCGCCGGCGAGCACCTCGACGGACTCCCGGACCTCGAGCGCGTTCCCCGCGGTCAGGCCGAGCGGCGTCGACATGTCGGTGAGCAGGGCGACCGTCCGGACCCCCGCGGCGGTGCCGAGCGCCACCATCGTGCGAGCAAGCTCGGTGGCCCGGTCGAGATCCTTCATGAACGCCCCGGTCCCAACCTTGACGTCGAGCACCAGCGAGCCGGTGCCCTCGGCAATCTTCTTACTCATGATCGAGGAGGCGATCAACGGGATCGCCTCCACGGTGCCGGTGACGTCGCGGAGCGCGTAGAGCTTCTTGTCGGCCGGAGCCAGCCCGGTACCGGCAGCGCAGATCACCGCTCCGACCGACTCCAGCTGCGCGAGCATCTCCTCGTTCGACAGCGCCGCCCGCCAGCCGGGGATCGCCTCGAGCTTGTCCAGGGTGCCGCCGGTGTGGCCCAGCCCGCGTCCGGAGAGCTGCGGGACCGCGACACCGCAGGCGGCGACGAGCGGGACCAGCGGCAGCGTGATCTTGTCGCCGACGCCGCCGGTGGAGTGCTTGTCCGAGGTCGGCCGCGAGAGGCCGGAGAAGTCCATCCGCTCGCCGGAGGCGATCATCGCCCCGGTCCAGCGAGCGATCTCCCGGGGCACCATCCCGTTGAGCAGGATCGCCATCGCGAGCGCCGACATCTGCTCGTCCCGGACCACCCCGTGCGTGTACGCGTCGATCACCCAGTCGATCTGGGAGTCGGTGAGCTCCAAGCGGTCGCGCTTGGCCGTGATCACTTCGACGGCGTCGTGGCTCGCCACCGGATCACCCTCCCAGGTTCTCGGGCCCGAAGGCGTCCGGCAGGACCGCGTCCAGACGTCGTACGCCGGAGACCGTGAGCAGCTCGAGGTCCGCCCCGCCGGCTTCCCACAGCAGCTGGCGGCAGCGACCGCAGGGCATCAGCACCTCGCCGCTACCGTCGACGCAGACGAAGTGCGTCAGCCGCCCTCCCCCGGTCAGGTGCAGCTGTGAGACCAGACCGCACTCGGCGCAGAGGGTGACGCCGTACGACGCGTTCTCCACGTTGCAGCCGGTCACCGTGCGGCCATCGTCGACGAGAGCGGCCGCGCCGACGCGGAACCTCGAGTACGGCGCGTAAGCATTTTCCATGGCCCCGACGGCCCGCTCGTGGAGCTCGCGCCACGGGTGTTCTCGGATCTGCGACTGCATGGTCTGCTGAGTTCCCTCTCGCCGGTGACACCTGGCCGACACGGGGAGATGCAGAGCACGCTCCTCCCCCCGGATCACAGCATGCCTCAGCGCGACTTGTCGCGCACCACCACCGTCAGCCGACGTTCAGTGTCCCGTCGATGAGTTGCTTCTTGAGCTCCTCGACCTGCGCCTTGAGGTCGTCCGGGATGGTCTCCTCGGCCTCGCGGTACGGCGCCAGGTCGACACCGCCGTTGGCCAGGGTGCCGACGTAGGGCGAACGGGTGAACGTGTCGTTGGCCGAGTCGCGGATCGACTCCAGGACCGCCACGTCCATTCCCTTGACGACCGAGGTCAACAGGATGTCGCAGAACTCCGGGGCCAAGACGCACCCGTCGGCGCCGACCCAGATCGCTTTGGCGCCCTTCTCCTTGGCTTCGGCCAGTGCACCGAGACCGCCCGGACCGAGAACCGGGAAGATGATGTCGGCGCCCTGGGAGATCAGTTCGCCACCGATCTTGGCGCCGTCCCTCTCGAAGGCCGGGAACGAGCTCTTCTGCGTGGTCGGGTTCCAGCCGACGACTTTCACTTCGGTGCCGTTGTCCACGTTGTGCCGGGCCACTCCGGCAGCGAAGCCGTCCATGGCCGCGATGGCGCTCGCGATCGGCGCACCGCCGGTGCCGACGACGCCGGTCTTGGTCATGCCTGCGGCTAGGTAACCCGCCAAGTACGACGGCGCTCCGGTGTCGAACACGAGACCCTTGGCGTTCTCTTCGGGAGCCTCGAACTCGAAGTCGACGATCGCGAAGTCGACGTCTGGATACTTCTTCGCGACGGCTGCGGTCGCGAAACCTACCTGCGACCCGACGGTGACGATGGTGTTGCACTTCTGCTTCACCAGCTCGGCGATGTCGTCGACGAACCCGCCGTTAGAGGTGGACTCGATCTCGGCCGTCTGGACGCCGAGGTTCTCCTTCGCGTCGAGGAGGCCGTCGTGCGCGATCTGGTTCACGGACCTGTCGTGGAAACCGTCGGAGTCGGAGATCATGCACGCCTTGTGGTCCGGGTGGCGCTCCTGGACTGTCGAGGTCCTGGCCGGCTCAACAATCGGGTTGTCGTCGTCCCGACCTCCACAACCTGCAGCGGCAAGAGCCAGCACCGTGCTGGTCGTCACAGCGGCCATTCGCACAGCCGTCTCCACTACGCCTCCTGCGTCGAGCATGTAGCGGACACGACCTCGCTCTGGTGAGGTCGCAGCCAGCTCGTTCGAGCCCGTGTGCCGGGCACGCTCGTCACCCTAGGCAGGGCCGTCACCCCGTGGCGTAAGCGCAACGGATTGCAGCGAAACCGTTACCTGAGGGCCCCCGGGTCGCTGCGCAGGGTCAGGAGAGCGCGTGCAGCGCCCGGATCGCGGTCGCTCCGAGGACACCGGCACCGATCGACACCGCGCGCTCGTCGACACGCAGGTCACCCCGGTGCAGGTCGTACGTCGGGCCGCCGGGCGTCCGGGTCCCGAGCCGTGCCATCGCCCCGGTCGCGCGCTCCAGGTACCAGGCGAAGTCCTCGCCGCCCAGACTCTGACTGGTCGAGACCAACCCCTCGTCACCGAGCGCGTCAACGACACCGCTACTCATCTCGGCCGTCGCGCGGTGGTCGTTGACGACCGGCGGGACACCGCGCACGTAGGTGATCTGGGCCTGGACGCCGTACGGCTTGACGATCTGGGCGACCGTCTCGCGAACCAGTGCCTCGGAGTCCGCCCAGGCGATCGCGTCGAGCATCCGGACGGTCCCGGCGGCACGGCCGACCGACGGGATCACGTTCATCGCCGACCCGGCCTGGATCACACCCCACACCACGCTGACGCCGGCGCGCGGGTCGAGGCGGCGGGAGAGCACGGCGGGAAGCTCGGTGACCAGCTTGCCGAGCGCGAACGTCAGGTCCTCGGTCAGGTGCGGGCGCGAGGTGTGCCCGCCCTTGCCGGTCAGGACGACCTCGAGGGAGTCGGCCGCACCGGTCAGTGGACCCTCGCGCAGGCCGATCCGACCCACGTCCAAGGCCGGGTCGCAGTGCAGCATGAAGATCCGCTCGACTCCGTCGAGGGCACCCGCATCCAGGCACATCAGCGCTCCACCGGGCATGATCTCCTCGGCCGGCTGGAAGATCAGCCTGACCCGACCGGGCAGCTCGTCGCCCAGCTCCGCCAGCGCCACCCCTGCGCCGATCAGCGCGCTGGCGTGGACGTCGTGGCCACACGCGTGTGCCACCTCATCGACTGTGCTGCTCCAGGGCTCCTCACCGAGGTCGGGGACCGGGAGGGCGTCCAGGTCGGCCCGGAGAGCCACGATCGGACCGTCCCCGCTGCCGAGATCGGCGAACAGCCCGCTACGCGGGAAGAGGGTGACGGCCAGGCCGGCCTCGTCGAGACGCTTGGCGACCAGCGCGGTGGTGCGCTCCTCGTGCCAGGACAGTTCGGGGTGCGCGTGCAGGTCCCGGCGGATCTCGATCAGCTCGTCGTTCAGACGCGCCACCCCCGCGAGGAAACGCGCGGTCAGGTCGGAGGTCGGAGACACAAGCACTCAGACTACTTCTTCTCCGGCTCGGCCGGGCACTCGTCGAAGGCCGCGATCAGGAGGTCGGCGGCCATCGGTGCAGTCAGGTCCCCGGCGAGTACGTCGGTCCGGATCTGCTCCCGGATCGCAGCAACGCCCGGAGACCGGCGGAGGCGCTCGGCGAGCTCGTCGCGGACCAGGGCCCAGGTGAACTCCAGCTGCTGCTCGGCGCGTTTGGTCGCCAGACCCGCCATGCCCAGGTGGGTCCGGTGCTCGAGGATGCGCTGCCAGACGGTGTCGACGTCGGTGCCGTTCAGCCCCGAACAGGTCAGCACCGGTGGCACCCATGCCTCGCCGCCGGCGTACACCAGACGCAGCGCGCCGGCCAGCTCGCGCGCAGCAGACTTGGCCTCGACCTCCCGGTCGCCGTCGGCTTTGTTGACGGCGATCACGTCGGCGATCTCGAGGATGCCTTTCTTGATGCCCTGGAGCTGGTCACCGGTCCGGGCCAAGGTCAGGAAGAGGAAGGTGTCCACCATCCCCGCCACCGTGACCTCGGACTGACCGACGCCGACGGTCTCGACCAGGACGACGTCGTACCCGGCCGCTTCGAGGACGAGCATCGCCTGGGTGGTCGCCCGGGCGACGCCGCCCAGGGTGCCGGCGGACGGTGACGGTCGGATGTAGGAGTTCGGGTCGGCCGACAGCTGAGACATCCGGGTCTTGTCACCGAGGACCGAGCCGCCGGTGCGGACGCTGGACGGGTCGATAGCGAGGACGCCGACCTTGTGGCCCTGGCCGGTCAGGTGGGTGCCGAAGGCTTCGATGAAGGTGGACTTGCCGACGCCCGGAACCCCGGAGACGCCGACCCGGACCGCTCCGCCGGCGTGCGGCGCCAGCTCCGCCAGGAGGTCGCGGGCGGTGGCTCGGTGGTCGGCACGGGTCGACTCGACCAGGGTTATCGCACGCGAGACTGCAGTTCGGTCACCTGCGAGGACGCCCGCAGCCAGTTCGGTCACAGCGGTGAGTCTAGGACGCGCAGGATGCCGGGTCGGTCATGCACCCGCGCAGCTCGCGGGCGAGCCACGGGCCGAGGCTGCGCGAGTAGGTGCCGGTGAGGTGCGTGGCGTCGAAGTAGACCGACACGCCGCCGATGGCCCCGTAGCACCGGTCGTCGTCGCAGAACCGGCTCCGGGTCGCGATCACGGGCAGGTCGGGGACGAGGTCCTGAACCTGGTCGGTGACGACCTGGGCCGCCAGGGCTTGGGAAACGGGGTTCGTGCACTGCCCGAAGCTCTCCAGGCACTGGGGGACGTCGCGCCGGGTGAAGACGCCTGCGGCGAGCGGGACGTCACTGAGCCAGATCGTCTGCGCGCCGGCGCTTCGGACCCGATCAATGATGTCCTTGAACCCGGGGACCCGGTCGACAGACTCGATGAACCCCGACCTCAGGTCCGCCATCACCACGACGTCGGCCCGCGGGACCAGGGTCCCGAGTACCCACTGGTTGCGCTGCCGGCAGCCGACCCGCTCCTCGTCCGAGGTGACCCGGAGCTTCGACTCGGGAACCGGGGCGAGGGTCGCCGGGCAGCTCGACCGCGAGGCCACCAGGACCTTCATCCCGAGCAGCTTGCCGGCCTTGTCGAACGCGTCGCTCCAAGCCGAGGCGTGCGAGTTGCCCCAGAGCAGCAGGGTCTTCTTGCCTTCGGGGTCGCCGTAGCGGCAGACCACCTTGGTGAACGGCCCGGTCGTGTCCGAGCACTGCGGCTTGCGGGAAGCGATCGGCTTGTCGTCGGTCGCCGCGAGGGCGACCGCCTGATCGACCTCGGCGAACCGGTCCGGGCAGTCGTTCTCCATCGCCGCGGCGGCGAAGCAGTCCCCGCCGGTGGCGACCTGGGTCTGGAACTCTGCGGCCGCGCTCCGGACACGGCCGTCGCCGACGTCCTCGAACCTGACCGCGCAGGCCACGACCACCGCGATCGCAACGCCGCCGACCAGCCAGCTGCGCGCCGGCAGCCGCAGCAGCCAACCGGTGCGGAACGGCTGCTCCACGAACCGGTAGGTGAGCTGGGACAGGGTCAGGGTCAGGGCCAGGAGGACGAGGGTGTCGAAAACCGTCAGGTCCCGCTCCAGCACGATCGGCGCCAGTACGACCAGCGGCCAGTGCCAGAGGTAGACCGAGTACGAGACGTCGCCGAGCCACTGGATCGGCCGCGGGGAGGCGAAGGTGTCGAACGAGCGCGGCCCTGTCTTGCCGCCGAGCAGGACCAGGCAGGTGCCCACGGTCGGCAGCAGCGCGGCGAACCCCGGGTAGGAGGTCTCGTTGTCGATGACGCCGAGGCCGACCGCGATCACCAGCAGGCCGATCCAGGGCAGCACCCGGACTCCGCGGACGGCGGCGAGGGCGATCAGCCCGCCGGCGGCAAGCTGCCAGACCCGGGCCGGGGTGACGAAGTACGCCGCCGCCGGGTCGCTGGTGGTGACCCAGAAGGAGTACCAGAGGCTGGCCACCAGTACGGCGGCCATCACCAGCGCGAGTACGCCGCGCCGGCTGAGGAAACGGCTGAGGAAACGGACGCGTGCCGCGAGCAGGCTGGCGAGCAGGAGCAGGACCGGCCAGCCGAG
This sequence comes from Marmoricola sp., assembly GCA_046598915.1. Lineage (GTDB taxonomy): Bacteria > Actinomycetota > Actinomycetes > Propionibacteriales > Nocardioidaceae > Marmoricola. The sequence continues at coordinate 83,224 of JBKJHO010000006.1, read as the reverse complement.
ATAGAACTGCTCCTCGACCGAGAGCGACCAGTAGTGCTGGACCGGGCTGACCGCCGCACCCTCGGCGCCGTAGTCGACAGCCTCCCGGGCGAGCTGCCAGTTCTCGATCGAGAGCGCCGAGGCGAAGACGTGCTGGCCCAGACCCGCCCACCGGGACTCCGGCAGGACCAGCCAGGACAGCACCAGGACCACGCCGAGCACCAGGAGAGCGGCCGGCAGGATCCGTCGTACCCGTGCCGCCCAGAAGTTCGCCACGAACGCGCCCGGCGTACGGCGCTCGAGGTCGCGCAGGATCCGCCCGGTGATCAGGAATCCGGAGACGACGAAGAACACGTCCACACCGGTGAACCCGCCGGGCAGTAGCGAGGGCCAGAAGTGGAAGACGACCACGGAGCTGACGGCGAGGGCGCGCAGGCCCTGGATGTCGGCGCGGACATCAGTGCGCGGACCGGCCTCGGTGAGAGTCGTCCGCTGCCCCTGCACCGAGGCGCGGGGCAGCTCGGACACCTCAGTCACGTGGCGAGTCTAAGGCGTGCATGTCTGCCCGCCGCGCATGCCCGGCCCCACACACCGCCGCAGCTGCTCGGCGAGCCAGGGAGCGAGCGAGCGCGCATAAGTGCGGCTCAGGTGCGAGGCGTCGAAGTAGACCGCCTCGCCGCCGATCGCGCCGTAGCACCTGGCCTCGTCGCAGAATCGGCTCCTCGAGTCGAGCACGCGCAGGTCCGGGACGGCGGCACGGACACCGTCGAGGACTGCGGCGGTCCTGAGGGCGCGTGCGACCGGATTAGTGCACTGGCCGTTGCGTTCCAGGCATTCGGGGATATCGCGCCGCGCCGTCGCCGAGCCGGTCAGCGGCAGGTCGGACATCCAGATCAGGTCGGCACCAGCCGCGCGCACCGCCTGGGCCGCCGCCACGAACCCGGCCGCAGGGTCAGCCGCCGCGAAGTCGTAGACGGTCGTGTAGCCGGCGATGACCACGAGATCCGCGCGCGGGAGCCAAGTCCGGACCACCCAGGCATTGCGTTGCTCGCAGTTCGTCCGCTGGACCTCGCCGACCGGGCGGTACTTCGTCGAGGTCGGCGAGACCAGGGAGGCCGGGCACGCCTGCCGCGAGACGAGCACGACCTTCCAGCCGAGCTCCTGGCCGACTAGGTCAAAGGCATCGGCCCAGGCCGCCGCGTGTGAGTCGCCCCAGAGCACCAGCGTGCGCGCGGCGGTCGCGCTCCCGTAGGTGCAGGTGCGCTCGGAGAAGAGCCCGGTGCTGTTCGTGCAGGCCGGCGGCCGTAACGCCGATGGCTTGTCTTCGCCGGCCGCCAGCCCGATCGCGGGGCCCACCTTCGCGAACGGGTCCGCACAGTCCCCCACCAGCGCGGCGGCGCCGAAACAGGTGCTGCCCCTCGCAGCGCGCTCCTCCAGCGACGCTGCGGCCGAACGGACCCGGTCGGTGCCGCCACGGTCGAGCAGGACGGTGCCGCCAGCCACCACCGCGATAGCGACCGCACCGACGAGCAGACTGCGGGGAGCCGTGCGGAGCAACCGGCCCCGCCGGGCCGGGTTCTCGACGTGGAAATAGGTGAGCGCGGAGAGGACCAGCGCGACGGCCAGGAGCGGAACCCGCTCCCAGCCGGTGAGCTCACGGCCCGCGGCGTACGGGGCCAGCACGATCAGCGGCCAGTGCCACAGGTAGAGCGAATAGGAGATGTCTCCCAACCGCTGGATCGGCCGCGGGGAGGCGAAGGTGTCGAACGACCGCGACCCGGTCCGGCCGCCCAGCAGGACCAGGCAGGTGCCGAGGGTGGGCAGCAGCGCCGCGGTCCCCGGGTACGGCGTACCGCTGCCGACGAGCACGAATCCAGCAGCGATCAGCGCGAGGCCGAGCCACGGAACCCTCGGAACGCCCAGGGAGACGTGCCTCGTCGTCCCGAGCGCGACCAGGCCGCCGGCGCCGAGCTGCCAGATCCGGGCCGGGGTGACGAAGTACGCCGACGCCGGGTCGGAAGCGGTGACGAGCAGCGAGTAGACCAGGCCTCCCACGACCACGGCACCCATCGCTGCAGCCACCGGCCACCGTCGGTCGATCCGTCTCCCGAGCAGTACCGCGAGGAGCAGCAGGATCGGCCAGCCGAGGTAGAACTGCTCCTCGACCGAGAGCGACCAGTAGTGCTGAACCGGGGTGGGAGTGTTGTCACCAGCGAGGTAGTCGACCGCGTCGCCGGCGAGCAGCCAGTTCTCCACCGAGAGCGCCGAGGCGAGACTGTGCCGGCCGACCTCGGACCAGGCCGACGCCGGCAGCAGCCACCGCGACGCGACCAGGACGATTGCGAGGACGAGCAGTCCGGCCGGCAGGATCCGGCGGGCCCGGGCCGCCCAGAAGTTGGCCGCGAACCTGCCGACGTCGCCTCCGCGACCACCCATCACGTCGAGGTCGCGCAGGATCCGTCCGGTGATCAAGAATCCGGAGACCACGAAGAAGACATCGACGCCGGTGAAGCCGCCAGGCAACCTGCCGGGCCAGAGGTGGTAGACCACGACCGCGCTGACCGCGAGCGCCCGCAGGCCCTGGATGTCGGCACGGACCGGCTCACGCCCGGCAACGGTCACGCGTCAGTGACCCAGGCGTGCCGAGAGCTTCTCGAGGAGCTCCAGGGCAGATTCGGCGATGACCGTTCCCGGCGGGAAGACCGCCGCGGCACCCATCTCGAGCAGCGTCGGTACGTCGTCCGGCGGGATCACCCCACCCACGACGACCATGATGTCTTCCCGGCTGAGGTCGGCCAGCGCCCGCTTCAGCGCCGGGACCAGGGTGAGGTGACCGGCGGCGAGCGAGTTCACGCCGACCACGTGCACGTCGGCGTCGACCGCCTGCTGGGCGACCTCCTCCGGCGTGCTGAACAGGGGACCTACGTCGACGTCGAAGCCGAGATCGGCGAAGGCGGTGACGATGACCTTCTGGCCGCGGTCGTGCCCGTCCTGGCCCATCTTGGCGACCAGGATGCGCGGGCGGCGACCCTCGTCCTCGGCGAACTTGTCGGTCGCGGCCAGAACACGTCGCACGGCGGCGTTGTCCGGACCCGACTCGCGCTTGTACACACCCGAGATCGTACGGATGACGGCCTGGTGACGGCCGTAGACCTTCTCCAGCGCGTCGGAGATCTCACCGACCGTTGCCTTGGCCCGCGCCGCGTCGACGGCCAGGGCGAGCAGGTTGCCGTCGAGCGAGCTCTTCGCGGCGCCGCGCTCGGCCGAGCTCGTGAGCGCATTCAAGGCATCGTCGACGGCGCTCTGGTCACGCTCGGCGCGGAGCCGGTCGAGCTTGGCAAGCTGCTGCTTGTAGACCTCGGCGTTGTCGACCCGAAGAACGTCGAGCTTGTCCTCGTCGGCCAGCCGGTAGGTGTTCACCCCGATCAGCTTCTGAGCACCGGAGTCGAGACGCGCCTGGGTGCGGGCGGCGGCCTCCTCGATGCGCATCTTCGGGATGCCCTGCTCGATGGCCTGCGCCATGCCGCCGGCCTGCTCGGCCTCCAGGATGTGCGCCCAGGCCCGGGAGGCCAGGTCGTGGGTCAGCTTCTCGACGTAGTACGAACCGGCCCAGGGGTCGATCGTGCCGGTGGTACCGGACTCCTGCTGCAGCAGCAGCTGGGTGTTGCGCGCGATCCGCGCGGAGAAGTCGGTCGGCAGCGCGATCGCCTCGCCCAGGGCGTTGGTGTGCAACCACTGCGTGTGCCCTTGCGACGCTGCCATCGCCTCGATGCAGGTGCGCTGCACGTTGTTGAAGACGTCCTGGGCCGTCAACGACCAGCCCGAGGTCTGGCTGTGGGTGCGCAGGCTCAGCGACTTGGGGTTCTTCGGGTCGAACTGCGCGACCAAGCGTGCCCAGAGCGCGCGGGCCGCCCGCATCTTGGCGATCTCCATGTAGAAGTTCATCCCGATAGCCCAGAAGAAGCTGAGCCGCGGCGCGAAGGCGTCGATGTCGATGCCCGCGTCGAGGCCGGCGCGGATGTACTCGACACCGTCAGCGAGGGTGTAGGCGAGCTCGAGATCGTTCGTCGCCCCGGCCTCCTGGATGTGGTATCCGGAGATCGAGATCGAGTTGAACCGCGGCATCTTCTCGGCCGTGTACGCGAAGATGTCGGAGATGATCCGCATGCTCGGCGACGGCGGGTAGATGTAGGTGTTGCGGACCATGAACTCCTTGAGGATGTCGTTCTGGATCGTCCCCGCGAGCTGCTCCGGCTTCACCCCCTGCTCCTCTGCCGCGACGATGTAGAGCGCCAGGACCGGGAGCACCGCACCGTTCATCGTCATCGAGACCGACATCTGGTCCAGCGGGATGCCCTCGAAGAGCACCCGGGTGTCGTAGATCGAGTCGATCGCGACCCCGGCCATGCCCACGTCGCCGACCACCCGCGGGTGGTCGGAGTCGTAACCGCGGTGGGTCGCCAGGTCGAAGGCGACCGAGAGGCCCTTCTGTCCCGCGGCGAGGTTGCGACGGTAGAACGCGTTCGACTCCTCTGCGGTCGAGAACCCGGCGTACTGCCGGACCGTCCAGGGCTGGGTCGTGTACATCGTCGGGTAAGGACCGCGCAGGAACGGCGCCAGACCCGGGTAGGTGTCCTGGGCGTCCAGGCCGGTCAGGTGCTCGGGGCCGTAGACGGGCAGTACGGGGATGCCCTCGGGGCTCTCCCAGGGTGTGGCGTCGGTCGAGCCAGTTTCCTGGTCGGTTGAAGCTGTCGAAGCCACCCCCGCCAGCGGCAGTCCGGCGAAGCTGTCAGGAATCCCGCTCATGCCAGCTTCTCCCTCGTCCGGTTCAGGAAGTCCAGGGCGTCCACACCCGTCGCGCAGGAGTCGTCGACCTCGACGGCCTGCGCCCCCAACACTTCGGGCTTGCCCGCCAGAATCACCCAGCGCGCACCTGCGGCCCGGAGCGCGACCACCAGGTCTGCGCCCCAGGCGTCGTACGCCTTGTCGTTGCCGGCCAGGCAGACGACCGGCTGGCCGCCGTCCGGACCGCGGTACGCCGCTAGCACAGCGTCGACATCCTCGGCGCGGCCCGGGTTGAAGCAGCCGATGCCTCCGGCGGCGAAAAGGTTGCTGGCGAAGGTCGCCCGCGCGGTGTGCGCGGCGACGGTGCCCATGGTGGCCAGGAAGACGGTCCCGGCTGGCTCGTCGCGCAGCGCCTCGAAGGCGTGCCCCCAGGGCCGTACGACGCGCGCACCCGGCGCGTACGGCCGTCGCTCCGGGAGCGTCTCGCCCAGGTTCGGGAACTCGGTGAGGCCGGTCAGCGGGCGTTTGCGCAACGCGATCTGACGCTCGCGATCGATCACGACCTTCTCGATCCGGGCGTGCACCGAGCCGTCGGCGACGGCGGCCTCCGCACCCCCGGCGGCCTCGATCGCCCCGAACTCGGCCCAGGCAGCGACGGCGAAGTCGTCGGTGAGCTTCTCGATCGCGAACGCGCCGCCCGCCGGGTCGGCGACCCGGGCCAGGTGCGCCTCGTGGATGAGCAGCGCCGAGGTATTGCGGGCGATCCGTCGGCTGAACGCGTCCGGCAGACCGAGGTGCGCGTCGAACGGGAGCACCGTCACGGCGTCGGCGCCACCGACACCGGCGGAGAAGGATGCGACGCAGGTGCGCAGCATGTTCACCCACGGGTCGTACTTGCTCATCATCGGGCGAGACGTCACCACGTGCTGGCGCTGGCGCCGGGCGCGAGGCCCGTCGCTGGCGTCCACGCCGCTGAGCTCTGCGACCCGGGCCCAGAGCCGACGGGCGGCGCGCAGCTTCGCGATCGTCGGGAACTGCTCGTCGGTGGCGGCGTAGCGGAACTCGATCAGGGCGGCCGCGTCCGAGACGCTGTAGCCGGCGGCGGCCAGGGACCGCAGGTACGTCGCGCCGACGGCGAGGGACCAGCCGAGCTCCTGGATGTCGGAGGCGCCCAGGTCGTGCACGGCGGTGCCATCGACGACCAGGGCGAGACAGCCGAGGTCCGAGGCGGTGTCGGCGACGGACGCGACGATCGCCGCCACGTCAGGGGCGTCGGCGGCAGTGCCGGCGCCAGAACGCACCAGTGCCCCGAGCGGGTCAGCACCGAGGTTGGTGCCCTCAGCGAGGGCGGTCCCCGACGCGAGCGCGGCGAACGCGGCGGCTGCGGCCATCGGGTCGGAGGGGTCGAGGACCACGGGTGCCACATCGAGAAGGACGCCGTCCAGGGCGGCTGCGAGCGCATCGACCGAGATGCCGCCCTCGCCGACCTCGAGCCAGACCGAGGTCACACCGTTGTCGAGGTCGGTCTGGACCTCGGCTGCCGTGGCTTGGGCGTCCGGGTCGGCGAAGTAGCCGCGGACGTCCCACTCGCCGGCCCGGTCCGGACGCCCCGAAGTCTGCAGGTCTTCGACCAGGTCGGGCGTGCCGAGCGGCGTGATCGCCAGCCCGTCGAGCGTCGTACGGGTCAGCTTGGCCCACACCAGGTCGTCGGCGTCGCCCTCGGCGAGCCGCCCCGCCTTGCGCAGGACACCGGCAGCGAGGTGCTCCCAGTCGGCGCGGGAGTGCTGGGCCCCGGAATCGAGCGCGATGTCGACCGCGACCGAAGGTGCGTCGGTCTGCTCGGCAGGCGGTGAGGTCATGGTTCGCACAATAAAGGGCGCGATCGGGCGGTCGCCACGTGATCGCCGTGTGTGAGACGTCTCAGTGCTGCGAGCAGACGTTCACGCTGCTCTCATCAGCCGTTAATGATCTCGTGATCAGCGCAGGTCACGATCGAGTCATGAGGCGCTGCCGATGAAGATCCTGCTGGTGACCGAGACGTTCGCCCCGGCGACCGAGCCGGGAGCCGAGTCTGCCCGGCACATCACCGACGCCCTCCTCGCCGCCGGCCACCAGGTCCTGGTCTTCACGACCGGACCGGGCAGCACGAGCTACCGCGGCGCACAGGTGCTGCGCTCGCGCGCCATGTTCTCGGTGGCGGCGGTCCGGCGTACGACGCACGAGTTCGCCCCGGATGTCGTCCAGTTCCTCCGCCCGCGGGCGATGGGGGCGGCGGCGATGCGGGCCCTGGAGTCCGTCGGGCTCCCGCTGGTCGTCCTCGACCCGACCCCGCTGCACCCACGCGTCGGGACGGTTCTGGCCAGCAGCGAGTCTGCTGCGCGGGTGCTCGGCACCGCCGGGATCTCCGCCCAGGTCTGGCGGCCCGGCGTGCGCGCTGACGAGCACCACCCGGGCCTGCGCTCGATCGAGCTGCACGACCGCTGGGCGAAAGCCGGGACCTCGGTAGGCCCGCTGACGGTCGTGGGGTACGTCGGCTCGGTCGGCCAGCCGACCTCGAAGGTCGTCCGCCGGCTGGCCCGGATCGCCGCGCTGGACGGCGTCCGCCTCGTCGTCCTCGGCTGCGGCCCCGGCACGCCGACCCTGAAGGCCGCGGGCGCGAAGATCATCGGGGACGCTGGCGGCCTCGAGCTCGCCCGTGCCATCGCCTCGTTCGACCTCCTGGTCCAACCCCGCAAGCAGGACGGGATGCTGGCGCCGGTGCGCAAGGCGCTCGCCAGCGGCGTACCGGTGGTGGCGTTCCGGACCGGCGCGGCCGTCGAGGTGGTCGCTGAGGAGCGCACCGGCGTACTGGCGGACAAGACGAACGGTCCTGGTGGGTTGATCGCGAGCGTCGAGCGCCTGGCCCGGGACCAGACCCTGCGGGAGCGGCTCGCCGAGGCCGCCCGGGAGTCGGTCGCGACCCGGAGCTGGTCCGATGCTGTGGACGAGCTTCTCGGGATCTACGAGCCACTGCGCCCGGCCGTCTGAGTCGGTCCTTTCGATGGAGGCGAACGGCCGTTCGCCTGGTGCGAGCTCCAGCCGAACGGCGTGATCCCTCAGGCTGCAGACGTGACGCTCGCGGGCTCAGACCTCGGTACGGCCGTCGTCGTCCTTGTTCCGGATCCCGATCTTCGCGCCCAGCCAGACCAGCGGGTCGAACTTGCGGTCGGCCACGCGCTCCTTCATCGGGATGATCGCGTTGTCGGTGATCTTGATGCCCTCGGGGCAGACCTCGGTGCAGCACTTGGTGATGTTGCACATCCCGAGCCCCGCGGCGTCCTGGGCCAGCTTGCGCCGGTCGTTGGTGTCCAGCGGGTGCATGTCGAGCTCGGCGTACCGGAGGAAGAACCGGGGGCCGGCGAAGGCCGCCTTGTTGTCCTCGTGGTCCCGGACCACGTGGCAGGTGTTCTGGCACAGGAAACACTCGATGCACTTGCGGAACTCCTGGCCGCGCTCGACGTCGACCTGCGCCATCCGGCGCTTGTTGTCGGCGTCACGCGGCGGCGGCGAGAAGCTGGGCAGCTCACGAGCCTTCTCGTAGTTGTACGAGACGTCGGTGACCAGGTCCCGGATCACCGGGAAGCTGCGCATCGGGGTGACCGTGATGGTCTCGTCCTCCGCGTAGTCAGAGAGCCTGCACATGCACATCAGGCGCGGCTTGCCGTTGACCTCGGCGCTGCACGACCCGCACTTGCCGGCCTTGCAGTTCCAACGGACTGCGAGGTCGCCGGCCTGGGTGCCCTGGACCCGGTGGATCGCGTCCAGGACGACCTCTCCCTCGGAGACCTCGACCGGGTAGTCCTTGATCTGGCCGCCGTCCTTGTCGCCGCGCCAGATCCGGAGCTTCAGCTGATAGGCCATTACTTGCTCCCCTCGAAGTACTTCTTGAGCTCGTCCGGCATCACCGGCAGCGGCTTCTCGTGAAGATCAACACCGTCCCCGGTGCTGTTCAGGTTGACCACCAGGTTCTTCGTGCCCCACTCCGGGTTCGGCCCCGGGAAGTCGTCCCGGGTGTGGCCGCCGCGGGACTCCTGACGCGCAAGCGCCGCTTTGGCGATGCACTCGCTGACGATGAGCATGTTCCGCAGGTCCAGAGCCAGGTGCCAGCCCGGGTTGTACTGGCGATGGCCCTCCACGACCATCGCCCTCGCCCGCTCCTTGAAAGCCTCGATCTTGGCCAAGGACTGCTCCAGTTCGGGAGCCGTCCGGATGATCCCGACCAGGTCGTTCATGGACTGCTGGAGGTCGGACTGGATCGTGTACGGGTTCTCCCCGCCCTCGACCTCGAACGGCGCCAGCGCACTGCGCTCGGCAGCCTTCACGTCTGCCTCGTCGATCTTCGGACGCGCTTCGCCCACGCCCTTCGCGTAAGCGGTTGCCGCTTCGCCCGCGCGCTTGCCGAAGACCAGCAGGTCGCCGAGGGAGTTGCCCCCGAGGCGGTTGGATCCGTGCATCCCGCCAGAGCACTCACCGACGGCGTACAGGCCGGTGACCGCACTCTCCTGGGTGTCCGCGTCGACCTCGACGCCGCCCATCACGTAGTGGCAGGTCGGACCGATCTCCATCGGCTCGGCGGTGATGTCGACATCGGCCAGCTCCTTGAACTGGTGGTACATCGAGGGCAGCCGCTTCTTGATGAACTCCGGGGTACGACGCGACGCGATGTCGAGGTAGATGCCTCCGTGCGGAGTCCCCCGGCCGGCCTTGATCTCGGAGTTGATCGCGCGGGCTACCTCATCGCGAGGAAGCAGCTCGGGCGGGCGCCGGTTGTTCTTCTTGTCCTCGTACCAGGCGTCGGCCTCCTCGACCGTGTCCGCCGTCTCGGCCTTGAAGAACTCCGGGATGTACCGGAACATGAACCGCTCACCCTCGGAGTTCTTGAGGATGCCGCCGTCGCCGCGGACCGACTCGGTGACCAGCAGCCCCTTCACCGAAGGGGGCCACACCATCCCGGTCGGGTGGAACTGGACGAACTCCATGTTGATCAGCGAGGCACCGGAGCGCATCGCTAGGGCATGACCGTCGCCGGTGTACTCCCACGAGTTCGACGTCACCTTGAACGACTTGCCGATGCCACCGGTTGCGAGGATCACGGTCGGCGACTCGAAGACGATGAAGCGACCGGACTCGCGCCAGTAGCCGAAGGCACCGGAGACCCGCCCCGACCCGTCCGGCCCCTCGTCCTTGAAGACGTCGGTGATCGTGCACTCCATGAACACGTCGATGCCGAGCTGGACAGCGCGCTGCTGCAGGGTGCGGATCATCTCCAGGCCGGTGCGGTCGCCGACGTGCGCGAGCCGGGCGTACTTGTGGCCGCCGAAGTCTCGCTGGCTGATCAGACCGTCGTCGGTGCGATCGAAGAGCGCGCCCCAGTCCTCCAGCTCCATCACCCGCTCCGGCGCCTCCTGGGCGTGCAGCTGGGCCATCCGCCAGTTGTTCAGCATCTTGCCGCCGCGCATGGTGTCCCGGAAGTGCACCTCCCAGTTGTCGTCGGGGTAGACGTTGCCCATCGAGGCGGCGATACCGCCCTCGGCCATCACGGTGTGCGCTTTGCCGAGCAGCGACTTGCAGACGATCGCGGTCTTCGCGCCGGACTCGTGGGCAGCGATCGCGGCCCGCAGGCCGGCACCGCCTGCCCCGATCACCACGACGTCGTACTGGTGCCGCTCCATGCCACCGGTCGCGTTTCCGTCCAGCGCGTTGCCGGTCATCGGGTGCCGCCCGTCCATGCCTGCGGAGTCGGTCGCGCCCGTCGTCATCAGAAGAACCTCGTCTCGGAGATGGTGCCGTTGGCCAGGAGCATCACGTACAGGTCGGCGAGGGCCACCGAGAACAACGACAGCCACGCGTACAGCCCGTGGCGGCCGTTCAGCGTCGAGACCCAGGTCCAGAGCTTGTATCGGACCGGGTGCTTGGAGAAGTGCCGCAGCCGGCCGCCGACCGCATGCCGGCACGAGTGGCAGGAGAGCGTGTAGAGCCAGATGAAGATGACGTTGACGAGCAGGATCAGGGTGCCGAGTCCGACGTGGCCACCGTCGTGGTCCTCGAGGCTGAGGAAGACGTCGTAGGTGAGGATCGCGCCGACCGCGATGGCGGCGTACCAGAAGTAGCGGTGGATGTTGTTGATGATCAACGGCAGCCTGGTCTCACCGGTGTACTTCGTGTGCGGCTCGGCGACGGCGCAGGCGGGCGGGGAGAACCAGAACGCCCGGTAGTAGGACTTCCGGTAGTAGTAGCAGGTCATCCGGAAGCCGAGCGGGAAGATCAGGATGATCAACGCTGCCGAGAGCGGGAACCCACCGAAAGGCTGGCCGAAGTCCGAGGACCCGTTGACGCAGTCCCCGAGGCACGGCGAGTAGAACGGCGACAGGTACGGCTCGGCGAAGTAGTCCTTGTCCGCGAACGCCCGCCAGGTCGCGTAGACGATGAAGGACGAGAACACGACGAAAGTCATCAGCGGTGAGAGCCACCACCGGTCCGTCCGCAAGGTCCTGACGCCGAGCGCAGCCCTCCCGGGACCGCCGACCCCAGAAGACATGGCCCCTGAACCTGCGGGTGCCTTCGTCGACGCCATCGCCACCTCCGTGCTCTCATCGTCGGAGGGGCCCCACGGCCCCTCCCGGTTACTGCTCCACAGCGAGTCAGCCGGACTGTGGTCCAGGTCACGCCCGCACCGACTATGGCTTGAAAGCCCCGAGGAGGGAAGGGGACACGACGACCGGGAGAGCGCAAAGGTTCCCGAAAGTCGCGGGCGTGGGATTGATCACGCGGCAGAATGCGAGTGACCCCGGCCGCGAGAGGTACCGTGCCTGACGTGGCAATTCAGAATGCGGAGCCCGCACCCGGGTCGACCCTGGTCAAGGGTGTCCGCGGCACCCGGAACACTATCTTCCTGAAGATCTTGATGGCCCTCAGCGGCCTCGCCTTCATCGGCTTCGTCCTCGGGCACATGTACGGGAACCTCAAAGCCTTCTCCGGTGAGGAGAAGTTCAACGAGTACGCCGAACACCTGCGCGAGCTCGGCGAGCCGCTGCTGCCGTACGAGGGCTTCCTCTGGATCATGCGGTTCGGGCTGATCGTCGCGCTGGTCGTCCACGTGGCCTGCGCAGTGATCCTGTGGCGCCGGGCCAAGAAGGCTCGACCGATCCGCTATGAGGTCAAGAAGCACACCGGCGCGATCTTCGCGAGCCGGCTGATGCGCTGGGGCGGGGTGACCCTGCTGGCCTTCCTCATCTGGCACCTGCTGAACTTCACGATCGGCAAGGTGAACGTCAACGGCGGGCCGACCAACAACCCGTACAACCTGCTTGTCGACACCTTCGACGTCTGGTGGATGACCCTGATCTACCTGGGTGCGATGGCCGCGCTCGGCGCCCACCTGCACCACGGCTTCTGGAGTGCCACCCAGACCCTCGGCCTGACCGGCAGCGAGCGCACCCGCAAGCTCGCCAAGCAGACCGCTTTCACGCTTGCCGTGGTGATCTCCGGCGGCTTCTCGCTGGTCCCGATCTCCGTCGTCCTCGGCATCATCGAGAAGTAAGGCCCGCCCCATGACCGATATGCCGGACACCACCCTGACCCCCGACCCCTCGCACGTCGCCGAAGGACACCCCGAGTCCGACGACGCCGCCGGGTACTACACACCGGGCTCGCCGCTGCAGGACACCAAGGCCCCGCAGGGCCCCATCGCCGACCGCTGGCAGACCCGCAAGTTCGAGGCCCGCCTGGTCAACCCGGCCAACCGCCGCAAGCTCGACGTGATCATCGTCGGCACCGGCCTGGCCGGCGCCTCGGCCGCCGCCACGATGGGCGAAGCCGGCTACGTGGTGAAGTCCTTCTGCTACCAGGACTCCCCGCGCCGGGCGCACTCGATCGCCGCACAGGGCGGCATCAACGCCGCGAAGAACTACAAGGAGGACGGCGACTCCGCGCACCGTCTCTTCTACGACACCGTCAAGGGCGGCGACTACCGCTCCCGCGAGTCGAACGTGTACCGCCTCGCCGAGGTGTCGGTGAAGATCATCGACCAGTGCGTCGCGCAGGGCGTTCCCTTCGCCCGCGAGTACGGCGGCCTGCTGGACAACCGCTCGTTCGGCGGGGTGCAGGTCTCCCGCACCTTCTACGCCCGCGGCCAGACCGGCCAGCAGCTCCTGATCGGCGCGTACCAGGCGCTCGAGCGCCAGGTAGCCGCCGGGACCGTGACGACGTACACCCGGCACGAGATGCTGGAACTCATCGTGGTCGACGACGGCGCCGGACCCAAGGCCCGGGGCATCATCGTCCGGGACATGGTCACCGGCGAGATCGAGTCTCACCTCGCCGACGTCGTCGTGCTGGCCTCCGGCGGCTACGGCAACGTCTTCTACCTCTCCACCAACGCAATGGGCTGCAACGTCACCGCGGCGTGGCGGGCGCACCGCAAGGGCGCCTATATGGCGAACCCCTGCTACACCCAGATCCACCCGACCTGCATCCCGGTCTCCGGCGCGCACCAGTCGAAGCTGACCCTGATGTCGGAGTCGCTCCGCAACGACGGCCGGATCTGGGTGCCCCAAGAGAAGGCGGACTGCGAGAAGAATCCCCGGGACATACCCGAGGACGCGCGGGACTACTTCCTGGAGCGGATCTACCCCTCGTTCGGCAACCTGGTCCCCCGCGACATCGCGTCGCGGGCTGCCAAGTACATCTGTGACGAGGGCCGCGGCGTCGGTCCCGAGGTCGACGGCGTGCGACGCGGTGTCTACCTGGACTTCGCGGACGCGATCGAGCGCCTGGGCCGCGACGGTGTCGAGGAGAAGTACGACAACCTCCTCGACATGTACGCCCGGATCACCGGTGAGAACCCGTACGAGGTGCCGATGCGGATCTACCCGGCCGTGCACTACGTCATGGGCGGTCTTTGGGTCGACTACGACCTGCAGTCGACGATCCCGGGCCTCTTCGTCACCGGCGAGGCGAACTTCTCCGACCACGGCGCCAACCGCCTCGGAGCCTCGGCACTGATGCAGGGTCTTGCCGACGGCTACTTCGTCCTCCCGCACACGATCCGCGACTACCTCGCGGACGGTCCGTTCGAGAAGATCTCCGAGGACCACCCCGCGGTCGTCGAAGCCCGCAAGGGCGTCGAGGAGCGCATCGAGCATTTCCTGACTGTCAACGGCACCCGCAGCGTGGACTCCTACCACCGCGAGCTCGGCAACATCATGTGGGAGTACTGCGGGATGGAGCGGACCCAGGACGGCCTGACGAAGGCGATCGACCTGATCCGCACCCTGAAGGACGACTTCTACCGCAACGTGAAGGTGCTCGGCACCGCCGACAGTCTCAACCAGAGCCTCGAGAAGGCGGGCCGGGTGGCCGACTTCTTCGAGCTCGGCGAGCTGATGTGCATCGACGCCCTGAACCGGCGCGAGTCCTGCGGCGGGCACTTCCGTGGCGAGTCGCAGACCGACGACGGCGAGGCGCTCCGGCACGACGACCAGTTCGCGTACGTCGCGGCGTGGGAGTACACCGGGGCCGACAACGATCAGATGGGCGTGCCGGTCCTGCACAAGGAAGACCTCGTCTACACGGCCATCGAGATGAAGCAGCGGAGCTACAAGTGATCGAGCGAAGCGAGAACAAGCACAGCGACCAGGTCGGCTTCACGGGTGCCGATGCGAAACGAGGCGACAAGTGAAGCTGACACTGAAGATCTGGCGCCAGCCCGACGCGGCGAGCGCCGGCTCGATGCACACCTACCAGGTGGAGGACGTCTCCGCGGACATGTCCTTCCTGGAGATGCTCGACGTCCTGAATGAGCAGCTCAACGCCAAGGGCGAGGACCCGATCGCCTTCGACTCCGACTGTCGCGAGGGCATCTGCGGCATGTGCGGTCTGATGATCAACGGCGAGGCGCACGGCCCGGTCACCACGACCACCTGCCAGCTGCACATGCGCTCCTTCACCGACGGCGAGACCATCACCATCGAGCCGTGGCGCTCGGAGGCCTTCACGGTCCTCAAGGACCTGGTCGTGGACCGCGGCGCCTTCGACCGGATCATCCAGGCCGGTGGCTACATCTCGGTCAACACCGGCTCGGCCCCCGAGGCGCACTCGGTGCCGGTCCCCCGCGACAACGCCGTGCGGGCGTTCAACGTGGCCACCTGCATCGGCTGCGGCGCCTGTGTCGCCGCCTGCCCCAACGGTTCAGCCTCACTTTTCATGGGCGCGAAGATCACCCACCTGGGCGAGCTCCCGCAGGGTCAGCCGGAGCGCGACTCCCGGGTCGTCGGGATGGTCGCCCAGCACGACCACGAAGGGTTCGGCGGGTGCACCAACATCGGCGAGTGCGCCGCTGCGTGTCCGAAGGAGATCCCGTTGGATGTAATCTCGCAGCTCAACAAGGACCTCCGTACGGCGATCAAGCACGGCCACTAAAAAATATTGGCTCATTCCATATCATTACTGGTCAAAACGGACATTTAGGACGTATCGTTCTCTTTTATGAGGGAGAACAACCGTCCACGAAGCATCCGACTTGTCGGAGCAACCCTGATCTCGGCGTTGGCGTTCAGCGTCGTCACCACGACTTCTCCGGCTGACGCCGGGTCGTCCACGATCGGTACGCGAGTCACCGCGCGCTGGTCCGGCGCCATCGACACCACCAGCAAGTCAGCGGTCAACGCGGCGTACTGGACCAGGTACGCCTCGAAGCAAGCACTGTCGATCGACTGGCTGCTCGGAAGCATCCTCGGCTGCGACGCGGGGATCACCTCCTCGGTGACGAACCAGGCCACGCTCAGCGCGCTGAACTTCGTCCGCTCCCTCGCGGGGCTGGCACCGGTCACCTTCTCCTCGACCATGAACTACGGGGCCCAGCGGGCGGCCCTGATCATGGCTGCGAACGAGATGCTGAGCCACTACCCCTCCAGCAGCTGGAAGTGCTGGACCTCGACCGGCGCCGCGGCCGCAGCGAAGTCCAACCTGGCCCTGGCCTACCCGTCTCTGTCTGCCGGGCGGATCATCGACCTGTACATGGATGACCCGGGCTCCAGCAACACTGCGGCCGGTCACCGCCGCTGGCTCCTGAACCCGTTCACCACGACGATGGGCAGCGGGAGCACACCGACCGCCAACGCGATCACCGTGGTCGGACCGACCAGCTCCACCCGTCCGAACCCGCGCTGGGTCCAGTGGCCGAGCGCCGGCTACTTCCCGAACACGATGGAGCCGAACGGGCGCTGGTCGCTGTCCTCCGGGTACAGGACCGTCAGCTTCCGGTACGCGCAGGTCGCCGTCTACAAGAGCGACGGGGCAAAGGTGCCCGGAGTACGCAAGTACACCCCGCACGGCGGCTACGCCCAGCCCACCCTGGTGTGGCAGATGCCTTCCACGTTCCCGAAGTCGGCCACCTACACGGTCGTCGTCACCGGGATCAAGAAGACCGGGTACTCCGGATCTCTCTCCACGAAGTACACAGTCCGGCTGTTCACCCCCAGCCAGTAGTCGGTTGGGGGGCGGGCTCCTCCCTCGTGCCTGCCCCCCAGCTGAAACACTCCGGCCTTCGGCCCCGCCTCAGTCGCCGAGGGTGAAGGCGCGGTCCGGGCGCCAGCCGTGGTCCTGGTCCTGCACGTAGAGCCAGAACTCGGTCACCGCGAACGAGGCCTCGTAGCCGGCGAGCTCGGTGAAGGCACGGTCGAGCAGGTCCTCGTCCAGGTCGTGCGCCACCGTGACGTGCGGGTGGTACGGGAACTCCACGTCGACCGCGAGCGGACCGGTCCGGGCAGCCGCGGCCAGCTGCTGGCACCCGGCGATGCCGGCGATGACCCCGACGAACACCACCGGTGAGGTGGGCCGGAACGTGCCAGTGCCGTGCAGCCGTACGTCGAACGGCTGCTGTCCGGCAGCAACCACTGCGAGGTGCTCGGTGATCGCCGCGAGGTCCTGCTCCGGTATCTCGGTCGGCGGGATCAGCGTGATGTGGGTCGGGATGTGCCGGGCACCGGCGTCGCCGAGGTCCACGCGGAACTCCTGGAGCGCCGTGCCCTCCGGGTCCGGGACAGCGATCGAGACGCCGATGGTGAGCACGTCGCCCCCTCAGGCCCGCAGGAATCCGACGCGCTCGTACACGTCCGAGAGGGTCCGGGCCGCCACCTCGCGAGCCTTCTCGGCACCGCGAGCCAGGACCGCGTCGATCTCGGCGCGGTCCGCGAGGAGCTCGAGAGTCCGGTTGCGGAACGGCGTCACGAACTCCACGACCACCTCCGCGAGGTCGCCCTTGAAGTCGCCGTACCCGCGGCCGTCGTACTCGGCGACGAGGGACTCGATGCTGCGCCCGGTCAACGCCGAGAAGATGGTCAGCAGGTTGGAGACACCGGGTTTGTCAGCTTCGTCGAAGCGAACCACGGAGTCGGAGTCGGTGACCGCGGAGCGGATCTTCTTCGCCGAGACGGCCGGGTCGTCGAGCAGGTCGATGATTCCGCTCGGCGACGAGCCGGACTTGGACATCTTGTTCGTCGGCTGCTGCAGGTCGAGGATCTTCGCCGTCTCCTTGAGGATGTACGGCTCGGGAAGGCGGAAGGTCTTCTTGTAGCGGTGGTTGAAGCGCTGGGCCAGGTCTCGGGTCAGCTCGAGGTGCTGGCGCTGGTCCTCGCCCACCGGGACGTACTGCGGGCGGTAGAGCAGGATGTCGGCGGCTTGCAGGATCGGGTAGGTGAATAAGCCGACAGAGGCCGCGCCCTCACCGCCCTTGGCCGACTTGTCCTTGAACTGGGTCATCCGCCGGGCCTCGCCGACGCTGGTCAGGCTGTTGAGCACCCACGCCAGCTCGGCGTGTTCGCGGATCTGCGACTGCACGAAGACCGCCGACCGCGCGGGGTCGATCCCGGCCGCCACCAGCTGCGCGGCGGAGAGCAGGGTCCGCTCCCGGAGCTTCTTGGGGTCGTGCTCGACGGTGATCGCGTGCAGGTCGGCGATGAAGAAGAACGGCTCGAACTCATCTTGGAGTGACACCCACTGCCGCAGCGCGCCGAGGTAGTTGCCGAAGTGGAACGAATCCGCCGTCGGCTGGATGCCGGAGAGGACGCGGGGCAGGGGCTGGTCGGCCATGCCGACATCCTTCCAGTTCGCGATCGCGACGGTGCGTCGGGTCGGACCGGGTCCACCCACCGGTCAGTCCGGACCGGCCGCCGGGGTCGAGTACAGGGCAGCCGCCAGGAACCGCATCGGCGGTCCGTCGTTGAGCGCCAGGTCCAGCGCACTCTCGCGCTCGGCGAAGACTAGGGCGGCCAGGGCGTTCGGGAACGGCCCGGAGTAGCTCACCGCGCCGGTCTCGTCGTCGCGGCAGACGACGATGTGCGGAAGGTCCACCTCCGCGATGGCGGCCGCGCCGACGGCCCGGACGAGGAACTCGCGGAGCAGCTCGCCGCGGAAGTCGTCCCTGCCTGAGCCGGAGCTGCTGCCCTCGCCGTACATCGCCGCTCCCGTGGTCGTCCACTACGCCCGTCAAGAGTCAGGACTCGGTTCCCGCGGGTTCATCACGCGAATCCGAGAAGTCCGTGTCCGGAACCACGAATCCGTTTGCCCGGGGCAGGCAGACCCGGCAGGGTGCAGTCATGGTCGCCGTACCCGTGCTCACCGATGGGACGGTGACGCTCCGCGCTCACCACGAGGACGACGTCGATCCGTGCGTCGAGCAGAACACCGACCCGCTCTCCCGCATCTGGACCCGGGTGCCGGTGCCCTACGCCCGCGACGACGCCCGCCGGTTCATCCGGGACGCGATGCCGGGCGGCTGGGCCACCGACGCGGAGTGGGGCTTCGCCCTCGAGGCATACGACGACGGCGTCCCCCGGTACGCCGGCACGGTCAGCCTGCGCAACCAGGGCGAGGGACGTGCCGAGATCGCGTACGGCACCCACCCCTGGGCCCGCGGGCGCGGCATCGCCGAGGCGGGACTGCGACTGCTGGTCGACTGGGGCTTCGCCGAACGCGACCTCGAGACGATCCTCTGGTGGGCCGACCAGGGCAACTGGGCATCGCGGAAGGTCGCGTGGAGGCTCGGCTTCTCCTGCGACGGCGTGCTGCGGCGCTGGCAGGGGCACCGCGGGCAGCTGGTCGACACCTGGGTAGGCACCCTGCACCGGGACGAGGAGCGGGCCCCGCGCACCGTCTGGTACGACGCGCCGACGATCCTGGGCGAGAAGCTGAACCTGCGGCTGCACCGCGAGGACGACGCAGCCCGGGTTGTCGAGGCGTGCGCGGACGAGCAAACCGCCCAGTGGCTCGGCAACCTCCCGTCGCCGTACACGCTTCAGGACGCGGATGAGTTCCTGCGCAACCGGAGTGAACCGATGGCGAGGGGCGCGGAGGTCAGCTGGGTGCTGGCGGATCCGGAGACCGACGTGTTGCTGGGCGTGATCTCGCTGATGGACCTGACCGGGACGACCGGGGCGGAGATCGGCTTCTGGGCGCACCCGGACGCCCGCAGCCGCGGCGTGATGACCGAAGCCGTCCGGCGGGTGCTGCGACATGCCTTCATTGACGTCGAGGACGGTGGGCTGGGCCTGCCCAAGGTCCGCCTGGTCGCGGCTGTCGACAACATCGCCTCGCGGCGGGTCGCGGAGTCCACCGGCTTCCGCGAGGTCGGCATCGAGCGGCTGGGCACCCTGTGCCGGGACGGCGCCCGGGACGCGATGATCTACGACCTGCTGGCGATCGATCTGCCCTGAGCGCGGCCGTCGACACCCGTCCTCAGAGTGAGGCGAGCGCCTCGTTCAGCGTCGTCGAGGGACGCATGATGCTGGTCGCCTTGGCCTCGTCCGGTCGGAAGTAGCCGCCGATGTCGGCCGGCGCCCCCTGGACGGCGAGCAGCTCGCCGACGATTGCCTCCTCGTTCTCCGAGAGCCGCGTCGCCAGTCCGGCGAAGGCGGTCGCGAGCTCGGCGTCCTCGGACTGACCGGCCAGCTCCTGGGCCCAGTAGAGCGCCAGGTAGAAGTGGCTGCCGCGGTTGTCGATCGTGCCCAGCTTGCGCCCCGGGGACCGGTCCTCGTTGAGGAACGTGCCGGTGGCCCGGTCGAGGGTGTCGGCAAGGATCTGCGCCCGCGCGTTGCCCGTCGAGGTCGCCAGGTGCTCCAGACTGGCGGCCAGAGCGAAGAACTCGCCCAGGCTGTCCCAACGCAGGTAGTTCTCCTTGACGAGCTGCTGAACGTGCTTCGGGGCGGAGCCCCCGGCGCCGGTCTCGAAGAGCCCACCGCCGTTCATCAGCGGGACGACCGAGAGCATCTTCGCCGAGGTGCCGAGCTCGAGGATCGGGAACAGATCGGTGTTGTAGTCACGGAGCACGTTGCCCGTCACCGAGATGGTGTCCTCACCGCGACGGATCCGCTCGAGCGAGAACGCGGTCGCCTCGGCGGGCGCCATGATCCGGATGTCCAGGTCGGCACCCCCCTCGATCGACGCGGTGTGCTCGGGGAGGTAGGCGTTGACCTTGGCGATCAGGTTGGCATCGTGGGCACGGTTCTCGTCGAGCCAGAAGACCGCCGGCGAGCCGGACGCGCTGGCCCGGGTGACGGCCAGCTTGACCCAGTCGCGGATCGGGGCGTCCTTGGTCTGGCAGGCGCGCCAGACGTCGCCGGCGCTGACGGAGTGCTCGAGCAGGGCCTCGCCGGCGCTGTTGAGCACCCGCACGGTGCCGTCTGCCGGGAGCTCGAAGGTCTTGTCGTGGGAGCCGTACTCCTCAGCCGCCTGCGCCATCAGACCGACGTTCGGGACCGAGCCCATCGTGGAGGGGTCGAAGGCGCCGTTGGCCCGGCAGTCGTCGAGGACTGTCTGGTAGACCCCCGCGTAGCAGCTGTCCGGAATTACGGCGAGGGTGTCGGCCTCGGCGCCGTCGGGTCCCCACATGTGGCCCGAGGTCCGGATCATCGCCGGCATCGAGGCGTCGATGATCACGTCGCTGGGGACGTGCAGGTTGGTGATGCCCTTCTCGGAGTCGACCATCGCCAAGGCCGGGCCGTCGGCGTACGCCTGGGTGATCGCAGCCTCGATCGCCGCCTGCTCGGGCAGACCCTTGATCTTTTCGAGCAACGAATTGAGGCCGTCGTTCGCGGAGATGCCGGCCGCCGCCAGGACCTCGCCGAACTCGGAGAACACGGCGGGGAAGAACGACTGCACCACGTGGCCGAAGATGATGGGGTCGGAGACCTTCATCATGGTGGCCTTCAGGTGAGCGGAGAAGAGCACGTCCTCGGCCTTGGCGCGGGCGACCTGTGCGGTCAGGAAGCTCCGCAGCGCGGCGACGTCGAGGAAGGTCGCGTCGACGACCTCGCCCGCGAGCACCGGCAGCGACTCCTTCAGCACCGTGACGGTGCCGTCGACGTCGGTGTGCTCGATCCGCAGGGTGTCGTCGGCTGCGATCACGACGGACTTCTCATTGGAGAAGAAGTCGTTCTCACCCATGGTCGCGACGTTGGTCTTCGAGTCCGCGGACCAGGCGCCCATCGAGTGCGGGTGCGTCTTGGCGTAGTTCTTCACGCTCGCCGGCGCGCGCCGGTCCGAGTTGCCTTCGCGCAGCACCGGGTTGACCGCACTGCCTTTGACCTTGTCGTACCGCGCCCGGGCGTCGCGCTCAGCGTCGCTCTGCGGGTTCTCGGGATAGTCCGGGAGGGCGTAGCCCTGGGACTGAAGTTCGGCGACCGCCGCCTTCAGCTGCGGGATCGAGGCGCTGATGTTCGGCAGCTTGATGATGTTCGCCCCGGGCGTCTTCGCAAGCGCGCCCAGCTCGGCGAGGGCGTCGCCGACCTGCTGCTCGGGGGTCAGCGACTCCGGGAAGCTGGCGATGATCCGGCCTGCCAGGGAGATGTCCCGCGTCTCGACGGCGACGCCGGCAGTGCCGGCGTAGGCGGAGATGATCGGGAGGAACGAGTACGTCGCCAGCAGCGGCGCCTCGTCGGTGTAGGTGTAGATGATCGAGGCGGTCTCGGCAACGGCGTTTGAGTCGGTCACGACCGCAAGATATCCCACCCTCGAGATCCCTGATCCCGGTGCCTACCGGGCTTAACCTGATTGTGGAAGTGCCGGCTTTCAACTCTGAGGAGAAGTCATGTCCGAACTAACCCACACCCCCGTCGACACGCTGCCACCGACCGGGCACTCGCGCCTGGGCGCCGAAGCGCTCGGTACCTTCTGGCTGGTGCTCGGCGGCTGCGGTACTGCCATGTTCGGTGGCGATCTCGTTGCGATCTCGCTCGCCTTCGGTCTGACCGTCCTGACCGGGGCCTACGCCCTGGGACACATCTCGGGTGCGCACTTCAACCCGGCGGTGACCATCGGACTGGCCACGGCCAGGCGGTTCGCGTGGAAAGACGTGCCCGGGTACGTCGTCGCCCAGGTCGTCGGAGCCACCCTGGCTGGCCTGGTGCTGCTGATGATCGCGAACGGCCGTGACGGCTTCGAGGCAGACGGCGGGATGGCCACCAACGGCTTCGGGGACCAGTCCCCCGCCGGGTTCGCGCTGTGGTCGGTGATCATCGCCGAGATCATCTTCACCGCGATGTTCCTCTACGTGATCCTCGGCGTCACCTCGCGACGGGGTACACCGGCGGCGGCCGGCGTCACCATCGGATTCTGCCTGACGCTGATCCACCTGGTCTCGATCCCGATCGACGGCACCTCGGTGAACCCGGCGCGCTCCCTGGGAGTGGCCTGGTTCGGCGGTGGCGACGCCATCCAGCAGGTCTGGGTCTTCCTGCTCGCGCCCCTCGTCGGCGCAGCCCTGGCCGGTATCAGCCACGCGCTGATCGTCGGCGAGGAGAACTAGTCCCACCCTTATTCTTGACTGATTCAAGAATAAGGGTGAGACTACCGAGGTGTCCCCGGCCGAGGATCTCACCGAGCTGTTGCGCGAGGCCGCCCTGCGCGTGACCCGCCCCCGGGTGGCCGTCCTGAGCGCGGTGTTCGAGCACCCGCACGCCAGCACCGACACCCTCATCGAGGCGGCCCGGGTGCACCTGCCCGACGTTTCCCACCAGGCCGTCTACGACTCCCTGCACACCCTGACCGCGGCCGGCCTGGTGCGCCGGATCCAGCCCTCGGGGTCTGTCGCCCGGTACGAGTCCCGGACCGGCGACAACCACCACCACCTGATCTGCCGTACCTGCGGCGCCATCGTTGACGTCGACTGCGCCGTCGGTAGTGCCCCGTGTCTGAGCGCCCTTGACGATCACGGCTACGCGATCGACGAGGCCGAGGTCGTCTACTGGGGCACCTGCTCCAGCTGCTCCGCCCAACCCGTCTGAAAACCCAACCAGTGATGCACTGCACGACTTCGAAAGGTTGCACATGTCCGACAACGGCGTAACCCAGCAAGGCAGCGAGAGCGAGAACCCAGCCCTCGACGCCCCCACCTCGGACAACCCGAATCCGCGGACGATCAGGGACTGGTGGCCGAACGCACTGGATCTCTCCGTGCTGCACGGGCACTCCCCCGCGGGCAACCCGTTGGACCCGGACTTCGACTACGCCGCTGCCTTCTCCAGCGTCGACGTGGCCGCGCTCAAGCAGGACATCACCGAGGTGCTGACCACCTCCCAGGACTGGTGGCCGGCCGACTTCGGCCACTACGGCGGCCTGTTCATCCGGCTGAGCTGGCACGCCGCCGGCACCTACCGGATCGAAGACGGCCGCGGCGGTGCCAGTGACGGCAACCAGCGCTTCGCGCCGCTAAACAGCTGGCCCGACAACGGCAACCTCGACAAGGCCCGTCGGCTGCTCTGGCCGGTCAAGAAGAAATACGGCCAGAGCGTCTCCTGGGCCGATCTGCTGGTGCTCGCCGGCAATGTCGCGCTGGAGTCGATGGGCTTCAAGACCTTCGGCTTCGGCTTCGGCCGGTCCGACGTCTGGGAGCCCGAGGAAGTGAACTGGGGCGGCGAGGGCGAATGGCTCGGCGACGAGCGCTACAGCGGCGAACGCGAGCTGGCCAAGCCGCTCGGTGCCGTCCAGATGGGCTTGATCTACGTCAACCCCGAAGGCCCGAACGGCACTCCGGACCCGATCGCCGCGGCCCACGACATCCGGGAGACGTTCGCCCGGATGGCGATGAACGACGAAGAAACGGTGGCACTGATCGCCGGAGGCCACTCCTTCGGCAAGACGCACGGTGCCGGGAACCCGGACCACGTCGGCCCTGAGCCGGAGGGCGCTGGCCTGGAGGAGCAAGGCTTCGGCTGGAAGAGCTCGTTCAAGTCCGGCAAGGGTGGCGACACGATCACCAGCGGCCTCGAGGTCACCTGGACCACGACGCCGACCAAGTGGGGTGTCAACTTCCTGGAGAACCTCTACAACTACACGTACGAGCTCACCGAGAGCCCGGCCGGCGCCAAGCAGTGGGTGGCCACGGACGCCGAGGCGATCATCCCGGACGCTCACGGCGGACCGAACAAGAAGCCGACGATGCTCACCACCGACCTGTCGCTCCGCTTCGACCCGGAGTACGACAAGATCTCGCGCCGCTTCCTGGCGAACCCGGACGAGTTCGCGCTCGCCTTCGCCAAGGCCTGGTACAAGTTGTTGCACCGGGACATGGGGCCGATCTCGCGCTACCTCGGCCCCTGGGTCGCGGAGCCGCAGCTGTGGCAGGACCCGGTTCCGGCTGCCGTTGACGCCCTGATCGACGTCAATGACATCGGCACGCTG
The DNA here is from genome assembly GCA_046598915.1 of Marmoricola sp. GTDB lineage: Bacteria > Actinomycetota > Actinomycetes > Propionibacteriales > Nocardioidaceae > Marmoricola. The sequence goes on along the minus strand of JBKJHO010000006.1, from coordinate 58,747 downwards.
AAGAGCGCAGTACTCGGCTCGGGCCTGTCGGTGGCGGACCTCGTCTCGACGGCCTGGGCCTCGGCGTCCACCTTCCGCAACACCGACAAGCGCGGCGGTGCCAACGGCGCGCGCATCCGGCTCGCGCCGCAGAAGGACTGGGAGGTCAACAACCCGACCCAGCTCGCGAACGTGTTGTCCATGCTCGAAGGGATCCAGCGCGAGTTCAACGCCCGGGGCGGAGCACAGGTCTCGCTCGCCGACCTGATCGTGCTGGCCGGAACGGCTGCCGTCGAGAAGGCAGCCCAGGACGGCGGTACCGCTGTTTCGGTGAGGTTCAGCCCGGGACGCACCGACGCCTCGGCCGAGCAGACCGACGCCGACTCGTTCGCCGCGCTCGAGCCGTTGGCCGACGGCTTCCGCAACTACCTCCGTGACGGTGAGAAGCAGCGACCGGAGGAGCTCCTCCTCGAGCGCGCCTACTTCCTAGGCCTCTCCGGTCCGGAGCTGACCGTGCTGGTCGGCGGTCTTCGTGCTCTGGGTATCAGCCAGGACTCGCACGGGGTCTTCACCGACCGTCCGGGCACCCTCACGAACGACTTCTTCGTCAATCTGCTCGAGCCGGTGACCAGCTGGAAGGCGGCTTCGGCCGAGCACGTCTACGAGGACGGCACCGGTCGGACCGCCACCGCCGTCGACCTCGTGTTCGGCTCGAACTCGCAGCTGCGGGCGCTCGCCGAGGTCTACGCGAGCAACGACGGGTCGACGAAGTTCGTCAACGACTTCGCTGCAGCGTGGACCAAGGTGATGGACGCGGACAGGTTCGATCTGAGCTGATCCGGCCTGGGGGCCGCCTCTGGCCCGACCTAAACGAACCGGCGCTGGCCCCAGCGACGCAGCCACAGCGTTGCGCTGCTAGCGTCGGTTCGTCGTATCAGACCCGCTGCTGACCCACCTACCTTGGAGTTGACGTGACCGCACCCCTCAAGGTGGCCGTGACCGGTGCTGCCGGCCAGATCGGCTACAGCCTGCTCTTCCGCCTCGCGAGCGGCTCGCTGCTCGGCGCAGACCGCCCGATCGAGCTCCGCCTGCTGGAGATCGAACCCGCTCTGAAGGCCCTCGAGGGCGTCGTGATGGAGCTCGACGACTGCGCGTTCCCGACGCTCGCCGGCGTCGAGATCGGCGCCGACGCCGAGACCATCTTCGACGGGGTGAACCTCGCTCTGCTCGTCGGGGCCCGCCCGCGCGGTCCCGGCATGGAGCGCGGCGACCTGCTCTCGGCCAACGGCGCGATCTTCACCGCCCAGGGCAAGGCCCTGAACAAGGTGGCCGCCTCCGACGTACGCATCGGCGTGACCGGCAACCCGGCGAACACCAACGCACTGATCGCCATGACCAATGCGCCGGACATCCCGCAGGAGCGCTTCTCCGCGCTGACCCGCCTCGACCACAACCGGGCGATCTCGCAGCTCGCGGCGAAGAGCGGCGCGCCGGTGACCGATATCAAGAAGGTCACCATCTGGGGCAACCACTCCGCCACCCAGTACCCGGACCTGTTCCACGCCGAGATCGGCGGCAAGAACGCCGCCGAGGTCGTCAACGACCAGGCCTGGGTCGAGGACTACTTCATCCCGACCGTCGCCAAGCGTGGTGCCGCGATCATCGACGCGCGCGGCTCGTCGTCGGCGGCCTCGGCCGCATCGGCGACCGTCGACGCCGCCCGCGACTGGCTGCTCGGCTCCGCCGAGAACGACTGGGTCTCGATGGCGGTCCGCTCCGACGGCTCGTACGGCGTCCCGGAAGGCCTGATCTCCTCCTTCCCCGTCACGACCAAGAACGGTGACTGGGAAATCGTCCAGGGCCTGGAGATTGACGAGTTCTCCCGTGGCCGGATCGACGCCTCCATCGCCGAGCTCGCCGACGAGCGCGCCGCGGTCACCGAGCTCGGCCTGATCTGACGCTCCCGTCCGGGGCCGGTGCTTCTCAACCGACCCCGGGCTCGGGCGACTCCGCGTTGCTCCACCGGTGCAGGAAGGCGATCACCGCCTCCCGGTCGACCTCCCCGCAGTACTGCCAGTTGCCGCGATGTCCGGCTGCGTCCTCGGGGTGGTCCGGGTCTGCGCTCCAGCGGGTCAACGCGAAGTGCGCGCCGTCGCGGAAGGCATCGCCGTCCGCCCTCGTCCAGGGTGCGGCGATGAATCGCTCGCCTCCCCGGACGGCGTCTTCGGCGAGCTTCTTCAAGGCAGCCACCGCGTCCTCGTCGGCGGCAAGGGTGTCGTCGTACCAGGCGATCGTGTAGCCGTGCTCCATGCTGTGCACCAGGTTCCCGACGGCCGGGCGATCTGCAGCGGAGTAGAACGAGCGGCCGAACGGCGCCGGGACTGCGAGGTGCGGACCGAAGGACGGTGGCGCCTCGATGTAGTCGAGGTCCTGGGGCGCCTGGTGGGTCCGGTTCCGATCCGTCGGCTCGGTGATCACCGCCCCGCAGCTGCCGGTGGAGAACCCGCCAGAGGACGACCCGGTTCGCCGGAGCCCGAAGTAGGCGCCGACGCCAAGGCCGGCCAGGAGGGCGACCACGATCGTCAGCACCAGCATCTCCCGGGCCAGCGGGGATTCAGTCCGATGGCTCAAGGCCGCCCCGTTCCCGGTCGCCGGTCGACCGTCCGGTGAACCCTAGCCGTCGAGCAGTCCGTGCTCGGCGAAGAAATCAACCAGGTCCTTGACGGTCTCCTCGGTCGGGCGCGGGTCGTAGCCCAGCTCGGCGCGTGCCTTGGACCCGTCGACGACCGGGCTGGCCGAAAGGGTCTCCAGCGCCATCGGCCTCATCGCGTCGCTCCCGAAGAGCCGGGCGATCGGGTCGACGAAGGGTGCGATCGTCGTGATCACCCGGGACGGTAGGACGACGCGCGGCTCCCGCTTGCCGGCCGCTCGCGCCGCCATCGCGGTTGCCTCGTGCAGACCCACGTGGTGCCCGGGCAAGAGGTAGTTCTCGCCGGTTCGGCCCTTCTCGGCGGCCAGGGTGAAGCCGCGTGCCACGTCCCGGACGTCGACCATGTCGAACGCTGCCCGGAACGCGACCGGCGCCCGGCCGCGGGCGGCATCGCGCAAGTTCTGGTTCATCCGGGAGAGCCGGGTCGGCTGGTCCACCGGCCCGTAGATCCCGGTCGGGTTGCAGATCACGGCATCCAGGCCGTCCTCGACAACCTTGAGCAGCTCGAGCTCCCCGGCGTACTTGGAGCGGTTGTAGACCGGGAGGCTCGAGTCCAGCGACCGCGGCGCCGTCTCGTCGACCCGGTCGCCCTGGTGGTAGCGGAACGCGTTCAGCGAGCTGCAGCTCACCACGCGCCGTACGCCGACCTCGAGCGCGGCGCGCGCGACGGTCGCGACTCCGTCGACGTTGACCCGCCAGGCCAGCGGGTCCTCGTGCTTCAGGCTGATCACCGCGACCAGGTGGTAGACGATCTCAATACCGTCCAGCGCCGAGCGCATCTGGGCAGGGTCGAGCACGTCCGCTCTGACCCAGGAGACCTCGGCGCCGCCCGGCACCGTGACATCCACCAGGTCGCTGGCGACCCGGTCGATCGCGACGACCTCGTGGCCGTCCTCGACCAGGGTGTTGACGACGTTCGCGCCAAGGAAGCCGGCGGCGCCGGTGACGGCTACGCGCATGAGTAGGCCCGTCCCCGCGACTCGCGCTCCCAGAGCTGGTCGGACCCGACGGCGGTGCCCTCACCGATCAGGGTCCGTTTGAGCACCTTGTTGGTCGCCGTACTGGGCAGGGACGCGGCAAGCCGGACGTAACGCGGCCAACCCTTGGTCGGCAGATCCTGCTGCTCGGCGAGGAACGACTCGAAACCGGCCGGCTCCAAGGAGGCGTTGTCGTTGAGCACCAGGGCCACCATCAGCTGGTCGCCCACGTCCGGGTCCGGGACGCCGTACACGGCGGCCTGGCTGACGGCAGGATTGCGCAACAGGATCGCCTCGATCGGCGCCGCTGCGAGGTTCTCGCCGTCGACCCGGAGCCAGTCGCTGGTCCGCCCGGCCAGGTAGATGAACCCGGCCTCGTCCCGGTAGCCGAGGTCGCCGGACCAGTACATGCCGCCGTCGAGGCGGTCCGCAGTCGCCTGCTCGTTGTTGTAGTAGCCGCCGAAGAACCCGGCGCCCTGGGTGTTCACCAGCTCGCCGACGGCGTCGTCGAGGTTCGTCACCATGCCGTGGTCGTCGAAGACCGCGCGCGGGCACTCGGTCCGGGTCTCCCGGTCATAGATCGCGACCCCCTCGAAGGGCTGTCCGATAGACCCCCGGGGGGTGTCCTCGGTCCTGGTGATGATCACCGCGGTCTCGGTCGAGCCGAAGCCGTCCCAGACCTCGCAGCCGAAACGCTTCGAGAAGGCCTGGATGTCGCGGTCCGAGGCCTCGTTGCCGAACGCGGTCCGCAGCGGGTTGTCGGCGTCGTCCGGCTGCTCCGGGGTGGCGAGCAGGTAGGCCAGCGGCTTGCCGACGTAATTCATGTACGTCGCCCCGAAGCCACGGATGTCGGCGAGGAACCGGGTGGCGCTGAACTTCCGGGCCAGCGCCAGGGTGGAACCGCCGGCGAGCGCCGGGGCGAAGCCGCCCATGATCGCGTTCGAGTGGAACAGCGGCATCGAGATGTAGCAGACGTCGTCGGCGGTCAGCGCGTACTTCTCCGCGAGGACCGAGCCGGACATCACCACCATGAAGTTGCTGACCTGCACCGCCTTCGGCTCACCGCTGGTGCCCGAGGTGAAGATCAGCATGAAGGTGTCCATCGTCTCGACGGTGCGAAACCCGTCCAGGTGTCGTGGAGCGGCGGCGATCCGGTCGGCCCAGTCGGGGGCATCGGTGTCGACGACCACCGTCTCCCCCAGGTCGAGTCCGTCGAGGAGCGGCAGGTGCTCGGCGTCGGTCAGCAGGATCCGGCAGTCCGCCGTACGGACGTCCCTGGCGAGACCGTCGCCGCGACGGGTGCTGTTGATCCCGACGGTGACGTGGCCGCCGAGCGCGCCAGCAGCGAGCGCCATCACCATCTCGGGGGTGTTCTCGAAGAGCACGCCGACGTGCAGCGGGTCGGCGTCACCGGCGATCTCGCGCAGGACATGGGCTCGTCCGGCGCTCTCGGAGAGGAACTCGCGCCAGGTCCAGGACCGGTCCTCGAAGAGCAGACAGGGCAGATCGCTGTCCAGCTGGGCGTGCAGGAACTGCTGAACGGTCTCAGCCACGGCTCAACCTCTCGGCTCGAGGACGACGACCGGGATCTCCCGCTCGGTCCAGGACTCGTAGTTCGCAAAATCGGCGTACACCTCGACGAGTCGCGGCCAGAGCTCGGCCCGCTCCGCGGCGTCAGCGGTCCGGGCCCGGACGGCGCGCTTCTCGGCGAGGATCTGCACCCGAGTCTCGGGGGTGGCCATCAGGTTCCGGTACCACTGCGGGTCCTTCGGCAGGCCGCCCTGGGAGCCGACCACGATCACGTTCGGGCCGTCGTGCATGTAGAGCAGCGGCGTGGTGAACTCACGACCCGACTTCCGCCCGACATGGTCCAGGAGGAGGGTAGCGACGGGCTTCTTCCACCCGGCGCCGATCCTCCACTTCGAACCGATCCGGCCGTTCGTCCGCCGGTAGGTCCAGACGTGGGCCTTGCCGGCGTACTTGAGGACCTTCGGAACGATCGGGGAGTCCAGACCGTCGGGCCGCTTCTTCGGTGCATCCATACCCAGCACTATAGAACGTGTTCTAGTCTGAGCGGGACGACGAGGAGAATCCCTTGCTACCGACCCGGTCCGGTTCCACGGCTCAAGAGTTTCCCGAGCTCGGCTGCTACGGGCTTGGCAGGCTCGAGCTCACTCAGAACTCGCGGGAGGCGTGATGCTGCTCGACGTCCAGCTGGACGCACGACCGGACCGGGCCGCCGAACGGGCCCGCGAGCTCATCGCCTCCGGAGTCGACGGCCTGTTCACCTTCGAGGGCCCGCACGACGTCTTCCTGCCGCTCATCGTCGCCGCGGGCGCCTCCGACGTGCCCGAGACCGACCTGATGACCAACGTCGCGATCGCGATCCCACGCAGCCCGATGCATCTGGCGAACATGGCCTACGACCTGCACCTGCTCTCCGGGGGCCGGTTCCGATTGGGCCTCGGTTCGCAGATCAAGCCGCACATCGAGAACCGGTACGGCGCCACCTGGAGCAAGCCGGCCTCCCGGATGCGGGAGACGGTCCTGGCGGTCAAGGCGATCCTGAGCTCGTGGCAGGACGGTACCCGTCTCGATTTCCAGGGCGAATTCACCAAGCACACGCTGATGCCGCCGACCTTCGTCCCCGGCCCCAACCCGTACGGCGTCCCGCCGGTGCTGCTCGGGGCACTCGGGCCGGTGATGACCCGGACCGCGGCCGAGGTAGCCGACGGCCTGCTGGTGATGCCGTTCCACAGCGCCCGGCACTTCCGCGAGCGGACCCTGCCGGCAGTCGCCGAAGGCCTCGAGCGCGGCGGACGCGGGCAGCTGGGCTCGACCCAGGACTTCGACATCTACCCCCAGGCGATCGTCGCGATGGGCACCACCCCCGACGAGATCGAGACCGCCTCGTGGGGCGTGCGCGCTCTGCTCGCGTTCTACGGCTCCACCCCGGCGTACCGGCCGGTCCTGGAGGTGGAGGGCTGGGAGGACGTCCAGCCCGAGCTCCACGCGCTCTCCAAGGTCGGCGACATCGGTGCGATGGTCGACCTGATCAGTGACGAGATGCTGCGCACGCTGGCCGTGGTCGGCACCCCCGAGGAGTGCGCCACGGAGATCAAAGGCAGGTTCGGTGACGTCGCCGAGCGGATCTGCGCCTACTTCCCCGGCTCGACGCACCCGGGCGAGACGATCCAGGCGCTGGCCGAGTCGCTGCGGTCCTTAAAGGTTGCGCCGGGCTCGACCACCGCTGGTTGAGCCTGTCGAAACGCTCAGACCGGAACGGCGAGCGTGGTGGTCTCCAGCCGGCCGCGCAGCAGCATCGGCTCCAGCAACCGCCAGCGTTGCTGCTCATCCACCGCGGCCCGGTCGACGATCCGCTCGGAGGCGACCACCCGCTCCGGCCGGTCCTTGGCCTGCTCGGTGAGCCGGGCGGCCTCGTTCACCGCGTCACCGATCACGGTGTACTCCAGCCGCTCGGTAGAGCCGATGTTGCCGGCGATCACCAGGCCGTGCGAGACCCCGATGCCGGCATCCAGATCCGGGACCTCCGCACGCAACCGCTGCGACATCATCCGCGCGGCGGTCAGGGCGGCTGCGGCCGGGTCGGGCAGCTCGAGCGGGGCCCCGAAGATGCAGAGCGCGGCGTCGCCCTCGAACTTGTTGACTAGGCCGCCGTACTCGGCGACGACCGAGACGACGACCTCGAAGAACCGGTTCAGCGCAGCCACGACCTCGGCCGCCGGATGCGTGGCGGCGTAGGTCGTGCTGCCGATGACGTCGACGAAGAGCGCTGCTACCTCGCGTTCCTCGCCGCCCAGGGCAACCCCCTGGGCCAGGGCGAGCCGGGCGACGTCCGCGCCGACGTGTCGGCCGAAGAGGTCGCGGAGCTGTTCACGTTCCTTGAGCGCGAGCACCATGTTGTTCAGCCCGGACTGGAGCTGGCCGATCTCGCCGGCGTCGTTGACCGGAACCTCGACACTGAGGTCGCCGCGCTCGATCTCCTCCAGCGCGTTCGTCAGGTCGCCGAGTGGTTCGCCGACGGACCTGGCGAACAAGACGGTGGCGAAGAGGCCGGTGACCAGCGCGCCCAGCCCGACCACGACGCCGCTGACCGAGAGCTGCCGCAGCGAGACCCCCGACTCCCCCGCGAACGCCACCATTCCGATCAGGCCGACGATCGGCACCCCGGTGGTCAGCGCCCAGATGAAGACGGCCTTCTCGCCGACACCGGCGGTGGTGCCGCGCTGCGGCGGTGAGAGCTCCAGGACCCGGGTAGTAGCGGACTTGAAGAGCCGGATGCAGAGCAGGTACGAGGTCGCCGCGGTCGCCAGTCCGCTGATGATCACGGCGGTCGAGAGCTGGAGGGCGTACATCGCGCCGCGGTCGAGGTTGGCGGAGAAGAAGACGACGCAGGAGGCCGCCCAGGTCGCGACCTGGAGCCAGAAAAGCCACCACGGCAGGTTGAGGGTGAGCTCCTGTTCCTCCTCGTCGGGCGGCATCCCGCGGACCGTCCAGTCCAGCGCCCGGTGCGCGCGCGGAACTCCGACCAGACCCAAGGCGACCCAGCTCAGCACGACCATCGCCAGGCCCAGCAGCACGTTGTCCCGCTCAATGTCGGGCGTCGAGAACCGCTCGGGGAACGGCAGGACCACCAGGTAGTCCACGATCAGGATCCCGGCACCGACCAGGTTGGCCAACCAGACCAGCCCGATCACCTGGTACGGGCGCACGCCGCGGATGTCCGGTCCGTGCAGGCCGTGCATCCCGTGCAGTCCGCGCATGATGGCAGCCTGACGGTGCCGGGTCAGGTTGGCAATGAGTCGAGCAGAGTTCTGGTAATCCGCGCGGTCGCGCCCCAGACCAGCTGATCGGTCACCGTGTAGGTGTCGGTGCGGACCGGCACCCCCTTGCGGAGCAGGCGTTCGAAGCGGTGGCCGGCACGCAGGTCCGCGAGCGGGAACTCCAGCACCTGGGCGACCTCGCGCTCGGCAAGCACCCAGGCGACGCCGGCCGGGATCTGCCCGACGAACGGATAGATCCGGAAGCCGCTGACGAAGGTGCCGATCGGCGGCAGTGCCCCGAGGACGCGGACGTCTGCTGCGGCCAGCCCGATCTCCTCCTCGGCTTCACGGAGCGCGGTGTCGACCAGCTCCTCTCCCGGGTCGCGGCGACCCCCCGGAAACGAGATCTCGCCGGCGTGCTTGCGCAGGTCGGCGTGCCGCTCGGTGAAGACGGCGACCGGACCGCGCTCGTCCCAGTAGAGCGGGATCAGTACGGCGGCGTCGACCTTGCCGCCGGCCGACATCCGGGCGGCCTCCACCGGCGAGAGCAGGCCGGACGCGACGTCCTCCGGCGTCACGACTCGGTGGTTCCGTCGGCGAACTGCTGCCGCTTGTAGTCGCCGTACGGCTGGTCGCGCTCGCGGACCGCCTCCCGGAAGCCCACCTCAGCGGCGCGCTGCTGGAACCCGTAGCCCTCCCGGGTGTGCCGGGAGATGCCGTCGAAGACCGTGCTGACCATCGCCGAGTTCGCGACGCCCTGGGCGAGCAGCGCACTGTTGAGGGCCAGCTTCACCATGATCAGCTGGTTGACCGGCATCGCGGCGATCCGCTGCACCAGGGCCTCGGCGCGGTCGTCGAGCTCGGCGACCGGGCAGGACTCGATCGCCAGGCCCCACTCCTGCGCCTGCTTGCCCGAGAGGCAGTCACCGGTGAGCAGCAGCCGCTTGGCCCGCTGGTCGCCGAGACGGTGCGCCCAGAGGCCGGTGGCCGGGATCCCCCAGACCCGGGTCGGCGGGTACCCGATCTTGGTGTCGTCGGCGCAGATGATCTGGTCACAGTGCAGGGCGATATCGGTGCCGCCGGCGACGGCGAAGCCGTGCAGCTTGGCCACGGTCGGCTTGTTCGCGTGCAGCAGGCTCGCAAAGCCACGGTTGAAGCGGCTCATCATCGCGTAGTCGATCATCGGGTCCCAGGTACCCGTCGGATCGTGGTTCTCGGCCTGGAGGGTCGGGTCCAGCACCGTGCCGCTGCGGGGGTCCGGTCCGTCGTCAGCGGTCAGGTTCTCAGCAAAGATCGACAGGTCGTAGCCGCCGCAAAAGCCCTTGCCGCGACCGCTGAGCAGCATCACGTGCACCCGGGGGTTCAGGTCGGCGCGCTCGACCACCTCGGCCAGCTCGAGCGGGGTGTCTGCTGTGATCGCGTTGCCGTGCTCGGGCCGGTTGAAGGTGATCCGGGCGACCCGGTCGTCGACCTCATAGGTGAGCGTCCGGTACTCCCGCTCCGCGACCGGCATTAGGCGCCTTCGGGCAGGGCGCGGTCGAGGATCGTGGTGAAGTCGCTGCCGCCGGGCAGGGTGCCGAAGGCCAGACCCCCGTCACCGCCGAGGCGGCTGGCGCAGAAGGCGTCGGCGACGGCGTTCGGGGCGTGCCGGACCAGCAGCGAGCCCTGCAGGACCAGTGCCATCTGCTCGACGAGCCGGCGCGCGCGGATCTCGATGCCGTCGAGATCGCCGAGGTCGTTGCCCAAGCGGGTGACCGCGGCATCGAGACGCGGGTCTGCACCCGCAGCGAGCGCCAGCTCGCCCATCAGCGCCTCCAGACTGGCTGGCTCGCGACCGAGCGCCCGCAGCACGTCGAGCGCGTTGACGTTGCCCGAGCCCTCCCAGATCGAGTTGAGCGGCGCCTCCCGGTAGAGCCGCGGCATCCCGGAGTCCTCGACGTACCCGTTGCCGCCGAGGCACTCCATCGCCTCGGCGGTGAAGGCGGGGCCGCGCTTGGTGACCCAGTACTTGCCGATCGCGGTGGCGATCCGACGGAACGCCTGCTCGCCCTCATCGCCGCGGATGGCCCGGTCGGCCGCACCGGCCAGCCGCAGCGCCAGGGTGGTGGCGGCCTCGGACTCGACCGCAAGGTCGGCCACGACGTTGCGCATCAGCGGCTGGTCGATCAGCGTCCGGCCGAAGGCAGCCCGGTGCTGGACGTGGTGCCCGGCCTCGACGAGCGCCTTGCGCATCATCCCGGCCGAACCGGTGACGCAGTCGAGCCGGGTGCAGCTGACCATCTCGATGATCGTCTTGATGCCACGGCCCTGCTCGCCGACGAGCCAGGCGACGGTGCCGTCGAACTCGGGCTCGCAGGAGGCATTCGAGCGGTTGCCGAGCTTGTCCTTGAGCCGTGCGATCCGGAAGGAGTTGCGGGTCCCGTCGGGCAGGATCCGCGGGACCAGGAAGCAGGAGAGGCCACCGGGTGCCTGGGCGAGCACGAGGAAGAGGTCGCACATCGGGGCCGAGGTGAACCACTTATGGCCGGTCAGGGTGAAGACGCCCGGCTCTGCGGTCGCGGCGGCGACGGTCGAGTTGGTGCGAACGTCGGAGCCGCCCTGCTTCTCGGTCATCCCCATGCCGGCGAGCAGACCGCGCTTCTCCGTGGGTACGCGCAGGCCCGGGTCATAGACACGGCTGGTCAGGCCGGGCTCGTAGATCGCAGCCAGATCGGGCTGATGGCGAAGCGCGGGGATCACGGAGTACGTCATCGTGACCGGGCAGCCGGTTCCGGCCTCGGTGTGCTGCCACGCGAGGCCACCCGCCGTACGTGCGACGTGGGCGCCGGCGCGCGGATCGACCCAGGGCGCTCCTGCTCCGCCTTCGGCGATCGTGGCCCGCATCAGGTGGTGCCAGGACGGGTGAAATTCCACCTCGTCGACCCGGTTGCCGTATCGGTCGACCGTTTTGAGCTCTGGCTCGAACCGGTGGGCGTCCTCGGACCAGCGCTGCGCCTCCTCACTACCGGCGAGCTGGCCGATACGGCGCACGTCACCTTCGGCCCAGCCTGCGCCTTCACGATGCAGGCCTTCGATCAGGGCCGCGTCGGCTGAGGCGTCGTACGGTGCGTGCGGGGGAGGCTGGTTGGTGACCTCGTGGGGGTCGTGCGAGATTCCGGCACTGGCGCTCAGGCTTGTGGTCATGACGCTAGTATTACAACAACGCCACGCTTGTGACAAGACTGTAAGGTTAGATTCATGGAGATCCGTCCGCTCAGTGCCCGCTCGGTAGTGCTCAGCCTCCTGCTCGGCGCCCACCCTCCAGAGCTGGCGGCGCGCGACCTGGTGACCGTCGGGCGGCACTTCGGCATCGGGGAAGCAACGCTCCGAGTCGCTCTGACACGCATGGTCGCGAACGGAGACCTGGAGCGCAGCGAGGCCGTCTACCGCCTGAGCCACCGGATGTTGGCACGGCAGCGACGTCAGGACTTAGCGCTGGACGAGACGACCACCGCCTGGTCCGGGGATTGGGAGACCGTCGTGGTCACCCCAGGGGGCCGCAACGCCACGGAGCGTGCCGCGCTGCGGACCTCCCTGGCTGACCTCCGTCTGGCCGAGCTGCGAGAGGGGGTCTGGCTCCGGCCCGCGAACCTGGCGCGACCGCTGCCGTTCGGGCCCGGAGAGCTGTTGACCACCTTCCGGGCGGTCCCCGATGAGGCCCCCGCGATCCTCGCCGAACGCCTCTTCAGCCTCGCGCGGTACAACGACATCGCCCACAGGTTGCTCGAGGCGCTCCACACCGCCAAGACCGGAGCCGACCGGATGGCGACCGCCGCCACGCTGGTCCGGCACCTTCGCGCCGATCCTGCCCTCCCGGAGGCCCTCCTTCCGGACGACTGGTCGGGACCGGCGCTGCGTCGCGCTTACTCCGACTACCAGGCCGAGGTGATCGCCTCGGGGATAGCAATCCGGGTCAGTGCGAGCCGCTGAAGCCCCGCAGCCGCAGGCTGTTGGTCACCACGAAGACCGACGAGAGCGCCATCGCGGCACCGGCCAGCATCGGGTTGAGCAGGCCGGCGGCAGCGAGCGGCAACCCGGCGATGTTGTAGGCGAAGGCCCAGAACAAGTTGCCCCGGATAATCGCCAACGTGCGGCGGGAGAGCCGGATCGCGTCCACCGCGACCCGGAGGTCCCCCCGGACAAGGGTGAGGTCGCTGGCCTCGATGGCCACGTCGGCACCGGTACCCATCGCGATCCCGAGATCTGCCTGGGCCAGTGCCGCGGCGTCGTTGACCCCGTCGCCGACCATGGCGACCGTCAGGCCCTGGGCCTGCAGGCGCTTCACCTCGGCGACTTTGTCCTGCGGCAGCACCTCGGCGATCACGTCAGCCTGCTCGATCCCCACCTGCGCGGCCACCGCGGCGGCCGCGGCGGCGTTGTCGCCGGTGAGCAGGATCGGGCGGAGCCCGAGCGCCCGGAGTCGGGTGATCGCCTCGGCGGAGGTCGGCTTGACCTCGTCGGCCACGACCACCACACCCCGGACCTTCCCGTCCCAGCCGACCAGGACTGCTGTGCCGGCGTCGGCCTGCGCAGCGGCGAGGGCGGTCGTGATCTCGTCGGGGATCGCGGTGTCCTCGAAGAGAGTTGGGCGGCCGACGGAGACCCGACGCCCGTCGACCAGTCCGGTGACGCCGAGGCCCGGGTGGTTGACGAACTCGGAGGTTTCGACAGGCTCGACCAGCGCTGATCGGGGCCGTCCTGGTGCTGAGGGGAGCCGTCCAGCGACGATGGCGCGACCGACCGGGTGCTCCGAGCCGTCCTCGAGCGCGGCGGCCAGAGCGAGCACCTCGTCCGGATCCTCGCCTGGCGCCGCGACCACGCCCTGCAACGCCATCTGCCCGGTGGTGACCGTGCCGGTCTTGTCCAGGACGACGACGTCGACCTCGCGGGTCGACTCCAGCACCTCGGGACCTTTGATCACGATGCCGAGCTGGGCGCCGCGGCCGGTCCCGACCATCAGAGCGGTCGGCGTCGCCAACCCCAGGGCGCACGGGCAGGCGATGATCAGGACGGCGACGGCGGCAGTGAACGCAGCTGACGCCCCCTCCCCCGACCCGAGCCAGAAGCCGAGGGTCGCGACCGCGAGGCCGATCACCACCGGGACGAAGAAGCCGGAGATCCGGTCGGCCAGCCGCTGCACCTGCGCCTTGCCGTGCTGCGCCTCGGCGACCAGGCGGCCCATCTGGGCGAGCTGGGTATCGGCTCCCACCCGCGTCGCCCGTACGACGAGTCGCCCACCGACGTTGACGGTGGCACCGATGACCGGTTCCCCGGGACCGACCTCGACCGGAGCCGACTCACCAGTCACCAGCCCGGCGTCGATCGCCGAGGTGCCCTCGACCACGGTGCCGTCGGTCGCCACCTTCTCCCCGGGCCGGACGACGAAGGCGTCACCGACGACCAGGTCCTCGATCGCGATGCGGGTCTCCACGTCACCGCGGAGGACCGCGACGTCCTTGGCCCCGAGCTCCAGCAGCGCCCGGAGCGCGGCACCGGAGCTCCGCTTCGAGCGAGCCTCCAGGTACCGCCCGGCGAGCAGGAACGTCGTCACCCCGGCGGCGGCTTCGAGGTAGATGTTGCTCGCACCGTGACCGCGCTCGACGGTCAGACTGAACGGGTGCGTCAGCCCCGGAACGCCGGCCTCGCCCCAGAAGAGCGCGTAGACCGACCAGCCGAAGGCAGCAAGGGTGCCGACCGAGACGAGGGTGTCCATCGTGGTGGTGCCGTGCCGGAGGTTGACCCACGCGGCCCGGTGGAAGGGCAGTCCACCCCAGACCACGACAGGGGCCGCGAGGGTCAGGGAGAGCCACTGCCAGTTCGTGAACTGCCAAGCAGGGACCATCGCCAGCAGGATCACCGGCACGCTCAGCAGCGTCGAGACCAGCAGCCGCTCGCGGAGCGTCGCCGTGGGGTCGATCGCCGGCGCCGAATCCTTCTCGGTCTTCGGCAGCGTGGCGCCGTACCCGGCCTGCTCCACGGTGGCGACCAGGTCCTCGGGGTTGATCGTCATCGGGAAGCTCACCCGGGCCTTCTCGGTGGCGTAGTTGACCGAGGCCACCACGCCATCGAGCTTGTTGAGCTTCTTCTCGATCCGGTTGGCGCACGATGCACAGGTCATCCCGGTGATGTCGAGCTCGACGCTCGCGGCGGTCTCAATGGCTGTCATGGCTGGCTCCCTGGTCGTCGCCGAGCTGGTCTTCGCCGAGTTGGCCTTCTCCGAGTTGGTCTTCTCCGCCCTCGCCGGAGACGGTCGTGTCGAGCGCGAACTGCGCCGTCCTGACCTGACCACCGTGCTTGAAGTCGAGGTAGAGGTAGTACCGGCCCTGGGTCGGAACCCGGACATCAAAGGCGATCTCGGGGCCTGCCGGGCCGTCCTCGGGATGGGCGTGCAGGTACTGCTTGTCGCTACCGCGGAGCACGACGAGGTGGCCGAAGGCGCCGAGGTACGGCTGCAGGTCGGTGACCTCCGAGCCGTTCCGTCGGACCGTCAGGGTCAGCAGCGCCTCAGTGTCGGGAGCAAGGTCGCCGGCGAGGGTGACCTGGTAACCGTCGACGGTTGTCGTACGGGCGACCCGGGGCGGGAAGGACGTGAACCCGCCGTCGCTCGTCCCGCTGACGCTCAGGTCGGCGTACGCGACGGCCTCGGAGCTGCCGCTCGCCTGGAAGTCCGCGAACAGGCGGTACCGCCCGCTGAGCACTGCGAGCGGCGTCGACCACGTCCCGTCCGCCGCCATCGTCGGGTGAACGTGCTGAAACCCGGAGAAGTCGTCACGCACGGCGATCAGGTGCAGCCGCTTCTGGTGCCGCACCTCGAAACCGGCGACCGATTGGTCGTCCTGGTCCACGATCGTGAACTGCACCGGCGCGCGCGGGCCCTCCGAGACAGTGCCGCTCTCCAGGCGCAGTTCGTACGACGCCGACACCGGGGCCCCCGACGTCTCCGGTGTCCCCTCGTCAAAGAGCCGACCAGCGCCGACCGCAACACCGAACAGCACCACCAGCACGGCCACGAAGGCACCGATACGCAGCGGCGTCCGTTCGGGGAGGAGTCTCATGACAGCTGGTAGCCGGCTTCCTCGACCGCGGCACGGACGGCCGACTCGTCGAGGGGCGCAGCACTGGTGACGGTGAGGCTGCCGGAGGCGAGGTCGACGACGACGTCGGTAACGCCGGCCAGCTCGGTGACCTCTTCGGTGACCGAGGCGACGCAGTGGCCGCAGGTCATTCCGGTGACGGTGCCGGTGAAGGTACTCATGGTGGTGCCTTTCGGGTCGGAGGGACCGCTCAGGAGCGGACGAGTCGGGCGATGGCGGCGGAGGCCTCGAGAAGCTTCTCCTGTGCTTCCGGACCGCCGGCCCGGGCGGCCTCGAGGACGCAGTGGCCGAGGTGCTCCTCGAGCAGGCTCAGCGAGACCGACTGGAGGGCCTTGGTGATCGCGGACACCTGGGTGAGGATGTCGATGCAGTACTGCTCCTCCTCCACCATCCGCTGGAGTCCGCGCGCCTGGCCCTCGATCCGGCGCAGCCGCTTGAGGTAGTCGTCCTTGGACTTGTTCGCGATGTAGGAGTGCTGGTGCTCGCTCATGGCTAAATACTATACCCCCCTTAGGTATCTGTCCAGGGGTATGGTGGCGGGCGGGGAGTTCTCCCCGCCCTGTCGCTGGAGCTCAGACGTTGAACTCCGGCGTGCGCTTGTCCAGAAACGCACGGACGCCTTCACGTCCGTCCGGCTCCACCGCCCGCGCCTGGATCGAGAGCGACTCGGCGCGCATCACACTCTCCGGGGAGTCCTCCGCGACCGCGCGGAGCAGCTGCTTGGTAGCTGCCTGGGCGACCGCGGAGCCGGCAGCGAGCTGAGCGGCGATCTTGTCCGCCGTGGCAGCGAGCTCGTCGTCCTCGCAGACCCGGGCGACCAGACCCGCCGCCTGCGCCTCCTCGGCGGAGAGCACGTCGTTGAGCAACGCCAGCCGCAGTGCGCGGTGCAGGCCGACGGTGTGCACCAGCAGGCTGGTGCCGCCGTCGACGCTGAAGCCGATCTTGGTGTAGCCGAGGGTGAACCTCGCCGACTTCGCCGCCAGCACGAGGTCGGCAGCTGCAGCCAGCGGGAAGCCCGCACCCGCCGCCATCCCGTGAACCACGGAGACGACGACCGCGGGCGACCGGAGCAGCTCGCCGATCACCCGGTGCAGCGACTCGGCCAGGTCGTCGACGAACGTGCCCAGATCCTCGGCGGCGCCGAAGCTGCTGATGTCCCCGCCGACGCAGAAGAACCGGCCGGTCGAGGCGAGCACGATCACCCGGGCCTGGTCGGCGGCCGCCCGCCGCACGGCGCTGTGCAGCTCGGCGATGCCGTCGGGGTGGATCGGGTTGCCTCGGTCTCCGTCGATCAGGGTGATCCGGGAGATGCCGTCGGCGAACTGGTAGGAGACGTAGGAAGTCATGCGGTGCAGCCTAGGACGCCCGTGCTGGGTAACGTTCGGGCGCATGAGCACCGAGCCGAACTCTGGGACTACCACTGGGACGACCAGCGACCTCCTGGACCTGCTCGAGCTGGAGAAGGTCGAGGAGGACTGCTTCCGCGCGAACTACACGTTCGACGAGGACTGGCCCCTGTACGGCGGCCAGGTGGCGGCGCAGGCGTTGCGCGCGGCGGGACTGACGGTGGAGGCTGACAGGACCCCGCACTCGTTGCACGGCTACTTCCTCCGGGCCGGGGATGCATCCCGCCCGACCCTGTTCCAGGTCGACCGAGACCGGGACGGCCGCTCGTTCTCGGCCCGCCGCGTGGTCGCGATCCAGCGTGGCGAGGTGATCTTCTCGACCTCGGTCTCCTTCGCCTCACCCGCTACCGGGCTGAACCGCCAGGGCCCGGAGCTGCCGAGTGTCACCCCACCCGAGGATTGCCTGCCCTGGGTGGTGCCGCGGATGTTCTCCCTCGAGGTCCGGATCCCGCCCGAGGACGGCGTCGAGGCCTGGCCGAGCCGGTTCTGGTCGCGGTTCACCACCACGATCGGCGACGACCCGCTGCTGAACGCGTGCGCGTTCAGCTACCTTTCGGACGTCTCGGCAGACCTACACCGGTGGGACACCGACGGCTTCGTGCCCGCAGCGAGCCTCGACCACGCCATCTGGTTCCACCACCCCGCCCCGATGGACGCATGGGTGTTCACCGACTACACCGCGCGGAGCATCGCCGGTAACCGCGGGATGTACACCGGCTCGGTGTTCGACGCGTCCGGCCGGATGTTCGCCAGCGTCGCGCAGGAAGCGCTGTACCGGAAGCTGCGGTGACAGGTCAGATATCGGTGACGCGAACGCCGGCATGCGCCTGGTAGCGACGATTCATGCTGATCAGGTTCGCGGTCAGCGCCTCGACCTGGTGCGCGTTGCGGATCCGACCGGCGTAGACCCCGCGGACGCCGGGGATGGTGTCGGCCAGTGCCTGGACGAGATCGGTGGCGGCGCGGTCGTCGCCGAGGACTAGGACGTCGGTGCCGAGGTCGGTCACGTCGGCGTCCTCGAGCAGCACGGCGCTGACGTTGTGGAACGCACCGACGACGGTGCTCCCGGTCAGAATCGCGGCAGCCTGCTGGGTGGCCGAGCCCTCGGCGACCGGAAGCGCGAAAGCGCCTTGCTTGTCGAAGCCGAGCGGGTTCACGCAGTCCACGACGATCTTCCCGTCCAGGGCCGGCTTCAGCTCGATGAGTAGGTCACCGTGCCCGTCCCAGGGAACCACCACCAGGACGATGTCCCCAGCCTCGGCGGCGCCCCGGTTGTCGGAGCCGGAGACCGGTACGCCGATCGCCTCGGACAGCTCTGCCGCTGCGGCCGCGCCCTTCTCCGCCGTGCGGGAGCCGAGGACGACGTTCAGACCGGCCTGCGCGAAGCGGCGGGCCAGGCCACGGCCCTGAGGTCCGGTGCCGCCGAGGACGGCGATGGTCTGGGTGGCGAGGTCGACGGGGTTAGCGGTCTCGGTCATGGGGCGTGCTCCTTAGCTCGGATGACATCTTTCACGCCGACCAGGGCCGGTGCGCAACCGGGGTGGTTTCGAGACGGTCGAAGTACCGTCGTACCCGCTGTCCCCGATAATTTGCTCGACGCTCGTCTCACGCACCCTCACGACCCCTCACACACCTGGTGGAAGGAACCCGATGCCGGCGACACGCGTGCTGCCCAGCGATGAGGCCACCGACCTGCTCAAGCTGGTCCGCGACCTCGCGAGCCGCGAACTGCTCCCGCTGGCTGCGTCTGCGGAGCGCAACCAGGAGTTCCCGCGCGAGACCTTCCGACTGCTCGGACGGACCGGCCTGCTCGGGCTGCCCTACCCGGAGGAGTACGGCGGCGGCGGCCAGCCCTACGAGGTCTACCTCCAGGTGCTCGAGGAGATCGGCAGTGTCTGGTCGAGCGTCGGTGTGGGGGTGAGCGTGCACGCCCTGTCGTGCTTCGGGCTCGCCACGGCCGGTAGCGAGGAGCAGCGGCAAACCTGGCTCCCGGACATGCTCGCCGGTGACCTGCTCGGGGCCTACTGTCTCTCCGAGGCCCACGCAGGCTCCGACCCGGCGGCGATGCGGACCACCGCACGCCGCGAGGGCGACGAGTACGTGCTCAACGGAGCCAAGGCCTGGACCACCCACGGCGGCCAGGCGGACTTCTACAAGGTGATGGCCCGGACCGCGGGTGAGGCCGGGGATCGCACCGGCATCAGCTGCTTCCTGGTACCTGCGGACACTCCCGGACTGAGCGCCGACGTCCCCGAGGACAAGATGGGGCTGACCGGATCGACCACCGCGACGATGCTCTTCGACAACGTCCGGGTCCCCGTCGAGCGGCGCCTGGGCGCCGAGGGCGAGGGGCTGAAGATCGCTTTGGCCGGTCTGGACTCCGGACGCCTGGGCATCGCCGCCGTTGCCGTCGGGCTCGCCCAAGGCGCGCTGGACCACGCCGTCGCTTACGCGAAGGAACGCGAGTCCTTCGGCAAGGCGATCATCGACCACCAGGGACTTGCGTTCGTCCTGGCCGACATGGAGGCAGCCGTACAGTCCGCGCGTGCCACCACCCTGCACGCCGCCCGACTCAAGGACCGCGGGCTGCCGTTCAGCCGGGAGGCCTCGATCGCCAAGCTCGTCGCGACCGACAACGCGATGAAGGTGACCACCGACGCCGTCCAGGTGCTCGGCGGCGCCGGCTACACCCGTGACTTCCCGGTCGAGCGCTACATGCGCGAGGCCAAGGTGATGCAGATCTTCGAAGGCACCAACCAGATCCAGCGGATGGTGATCGGCCGCTCGCTCGGCAAGGACAGCGGGGGCGCGATCACGTCGGGCTGAGCCGGCCCTGGTGCTCCGCCGCAGTCAGCTTCGGAGCCACTCCACAGTCCGCCGGGCAATCTCGACACCGACGTCCTCCTGGACGAAGTGGCTCCCGTCGAGACGGCCGTGCGGCTGACCCTGCGCGCCGGGTATGTGCTTCTGGAGGGGCGTGTCGGCCCTGCCCAGGATCGGGTCGTGCCGGCCGAACAGAGTGAGGAACGGCTTCTCCCAAGCACCGAGGACCTCCCAGGCTGCGCGGTTCGCCGGGGCCGCCGGGTCGTCCGGCGAGATCGGCACCAGCCTCGGGAAGGCTCGGGCGCCGGCCTTGTACGCCGACGTCGGGAACGGGGCGTCGTACGCCGCCCGCTCCGCCGCGGTCAGCGAGCGCTTGGTGCCGGTGTCGACGAGCCGGCCGATCGGGAAGAGTGGCGAGTACGACGCGAACGCACGCCAGACCTTGAACGGCAGCCCGGGATTCCGGTCACCGGTGGGCAGGAACCCGTTGGCCACGACGATCCGGTCGAACCGGTCGCTGTTCTCGGCGGCGAGCCGGAGTCCCAGGAGCGAACCCCAGTCCTGGCAGATCAGGGTGATCCTGCGCAGGTCGACGGCCTCCAACCACGCGGTGAGCCAGTCGATGTGCTGCTGGTAGGAGTAGTCGTCGAGCCGCGTCGGCTTGTCCGACTTTCCGAAGCCGATCAGGTCCGGGGCCACCGCTCGCAACCCTGCCTGGGTGAAGACCGGGATCATCGAGCGGTACAGGTAGCTCCAGGTCGGCACGCCGTGCAGCATCAGCACCGGTCCGGGTCCGGAGGCGGGGTCCCGCTCGTCCCGCGGCCCCTCGTCCACGTGGTGCATCCGGAGCTCGGGGGTGAGCTCGGTGTAGTGCGGTGCGAACGGGTAGTCGGGCAGGTCGGCGAAGCGGTCCTCGGGAGTGCGGATCGCCCTCGAGCGGGTGTCGGTCATGCGGACTCCTAGGCGGACGGGTTCGCGACCAGCAGGTCGCCGGTGATCGCGGACAGGTCGGCAGTACCCGAGAGGGCCATCGTGAGATCCAGCTCGGCAATCACGTTGGCGATCACCTCGGCGACACCCTGCTCACCGGCGAGCGCGAGGCCGTACATGTACGGCCGGCCGAGCAGCACGGCATCGGCGCCCAGCGCAAGTGCGGTGAAGACGTCGGCACCGGTCCGGATGCCGCTGTCGAGGAGCACCGTCGGGTCGGCGCCGACGGCGTCCCGGACGGAGACCAGGGCATCGAGCGAGGCGATCGCGTTGTCGACCTGACGGCCGCCGTGGTTGGAGACGACGATCCCATCGACGCCGGAGTCGAAGGCCCGTTTCGCGTCGTCGGGATGCAGGATCCCCTTGAGCACCACCGGGAGCTTGGTCCGCTCGCGCAACGTGGCCAGGTGGTCCCAGCTCAGGCCGGGGTTCGAGTAGATGTCGAGGAACGTCTCGACCGAGGCCCGCGGCTCGGGCGAGCGCAGGTTCTCCAGGAACCCACCTGGATGGTTCCTGGTCATCGACATCAGGGTCTTCACCGCACCGAGGGTCACCTCGGTCGCTACTTTCTCGGCCGACGCAGCAGCTGCGGCGATCCGGTCCTTGACGATCTGGGCGAAGCGGGGGTCGGAGGTGTACTGCGCAATCCCGATGCCTTTGCTGAACGGCAGCGAGCCGCGGTTCAGGTCCTGGGGCCGCCACCCGAGCAACGTGGTGTCGAGGGTGACCACCAGCGCGCCGGCCCCGATCGCCTCGGCCCGCTGGATCACGCTGTCGACCAGACCCTCGTCGGTGCTCCAATAGAGCTGGACCCAGCGAGGGCTCTCCCCCATCGCCTCCGCGCACTCCTCCATCGGATTGCAGCCCTGGTTGGAGAAGACGTAGGGCACCCCGTGGGTCGCCGCACCTCGGGCGATGTGCAGGTCGCTGTCCGGAGCCATCAGCGCGCCTGCCCCGATCGGCGCGAGCAGCACCGGCGCCGGCAGCCTCGTGCCGAGCAGGTCGACGGAGAGGTCGCGGGTGGTGTTGCCGTGAGCCATCCGCGGAACGATGGCCCACCGGTCGAAGGCAGCCCGGTTGTTGCGCAGCGTCCGCCCCTCGCCGGCCCCGCCGGCGACGTAGGCCCAGGCCTCGGCGCTGCTGGCCTGCTCGGCCCGCACCTCGAGGGTCGCGAAGTCGGTGGGCACCGCGGGCAGGCGACCGAAGACTCCGTCGCGGTAGATCTTTTCCTGACGGACCCGACCCGGGCCCTTGTTGATAGTCACGGGCTCACCCTAGACACGGCGGATCGGCCGCCGGGAGTGCAGACCGATCTCGGCGTATGGATCCGGACATTCGTGACAAAACCTCCACTGGCTCGTTGATCCCCGTATGAACGGACTCCCGCCCCGCGAGCTCATCGACGTACTCCGCGCCGCGGTGCAGGCGCGCCTGGGAGAAGACAGCCCCGAGTCCTCGTTCGTCCTCGAGCTCTGCGCGGACGCGATCGCGTTCAGCTGGACACTCAGCCGCCGGCTCCCCGACGGTCACGTCGGTCAGCGCGCCCGGACCAGCGCAGCACTGATGCTGGAGCTCGGCTTCCCCGAGATGCCGGACGGTCTACGGCGTCAGCTCAGCATCACCTGCGAGCTCATCGCGATGGGCGTGCGCCCGGCCGTTTAGTCCGGCGGCTGCGGCCCTCGACGAGGGCGCCGTGGCACTATGCCAACGAGACGCTCGGGTGTGCACAGGGGTGAGATCACGGTCGTCTACAACGACCGTGACTGCTGCCCGTGACCTGAACTGCTGACCTGGAGGACCTCCGTGCCCCGTTCGACACCACTGCCTCCGATCACCCCGCTACCTCCCCTCGCCGACGGCGTCGGCCTGCCCTGGGACGTTGCCGTCGGCGACGCCGTCGGCGTCCTGGCCGAAGCCCGCCGCATCCACGGGGACACCTTCGTCGTCGAGAGCGGGCGCGACCGCTACCTCTTCACCTTCTCCCCCACCGGCGTCGAGTCGTTCTACGCGCTGCCCGAGGACAAGGCGAGCAAGGGCGTTGCGGACTACCTGATGCTGCGTCGCAAGCTCCCCGACGAGATCTTCGACGGCCGCCGGACACTGCCCGGCTCGCTCTTCCGCAAGGGCGACGTGGCGACGTACCTGAGCAACCTGCGGGATGCCCTGGCGACGACCTCGGCCGAGCTCGGCGAGTCCGGGACCGTCGACGTCTTCGCCCTCACCCGCCGACTCGGGCACCGGATGGGACTCGCCTCCTGGGGTGGTCCGGGCTCCGCCGAGGGCGACGCGTTCGAGCGCCTGGTCGCCGCGTTCGACGCCCTCGACGGTGCCGACGCGTTCGTGCACCCGGATGCGATGGCTGCGGTCGCCGCGTCCGGCAAGGCCGCCGAGCACGCCGCGCTCGCCGAGATCACCGCAGTCGTCGGCGAGGCCGTCGACCGGCTCGGCCAGCACCCGGACCCAGCCGAGCCCGGCTCCGGTGACTCGACGCTCTTCGCCCGGATCGTCACGGCCTGGGACGGCGAGCCCGACCCCGTACGACGCTCCGGGGTCGCCTGGGACGTCGCCTTGATCCACGTCGCCTCGATGTCGAACCTCGCCTCCGCGCTGGGTTGGGCACTGGTAGACCTGATCGAGCACCCGGAGACCGCCGCCCGAGTGGTCGCGGCCGAGGAGGGCCTCGCCGACCAGTGCGCCCTGGAGTCCACCCGGCTGGCCCAGCGCTCGATCATGGGCCGGACCGTGATGGCCCCGGTGGAATTCGACGACGGCACCACGACGTACTCGGTCGGACCCGGCGCCACCATCGCCACGCTGCTCCCGCTGACGAACACGACGTCCGCCCCGGGGCTGGAAAACTGGCAGCCCGGGCGCTGGAACCGGAGCCGGCTGGCCGACACCAGCGCGCTCGCCTCCCCTCAGCTCGTGACGGCGTTCGGTCACGGCAAGCACAGCTGCCCGGCGCAGCCGTTCTCGCTCGCGGCGATGTCGATGGCGGTCACCCACCTGCTTTCTGGCTACGAGCTGGAGGCCCGGTGGACGTCGTACCCGGTGCCGGTCCCGGCCCAGATCGGCGGCGTCGCGCGGGCGGCCGGCGCCTGCCCGGTTCACTACCGCGCTGTGCATTCCTCGAAATGAAGAATTCACCTGTGATTTGGGCGACTGGCTAAATGGGCTCTGGGTCACAGACACTGACCGTTCTCGGAACTAAATTATGACCCATGAGGCTGCACAAGGACACCAAGAGAGCACTGATCCGTTCGCTCCCGCTCTTCTCGGACTGCACCAGCGAGGAGATCGCCGAGGTCGCGGCCATCGCTGACGAGATCGACCTCCCGGCGGGCCGCATCCTGGCCACCGAGAACGCCGTCGGTCGCGAGTTCGTCGTGATCGTCACGGGGTCGGCCACCGTGCTGCACGGCGAGCACCCCGTCGCGACCCTGCAAGCCGGCGACTTCTTCGGTGAGATCGCCCTGCTGACCGGACGTCGTCGTACTGCGACCGTTGTGGCGAAGACCGACGTACGAGCCCTGGTGATCGAGGTGCACGCGTTCCTCCGCCTGCTGGATGACGCCCCCGAGATCAAGACGAAGATCCAGCGCGCGATGGCTGAGCGGACCACGACCGCGAGCTGATTGCGCACCACCGGCCCGCAACCGGCGCGCAATCGGCGCGCAAACCTGCACGAACCCGCCCGGATCGGCGCGCAACCGGTCCAGCCAGGCGCTTTCGACCTACAGACACCGCCGGTCCGGCAGGTCTAGGTTCCCTCCCATGAGGTTGCACAAGGACGCCAAGGCCGAGCTCATCCGCTCCCTCCCGCTGTTCGCCGACTGCACACCGCCCGAGGTGGCTGAGGTCGCTGCGATCGCGACCGAGATCGATCTGGGCGCCGGCCGCCAGCTGGCCACGGAGAGCGCCGAAGGTCAGGAGTTCGTGGTGATCATCGAAGGCTCCGCCAACGTGACCAAGGGCGATGCCGTGGTCAACACGATGCGCTCCGGAGACTTCTTCGGCGAGATCTCGCTGGTCACCGGACAACCCCGTACGGCGAGCGTGATAGCGACCACGCCGGTGCACGCGCTGATCATCGAGGGACACGCCTTCCGACGACTCCTCGAGGACGCCCCGGACATCCGGGTGAAGGTCGAGCGCGCCGTCGAGCGGTGGACCACCGCGGACTGAGAGCCCTCAGCCCAGCAGCGCCGGGTAGTCGGTGTAGCCCTCGGCTCCCCCGCCGTAGAACGTGGCCGGGTCGGGCACGTTGAGCTCGGCCCCGGACCGGAGCCGGGCCGGCAGGTCCGGGTTCGCCAGGAACGCGCGCCCGAACGCGGCCGCGTCGATCAGACCAGCCTCGATCAGGCTCTCAGCCTTGCGGACCGAGTAATTGCCCGCGCCCACGATCACGCCGGGAAATGCCGTGCGCAGCTCGCGCCGGAACTCCTCGGCAAGGACCGGCCCGCCGGCCCAGTCCGGCTCGGAGAGGTGCAGGAACGCGATCCCGCGGGCTGCGAACTCGGCCGCGAGACGTAGGCCCATCGGCTGACCGGCGCTGTCGTCGAGTCCGTTGAAGATCCCGAGCGGGGAGATCCGGATGCCGACGTGGTCGGCGTCCCACGCCCCGATGACGGCGTCGAGAGCCTCGAGGATGAACCGGGCCCGGTTCCGGGGTGGACCGCCGTACTCGTCGCTCCGGTGGTTGCTCTCGGTGCTCAGGAACTGGTGCAGCAGATAGCCGTGCGCGCCGTGGATCTCGACCAGGTCGAACCCGGCCTCGCGGGCGTTGCTGGTCGCCTGCCGGTAGTCCTCGACCACGGCAGCGATCTCCTCGACCGCGAGCGCCCGCGGGGTCGGGCAGCTCACCCGGGTCGGCGCGCCGTCCTCGCCGCGGACCGTCGTCCGGTTGCGGTATGGCAGGGCCGAGGCCGAGACCGGTGCGGCACCGTCGTGGAACGACTCGTGGGAGACCCGGCCGACGTGCCAGAGCTGGGCGGCGATCAGGCCGCCCTCGGCGTGTACGGCGTCGGTCACCCGGCGCCAACCCGCCAGCTGTTCGGCACTGTGGATCCCGGGCGTGTCCAGGTAGCCCTTGCCCTGCGGAGAGATCTGGGTCCCCTCGGAGACGATCAGCCCGGCACCGGCGCGCTGCCGGTAGTACTCGACCATCAGATCGTTCGGTACGTCGCCCGGAGCGGCGGCCCGCATCCGGGTCAAGGGGGCCATCAGCACTCGGTTCGGGAGCGTCACGGCTCCGACGGCGAGGGGCTCGAAAAGGGGCGAGGTCACGACCCAGGACAAGCCCGGATCGGGGCTCGTTATTCCCTAGGCGACCGTGACCCCGTCGCGCACCTCGAGCGCTGAGGTCAGCAGGGTCACCAGCGCCTCGAGCTGCAGGTCGACCGAGGAGACGACGTCCTCGTCCGAGCCGTCGAGAGCGCGCGCGGCCAGACCTGCCTTGCTGTCGATCAGCTCGGCGATCCTGGTATCCACGGTCTGAGCGGCAATGATCCGCCAGGCCGTGACCGGGTCGCTCTGCCCGATCCGGTGCACCCGGTCGATCGCCTGGGTCTGCTCGGCCGCGGTCCAGGAGAGCTCGGCAAGGACCACGTTGGAGGCGACCTGGAGATTGAGGCCGACCCCCGCCGCGGTCAGCGAGCAGACCACCACCGCGACCTCGGGATCGCTTACGAAGGCGTCGATGTTCCGCTCGCGGACCTTCGGCGTCTGGTCGCCGCGGATCGAGGAGTACTTGATCCCGGCCTTCTTCAGGGTCGCCTCGGCCACATCCATCACGTCGATGTGCTTGGCGAAGAAGACCACCTTGCCGACGTTGCGCGCCAACTGAGCGGTGTAGTCGGCCGCGAGTCCGGCCTTGGCCTGCCCGATCCGGCGCATCAGCCCGAAGACGTTCTCGCCGGTGCTGTCGTCGGAGTCCTCGCGTTCCCAGGCCGCGACCCGGCGTACCAGGTCGTGGTCGATGCCCTCGACCGTGACACCCGCACTGCGGGTGGCCAAGGCGCTGTCGTAACGCTGAACCAGGCGGCGGGCCAGCTCGGCCTCGGCTGCACGGATCGAGCGCCCGGCCTCGCCCTCCAGCTCGACCGGGAGGTCGGCGACCCGGCGAGCCGGGATGTCCGAGGCCACGTCGACCTTGCGGCGTCGGACGATGCCCAGATCGATCACGGAACGGCGCGCATTCGGGAAGAAGCCCGGGTCGAGCGGGGTCAGGCCGGTGTCCTCCAGGGCGTCCATCAGCTCGGAGAGAGGCTTGCGGTCGTCGATCCAGCCGAGGAACTGCCAGATCGCGCGGAAGTCGTCGATGTCGTTGATCAACGGCGTCCCGGTCAGCGCCATCAGCAGCGGGTTCGAGATCCGGGAACGGACGCTCGCGGCCACCTCGAGCACGTGCTGCGACCGCTGGGAGCTCTTGTTCTTGATGAAGTGCGCCTCGTCCACGACCATGCCGCGGAAGGCCAGGTCCTGGAGCCAGCCGACGTGTCGGTCGAGCACCTCGTAGTTGACGATGATGATGTCCGCGAAGCCGTCGATCGAGTCACCGTCGCCGTGGATCACGGTCGCCGGGTGACGGGGCGTCCAACGCTCGGCCTCGCGCGCCCAGTTGGTCTTCACGACGTTCGGTACGACGACCAGCAGCGGGTAGGCCTTGGCAGCCTGAGCCGCCAGCAGCGCCTGGGCTGTCTTGCCGAGACCGGGCTCGTCGGCAAGCAGGAAGGTCCGGTGACCCTGGGCGGCAGCGGTGACGACCCGGGACTGGTGGAGCATCAGCTCCAGGCCGGACGGCACCTTGACCGGGCCGGGCTCCGGGAGCGGCATGCACGCCACCGCCCCGTTGTCGGCCGACTCGAAGGAGCGGAACAGCGGGCCGAGGAGCTCCCACCGGGCGAGCTCGCTCTGCCGGGGCTTCTTGGCCCGCGCGGCTGCGAAGTCGGGCACCAGGAACGGGTTGGCGAGCTGGCGGGCGACCACGGCCTTCGGTACGACCCGCCGCGGGGCGTCCGGGCGCTCGGTGGGTGCATCGGTCTCGGGAGCCGGTTCCTCCTCGAGCACCTCGATGCCGCCGGCCGTCTTGATCTCCCGGATCAGCGACCTGGCCGCGTCGGTGATCATTGCGTCCTCGGCGAGGAGCTCGAACAGGGTGGAGTCGCGAGCGGCCGTCTGGGCCAGGATCGTAGCGATCCCGTCGAGCCGCTTCAGCTCTTCGCCGCGTCGGCCCTCGGAGAGCTCGGTGTCGGCCTTGATCCGGCGGCGCTCCTCGCGGGCCAGCAGCGCGACCACCTGGAACTTGGTTCGGATGGAGGGAGCGATCGACCGCTTCTCCACTGCCCGCTCGACCTCGCGGACGGCGCGCGCCAGCTGCGGGATGACTCCCTGCTCGGCCGCGCGGGTCCTGTTCTGGGCGCCGTTCTGGCCACCGCGGTTACGGGACGTCGTACGGCGGGCGCCGGACTGGCGCTGACCCGTTCGAGCCACAGATTCCTCCTCCTGCTGGCGCGCCGTACGCCTATCGCACGGCAACGCGACATCGCGCGGTCGCGAAGACCCGCAACTCCGCACCGGTCGGGCTCCCCCGGCCAACGGTCTGATCCCGGCTCCGGCTTCCTCGATCCGCCAGCAGCGGGTGACAGGCCGGACGGCCCATCCGCGAGGGAACCCGGCGATCAGCCGGTGATCCGTGCACGACCAGGACAAGCCAGCGTCACGGTCGGTGCACTCTGATGATAGCGCGGGATCGCGTGAGCGAACGACGAACCGCGCGGGTGTTCGATCCCGTTCACGGGGTATCAGACAGATCAGCACCTCCGGTACGGCGACGGTTCACCGCGCCGTCGGCGGGTCGGAAGGGCGGGCCATCAGGATGCAGGTTCTACCGCAGGTCCCCGCGGACGGCGACGACTTCGGCCCGGGCGGCGAGTTCAGCGTCGGCGCCGAGGAGGAGCTGCTGCTCGTCGACTCCCAGGACCAGCTCCTGAGCGAGCGGACTACGGCGCTGCTGGAGCACCTGACCGATCGCGCGCACCCGGGCGGGGAGGTCTCGGCCGAGCTGTACGGAGCCGAGATCGAGTTCGCCACCACGGTGTGCAAGGGTGCCGCCGAGATCCGGACCTGCCTTCTCGACCTGCGCGGACGGCTCCACCGGGCGGGGGCCCGGCCGATGGCCGTCGGAGTGCACCCCGCCGCGGAATTCGGCTCGGTCGACCTGACCAAGTCCCCGCGTTACGACGCCATCGGCGGAAACCTGGTCGGTCTCCTGCGGACCCCGACCGCCGCACTCCAGGTCCATGTGGGAATGCCTGACGCTGAGGCGGCCATGACCGCGTTCCGCGGTCTGCGCCCGCATCTGGCCATCCTCCGCGCGCTCACCGCGGGGTCGCCGTACTGGCACGGACGCGACTCCGGACTCGCCTCGTCGCGGTGGGCGGTCCTGCGTTCCTACCCGCGCAACGGCACCCCACCGATCTTCCGGAGCTGGCAGGAGTACGTCGACCTCACCCGAGCGGTCACCGCGGCGGCCGAGGTGCCCGACTACACCCATGTCTGGTGGGACCTGCGGGCGCAACCGCGTCTCGGCACCCTCGAGGTCCGGGTGATGGACGCGCAGCCGTCCTTGGATGCGGTCGCCGGCCTCGCCGCTCTGGTCCAGGGGCTGGCGCGGTACGCGGTCGAGCGCCCCGCCACCGTCAACGTGCCGAGTGCCGTGCTCGACGAGAACGACTTCCGGGCCGCCCGGCACGGCCTCGAGACCCGGATCGTCGATGTCGACGGGATCATGACCCCCGTCCGGGAGCTGGCTGCCCGGGCGATCGCCCAGGCCCGGTCGGTGCTCGAACCCGATGGCCTCGAAGCCCCGCTGGGCGAGCTCGATCGAATCCTCGCCGGAGAACCGGAGTACTGCCGTCAGCGCCGGATCGTCGCCGAGGGTGGCATGGATGCGATGCTTCGCGATCTCACCACCCGAACTTCGGTGAGTGACTGAGCGGCTGGCACGACTGGGCTATCTGCCCTTCCCGCCACCCTTGCCCTTGCCCTTGCCCCCCGACGGCTTCGCAACGCTCCCCGTACCGCTTGTACCGGACGTACCGGTCGTACCGGTCGTCGGCCTCGTCGTCTGCGTGGGCACCTGAGTCGGCGTCTGCGTCGGAGTCGGCTTCGGGGTCGCCGAGGTGGCCGGAGCCGGCAGCGTGGTCCGGAGCGCGACGATCGCGTCCAGGATCGTGTCGGCCCGGCTCGTGCTCAGCTCGCCGGCATCACGGCTCGCCTTGGTCGCTGCAGCGAGCGCGGCGAGATCGCGGCGTGCCTGCTCGAACCGTTTCGCGGCCAACGACTGGTCGATCTGGGCCAGCCGCGCCGAGAGCGGCGAGACGTCTGCGGTGGAGTCCGCCGTGCCGCAGCCGGTCAGGAGGACGGCAGCGAGGCTGATCGGCACCAGTGCGTTACGCCACCGGGGGCGTCGGTCGGTCACTGTTGTCCTCCTTCAACCGCGTCGTGAAGGTCCTGCAGCGGCTCCTGCATCCGGTCGGGCACTCCGGACGGGATCTCCGTCCGGGGCTGATCGGTCCCGTTGTCCGGGCGAAGACCCCCCACGGCAACGAAAACCACGAGCAGCCCGACCAGGAGGGCGGCGGAGACCAACCAAACGATCCCGGACCAACGCCTCGGCGCCGCGGATTTCAGCGGCAGGCCGACAACGGTGTATTCCGCGTCCTCTTCCTGGTCGCGACCCGCGTCGGTGAGCTCGATCCGACCGGTCTGCTCGGAGAGATCGAACGCGCCCGTCTCAGCATCGAGGTCGGTCACCGGCTCGGCGACCGGGACCGCGGTGAAGGCGGAATTCAACGTCGCAGCGACCTCGAGCGCCGTCGGACGGTCGGCGGGGTCGCGCCGGGTCATCTGCATGAGCAGGTCGCGCCAGTCGGGATTGAGGGACGTGGGGATGGCGGGCGCTGCCGAGAGGCGCGCGACGGCGGCCTCGACCGGCGTACCGGGATAGGCACGTACGCCGCTCAGCGCTTCGAGCAGCACCAGCCCCAACGAGTAGACGTCGACGGCCTCCGAGAACGGATCACCCCGCACCTGTTCCGGCGACAGGTAGGCGGGCGACCCGATGGTGTCGCCGGTTTTCGTGTGGTGCGCGTCGTCGCCCAGCAGTCGGGCAATCCCGAAGTCGGTGAGCAGCGCACGGTCGTCCGGGGCGATCAGGATGTTGCCCGGTTTGACGTCGCGGTGGACCACGCCACTCTGGTGGGCGTACGCCAACGCCTCCGCGACCTGACCCCCGAGCGACGCGACCCGGACGGGGTCCATCGGTCCGTTGATCCGGATCGCCTGCGCGAGGCTGGGACCGTCGATGAGCTCCATCACCAGGTAGGGGTGCTCGTCCAGAATCCCGGCGTCGAGCAGGGTGACCAGCCCGGGGTGGCTCAGCGCAGCGAGGGTGCGTGCCTCACTCGCGAAACGTGCCCGCTCCTCCCCGTCCGAGGACGAGGAGGAGCGGAGCAGCTTGATGGCAACCGTGCGATCGAGAACCGGATCCGTGGCGCGATAGACGTTCGCCATCCCACCGGTACCGATGAGGTCCCCAAGTAAGTACCGGTCCCCGAGGACACGGGCGCCGGTAACGGTCATGAGCTAACGACGCTCCTCGACCACGGTGCTGCGCGAGCGCTGTGCGTTCACGATGAGCGAGAGCACGATCGCGAGGATGCCAGCGGCCAGCAGGATCCCGCCCAGAGCGGAATCGTCGATGAAGGACATGTCGACCGTGACCACGTCCAGCAGCAGGATCAAGCCCGCGACGATGAGTACGACACCAAGTCCGATAGCCATCTTGTTCTCCTAAGTTTGAGGTGGGCCCGAGCTGGGGTTGAGGTAACAGGACGCCTTACGTGAACAGGGAGACACCACCGGGTCCGACCAGCAGACCCAGCACGATCAGCACCGCTCCGTTGAGGATTCGACCACGCACCAGAGAGACGACGCCGGCAATCACGAGCAATACGGCGATGATCCACAAAAGGGTGTCCATAACCACTCCTGTCATCAGGCCGGCAAGGGCGCCAGCTGAGCAGATATACCCGTGGATGGCGGGCAGCAAACTCGGATCTTTCGGACTTTTTCCGTCCGGTTTGCCGCTGGCCACCGGACCCGTTTCCGGCTGCCGTTGTGGGGTACCTCCTCGAGACCACCGCGTCCACGCGGTGCCGAAGAACAGGAGTTCATCATGGGCACAATCTTGTGGCTTATCGCAGTAGTGCTGGTCATTGCCGGCATCGTTCAACTCGTCCAGGGAGCGATCCTGCTGGGCATCGTGCTGATCGTCGTGGGGCTGCTGGTGGGACCTGGAGGAGTCTCAATCTTCAACGGCCGCGGCCGGTCCTCGGTCTGACCAGCATCACGAAGGAGACACCATGAGCACCATCGAGAAGACGATCGACGTCGACGTACCCGTGCGGACCGTCTACGACCAGTGGACCCAGTTCGAGTCCTTCCCGAAGTTCATGGAGGGCGTCGAGTCCGTGCAGCAGCTCGACGACAAGCGGCTGCACTGGAAGGCCGAGATCGCTGGCATCGCCCGGGAGTGGGAGGCCGAGATCGTCGACCAGACCCCGGACCAGCGGGTGGCCTGGCGTTCGACCGACGGGACCACCAACTCGGGCAGCATCTCCTTCGCGCCGGCTGCGTCCGGCACGCGGGTCACGCTGAGCCTGGAGTTCGAGCCCGAAGGCATCGTGGAGAAGGTCGGCGACGCGTTGAACATCGTCGACCGCCGCGCCGAGGGTGACCTCGAGCGGTTCAAAACCTTCATCGAGGGCCGCGGCGTCGAGACCGGTGCGTGGCGTGGTGAGATCAGCCCCGGCTGAGCACCCAAGCGAAGGGCCCGCCGACCGGCGGGCCCTTCGTCGTCCCAGGACGCCGGTCGGCGGCGCGTGCCCCGGCGTCAGAGTCCGACGGCGCTGCTCCACGGAACCGCACCGGTAGGGAGCTTGACCCGGAATTGACACCCCGGACTGGAGTTGGCGACTGACACGGTGCCGTGATGGGCCTCGACGATGCCCTTCACTATTGCCAGTCCGAGGCCCGCTCCGCTCCCGAAGAAGGCCAGCGCGTCCGAGTTGCGGACGGCGCTCCCTTGCCAGGCGACGTCGAAGACCCTGGCCAGGTCCTCCGCACCGAGTCCGCCGTATCCGTCGTTGATCGCGAGCTCGATGCACTCCGGGCTCGCTGTCCCGAAGAGCTCGACCACGCGGGGGTGTGCCTGATCGCATTCATCAGCAGGTTGCCGAACACCTTGCTTAACGCTGCCGGGTCGGCGACCACCTGGATGCCTTCACCAACGGAGCCGGCAAGGTCGACGCCGCGGGCGTGCGCGACGGGTTTAGCGCTGGCGATGGCGTCACTCACGATGTCGCTCAGCGTGACCTCGTCGAGTTTGAGTTTGAGGTTTCCCGCGTGAATTCCCGCGAGTTGGGAGAGGTCGTCCACCATCCTGACCATCCGGTCTACTTCGAGGCGGATCTGGCGGTGATAGCGGTCCGGTTCCCCGACCATGCCATCCTCGAGCGCTTCTGACATCGCACGGATGCTCGCCAACGGCCCGCGGAGATCATGCGAGACCCACGAGATCAGTTCGTAACGAGACGCCTCAAGGTTTGACTCTGGGTTCGACTCGGGGTCCGACTCTGGGTTCGACTCTGGGTTCAACTCGGGGGGACGTGCGGGCTGACGCCGGGCATCATCAATCCCGGGAGGAAATCCTGGTGACGGATGCGCAGTAGTCATCGCTTCGACTACCCCGGTCTGGACGTCGTTCATCCGAGGTATCCGATAGCCGGGGTCGGCGTCTCCACGCTGGTGTCGCGTGGCTCGATCTTGGTGCGCAGCTCGCGGAGGATGCGCTCCAGGAGACGCGACACCTGGACCTGGGAGATGCCGAGCTCGGCGCCGATTTCTTTCTGGGTCCAGCCGCGGAAGAAGCGGAGCTCAACGATCACCAGGTCGCGCGCGGCGAGATCCCGTACCGCCGTTGCCAGCACTGCGCGAGCTTCTGCCTGAGGCAGCCCGGCGTCCTCGGCGCCGACCAGGTCGCTTCGGGATCGGCCGGTGGAACCGTGCTGGGCGTCCAGGGAGAAGGGGGTGAAACAGCCGCGGGCCGACATCGCTTCGGTCACCAGAGTCATATCGATCTGCAGGTGGGCGGCGATGTCGGACGGGGTCGGATGTGATCCCAGGAGCGCAGTGAGCTCCGCATCGGCGGAGAGGATGCGGGCTTGGGTCTCCTGGATCCGGCGAGGTGGTCGCACTGACCACCCGTGGTCACGAAAATGCCGCTGGACCTCGCCGCGAATGGTGGGAACGGCGAAGGAGACAAAGGTGTATCCGAGATCTGGATCGAACCGCCTGATCGCTTTGAGAAGTCCGAGATTGGCCACTTGCTCCAAGTCCTCGAGATCGATGCCCCGACCGCGGTAGCCAGAGGCGATGGCGCGTGCGACCCGAAGGTGTCGGCGCAGGATCACGTCTTCGGCGGCATGTTCGCTGACTCCTGCAGTCATCGCATAACACCCAACTCGCCGGTGGCACGGAGTTGGCCGCTTTCTCGACCAGGTGCGCGCAGGGTCGGGGTCGACGACTGCGATACCTCCACTGCTTACCCGAGGCCTTGGGTGTCAAACCTCAGGGTCACGCGCTCAGGTTGCGTCGAGCCTGCGGAACCGTCCCGGGCGTGGTGCGAACGATTATGTTTGTTGTGGTGATCGACGATCCGTCAGCGATCACGTGCAGCTTCAGGGTGAGATCGTGGGATTCGTCGGCAACCATGCTGCGACTCCTCCTCGACTTTCTTGGAGAGCCGTGCTTCCCGGCTGGGAGCTGCGGGCACAAACTGACCTGGGCAAGGTCAGTCGTGCCCGCAGATGGTGCTCCCCATCCCACTAGGGTCCTCGGTCAGTCGCCCGAGGTCGTGTTGACGGTGATCTTGGCGATCCCGACCAACAGGTCTTCGGTGACTGCATCGACCTTGAAGGTGTCGTTCAGCAGTGCCGCCGCGACCGGGCTG
Organism: Marmoricola sp.; assembly: GCA_046598915.1. Classification (GTDB taxonomy): domain Bacteria; phylum Actinomycetota; class Actinomycetes; order Propionibacteriales; family Nocardioidaceae; genus Marmoricola. The sequence continues at coordinate 23,871 of JBKJHO010000006.1, read as the reverse complement.
ATGAAGACCTGGGTGCCTTCGAGGATCGCGGTCTCACCCTCGGTCTGCAGCGGCATCAGCGTGGTGCCGTTCAGCTTCAGTACATAGGCACTGGCCACCTTCAGGTCTCCGTTAACCGACACGTCGCCGTAGACCCGGGAAACAGTCGGGTCGACGTTCAGGTTGGTGATCTCAACCTTGGTTTCGCCCGCGGTGAGGGAGAAACCGGAGCCCTCATGCTGGATCTGGCCCACCACGTAGGGCGAGGCCGTCCCCGGCTTGAAATAAGTCACGTTGCCACCGGTGATCGGGAAGACCAGCGAGCCGGCTTCCAGCTTCGCGGTGCCGGTCACGCCGGGAGTGACCTTGAGGGATTCCAGAGCGTCAGCGAAGCCCTGATCGAGAAGAACAGCGGTCGACTCACCGGTGAGGGCATCGATCGCCGCGACGGGCGCGGCAGGCTTGGAGTTCGACGATGTCGACGAGTTCGAGTCCTCCGATGCGCCGCACGCTGCGAGCGGAAACGAAGCGACAGCGGCCAGCGCGATGCCGGCCATGTACCTGCGATTCTTGAAGATGTTCATGGGGACTCTCCTTCTCAGAGTCGCCGTACTTCCTGAGAGTGCGTCAGGAGCACGGCTCACTTTAGGTGTCTTTCAGATGGACTAATGAGGGGAGTACCCCGGGGCGCGGCCTCTATACATCGGCGGCGCGGGTCAGAGGCCAGGTGAGCTAGTCACCCCCGTAGGTCGCGGCGTACCCGACCACAGCGAGCGCGCCGATGGCGATCGCCCAGGTGCCTTGGCCAGCACTCCGTCGAACGGCCCGGTCGGGGGCTCAGCGCCAGGCGTAGCGCCGCTCGGGGCGCCCGACCTCGCCGTAGCGCAAGGTCACCTCCACCCGTCCGCGGTCGCTGAGGTGCTCGAGGTAGCGACGTGCGCTGACCCGTGAGATTCCGAGCAGCTCTGCTGCCTCGGCAGCCGAGAGGTCGCCGTCGGCGGCGTCGCGACGGCGCAGGGTGTCCTCGACCAGCTTGAGGGTTTCGGCGCTGAAGCCCTTGGGAAGCGACTGCTTATCCGAGGCCGAGGTGATGTTGAAGACCCGGTCGACATCGGCCTGCTCGGTGCGATCGCCGGCCATCCCGGCGTACGTCTGCTGGTAGTGCTCGAGCCGTAGGCGCAGGTCGTCGTAGGAGAACGGCTTCATCAGGTAGTGCACGATCCCCCCTCGCAGCGCGCGACGTACGGTGTCGGCCTCGCGTGCAGCGGAGATGACGAGGACGTCGACCTCGGGCGCGGCCTCGCGCAGGTCGCCCAACAGGTCGAGGCCGGAGATGTCGGGAAGATAGACGTCGAGGAGCACCAGGTCCGGCTGAAGCCGAGAGGTGGCCTCCAACGCCTCGGCCCCGGTACGGGCGGTGCCGACGACGACGAAGCCGGGGGTGCGCTCGACGAACCCGGTGTGGATCCGGGCGACCATGAAGTCGTCGTCGACGATGAGCACCTCGATCATCTGTCCGCCTCCTGGATCGTGGCGACCTGCTCGGCCTCGGCCTCCTCGATGTCTGCAGCGCCGAGCGGAAGCGTTGCGGTGAACACGGCACCGTCGTCGTTGCGCAACGTGACGTCTCCACCGCGGCGCCGGCACACGAGCCGCACCAGCGCCAGGCCGAAGCCGCGACCCCCGTCGCCGGGGACCGACTTGGTCGACCAGCCCTGCCGGAAGACGTTGTCGCCGTCGGGCACTCCGGGCCCGGTGTCGGCCACTCGCACGGTGACGCAGTCGTCGTCACCTTCGACCAGTACGTCGACCCTAGGCGTCCGGCCCTCGGGGGTCTGAGCGGCGGCGTCGAGGGCGTTGTCGACCAGGTTGCCGACAACGGTCGCGAGGTCACGGGAGAGCACGCCGTAGACCTTGGCCAGCGAGGACGCCGGGAGCAACCGCAGCTCGACGCCGCGCTCACCGGCCAGGCTGGTCTTGGCGATCAGCAGCGCGGCGACGGTCGCGTCGGCGATCCGCGACGCGACGTCGTCGTACAACGACGTCCGGCTCAAGCGCACGCCGTCGACGAAACGCACCACCTCGTCGTACTCCTCGAGATGCAGCAGGCCCGAGATCGTGTGCAGCTGGTTGGCGAACTCGTGGGTCTGCGCGCGCAGCGTGTTGCTGGTCGCGCGCGTCGTACCGAGCTCGCGCTCCAGAGCCGAGAGCTCGGTGCGGTCGCGAAGCGTGGTGACCGAGCCGATCACCGTGCCGTGGGAGCGCATCGGTCGGCGGTTCAAGGCCAGTACGCGGTCGCCCACCAGGACCAGCCGGTCGGTGCCGGCCTGGCGGCTGCTGAGCATCTCGACCAGCGCAGTATCGAGGTTCAGCTCCTCGAGTCGCCGGCCGACGGCGTCATGGGGCAGCCGCAGGAGGTCACGGGCGCTGTCGTTGGCGACGGTCACTCGCCCGTCCCTGTCGAGGGCGAACACGCCCTCCTTCACCCCGTGCACCAGCGCCTCGCGATGCTCGACCAGCCCGACGATCTCGGCAGGCTCCATACCAAGGGTCTGGCGTTTGACCCGACGGGACAGGAGTAGGGAGCCGCCGAGCCCGAGCGCACTCGCGACGCCGAGATAGACGAGCAGGTTCGGAGCCACGTCACTGAGGCGGGACCAGACCGACGGCACGTCCCGCCCGACCGAGGCCACGCCGACGACCTCGCCGGAGAGGTCGTAGACGGGAACCTGAGCCACCACCACGAGTTGGCCGCCCTGCTGCTGGGTGCCCGTCCACGAGGCGCCGGCCAGGACCCGGTCACTGCCGAGGGTCGCCGGCCGCCCGACCTGGCTGGGGTCGGAGGAGACCAGCACGGTGCGGCCGGTGTCGGTCAGGAACACTCCCGAGGAACCCGACACCGTGCGTACCGACTCCGCCACCGAGGCGAGCCCGGATCCCTGCCCGGGCTCGGACCCGCTGAGCCGCTGGCGCACGAACGGATTCGCTGCGAGGTTCTCTGCCGCGCTACGCGCCGGCCGCAGCTCCTGCCGCTCGAAGGTGCGGGCGGCCTGGGCGATCGAGATCGCCCCCACGGCGATGAGCACGCTCAGCACGATGAGGGCCTGAAGCAGGAAGAACTGCCGGGCCAGCGTCATGCCGTGTCGGGAGGAGGTGCGTGGTGCCACGCTACGAGGATCGCACGGGTAGGCGTCGATGTGACCGTGACCACAATGACCACAAAGTGCACTGCGACCGCAATGGTGACGGCGCTCACCCCGGAGGTGATGGTTCAGATATCAGATCTTCACCCGGCTTTTCTGGACGCAGAGAGGAACAACCATGCGTCGCTCCACCTCACCGATCTCCCGCTCCCCGATGCTCCGCATCGCCGCGGGCATCCTCGGAGCTTCACTCGCTCTCTCCGCCTGCGGCGGCGTTACCGGCACGTCCGCGGACTCCGTCGATGCCAGCAAGCCGCTGACCGACCTGCGGATCATGGTCCCCAACTCCGCCGGCGGCGGCTACGACATCACCGCGCGCACCGCGGCCAAGGTCATGGAGGACGACAAGATCACCCGCGGCACCGAGGTCTTCAACCTCGAGGGCGCCGGCGGCACCGTCGGGTTGGCCCGCACGGTCAACGAGAAGGGCAACGGCGACCTGACGATGCTGATGGGCCTCGGGGTGGTCGGCGCGTCGTACACGAACAAGTCGAAGTCCACGCTGGCCGAGACCACGCCGATCGCGAAGCTGATCGAGGAGTACGGCGCTGTGATGGTGCCGAAGAACTCACCATTCAAGACCATCGACGACCTGGTCGAGGCCTGGAAGAAGAGCCCCCGCTCGCTCAGCGTCGGCGGCGGTTCCTCGCCCGGCGGTCCCGACCACCTGTTCCCGATGCAGCTGGCCCAGGCCGAGGGCATCGACCCCAAGCAGGTCCGCTTCGTCTCCTACGACGGCGGCGGCGACCTGCTTCCGGCGCTGCTGGGCGACAAGATCGACTTCGCCACCTCCGGGGTCGGCGAGTTCAAGGACCAGATCGCCAACGGCGACATCCGCGTCCTGGCGACCAGCGGTGCCGAAGCGGTCGACGGCATCGACGCACCGTCGCTGACGGAGGCCGGCATCGACCTGGTCTTCACCAACTGGCGCGGCGTCGTGGCCCCTCCGGGCATCACCGCCGCGCAGCGTGACCGTTTGATCGCCGCGTTCGAGAAGCTGCACGCCACCCCGGCATGGGAGCAGGCGTTGAAGGACAACAGCTGGGCCGACGCCTTCGAGACCGGCGACGATTTCGCCGACTTCCTCCAGGAGCAGGACAAGCGCGTTGCCGACACCCTGGGCGAGCTGGGGCTGGCATGAGTGCCCCTGCTCCCGCCGGTGACCCGGGGACGGCCGCACCGGCCGTCCCCGGGGACCGCACTGAGTTGGGGGTCGCGGTCCTCCTGGCCGCGGTCGGCATCGTGGTCCTGGTCGACGCCCTCCGACTCGACGTGCCCTACTCCCAGTCCGACCCGGTGGGCCCACGCACGGTGCCCTACCTCGTTGGTGCCCTGCTCCTGACCTGTGCGGTGATGTTGGCGGTCAATGTCCTGCGGGGCGGCCGCGGCGAGGCCGAGGCGGGCGAGGACGTCGACCTCAACTCCCCCACCGAGTGGCGGGTAGTCGTCCCCCTGGTACTCGCCTTCCTGGCCAATGTGCTGCTGATCGACGTGCTCGGCTGGGTGATCTCCGGCGCCCTGTTGTTCTTCTGCTCCTCCTGGGCCCTGGGCAGCCGCCATCTCGTGCGTGACCTGGTGATCTCCGTCGCGCTGGCCCTGATCACCTTCTACGGCTTCTATGCCGGCCTCGGCGTGCTGCTGCCCGCCGGACTCCTGGAAGGGGTCCTCTGATGGACACCTGGTCCGCCCTCATGGACGGGTTCGCCACGGCGCTGACGCCGATGAACCTGCTCTACGCCCTGATCGGGGTGCTGCTCGGCACGGCCGTCGGGGTGCTCCCGGGTCTCGGCCCGGCGATGACCGTGGCGCTCCTGCTGCCGGTGACCTTCGCCCTGGAGCCCGCGAGCGCGTTCATCATGTTCGCCGGTATCTACTACGGCGGCATGTACGGAGGGTCGACGACCTCGATCCTGCTGAACACCCCCGGGGAGTCCTCCTCCGTGGTGACCGCGATCGAGGGCCACAAGATGGCCAAGGCCGGCCGTGCCTCCCAGGCGCTGGCCACCGCGGCCATCGGGTCCTTCATCGCCGGCACCATCGGCACCGTCCTGCTGGTCGTGCTGGCCCCGATCGTGGTGAAGTTCGCGATCGCGCTCGGGGACCCGAGCTACCTCGCCATCATGGTCCTGGCCCTGCTGGCCGTCACCGCAGTGCTCGGCAAGTCCCGGCTGCGCGGCTTCAGCGCCTTGGGCCTGGGGCTGGCGATCGGCTTGGTCGGAGCCGACAAGATCACCGGTCAGCAGCGGCTCACCTTCGACCAGCCGCTACTCATCGACGGCATCGACATCGTCGTGGTGGCCGTCGCGATCTTCGCGGTCGGCGAGGCCCTCTGGGTCGCCGCCCATCTGCGGCGTACCGCGGCCCACGTGATCCCGGTCGGCCAGCCCTGGATGGGCAAGAGCGACTGGAAGCGCTCGTGGAAACCGTGGTTGCGCGGCACGGCGCTCGGCTTCCCGTTCGGAGCCCTGCCCGCCGGCGGCGCCGAGATCCCGACCTTCCTGTCCTACGTGGTCGAGAAGAAGCTCTCCCGGCACCCCGAGGAGTTCGGGCACGGCGCCATCGAGGGCGTCGCCGGCCCGGAAGCAGCCAACAACGCCTCCGCCGCGGGCACCCTGGTACCGATGCTCTCGCTGGGCCTGCCCACCAACGCCACGGCCGCAGTCATGCTGGCAGCGTTCACCCAGTACGGCATCACGCCCGGACCGCTGCTTTTCGAGAAGGAGCCCGAGCTGGTGTGGGGCCTGATCGCCTCCCTGTTCATCGGCAACTTCCTGCTGCTGGCGATCAACCTGCCGCTGGCCCCCGCGTGGGCCAAGCTGCTGCAGATCCCGCGGCCCTACCTGTACGCCGGCATCGTGTTCTTCGCGACTCTCGGGGCCTACTCGGTCAACCTGCAGGCATTCGACCTCGGGCTGCTGCTCGTGCTCGGCCTGCTCGGCTTCATGATGCGGCGCTACGGCCTGCCGGTGCTGCCACTCATCCTCGGCGTCATCCTCGGTCCCCGCATCGAGGAGGAGCTGCGCAAGTCGCTGCAGCTCAGCGACGGTCAGCTCTCGGGCTTGTTCAACGAGCCCGTGGCCCTGATCGGGTACGGGATCGGGCTCCTCGTCCTGGCCTGGCCGCTGGTGGCCCGACTGGCACCCCGCTCCACGGCAGTGCAGAAGGCCGTCGGCACGGGCAGCGACGATTCCGACCACGACCGCACCGAGAAGCAGGAGGTAGGTCACCGATGAGCGACCGGACGGTGGTGGTGGTGGGATATGTGCCCAGCCACGAGGGCGAGGCGGCGTTGAGCCATGCGGTCGCCGAAGCCCGTGCTCGCGACGGGCGGCTGCTGGTGGTCAACTCCTCGCGCGGCGACGCGCTGGTCGACGAGCGGTACGCCGACGACGAGCAGGTCGCCGGCCTGCGCCGGCGGTTGGAGAGCGCCGGGGTCGACCACGAGCTCGTGCGCTCGATCCGGGGCCGGGAGGCGCACGAGGAGATCCTCGCCGTCGCCGCCGAACGCCGGGCGGACCTGGTGGTGATTGGCCTGCGACGGCGTACGCCGGTCGGCAAGCTGTTGATGGGTTCCACCGCCCAGCGGGTGCTTCTGGAGGCCACCTGTCCGGTACTGGCGGTCAAGACCCCCCGCTGATGCCCGTACGCCGACCGGGCACGCCCCGAGCCTCAGCGTTGACCAGGGTGATGACCGGGTCGATCAGGCCAGGTCCAGTGCGAACCAGACCACCGCACGGTCCGGCCCGTCGATCTGGCCCCATCGGCTCGTCATCGCGTCGAGGAGTCGTAGGCCGCGCCCGTGCACGTCGTGTCGGTCAAACGCCGGTGCGCCATGCAGTTCCACGCCCGGGCCTGAGTCGTGCACCTCGATCCGCAGCACCTTCTGGTGCAGCTCGATCTGGACGCAGCAACCGCTGTGGGCGTGGATCAGGGCGTTGGTGACCAGCTCGGAGAGGCAGAGCGCCGCGGTCTGCGAGGTGTCCTCGTCGACGTCCCAGGTTTTCAGCGTCTCGCGTAGGAAGAGGCGTGCCTGCCAGACAGACGCTGGATCCGCCGGGAACTCTTGCGCCGCGACGCGCGATCCCGTCGGCGGAAGATATTCCGGGATGGTCGGTCCGGGTCGACGCAGTGCCGAGTGGAGGCGAGCTGCCATGCCGTCGGCCAGCGCATCGAGCTCGTCGCACTCGCGCGGGTCGAAGGGCTGCAGCTGAGCGAAGAGCAGCATGAACCCGCCGAGGACCCGCCCGGAAGCCTTGAGCGGGACGGCGGCGATCGAGGCGAACCCAGCAGCCGTTTGTGCCTCGACGAAGGGCGCATAGCGCGGATCGAGCTCGGCAAGCGCGCCGACGAGCTTGGTCCCGCTGCCGATCGCGTCGTTGAGCGGTTCGTCAGCGTAGGCGTCGAGGTGGACCCACCTCGGGTCAGTGGAGTGGCTGTCGCTGGTGGTGGACAGCAACCGTCGGCCGCCACCTTCCAACAACGCCACCCCGACATGGCTGACGTCGGGGCGTTCGCGGAGCTCCGCGAGGACGGAGTCGGCCCACTCAGCGAGGCCAGGACGCTGGCCGGGGCGGTCGCTAGTAGAGGGCACCATGTCCCCTTCGCCATAGTTTGGGCTTCTCCAACGGAAATGTCTGATGCGGTCCTTCGGTGGTGAGCCTTCCCCGAACACAGCCAAACCAATCCCGGTCGCCGACGTCGGCTCCGTCATCGGGTAGTGAGGCCGCCCCGCAGGTCGGCGCGCCAGCTCTGCTCTAGAAGAGGTGCGGATTCTGCGACTGGATCTCGCGGGCCCTGGTGGGCTCGAGGGCCGCGGCATAGAGCTCGGCCTTTGCTGTCGCCTTGTCTGCGTTGGACTGGGCGGAGGTCGCCTGGTCTTGCGCGGAATCCGCCTGGTGCTTGAAGAAGAAGGACGGGATGGCTCCAGTAGTAACGCCGATGACCGTTCCGAAGAGTCCCCAGTACTTCGAGAACTCATCGAAGCCTGCGCTCTGGTCAGCACAGAACCACATGATGAAAACCAGGAGGACGAGATAGGCCAGGCCGATCATTATCGGGCCAGGTTGTTTGGACACGGTCGCGTTCCCTTCGTTCTGTGCTCGAAAGCCCGAGTCCCGCAGAACACGTTGATTGACCATTGATGTCTACCAAGATTGTGGTCAGGTGACTACGTAGGCGATGTCCCGGCCAGGTCGTCCACTGCGTGCGAAGTACGCCGCGACCGCTCCCATGTCTGCCCGATGGCATTCGTGCCCCGCCACTGCAGGGAGGCAGGATGGACGGCGAGCCCGACTGTCGTTCTGCCCCCTCAGGCAGCGCAGCAGTGGCTCGAGACGCAGGCAATCGCCGAGGGCAGCGGCCTCAGCGTGAAGTAGCGCCCTGCTCGGCCTCGGCCAGTGCCTGCGCCGCAGTCACCAACCCCAGATGGCTGAAGGCCTGCGGGAAGTTGCCCAACAGCTCCCCGTTGCTCGAATCGACCTGCTCCGCGAACAGACCGAGCGGGGTGGCGCAGTCCGCGGCCAGCTGCAGCGTGCGCCGAGCCCGATCGACCTGTCCACTGAGCGCGAGCGCGTGGGCAAGCCAAAAGGTGCACAGCAGGAACGTCCCCTCGGATCCGTCGAGTCCGTCGTCACCGCGGTAGCGATAGACCAGGCCGCGATCGTCGGTCAGCTCCCGTTCGATGACGTCGATGGTCGAACGAACTCGCGGATCAGTGCCGGGGAGGAAACCCACGATGCTCATCATCAGAGCAGATGCGTCGAGCTGGTCGGACCCCAGTGCCTGGGTGTAGGCACCGATGTCCTCGCTCCACCCCTGCTCGAGGATCGTCTGCCGAACTTCGTCACGGGCCCTGCGCCAAGCGCCCACTTTCTGGGCGTCGGCCTGCAGCAGCGCGGCCAGCTTGATGCCGCGGTCGAGCGCGACCCAGCACATGACCTTGCTATGCAGGAAGGGCTGCGCTGCCCCTCGAATTTCCCAGATCCCCTGGTCGTCCTCACGCCATCGCGCAGCCGCGGCGTCGACAGCCGCCACCAGAAAGGATCGGGTCGCCGCCTCCATCTCGTGCAGCTGCTCCCTCAGGGTGTACGCCGCGTCGAGCAGCGCGCCGTACACGTCGAGCTGATCCTGGTCCCATGCCCCGTTGCCCACTCGCACCGGTCCGCTGTCGCGCCAGCCCGTGAGATGGGGCAGCTCCCGCTCGGACAGGTCCCGCTCCCCCCCGATGCCGAACATGATCTGCAACGGCACTCCGCGGTCGAGCTGGGTGGAGGCGGCCCGGGCCAAGAATGCGAAGAACCGGTCAGCCTCGTCGGGACAGGCGGCGACATGCAAGCCCTGCAGGGTCAGGCTCGCATCACGTACCCAGGTGAACCGGTAGTCCCATGTCCGTCCGCTCCCGACACCCTCCGGCAGGCTCGAGGTCACGGCGGCGATCACGGCGCCCGTGCGCGCATAGGTCAGACCCTGCAGCACCACCCCACTGCGATAAACGAGCTCGCGCAGCGGGCCCTCGTAGTGCTGGTGGAGGACAGACCAGCTGCGCCAGGCCTTCTCGGTGTCCTTCAGGCGCTTGACGATCTTGCGGGGCTTCCAGGACTTGGCGGGCGGACCCCACGCGTCGTACTGCTCCAGCGCGAACGTCATCTCCTCGCCCGCCTGCAGTGTCACCGTGCCGGTGGCTCGGCCCTGAGCCACCTGAAGCTCGACGGACGTGCTGAGTAACAGCACGCCCGCGCCGCCGTGGGCGAGCACTGCGCCACTGACCGCTATCAGCCTGGGGTGGATCAGCCCGAACTCCGGCCTCGGGGCGTACTCCACCTGCACCGGCACGACGCCACTGGTGCAACGGACGCGGCGAAGCAGCACGCCCGGGGCGGAACGTCCCAGGTCATGTCCGCGCTCCTGAGGACCGAGAGCCAACGCATCGACCACCTCGAGCTCGCCATCCTGGCTTGTCCAGGTGGTTTCCAGCACCAGGCCGGACGGCCGGTAGCGCCACGCAGGAACCCAGCCGAGACCGGCCGGGGCGATCGAGAAGTGTCCAGCATCGTCATCGAGCAGGCGTCCCAGCACGGGAGCACTGTCGAACCGATTCAGGCACAGCCAGTCGACGGAGCCACTCGCCGTCACCAGCGCTGCCGAACCGCAGTCGGATAGAAGCCCGTGCTGGGAGATGGGGACGCCGCTCATCGAGCCATCTCACCGCACCTCGACCATCGCCGCGCCGATGGGTAGAAGAATTGGTGGCTGCACCGTCACCATCACGAGAAGTGCGTCACGGGCCGAGACAGCTGCGCATGGTCGAGCGTGATGTCGACCCGTTCGTTGAAGAACGCGACCAGGCCCGCGATCGGGAGCAGCTGCCGGGTCGGAAAGTCATAGCTCCATGCCAGATCGGTCTCCAGCCCGTCCTCGGTCAAGACCGACCAATAGGAACTGGTGCGTCCCTTGTAGGGGCATGCGGTCTGGGTCGCGGACGCTCGCAGGTGATCCCACCGGACGGCGGTGCGGTCGATGTAGTAACGCGTCGGCAGGCCCGTCTCGAAGACCATGACCGACGAGGAGGCGTCCGCGAGGAGTCGGCCGTCGTGCTCCACCCGTAGTGGTCGGTTCGATCGCAGCGCGTCGACCCGCACGAACGGACTGCGGGGGTGGACGAAGACCTGTTCGTCCTCTTCGTACCAGGCGTCCGGAGCGTCCCAGTCGACCCGGACGAGGCCGGGGAGAGATGGTTCGTGCCAGAGCTGCGCCTCCGAGAAGCGCTCGGTCTCCAGATCGTTGATGGGCACGTAGAAGGCGGGGTACCGCTCGTGGTCCCAGCGGTAGATCGCAGCCGTGGTGTCCACGACTGTTCGATCGCCGATCATTGCCCGAACTCGGCGCGGCACCGGCTCCACGTGGCCGACCTGAGCGATCGGTCGCGGGTACCCGGTGTCGTCGCGTGAGCTCATCACCCCATCATCGCAAATGCCAGGTTGCCGCCGGCCGTGCTTGCGTCGGACACCGTCGACTCGCAGTGGTGAACGCTGATCAAGGCGAATCACGGGAGCCAGCTGCGTCAGTCCAGCTTCCCGATCAGCAGGTACGTGGCCACCGGCCCCTTGCCCTTGACGTCGATCGTTCCCCGAGAGCGCAGCTCATAGTCTCCGCGTAGCCGCTCATAGACGCGTTCGGTGACCTGGATGCTGCCGGGCAGTCCATGGGACTCCATCCGGCTGGCCGTGTTGACGGTGTCGCCCCACAGGTCATAGATGAACTTGGCGCGGCCGATCACCCCCGCGACCACCGGCCCGGTATCGATTCCGATGCGAACCTCGAGCACCTGACTAGCGCCTCCCAAGCTGCGCGTGAGGTCTGCGTTCATCGCGAGCGCCATCTCCGCGACCGCTGCAGTGTGGTCCCAGCGCGGAGTGGGAAGACCGCCGGCCACCATGTACGCGTCACCGATTGTCTTGATCTTCTCCAGCCCGTGGCGGGCAGCAAGCGCATCCCAGCCCGTGAAGATCCGGTCGAGCATGAGGACCACCTCCGCGGGCGCCAGGCGTTCGGCCAGCCCGGTGAAGCCGACGATGTCCGCAAACAGAACGGTTGCCTCGTCGAACCCGTCCGCGATGATCTGGTCGGACTGCTTGAGCCGCGTGGCGATCGGTGCGGGCAGCACGTTGAGCAGCAGGCGCTCGGAGTCGGCGAGTGCTCGCTCGCGCTCCCGTACGAAGTACTGCAGGAGCAGGTAGACGGTCGTGGAAACGCCGAGGATGTTCAACGCGAAGAACGTCAGGACCAGACCGTTCGGCAGGTTCGGCGCGCCGTCGGCAAGCGCGGGATCAACCGCTGCCGAGAGGACCACCAGCCCTGCGAACGCGACGAACCACGGCGCTGCCCGCCGGGCGCTGACGAACAGCAGCGCGCCCACGGGGGACGTCAGCGCCCACAACGCCATTGCCGACGAGGTACGGAAGCCACCCAGGCTCCATTGCAGAGCGAACGGCAAGATCAAGCTCAGCGCCAGCTGGCTCGTGCGGAACAGTCGGTAACGCCGCCCGCGCGCGAACACGTAGATGCCGACGGCCGAGGCGAGCTGATAGGCGAACGGGATCGCAGCGGACAGCCACAGTCCGAGTACTGCGTAGGTGCCAACCCAGACGAACGACAGCACCGCCATCAGACTTGAGGACAGCACCAGCACCGACTTGCGGAGCCGGGCATCTTCGGAGTCCGTGGGTAGAGCGCCGACCCCGGCGAACTGCCGAAGCCAGCTAGGAACTCGCCACCACTCCTGATGGCGACGGAGCGCTCCACCGGGCACGCGCTGAGCCTATGCGCTGAGGATCAGGTTGAGGAGACCGATCGCCAAGCCCCACGACCAGGGAACTCTTGATCTGGACTGAAAAGGTGGGCCCGGCCGGCCGTCTGCGCGGTAGATTCGTCGGGATGGTTGCCCGACCAGCGGCGCTGAGGCACCGGCCGTCGTGCGACGAGTTCGGACACCACCACCGACCCTGGGAGCAGGTATGACCGCCGTCGAGCACGACCTTCACGAACGCATCGCCACTATCCCGCTGCTGGCCACACTGTCGAAGAAGCAGCGCAAGCGACTGCTCGGCGAATCCCGCAAGGTGACCCACAACGCTGGCCACGCGGTCGCGATCGAAGGCGCGGGCTCGCTGGCCTTGCACGTCATCCTCGAGGGCTCGGCCACGGTCTCGGTCGGGGGCGCGGTGAAGCGCACGCTCGGCGTCGGTGATCACTTCGGTGAAATCAGTCTTCTCGACGGACGTCCCCGCTCGGCCACGGTCGTCGCTGACGGAGCCTTGACGACGCTCGCGATACCCCATCTGGCCTTCAAGGACATCCTCGACGATGACCCCGCGGTTGCTCGCTCACTGCTCGTCGTACTGTGCGAACGGCTGCGCGAGGCTGATAGCGCCGACTGAGGGAAACCGCTGCCGAACCCAGGACGGTTAACCGGGCACGCTGGCATTGTTCGACGCTCTGCCAGTCCCGGTGATCGCAGGTCGCTGTCCCAGGGTTGCCGGACGGTCATGCCAGCGACCAGGACCGAGGACTGGGGTCGGCTTGGGCATCGGCTGCGTATCGAGGACGAGGATGCAGTGACCATCGCCGACGTCACCCCGAGCACGACGCCGGCGCTCCGCGTCATCTCGACAACGCAGGTCAGGCGGTCGCCGTCGAGCACAACGAAGTCGGCCGGTACGTGGGTCTTCGTAGGCCTCGGCGTGAGGTGTGTCGATTGTTGGCACCTCGAGCGAGAGCCACCACCCGGGAACTCCGGATACCCCCGAAAACCGCATCCGTTGCACCGAAGCCGAGCCGCGGAACTAGGCCGGTCCGATGAGGCGTGCCTCAAGTCGCCCGACTCAGGTCCGTCTCCTCCGACGCCCGCCTACGGACTAATGTCGTCTCAATACGGCACCCACAGATATTCGCGAGTATTTCCGGGTGGCTACCGCGTAGGTAGGTCGATCTGAACGCCTCCGTCGATGACTCGCGCCGACCCATGGTGTCTGATGGCGACTGCTCGAACGAGGGCTAGCCCGAGCCCGTTTCCCGGGGTCGACCGGCCGGGCTCGGCGCGTGCGAATCGGTCAAAGGCCCTGTCGCCGAGCGACGGTGGAATCCCGCCGCCCTCATCAACCACCCGAAGGTGCAAAATCTCGCGCTCCACGTCGCCCGTCACCAGCACGGTTCCGGATCCGTGCTTGAGCGCGTTGAACGCGAGGTTGATGATGGCTAACTCGACCCATGGGCGATCTACCCCGACGATCGTTGAGGGCGCGATCACCCGAATTTCACGACCAGCTTCGCGGGCGACCAGACGGGCCTGAGCAAGCGCGGTCTCCAGGACGTCGTCGAGTGCCACGGAAGTCCGATTCGCGTTCGTGGAAGCACTTATCTCCTCCAGATCGAGTAAGGCGTTGGCGAGAGCAACGAGGCGGTCGGTTTGCCCGCCGATCGAGTCGAGTACTTCGTTGAGCTCGGCGGTGGTGCGGGGTCGGTGTCGGACCCATTCGACTTCGGCTGCCATGAGGGCCAACGGGGACCGAAGTTCGTGGGAGGCATCTGCGAGGAACTGGCGTTCGCGAATCTGAGACTGCTCGATCTCGGCGAGCAACGTGTTGAAGGTGGTCCCCAGCCGGGTCAGTTCGTCGTCTCGGTCTTGATCGACGGGGAGGCGTCGGCTGGGGTCTCCTCCGGCAGCTGCGGCGGCGCGGCGGTAGCTCTCGACGGGGCCAAATGCCGCCCGCATCGCGGTCCAGCCGACGAGGCCGGCGGCGATGATCGTGGCGAGGTCGGCGAGGGCGAGTTGGCCGAGGAGTTCGCGGAGGGCTTCGTCGTGGTTTCGTCGGCTGATGGCAGCGGCCACGACGGCCGGGCCTTCCTTTGCGTCGACGGTGAAGTAGCGCACCCGATAGGGCTCCGTGGCTGGGGGAAGCAGGGGGCCGATGTCAAGACGACGTGGGGCCTGGGTCGCGGCAGCAATCTGGCTCGCGGACAGGAGTGGCCTGATGCCGATCGCGCTCTGATCGATCAATGTTCCATCGGTGGCAAAGATCTGCGACACCTCGTCGGGGTTGTTCGTGGTTATCGGAGTGCCGGCTTGAACCTGTTGTGAGACCGCGTCGGCGTACGTCTCCAGGTCCTGGTTGAGCTGCCGGTCGAGAGCGAAGCTGACGCGCCAGTAGACGAACCCGCCCGCGGTCAGCAGTACAACGGACATGGCAGCCACGACCGCGGCGACGATGCGGGCCCGGATGGGTGCTCGGGGAAGGAACCGGACCCACAGGCCTCTCATGGGCGGATGTCGAGTCGGTAGCCGATCGATCGCATCGTGGTGAGCGAGATGTGTTGCGAGGGTCGCAGGTGGCCGCGAAGACGGAAGATGAAAACATCGATGGTGTTGCTGCGCAGGTCCAGGTCGCCATCCCAGACTTCTTCGAGAAGCCGTTCCTTGGACACGACTCGACCGGGCGGGTCCATCAAGATGGTGAGCATCTCGAACTCGCGACGCCCCAGGCTCACCTCAGAGTCTGCGACCTGAACACGGCGGGTGCCGAGGTCGAGTGTGACGTCGCCGGCAACGAGCATCGAGGACGCGGGGTCGTCGCGGCGGCGGACGATGGCTCGCAGGCGTGCGTGCAGTTCCTCGAGGGCGAACGGTTTGACCAGGTAGTCATCAGCGCCAGCTTCAAGCCCGGCGACGCGTTCGCTGACTTCGCCACGCGCCGTGAGCATGAGGATCGGCACATCGTTGCCAGCAGCTCGCAGTGCCCGACAGACGCCGGTCCCGGTCAGGCCCGGGAGCATCAGGTCGAGCACGACAGCATCGGGCTGGTGCTCGGCGACCGCGAGGAGTCCAGATTCCCCGTCGTAACAGCCGGTAGCACGCACACCGCTCTCTTCGAGGTAGCTCGTGACGAGTTCGACCATCCTGGGTTGATCGTCGATGACCACAACGCGCATGGCCCGAGTCTAGGTACCCCATTCGCCCAGACGGTCGCGGTGATCCTCTTGGCGCGATTGGTTGTGCGCTCTCCCGAAGACGAGGGCGTGACGCATTTGCTGGCGATCGCCGCAATCGTGTTCGGGTTGTGGGTGCTCAGTTGTGTCCTCCTGATGCTGTTCGCCCATCGATCTGCTGCCCAGCGTTCCTGCCGGTGATGGGTCCGCTTGATGATGTTGGTGCAGTCGTCCTGCTCCTGCGTTTTGCTGCACGCCGGGTGCCGGGTGAGTTGCCTCCCGAGGCATGACCCAGCGACCCCCGGCCGCTCGAACGCATACTGGGCGAGACCACCAAGGCCTGACGACTCTCGGAGTCATGTTCATTTCATGTTGGACTCCTAGCGTTGTCGACATGAGCGAACTTCTCGCGGTCGATGCGACCGGACTCGTCAAGACCTTCGGGTCTATGCGCGCAGTTGACGACATCTCGATCCAGGTGGCAGCTGGTGAGGTCTACGGCGTCCTGGGACCAAACGGAGCCGGCAAGACCACCTTTCTGCGCATGCTGTTCGGACTCATCCACCCTGATGCCGGCACCGTCCGAGTCTTCGGTCGGACCTGGGACGAAGACGGCGTCAGAACCCTCGACGGAGTCGCAGGCTTCATCGAGAGCCCCAAGTTCTACCCGTACCTGACCGGACGTCAGAACCTCGAAGGTCTCGCTCTCCTCGATGGTGGCATCCGACCCGGTCTCCTCGAAGAGACGCTGGCGGTGGTCGACCTGGTCGACCGGGCTGATCACAAGGTCGGCGGCTACTCCTACGGCATGCGGCAGCGCCTCGGCGTCGCTGCCAGCTTGCTCAGAGAGCCCAAGTTGCTGGTACTCGACGAACCGGCGAACGGTCTCGACCCCGCCGGCATCCGAGACATGCGGGCGCTGGTCAAGCGCCTCGCCTCCAGCGGTCTGACGGTCCTGCTGAGCTCTCACCACATGGACGAGGTCGAAGAGATCTGCGACAACGTCACCATTATGCGGCGCGGCACGGTCGCGTTCCACGGCACGATCGCCGACCTGCGCGCGATGGCACCCGACCCAGGGCATGTCCTGGAGACCACCGACGACGCTGGTGCGCTCGATCTCGCCGCCGATCATCCGGACGTCACTGTCGCTCGAGACCCGGGAGCAGCCCTGGTGGTGACCGGACCACGTCACGCAGTCTCGGCCTACGTCGGCGCAGTGGTGCGCTCTGACATCGATCTGCTCGGATTCGTCCAGACCCGGACCCCCTTGGAGGAACTCTTCTTCATGCTCACTGACGACCACGTCGGAGACCACTACGGCGAACTCACCACAGCGCAGGAGGCCTCGCAATGACCATCGTCCGAGGCGAACCCACCGGCACTCACCTCGCCGCGCCGCTCCGGACAGGTCGCCCCGGCCTGTTCCCGGTCCTACGTTGGGAGGTCCGCAAGCTCCGGGCCCAGCACCGCGCCCGGGCGGTACTCCTCGGCGCGTTCCTGGCGCCGATCCCGATCGTGGTCATCCTGAACAGCCAGACGCGCCCGCCCAAGGACACGTTGTTCGGCCGGTTCGCACCCGACAACGGGTTCGCGCTGACCTTGCTGGTTCTCGGGTTCGCCTCCCAATGGGTGCTGCCCTTGTTAACCGCGATCGTCGCGGGTGACGTCTTCGCCAGCGAAGATGCCCACGGCACGTGGAAGACAGTGTTGACGCGGTCGGCAAGCCGATCGAAGCTGTTCTGGGCCAAGACCATCACCGCGGCCGGATTCGCCGTACTCATGCTCAGCCTGCTCGCGGCCTCCACCATCGTCTCAAGCCTGCTCATCGTGGGACATCAACCACTGAATGGCTTGACCGGACAGACCATCCCCGCGCACACCGCGGTCCAACTGGTCACCGCAAGCTGGGCCAGCATGCTCGCACCTGTTCTCGGCTTCACCTGCGTGTCGATCCTGCTCTCGATCTGGTCCCGCAACCCTGCAGTCGGCATCGCCACCCCAGTCGTGCTGGGAATGGTCATGGGTCTGGTCGGCTCTCTGGGTGGTATCGAGACCATTCGGCCCTTCCTCTTGAGCACGTCCTTCGAGGCATGGCACGGGCTGCTGGCCGAACCGCGGTTCACCGGCCCCCTCGTCGAAGGATTACTAGTCAGCGGCGCCTGGAGTCTGATCTCCCTGACGACTGCGTTCGTCCTGCTTCGCCGACGCGACATCACTGGAGGCTGAATCCGATGCGTCGAACTATCTTCATCATCCTGACCTCCCTGGCCGTCATCGTCGGGCTCGGTACAGCAGTCGTTGCCCATGGCGGCGGGAGCACCGTGACCCGCGCTCGCCTGGAACGGGCCCTGCCAGCAGCCTTCGCCAACGTCTACCTCAACCAAGCCCGGCTACTCGGACATCCGAACGTGACCGTGGCATCACTGGGCGCGACAGCCATGTGCGACAAACACGGTCCCGACGTCGCCGACGTTGGCCCCGGAGGCGACTGGATCTGCCTCATGAAGTGGACCGACCCGAACAACCCGATGCCCAAGGAAGGGTACGGAAAGTTTGACGTCAACGTGCACTCCAACGACTGCTTCACTGCAGCCGGGCAAACCAAGCTGACCGGCTTCTTGACCATCACCGATACCCGCGGCAAGGAAGTCACCAATCCGGCCTTTGAGTTCGATAGCTGCTTCGACCCCAACGGCGACAACACCCCGACCGAAGTGCTGTTCCCCTCGGTCTTCAACGTGACGAGTACTAGCCTCACCCCGGACGCCCAAGGACACGTCGCGATCAACGTGACCTGCGGAACCGGCAGTGACGGCTGCGCCGGGTCCGCGACCGCAACCGCGGGCAGCCACAACCTCGGAACCCTGACCTACTCGTTCAA
Source organism: Marmoricola sp. (assembly GCA_046598915.1). GTDB lineage: Bacteria > Actinomycetota > Actinomycetes > Propionibacteriales > Nocardioidaceae > Marmoricola. The sequence continues at coordinate 5,325 of JBKJHO010000006.1, read as the reverse complement.
AGAAGAAGACACCTCAACCCTGTCATTCCCCGAAACATTGCCACCGGGCACCACTGAAATCACCGTAGACATCACTACAACGACCGGTGTTGCGGGCTCCAGCTCCATCACCATCCCAATCCAAGCCAGCTGACCCCGAGCCTCAGAAGGTGGCAAGGCGGACGTTTGTCATCTCGATTTGCGCGTTCGTGACCCGGTTCAATTCCGCTGCCTCGATCTCGGTCAGCTGGTCACAGGCGAAGCTCCAGTGCACGGCAACGAGGTCACCGGGTAGCAGGCCCGGGGCGAAATAGCCGTCCTCGGTTCTGTGTTCGACCGTTTCTGGTCGGCTCGCGCTCAGAGTCAGCGCAACACCGTCCCACTCCAAGGTGTCGATCTCAACGACCAGGTCGCTCTCTCGGACCTCGACCACGCGTCCGGCTCGGATCCGACAGGAGTCAAGGACGTGCAGCGGCTCCGGCAACCCGGTGGCCAGCAGTCGAGTCCAGGGATAGACGCCCAGTACGTGGAAGGCGTGAGTCGGGGTGACCTCCGGGAGAAGTTCATCAGTCAGGTGCTGCCAGTAGTGTCCGGCCTGGGTGTTGAACCGCGCGATCAGTGCCCGGCCGTAGGCAAGCGCGTCGATATCGGCCGTGAGCGCGTTGCCGGTCCAGTACGCACGCCCGACTTCCTCGGAAAGAACGTCCACTTCGTGGCCCAGCGCCTGGGCGGCTTCGGCAATCAGCTGTTGGTAGGGCCATGCACCGGAGAACTGCTGCGCCAGGGCAGGCACATCAACACTGTCCGGATGTCCGCAAGCGACCCGCTGCAACGCCGAGGCAGCGGCTGGTCCGCAGTAGCCCAGCGCATTCGGCGCGTGTGCGTAGCGAGCGAACAACCGCTCCCCCGGATCGTTCACAGGCTCTCGCGCTGACCGACGAGAACGGCTGTCTCCCGGTGCAGCCTGCCAAAGTTGTAGTAGGCCGCGCAGGCGCCTTCGGGCGAGACCATGCAGGTGCCGATCGGAGTCTCCGGCGTACACGCGGTCCCGAAAACCTTGCACTCCCACGGCTTGATGACGCCCTTGAGCACCTCGCCGCACTGGCACGCCTTGGGGTCCGCGACCCGGATCCCTGGCATCGAGAACCGTTCCTCGGAGTCCCACTGGGCATAGTCGCTGTGCACCTTCAGCGCACTCTGCGAGATGAAGCCGAGGCCGCGCCACTCGAAGTGCGGGCGGAGTTCCATGGTTTCGGCCAGCAGCTTCAGCGCTTGCGGGTTGCCGTCGTCTCGTACGACGCGCGAGTACTGGTTCTCGACCTCGCAGCGACCCTCGCGGATCTGCTGGAGCAACATCTGCACCGTCTGCAGGATGTCGAGCGGCTCGAACCCTGCCACCACGATGGGCTTTCCATAGGTCTCCGCGACGAAGCGGTACGGGCGGATGCCGACGACGGTGGACACGTGGCCTGGCCCCAGGAAGCCGTCCAGCCGCAGATCGGGTGAGTCGAGGATCGCCTTGATCGGCGGCACGATCGTGACGTGGTTGGCGAAGACGGTGAAGTTCTCCACGCCGAGCTGCTTGGCCCGTACCAGGGTCACCGCGGTCGACGGAGCGGTGGTCTCGAAACCGACGGCGAAGAAGACGACGTGCTTGTCGGGGTTCTCCAAGGCGATCTTGAGAGCATCCAATGGGGAGTAGACGAACCGGCAGTCGGCGCCGCGGGCCTTGGCGTCCAGCAGACTCCCGGTGGAGCCCGGGACCCGCATCATGTCGCCGAAGGTGGTGAAGATGACCCCCGGTTGCTCGGCCAGCCAGATGGCGTCGTCGATCCGGCCCATCGGGATCACGCAGACCGGGCAGCCCGGGCCGTGCACCAGCTCGATGCTCGGCGGCAGGATGTGCTCCAGGCCGTGCCGGTAGATCGTGTGGGTGTGGCCGCCGCACACCTCCATGAACTTGAAGTGATCGTCGCCGGCAAGGTCGGTGATCTTGCTGATCAGAGCGCGGGCCGCGCTCGGGTCGCGGAACTCGTCAACGAACTTCATGACGTTCCTCCTCTTTCGGTCGGCTCAGAGTGATGTCGAACTGAATTGAGTGAGCTCGTCGGTGTAGTCCTTGCCCATTTTCTGCAGCTGGTCGAGCGTCATCCGGGCTTCGTCCTCATCGATCTTCGCCATCGCGAACCCGACGTGGACGAGCACCCAGTCGCCTTCCTTCAGGCCGGTGTCCGCGAGCAGCCGCACGCTGATGGTCCGCCGTACGCCGGACACGTCGACCTTGGCCAGGTAGTTCTCCGCATCGACGGTGGCAACGACCTGGCCGGGGATTCCTAGGCACATGGTTTGTTGCTCCTTCCTGATTGGTGGCGGGTGAGGTGGCTTCAGCAGATCCGTGGGAGCGGGTCCCCGACGAGCATGTCGACGATCCGGCTGCCACCGAACGGCGTTCGGAGGGCGACAATCCCAGCCGGCTCGGCGACGACCTCGGCGATCACCGCGGCCTCCTGCCCGAGCTCGTGAGCATGCATCGCCGCGAGCGCGGCTTCTGCCTCGTCGGGCGGTACCACGGCGAGGAACTTGCCCTCGTTGGCGACGTACAGCGGGTCGATCCCGAGCAAGTCACAGGCGCCCCCGACCATCGGCCGGATCGGCAGACGAGACTCCTCGAGGATCACCCCGAGGTTGGTCGCCTTCGCCAGCTCGTTGCAGACCGTTCCGACACCGCCCCGGGTGGCATCCCGCATCCAGCGGGTGTTCGGAGCAGCCTTCAACAGGTCTTCGATCAAACCGTTGAGTGCTGCGGTGTCGCTCATGATGTCGGCTTCGATGTTCAGCTCGCCGCGCGCGAGCATCACCGCCATCCCGTGGTCGCCCATCGTTCCCGACAGCAGGACTCGATCGCGCACCTGCACCTTATCGGCGCCGAGCTCACGCCCGGCAGGGACGACCCCGACTCCTGCGGTGTTGATGAAGAGCCCATCGGCCGCTCCGCGCGGAACGACCTTGGTGTCACCGGTGACGATCTCGACGCCAGCAAGCGCGGCAGCCTGGGACATGTCGGCGACGATCTCCTTGAGTAGACCGATGTCGAGGCCCTCCTCGATCACGAATCCTGCGGACAGCCAGGCCGGCACCGCGCCCGAGACAGCAAGGTCGTTCACGGTTCCGTGTACCGCGAGATGGCCGATCGAACCGCCGGGGAACTGCATCGGCTGGACGACGTAGGAGTCGGTCGAGAAAGCGAGCCGTTCCCCGCTCGGGAGGCGCAGCAGAGCGGCGTCCCCCAGCGATTCCAGCGTCGGGTTCCGGAACGCCTCCATGAAGACCGCGTCGGTCAGCGCAGCCGAGGACTTGCCACCGGCGCCGTGGGCGAGGGTGATCACGTCCTCGAGCATCCGCGGCCGCCGTTGCCGGAACGCCTCGATCCGGGTGAGGACCTGGAGCTCACGTGTCGTGGTCATCGGGCATCTCCTTGCCGCGCCTTGACGCGCTGTTCTCGTCGGAGCTCCTGCATGGTGTGCTGGGCGGCGACCCAGAGCTGGTAGCCGATCAGCGCGTGCGATTCCTGGATCCGGTGGATGCTCTGGGAGTCGACCGTGAAACAGAAGTCGATCTCGTTGCTCGCCGCCATCTGTCCGCCGTCGTACCCGGCGAAACCGATCGTCATCAAGCCGCGCTTCTTAGCCTCGGACAGGCCGCGGATCAGGTCGGCGGAGTTGCCGCTCGTGGACAGCGCCGCAGCGATGTCGGTGCCGGTCGCGTGCGCGATGATCTGGCGGCTGAAGATCAGCTCGAAGCCGACGTCGTTTCCCAGCGCTGTCACGACTGCCTGGTCGTCGGTCAGCGACCAGGCCGGGACCGCCCGCCCGTACGCCGGGTTGCAGAACAGCCCGGCCAGGGTGGAGGCGTCGGTCGACGAGCCGCCGTTCCCGAAGGTGTACAGCCGACCTCCCGCCAGGAACCGCTCCCCCATCCGCTGACCGGCCGTCACGATGTCGGTGCCCATCCGTTCGAGCGAGGAGCGCTGCAGCAGTCGGGAGACCTCGGCCTTGCCACGCGCCGACTCGGCCAAGTCGGTCAGCAGCGCTTGGGAGTCGGTCTCCTCGGCCTCGATGAACGGGTACAGGAACCCGGTGTCCTCCTTGCTCATGACGGGTCCTCCAGCCGGGTCAGCGCGGAACCCGCGTGCACGATGATCAGGTCGCCCGATCGCACGTCACCGACGATCGAGACGTCCACCTCTTCCTCGCCGGTCGCCAATCGGACCAGCGCCGGTTCGAACGGGGCCTCGGGCGGTTCCACCACTTCCGCGAGCCGACCTTCGTCGCTGCAGGTGATGCAGACCTCGTCGGTGCACTCGGGCTCGGGGACGGTGAGCAGGCCGGGGTGCTCGAAGCAGACGTGGGTCAGCTCCCAGAGCAGGTGGTACAGCAGGACGAACCGCCCCGTCGCCGCGGCCATGGGATCGTCGGACTCGACCCACAGAACGTGGTCGGCACTCCCGGGCGTCGGACGTGGCCCGAACCCGATCCAGATCGTCTCGGCTCCCCAGGCGGGAGCGCGTCGCATGACGTCCTGGATCTTCACGTCGTCGGCGGAGGCCACCGCCAGGATCACGTCGCCGGGACGCGCAGCCACCCTGGCCTGCGCCACGGCGTCGGGACCCGTGAGGGCGAAGGCTGGCAGGGCATGCTTGCCCATGATCACCGGGTGGACGAACTCGACGGTGACGTGATGGGCGTGTGGTTCCCACTCAGGTGAGAGCACCCACAGCGTGGCCCCGGCATGGAACCGCCGCGCGAGCGCCAGCGACGCCGCCGCCAGATCCGTCGACATCTCCTGACCGATCAGCTCGACCGGGTGGCTCGCAGCGGTCATCGCCGCACCCCGACCAATCTCGCCATGGGGTCGAGAGCGTAGAACAGCAGACGGTCCTGCGGCATCATGTGAGGGCCTTGAAAGCCTTGGATACTCGTCCAGAGATGCCCAGACACATGTCAGTCTCCTCGTCGATCGTGGTACGCAGTCGCCCTTGCTCGGCCGATGACCGCCTGACCCAACGACAGACCACCGTCGTTGGGAGGAACTAGCTGGTGCGTGAGCACCCGGAGCCCCGCGTCCCGCAAAGCTTCACTCAGCTGTGCTGTAAGAAGTCGGTTCTGGAAACAACCGCCAGTGAGTCCGACGGTGTCGACGCCTTCCCGGGTCGCCAGCCCTGCGACCAGCCGGGCGGTGGCGTCTGCCAGCGCCTGGTGGAAACCCAGCGCCAGACCCGACGCGGATGCACCGCGTCGGATGCCCCGGACCAGACCCTGGATCAGCGACGCGAGCAGGAGCTCGCCG
>JBKJHO010000023.1:0-107930 GCA_046598915.1 Marmoricola sp. | reverse complement strand
GGAAGTGATAACCGCTGAAAGCATCTAAGCGGGAAGCACGTTTCAAGATGAGGTTTCCCACCGGGTTAACCGGGTAAGGCCCCCAGTAGACGACTGGGTTGATAGGCCGGAGGTGTAAAGCAGTAATGCCTAGCCGACCGGTACTAATAGGCCGAGGGCTTGTCCCTCAAAGATGTTGCGCGTCCACTGTGTGGTTCCCGAGTTACGGTCGGGAACCTAGAACCAGCTGTAAAAGGCTGTCTATAGGCTGATTAACAACTCCATAGAGTTTCGGCGGCCATAGCGAACGGGAAACACCCAGCTCCATTCCGAACCTGGAAGTTAAGCCGTTCAGCGCCGATGGTACTGCAACCGGGAGGTTGTGGGAGAGTAGGACGTCGCCGGACATACTTTAGTAAGGGTCGCCCCTCCGGGGGCGGCCCTTACGCCTTTTGTACGCCGTATTGCACCTTTAACAGGAGGAACCGTGGCAGACGATCGCCAGCCCAGGAAGTCCCGACCCGCATCGAGCGGGAGCGGACGGAGCGACGGCGGACGTGCAGGTTCCGGCAGGCCCAGCTCGGGTCGGCCCAGTTCCAGTTCCACCTCCCGTCCTGCTTCTGGCGGAGCCGGGCGCTCCAGCGCGCCCGGGGACGCCGGCGGTTCCGGGCGCCCTTCGCGCACCAGTGGTGCGCCGGCGAACAAGCCGTACAGCAAGTCCTCGGGCGACAAGGCTTATCGCAAGTCCGGTGACAAGCCGTACGCCAAGCGGGATGACAACCGGGGCGGTCCTTCGCGCTCGAGTGAAGGGCGGCCGTTCAGCCGTGACCGGAGCGAAGATCGCGACGACCGGCGTCCGCGACGTACGGACGTGGAGCGGACCGCGGACCAGGCAAAGTACGACGGCCCGGAGATCGCCGAGTGGATCACGGGCAAGGAGTTGGACCGTTCGATCCAGGACCAGCTGAAGTCGCTGCCCGAAAAGTTGATGCTCCGGGTAGCGCGGCACCTCGTGGCTGCTGGTGAGCTCCTCGAGTCCGACCCCAAGGTCGCCTACCAGCACACGTTGGCTGCGCGCGGACGCGCCGGACGGTTGGCTGTGGTTCGGGAGGCCGTCGGCGAGGCCGCCTATGCGGCAGGGGAGTATTCCGAGGCTCTCGCGGAGCTGCGCTCGGCCAAACGGATGAACGGCGCCCACGACTACGTGGCGATCATGGCTGATTGCGAGCGGGCGCTCGGGCGCCCAGACCGGGCCCTGACGCTGCTCAAGAACACTCCCCGTGACAAGTTTGCCGCGCCGCTCCTTGCCGAGGTTCAGATTGTCGAGGCCGGCGCGCGCCGTGATCGCGGCGAGCTCGATGCTGCCCTGAGGACCCTGGAGAACGGTGCGCTGAACTCGCGCTCGCGTGCGCCGTGGGTCGCTCGGCTCCGGTACGCCTACGCCGAGACTCTGCTGGCCGCGGGTCGGACCGACGACGCTCTCGAGTGGTTCCACCGCACCGAGGCCTGCGATGTCGACGAGATCACCGACGCGGGGGCCCGGGCACTAGAGGTCGAGCGCAGCCAGAACAAGGGTTGAGCATGACCGGCACTGCCGCTCATCCACTGTGCGCGACGTACGACGTCGCGGTTCTCGATCTCGACGGAGTCGTCTACATCGGCAGCCGAGCCGTGGAAGGCGCCGTCGTCGGAATCACTGCAGCTCAGGATGCCGGCATGCACCTAGCATTCGTCACCAACAACGCCTCGCGTCCGCCGCACGCTGTCGGCGAGCACCTGCGGCGGCTGGGCATCGACGCCGCCGATGCAGACGTCGTCACCAGCGCCCAGGCCGCGGCGCGGGTCTTGGCGCGAACCGTCCCGGCCGGGTCGCCGGTCTACGTGATCGGTGGGCCGGGGCTCCATGAGGCCTTGAAGGAGCGCGAGCTGGTGCCGGTTACCAGCTTCACCGACGCCCCGGTGGCTGTGGTCCAGGGTTACGAGCCGGATATCCCGTGGCGGCAGGTGATCGACGGGGCGATCCTGGTCCGCGAGGGCGTCCCGTGGGTCGCCAGCAACATGGACCTCACGGTACCGACAGAACGCGGTCCCGGCCCCGGCAACGGCACTCTGGTCAACCTGGTAGCCAAGTACGCCGGACGCTCGCCGGTGGTGGCAGGCAAACCGCAGCCGCCGCTGTTCGAGGAGACTCTCCAGCGGGTCGGGGGCGAGCGCCCGCTGGTAGTCGGTGACCGGATCGACACTGACATCGAAGGCGCCCGTGCCGTCGGCTGGGACAGCTTGCTGGTGATGAGCGGAGTGACCACGCTCGCAGACCTGGCCGCGTTGGCGCCGGTTTCGCGCCCGACGTACGTGGGGGCGCACGCTGGCTGCCTGGTCCGCGCGATGCACCGGATCAGCGGGCTCCCCACCGGCGTGCCCGTCGCGGGGTGGTCTGTGCAGGTCACCGAGGGGCGCCTGGTCGTTGCCGGCAGGGGAGACCTGCACGACTGGTGGCAGGCCGTCGCGGTCGCGCTCTGGACGTATCTCGATCACTCAGGACAGCCAGCCGTTACGGCGAACGCGATCCCCGGTAGCGTTGTGCCATGACCGATCTGCCCCCAGACGAGACCCATCTCGACGTCGCGAACGAAGACGTCGTGCCAGGCACCGAGATCGGTCCCGAAGCCGGCCCTGAGGTCGACCCTGAAACCCGCGACATCCTGACCGACACCGACGAGGAGACCGCGGCACGCTCGATGGAACCTGTCGAGACCGGCCATCCGGCAGTCGACGAGGTACTCCGGTCGTTGAACGCGCTGGACGACCGCCCGGTCGACGAGCACGTCGCGGCCTTCGAGCAGGCCCACGAAGAGCTCCGCCGCACCCTCTCCGGCGCCGGCGACGACCAGAGCTGAAGCGACCGCGTGCCTCCCCGCCGGCTCCGCCTGGACGCCGAGCTCGTACGACGCGGTATGGCCCGTTCGCGGGACCAGGCAGCTGAGCTGATCGCGGCCGGCCGGGTCACGGTGCAGGGGCAGCGGGCCTCCAAGCCGGCGACCTCTGTCACCACCGACGCCGATCTTGTCGTGCGCGCGGATCCCGACAGGCCCGACTACGTCAGCCGGGGCGGCCACAAGCTGGCGGGCGCGATCGCCGCCTTTGCACCGGCCGGGCTCTCGTTCGCTGGAAGGCGCTGCCTCGACGCCGGCGCTTCGACCGGAGGATTCACCGATGTCTTGCTGCGCTCCGGTGCGGCAGAGGTGGTGGCCGTCGACGTCGGCTACGGGCAGCTCGCCTGGTCGTTGCAGTCCGACGAGCGCGTGGCCGTCCACGACCGGACGAACATCCGCGATCTGACCTCAGAGCTGATCGGGGGACCGGTCGACGTCGTGGTCGGCGACCTCTCGTTCATCTCCTTGCGACTCGTCCTCGACGCATTGATCTCGGTCACCCGCCCGGACGGCGACCTGGCCTTGATGGTGAAGCCGCAGTTCGAGGTCGGCAAGGATCGGCTCGGCAAGGGCGGCGTCGTACGTGACCCGGCGCACCGACGAGACGCCGTGCTGCAGGTTGCCCAGGACGCTGCGGGCAAAGGTTGGGGCGCGGTCGGGGTGGCCGCCAGCCCGCTGCCGGGACCGTCCGGCAACATCGAGTACTTCCTCTGGCTTCGCTCAGGACCCGCAACGATCGGCGCAACCGAGATCTCCACAGAGGTGAGCCGCTCCAGCGCCGAGGAGGGCGCTGGTGAGAGGCTGTGACGGTGAGTTCTGACCAGGTACGCCGGATCTTCCTGCTCGCGCACACCGGACGGGATGAAGCGGTCGTCGTTGCGCGGCAGGTCGTGGCGGCTCTGCTCGGTCACGGTCTCGTCGTCCGGGTCCTCGCCGATCAGGCCGCGGAGCTCGGCATCGATGCGGCCGAGGGTGTCGAGCTGGTGGTCGAGGACTCCGCCGCGGACGGGTGCGAGCTTGCGGTCGTGATCGGAGGCGACGGCACGATCTTGCGTGCCGCCGAGATCACCCACGAATCCGGGACGCCACTACTCGGTGTCAATCTCGGACACGTCGGATTCCTCGCGGAGGCCGAGAGCGAAGACATCGAGTCGACCATCGACGCGATCGTAGGTCGCCGGTACACCGCCGAGGACCGACTCACGATCGACGTCGACGTCTACCAGGGCAAGGAGCTCGTCACCTCGACCTGGGCACTTAACGAGGCCAGTGTCGAGAAAGCAGCCCGACAGCGCATGCTGGAGGTGGTCGTGGAGATCGACGGTCGCCCGCTCAGCCGCTGGGGCTGCGACGGCGTCGTCTGTGCGACTCCGACCGGTTCGACGGCTTACAACTTCTCCGCCGGCGGCCCGATCGTCTGGCCGGGAGTCGAGGCGCTCCTGATCGTGCCGATCAGCGCTCACGCGCTCTTCGCCCGTCCCATGGTCGTGGCCCCCGATTCGATGCTCGCGGTCGAAGTCCTCGCCCAGACCCAGGGCGCGGGTGTGCTCTGGTGCGACGGTCGTCGGACTGTGGACCTCCCCCCCGGTGCGCGTATCGAGGTACGACGCGGTACCAAGCCGGTCCGTCTGGTTCGTCTGCACCAGGCCCCGTTCACGGATCGCCTGGTCGCCAAGTTCGACCTTCCTGTCACGGGCTGGCGCGGTGCTTCGGAGCGCCGCCGCAATCCCGGTGCCGAAAGCGCGGACGCATGATCGAGGAGATCCGGATCTCCTCGCTCGGGGTGATCGACGAGTCGGTGCTCGAGCTCGGGCCAGGCCTCAACGTGGTGACTGGCGAGACCGGTGCCGGCAAGACGATGTTGGTCACCGCTCTCGGCTTGCTCCTCGGTGCCAGGGCTGATGCCGGCGCGGTGCGTACCGGCGCCAAGGCCGCCCGTGTCGAGGGAATCGTTGTGGTCGACGCCGATGGAGCAGTCGCTCGTCTGGCCGACGATCTCGGCGGCGTGGTCGAGGACGGCACCCTCGTCCTGGCCCGGCAGCTCTCCAGTGAAGGTCGTTCGCGGGCGTTCCTCGGCGGCGCCTCGGTCCCAGTGTCAGCGCTCCAGGGCGTCGCGGACCACTTGGTCGCCGTACACGGCCAGTCCGATCAGCACCGGCTGCTCCAGGCCGAGGCCCAGCGCGCCGCAGTCGACGGGTTCGCCGGCTCCGCGATCTCCGGGACCAGATCCGACTACGCCGTCGGCTATGCCGGGCTCAGGAGTGTCGAGGCCGAGCTGGCCGAGGTCGTCGGAGCGGCACGTGAACGCGCCCGGGAGGCCGATGTGCTCCGCCTCGGGCTGGCCGAGATTGAGGCGGTCCGGCCCGAGCAGGGGGAGGACGTCGCGCTGGCGCACGAGGAGTCCCGCCTGGGATTCGCGGACACGCTGCGCTCGGCCGCGGAGGATGCCCGGGAGGCGCTCTCCTCGGACGAGGAGAGTCCGGACGCCCTCGGGACCACTGGCGTTGCGCGTCGAGCGCTGGAGTCGGTGCGCGAGTACGACGAGGACGCGGGTCGGCTCGCCGACCGGGTCGCTGAGGTCAGCTACCTCTTGTCCGACGTCGCGGCAGACGTTGCGTCCTACGCGTCCGGGCTGGAGACCGACCCGGCCCGCCTGGCTGTGGTCTCCGCACGGCGGGCAGCCCTGACCGGGCTGACCCGCAAGTACGGCGAGACGATTGACGAGGTGCTGGCCTGGTCGGCGATGTCCGCTACCCGTCTCCTGGCACTGGAGAACTCTGAGAACCGTGCCGAGGAGCTCCGTACCGATCGAGCCCGGTTACGCGCTGATCTGGCGGACTTGGCCGAGGCGCTCTCGGACGCTCGACGCCGGGCCGCTGATGCTCTCGCCCGGGCGGTGAGCGAGGAGCTGTTCGCATTGGCGATGCCGCACGCCCGGGTCGAGATCCGGATCGGGCGGACCCCGGACGACGACGGGCTCGCGATCGACGGTGGGACCTGGAGATTCAACGCAACCGGGGTCGACCAGATCGAGATTTTGCTCGCTGCGAACACCGGCTCGGACGCCCGCCCGCTCAGCAAAGGTGCATCCGGCGGCGAGCTGTCCCGGGTGATGCTCGCGATCGAGGTCGTGCTCGCCGGCACTAGCCCGGTGCCGACCCTCGTCTTCGACGAGGTCGACGCCGGGGTCGGCGGCAAGGCTGCGGTCGAGATCGGTCGCCGACTCGCTGCGCTCGCCGCAACCGCTCAGGTCCTGGTGGTGACGCACCTGCCGCAGGTGGCCGCGTTCGCGGACCGGCACATCGTGGTGGCGAAGAGCAGCGACGGCCGGGTGACCACCTCGGGGCTGGATGTTCTCGACGACGAGGGCCGGGTCCGCGAACTGTCCCGGATGCTGGCGGGCCTGGAGGCCTCCGAGACGGCGATGGCGCACGCCCAGGAGCTCCTCGACGTCGCGCAGCAGGCCCGGACGTCGCGCGGCTGAGACCCAGACAGGCCGAAAACGCCTCGGGTCCGACATGTCCGGCGCATCTCGTGCGAGCATGAAACTGCTATGAGCCCCACCCCACGACTGAGCCCGAAGCGGCCTGGCACCGCACCTTCCCCGCCCGGCCAGCTGGTAACGGTCCGCGCCCACCGCGATCTCCGGACACTGCTCGGTCGGGTCCACGAGGGGGATCTGGTCGTCATCGACCGCCGCGACCTAGACGCCACGACAGCACGGACGCTGGCCGATGCCAAGCCGTTCGCGATCGTCAACGCTGCGGAGTTCATCTCCGGCAGGTTCGCGAACCTCGGCCCCAAGGTCCTCACCGAACGAGGTGTGCTGCTGCTCGAGGCCGACCACGAACGGGTGCTGGCGCTCCGCGACGGCGCCGTCCTCCGTCTGGACGGCTCCACCCTGTACGACGGGGCAGTGGTCGCGCTCGACGTACGGATCATCTCGGCCGAGCAGGTCGCTCGTCAGATGGACCAGGCGCGCGAAGGCCTCGCTGCCCAGCTCGACAGCTTCGCGCACACGGCCAGCGAGTTCCTGCGCAGGGAGGAAGCGGTCGTCCTGCACGGGACCGGTCTGCCGACACTGCGTGCCGAGATCGTGGGCCGACCGGTCGTCGTGGTCGGCCCGGGGGCCCAACTCCGGGACCTCAAGCGGCTGCGCGGCTTCATCCGCCAGCAGAAGCCGGTGCTGATCGGCGTCGACGCAGGCGTCGATCTGCTTGTACGACGTCGGCTCCGGCCGGACGTGGCCGTCCTCAGCGGTGTGGGCGAGATCAGCAAGAATGTGCTCGGCCGCTGTCGGGAAGTCGTGCTCACCGGCTCCGGTGACGCTGCACGGCGGCAGCTGGAGAAGCTGAACCTGCCGGTGCACACGCTCCAGAGCGGCGTGGCGGGCCCGGACCTCGCTCTCTTGATGGCTCAGCGTGCCGGCGCGAGGTTGCTCGTCCCGGTCGGCAGCCCCGCTAGCCTCGAGGACTTCATCGACCGCAAGCGCAGCGACCAGGCGAGCGTGATGCTGACGCGCCTCCAGGTCGGCTCTCTCCTCGTCGAAGCCGATGCCCTACCCCACGTCTACACCGGGCGGGTGCGCCCGTGGCAGTTGGTGATGGTGCTGCTCGCCGGCCTGGCGGTCCTCGCCGTCGCGGTTGCGCTGACGCCGATCGGGAACGACTGGTGGGAGGCCACCCTGCGCGACCTTCCGTTCGGGCTCGGATGATGCGGCTCTTCGTCCTGCGGGCAGCGATGGCCGCCCTCGTGCTCGCCCTCGGCGTGGCGCTCGGGGCTGGTCCGCTGCAGGAGAACAATGAGAGGCGCGCGCGTGCGCTCACCGCCCAGCAGCAGAAGCTGGCCGACCGGGATCGTGAGATCGCCGAGCTGACCCGGTCCGGTGATTTCGGGTCGGCGTACGCCGAGGCGACGTCGGGCCTGCTGATTCGTGGGGCACTGTCCCGGCGTACGGTCGCGCTCGTCCGCCTCCCCGGAGCCGACGCGGCCACCGTTGCCTCCATCCGGAAGTTGGTCGTATCCGCCGGAGGCGAAATAGCCGCCACCGTGCCGCTCTCCGCGTCGGTCGCCAAACCGTCCGAAAGACAGCTGGTCGCGGCCCTGACCAGCCAGATGGCCACCCAGGAGAGCCTGCGGATGCCGGACGGTGGGAGCGGGTACGAGCGGTTCGGCGTACTCCTCGCCCGCTCGATCGGAGTTCCCTCCTCGGGCCGTGATCGGGACGCGTCGTACGACGAGACCGCGCTTGGGATCCTCTCGGGCTTCCAGACCGCAGAGCTGATTGAGACTGCAGCTGCCGTCACGCGTCGTGCCTTCCTGACGCTAGTGATCACCGGTCCGCAGGCCACCGAGAGCGGCGAGACCGACGTACTCGCCACGATCATCCGGGGTTACGCCGAGCAGGCACGGGTCGTCGTTGCCGGACCGACTGCCGCAGCGGGCCGCTCGGGGGTCCTTGGTCTGTTGCGCGGCAAGGGGACCCCAGCCAAGCTGGTCAGCACTGTGGACAGCGTCGAACTCGTGAGCGGACAGGTCTCCGCTGTTTTGGCCCTAGCGGCCCGCGTTCGCGGAACAGTCGGTTCCTACGGGGGAGTTGGGGCCGAGGATGGAGCGGTGCCCGCGGTTCCGTAGGCAAACGCCTAGCCCACTGGGAGAGTCGTGGCAGGGCCGGACGATTCTCTTGGTAGGGTTGAACCCCGTGGAGATGAAGCGAGTTTCACAGCTCGCACGCCGGATCCGCACGCAGGATCCGCGACAAACCTGAGAACCAGACCACGGGAGTAGCCTTGGCACCGAGCCAGCCGACCAAGCACGTTTTCGTCACCGGCGGCGTCGCCTCCTCGCTGGGTAAGGGACTGACCGCCTCCAGCCTCGGCAGCTTGCTGAAGTCCCGCGGCATGCGGGTCACGATGCAGAAGCTCGATCCGTACCTCAATGTCGATCCGGGCACGATGAACCCGTTCCAGCACGGCGAGGTCTTCGTGACCAACGACGGTGCCGAGACGGACCTCGACGTCGGCCACTACGAGCGGTTCCTCGACACCGACCTGAACCAGATCGCCAACGTGACCACCGGTCAGGTCTACTCGACCGTCATCGCCAAGGAGCGCCGCGGGGACTACCTTGGCGACACCGTCCAGGTCATCCCGCACATCACCAACGAGATCAAGGACCGGATCCGCGCCATGGGGACGAGTTCCGACGGCGACCCGATCGATGTGGTCATCACCGAGATCGGTGGGACCGTGGGCGACATCGAGTCGCTGCCGTTCCTCGAGGCCGCTCGTCAGGTCCGGCACGATCTCGGTCGGGACAACGTCTTCTTCCTGCACGTCTCGCTGGTGCCGTGGATCGGCCCCTCGCAGGAGCTGAAGACCAAACCGACCCAGCACTCGGTCGCCGCGCTTCGCTCGATCGGTATCCAGCCGGATGCGATCGTCTGCCGGGCCGACCGCCAGCTGCCCGACGGGATCAAGAAGAAGATTTCGCTGATGTGCGATGTCGACCAGGAAGCCGTGGTCACCGCTGCCGACGCCCCGTCGATCTACGACATCCCTAAGGTGCTGCACAAAGAGGGCTTGGACGCCTACGTCGTACGCCGGCTCAACCTGCCGTTCCGCGATGTCGATTGGACGCTCTGGGACGACCTGCTCGACCGGGTGCACCACCCCGACGAGGAGGTCACCGTCGGCCTGGTCGGGAAGTACATCGACCTTCCGGACGCCTATCTCTCGGTCGTCGAGGCACTGCGCGCGGGGGGCTTCGCGCACAAGGCCAAGGTGAACGTCTCCTGGATCCCCTCGGACCTCTGCGAGACCCACGAGGGTGCCGCGAAGGCACTCGCCGACGTCGACGCGGTCCTGGTACCGGGGGGTTTCGGCATCCGGGGCATCGACGGCAAGCTCGGCGCACTCACCTATGCGCGGACCAACCTGATCCCGACGCTCGGGATCTGTCTGGGCCTGCAGTGCATGGTGATCGAGTACGCCCGCAGCATGGCCGGCCTGCTGGACGCCGCCTCGACCGAGTTCGACCCCGAGTGTGCCGAGCCCGTCGTCGCCACGATGGCCGAGCAGCACGCCTTCGTCGAGGGCGCCGGTGACCTGGGCGGAACCATGCGGCTCGGGCTCTACCCGGCCAACCTCGCCGAGGGATCGGTCGTGCGCGCGGCGTACGGCGCTTCCCAGGTGGAGGAGCGGCACCGTCACCGCTACGAGGTCAACAACTCCTACCGTGACAAGCTCGAGCAGGCCGGTCTGGTCTTCTCCGGCACCTCTCCGGACAACAACCTGGTCGAGTACGTCGAACTTCCCGCTGATGTGCATCCGTACTACGTCTCGACCCAGGCGCACCCGGAGCTCCGGTCCCGTCCGACCCGGCCGCACCCGTTGTTCGCGGGACTGGTCGGTGCTGCGATCACCCGTCAGCGCGAGCTGCGGATCCCGATCGACGAGTCCGGGCTGCGACGTCGCACCGACGATGAGTGAGCGAGTCGACCCGGTGCCCACCAGGGCCGAACCTCTGAAGGACCTGGCTCAGAGCTGGCCGGTCTCGGAGACCGTCGAGATCCACCGCGACGGCTGGGTCGTCGGCGTACGCCAGGACACGGTGCACCGGCCCGGACATCCCGAGGAGGGGTTCAAGCGACTGGTGGTGGAGGACCCCGGTGCAGTCGTCGTCCTGGCCGTCGACGATGCCGAGCGGGTCGTGGTCCTGCGTCAGTACCGGCACCCGGCGCAGATGCGGCTGATCGAGCTCCCTGCGGGGAAGCTCGACGTCGCCGGTGAGGACCCGCTGGTCGCCGCGCAGCGTGAACTGCGCGAGGAGGCCGGCCTTGAAGCCGGGGTCTGGACCCATCTGATGACTACCTGGGCCTCGCCGGGGATCACCTCCGAGACGCACGCGCTCTTCCTGGCCCGCGACCTGCGTGAAGTGCCACGGGACTTCGAACCGCACCACGAGGAAGCCGACATGACCCTGGAACGGGTCCCCTTCGGTGCGCTGCTCGAGGCAGTGCTCGACGGCAGTGCCGCGGACGCGCCGCTGGCGACGGCTGTGCTCGCGTTCGACGTGCTCAGGGGCCGGGGACGTCTGTGACGCCCGTCGAGCGCCACGACCGTGATGGTCCCCGGGCACTGGTGGCGGCCGTGCTCGCCCGGAACCCGGTCATCGACGGTCACAACGACCTCCTCTGGCATGCAAGGAAGCACCACGGCTACGACTGGGACCAGTTCGACATCGGCGGCGATCTGTCCACCACCGGCGTGCACACGGACCTGCAACGACTGCGCGCCGGCGGGGTCGGAGCGCAATTCTGGTCGGTCTACGTGCCCGGTCGGTTGTCGGCCGAGGAGATCCTCACCGCGACGTTCGAGCAGATCGACGCAGCGCACGCGTTGATCGCCAGGTACAGCGACCGACTGGCACTGGCCACCGGTGCCGCCGATGTCGAAGCGGCATGGGCCTCCGGGCGGATCGCCTCCCTGCTCGGCGCCGAGGGCGGCCACCAGATCGGTGGGTCGCTCGCCGTGCTGCGATCGATGCAGGCTTTGGGCGTGCGCTACCTGACCTTGACGCACAACGACAACATCGCTTGGGCGGACTCTGCCACTGACCGTCCCGTGCTCGGGGGGCTCTCCGACTTCGGACGCAGTGTGGTCGCCGAGATGAACCGGATCGGGATGCTGGTCGACCTCAGCCACGTCAGCGCGGACGTGATGTGCCAGACCTTGGAGATCTCCACCTCGCCGGTCATCTTCTCGCACTCCTCGGCCCGCGCGGTGTGCCCGCACCCGCGCAACGTTCCGGACGACGTGCTCACCTCCCTGCGGACGAACGGGGGGGTCTGCATGATTACCTTCGTACCCTGGTTCGTCACTCCGGAGGTGCACGCCTGGGACCTGGCGGCCCAGGATGCGGCCTGGGCGGTTGGCATCGACGCGCGGGACCTGACGGCGTACCAGCCGTTCGCCGAGGCCTGGGCGAAGAAGGTGCCGCCGCCGCGCTCGACCGTCGCCGACGTGGTCGCGCACCTGGAGCACGTCCGCGAGGTGGCGGGTATCGAGCACGTCGGCCTCGGTGGTGACTACGACGGGGTCGAATGGCTCCCTGAGGGCTTGAACGACGTCACCGGCTACCCCCGGCTGCTCGAGGCTCTCGCCGAGCGCGGGTGGTCCGCCTCTGACCTGGCGGCCCTGACCTGTCGCAACACCTTGCGGGTTCTGGCCGACGCCGGCTGCCAGTCCACCGGACCCGCCCAGGCTTAGGATCGGGAGACCGGCACATCGGCGTGCCGACAAGTCTGTGGGAGGAGCGCGGTGAGGGTCGGCGTACCGAAGGAAGTCAAGAACCACGAGTACCGGGTGGCGATCACCCCGGTCGGCGTCCACGAGCTCGTCGCGCACGGGCACGAGCTGTTCGTGCAGACCGGTGCAGGAGCCGGCTCCTCCATCGATGACGAGGAGTACGCCGCCGCCGGTGCAACCCTTCTTGCCGACGCGGACGAGGTCTGGGACCGGGCGGAGATGGTCCTCAAGGTCAAGGAGCCGGTCGCTGAGGAGTACCACCGGATGCGGGAGGGGCTCGTGCTCTTCACCTTCCTCCATCTGGCGGCGGACCAACAGCTCACCGAGGAGCTCATCGGCCGCAAGGTGACCGCGCTCGCCTACGAGACGGTGCAGCTTCCCTCGGGCGTGCTGCCGCTGCTCTACCCGATGTCCGAGGTGGCTGGCTGCCTGGCGCCCCAGGTGGGAGCGCACTCGCTGCTTCGGGCCCAGGGCGGACGGGGAGTTCTGCTCGGGGGGGTCGGCGGCGTCGCGAACGCGAAGGTCGTCATCATCGGTGCCGGCGTCTCTGGTCAGAACGCGGCGAACATCGCACTCGGCATGGGAGCCGACGTCACCTTGCTGGACACCGACCTGGACAAGCTCCGGATGTCCTTTTGGCGCTACAACAACCGGGTGCACGGGCTCGCCTCGTCCAAGCTGGCGATCCGCCAGCAGGTGTTGGAGGCCGATCTGGTGATCGGGGCGGTCCTGATCCCCGGGGCGAAAGCGCCGAAGCTGGTCACCAACGACCTGGTCGCGGAGATGAAGCCCGGCTCGGTGCTCGTGGACATCGCGGTCGACCAGGGCGGCTGCTTCGAGGACACCCGGCCGACGACTCACGCGGACCCGACTTACCAGGTGCACAACTCGACGTTCTACTGTGTCGCGAACATGCCCGGTGCGGTGCCGAATACCTCGACGTACGCGCTCACCAACGCGACCCTCCCGTACGCCGTGGCGCTGGCGGACAAGGGCTGGGAGCAGGCGTGCCGCACGGACCACTCGCTCGCCCTCGGGCTCAATGCTCACGCCGGTGACGTCACCTACGGGCCGGTGGCTGAGGCGCACGGACTGGACTCCACGCCGCTGGCGAGCGCCCTGGGCCTGCACGAAGGAGCCCCGTGCTGACGGAGCCGGGAGTCGGTACGGCACAGGTGAGCCAGAATCCCGACGCCCTGGTCCGCGCGATCCGAACCTACGTGGACCACCTCGGCGTCGAGCGCGGATTGGCGGTGAACACGCTCACCTCGTATCGACGCGATCTGCGGCGTTACCTGGGCTACCTGGACGCCGTGGGGGTGAGCGGCCTCGACGAGATCACCGAGCAGACCGTGCTCGGGTTCCTGACGGCGCTGCGCGAGGGGGACTCCGAGCACCCGCCGCTGAGCGCGTCCTCGGCCGGTCGGACGGTCGTCGCGGTGCGCGGGTTCCACAAGTTCGCGGTGAAGGACGGACTGGCCCAGCTCGACCCCTCGGTCGGGGTCCGGCCCCCGAGCCCTGCCAAGCGGCTACCGAAAGCACTCCCGCTCGCGGACGTCGAGGCGATCCTGGACGCTGCCGGGGCCCCGGGTACGGCGCTCGCGTTGCGCGACCGCGCCCTGCTCGAATTGCTCTACGGGACCGGCGCCAGAATCTCTGAGGCAGTCGGGCTCGCTGTCGACGACCTGGATCTCGGTGACGGGGAACGCGGGGGGACCGTGCTGCTCCGGGGCAAGGGCGGCAAGGAGAGGATCGTCCCGGTCGGACGCTATGCACGTGAGGCGATCGGCGCCTACCTGACCCGGGCACGGCCGGGACTGGTCTCCGGTGGTCAGGGCACGTCGGCGATGTTCCTCAACGCCCGCGGTGGCCGGCTCTCCCGGCAGAGCGCCTGGACAGTAATCGTTCGTTCGGCCGAGCGTGCCGGGGTGAAGGCGGAGGTCTCGCCGCACACGATGCGGCACTCCTATGCCACCCATCTGTTGGAGGGTGGCGCCGACGTCCGGGTGGTCCAGGAGCTGCTCGGCCATGCCTCGGTCACCACGACACAGGTCTACACCTTGGTCACCGTTGACAGCCTCCGCGAGGTCTATGCAGCAGCCCATCCTCGGGCCCTGAGCTGACCCGAGAACAGCGCCTGCGAACACACAGAGTTATGCACAGGCGCGGGAGTGGCTGTGCACTTGAGCGGGGCGCCGTACACACAGTTTCCCCAGATTTCCTCGAACGTCGTCGAGTCTTCGCATCCACCTTGTGACGTGTGCACCAGCGGGCCTAGAGTCGCGCCCACTGCACGACTTGGCGTCAAGTCGACAAATGCCGGTGGCGCCAGCAAAGCCACGAGACAAGGGGAATCGGACCATGACTGGTGCCGACGGATACAGCGGAGAGACAAGCGCATCCGAGGTGCCACCACTGATCCGGAACCCGGTGACCGCGAGAGAGTCTGAGCACCCGGGCGACGCCACGGTGCTGCAGCACGCCGCCTTCCGGGATTCGTCGGCAGGGGAGTCCACACTGGACACTTCTGCTACCGAGGTCAAGGAGAGTGCTGTGGAGGTCGTCGAGGGTGCTCAGGAGAGTACCGAGGTCGTCATCGGAGCGACCGGACGCCCGCTGCCGGTCTTCCCCGAACCCGGCCCCGTGGGGGCGCGCACCAAGGCCCGGGTCATCTCGATGTGCAACCAGAAGGGCGGGGTCGGCAAGACCACCACCACCATCAACCTGGGTGCCTCGTTCGCCGAGTACGGTCGCAAGGTGCTGCTGGTGGATTTCGACCCGCAAGGATCGCTCTCTGTCGGCCTGGGGCTCAACCCGCATCAGATGGAACTCACCATCTACAACCTGCTGATGCAGCGTGACGTCGAGCTGGCCGAGGTCGTAGTACCGACCGGGGTGCCAGGCTTGGACCTGTTGCCCTCCAACATTGATCTCTCGGCCGCCGAGGTCCAGCTCGTCCACGAGGTGGCCCGCGAGCAGACCCTCCAGCGGGTGCTCGCACCGGCGCTCGACAAGTACGACATCATCCTGATCGACTGCCAGCCCTCGCTCGGCCTGCTCACGGTCAACGCGCTGACGGCCTCCGACGGAGTCATCGTGCCGCTGGAGTGCGAGTACTTTGCTCTCCGCGGCGTGGCCCTGCTCAAGACCACTATCGACAAGGTCCGGGAGCGGCTGAACCCGCGTCTGGAGATCGAGGGTGTCCTGGGCACCATGTTCGACGGCCGCACGCTGCACGGGCGCGAGGTGATGTCCCGCCTGGTCGAGGCTTGGGGTGACACCGTCTTCCACACGGTGATCCGGCGCACCGTCAAATTCTCCGACTCGACGGTCGCCGGGGAACCGATCACCAGCTACGCCTCCGACTCCCAGGGTGCAGACTCCTACCGGCTGCTGGCCAAGGAGGTGCTGGCTCGTTGGCAAGACGCGTAAGTCTGCCCACGGCCGACGACCTTTTCCGGCCGACCAGCGACGAGAACGAGGACAGTGCGCCCCTGGTGGCCGCCGTAGCCGAGCGGGTAGCCCCTGCCGCGAAACCGGCTGCCAAGGCCGAGGCACCCGGCACCCGCCAGTCCAGCGGCCGGGTCCGGCACGACGAGAAGGTGACGGTCTACGTGACCGCTGACGAGCTCGTCGAGATCGAGCACGCCCGGCTCGACCTGCGCCGCCACCACGGTCTGGCCGTCGACCGCGGCCGCCTGGTACGCGAGGCCTTGGCGATCGTCCTGGCCGACCTCGAGGAACACGGCGACGACAGCGAGCTCGTTCGTCGGTTGCTCGGATGAGTGCGGTCACCTCAGCGGTCCTCGACACCGGTCTCGAACAGGGACTCGACACCGGGTTCGCCGTGCGTCTGGAGAACTTCGAGGGGCCGTTCGATCTGCTGCTAAGCCTGATCAGCAAGCACAAGATGGACGTCACCGAAGTGGCGCTCTCCCAGGTCACCGACGAGTTCATCGCTCACATCAAGGCTGCCGGCGATGTCTGGGACCTCGAGCAGACGACCTCCTTCCTCCTGATCGCCTCGACCCTGTTGGACCTGAAAGCGGCTCGGTTGCTTCCATCTGGCGATGTCGAGGACGAGGAGGACCTCGCTCTCCTGGAGGCCCGCGATCTCCTTTTCGCGCGGCTGCTGCAGTACCGCGCGTTCAAACACGTGGCTTCGGTCCTGGAGCGGCGGATCGGCGCGGAGGCGCTTCGGTTCCCGCGCGCGGTCGGTCTGGACGAGCGGTTCGCGACTTTGCTTCCCGACGTCCTGATCGGCCTGGGGCTGGAGGAGTTCGCCGGCCTGGCACAGCGGGCGTTGGAGCCGAAGCCAGAGCCAGAGGGCGTATCGCTGGCGCACATCCATGCCCCCACGGTGAGCGTGCGCGAGCAGGCACATCTGGTGGTCGAGCGCCTGCGGGTGCACGGGACGTTGACCTTCCGGAAGCTCGCCGTCGACGCACCAGACACGATGACGCGAGTGGCGCGCTTCCTGGCGTTGCTGGAACTCTTCCGCGAGGGCGTACTCGCGTTCGAACAGATCACCCCGCTCGGCGAGCTGACGGTGCGCTGGACCGGTGGTGAGGACGACGAGATCGAGATCAACGACGAGTTCGACGGCACCCCGCTGCCCCTGGACGAAGTTCAGGGCGAGCAGTCCGTCGGTGACGCCGTACCCGATGACACGGTGGACCACGTACCAGGAAGTGACGAGGAATGAGCGAGACCCAGATCGACGAGGCTGAGGCGACGGCGGACGCTTTCGAGGAGTCCCCGGCGCCGGAGTTCGAGCCGACCGAAGCCGAGGAGCTGCGTGAATCCGAGGGGGAGTCCCTCTCGATCCCGCTCGCCGACCTCTGCCCGGCGCTCGAGGCAGTCCTGATGGTCGCCGACCAGCCGTTGGACGAGGTCAACCTGGCGACAGCGGTCGGGTACCCGGTCACCGAGGTGCTGGAGGCGCTCGCTGACCTCGCCGCTGAGTACGACGAGGCGAAGCGAGGCTTCGAGCTGCGCAATGTCGCTGGTGGTTGGCGCTACTACACCCGTGAGGAGTTCGCCCCGGTCGTCGAACGATTCGTCCTGGAGGGCCAGCAGGCCCGGCTGACCCAGGCAGCCCTGGAGACCCTCGCCGTGGTCGCGTACAAGCAGCCGGTCAGCCGGAGTCGGGTCTCCGCGATCCGCGGCGTGAACGTGGACGGCGTGATGCGGACGTTGCTCACCCGCGGGCTCGTCGAGGAAGCCGGGAGCGACCACGAGACCGGCGCGAACCTGTACCGGACCTCGACGTACTTCCTCGAACGGATCGGTATCACCTCGCTCGACGAACTACCCGAACTGGCACCGTTCGTGCCGGACATGGACGAGTTCGACCTCGATGACGAAGTCTTCGGGGGCGCGGTCGCGCCGCCGTCCGCCGCGCTCGAGGACACGCCCGACGGTGAGACCGAGCCCGGCGCCGGTGTCTGATCTCCCTGAGGATCTCGTCCCCTCCGATCTCGACGACGCGGGCCTGATCCGGCTCCAGAAGCTCCTCGCGACGTCGGGGGTTGCCAGTCGCCGCAAGTGCGAGGAACTGATGCTCGCGGGCGAGGTCGAGGTTGACGGCGAGATCGTCACCCGGCTCGGCACCAAAGTCGACCCGGCGACCGCTGTCATCCGGGTTTCCGGTAAGCGACTGCCCCCGCGCAGCCCGAATGTGTACCTGGTGCTGAACAAACCCCGCGGCGTGGTCTCGACGATGTCGGACCCCGAGGGCAGGCCAACGCTTACCGACTACGTCGTGGACCGGCCCGAGCGGCTCTTCCACGTCGGCCGCCTCGATACGGACACCGACGGGCTGCTGTTGCTCACCAACGACGGCGACTTCGCCCAACGGTTGGCGCACCCGTCGTACGAGGTGGAGAAGACCTACGTCGCCGAAGTCGCGGGTTCCGTGGACAAGAACACCGTCAAGACGCTGCTCGGCGGCGTCACGCTCGACGACGGACCGGTCGAGGTACGACGAGCGCGAGTGATCTCGTCGACCGCGGAACGGGGGATCGTCGAACTGGTGATCCACGAGGGTCGCAATCGCATCGTCCGACGCTTGCTCGACCAGATCGGCCACCCGGTCAAGCACCTCTCCCGGACTGCGATCGGTCCGGTGAAGATCGGCAACCTCCGCCTCGGAACTCTGCGGGAGCTCACCACCGACGAGGTCGGATCCCTGCTCGACACCGCCGGACTGTGATCGCGTAGGCTCAGAAAGTACCTATTCGTAGGCGTTGCCGGAGGAGGAACACGTGTCCGTTCGGGCCGTGCGCGGAGCCACCCAGCTGACCTCTGACACCCGCGAGGAAATGCTGGAACGGGTCGCTGAGATGGTTCTCGAGGTGATGGCGACCAACGATCTGGACGTCGACGATTTCATCTCGGTCATCTTCACCGCGACCTCCGACCTGGTCGCCGAATTCCCGGCTTACGCCGCCCGACGGTTGGGCTTCGGCGAGATCCCGCTGCTCTGTGCGCGCGAGCTCGAGATCGAGGGCTCGATGCCACGGGTAGTCCGGATGATGGCGCATGTCGAGACCGACCGCGCCCGCAGCGAGCTCACCCACGTCTACCTGCACGGTGCCGCCGCCCTGCGCTCGGACCTGACGAAGGTCCGTTCTCTCCCGGACGAGGCAGCGGCGGAGACCGACAATGGCTGAGACTGTTCTCACCGGCCCGGTCCATGTCATCGGTGCCGGGCTGCTGGGCACCTCGATCGGTCTGGCGGCCCGCCGGCAAGGCCTCCAGGTCTGGCTCAGCGATGCGAACCCGGAGCACGTGCGCACCGCCGTCGGCCTCGGTGCGGGCGAGCCTGTTCCAGCTAACGGTGTGGCGCAACTGGTCGTGGTGGCGGTCCCGCCGGTTCACATTGCAGAAGTCGTGGTGGGTGCGCTTGAGACGGGCGCCGTGGTCACCGACGTCGGCAGCGTGAAGGCGCAGCCGCTCGGGCAGATCTCGGACCGGGTCGAGGACAGCATGCTCACCCGGTACGTCGGAAGCCACCCGATGGCCGGCAACGAGCGTTCCGGGCCGCTTGCTGGCAGCGCGGCCCTTTTCGACGGTCGGCCCTGGGCCGTGACGCCGCACGTGCACGCCGACCCCGGCGCCGTCGCGTTGGTCGATGCGCTCGCCACCCTCTGCGGAGCGGTCGCGGTCCGGCTCTCGCCGGTCGAGCACGACCTTGCAGTGGCCAGGACCTCCCACCTGCCGCACCTGATGGCAGTACTGGCCGCCGGTCAGCTCACCGACGCTGCGCCCGAGCACCTGTCGCTTTCAGGCCAGGGCGTCCGGGACGTGACCCGAGTCGCTGCCGGCGACCCTGACCTGTACGGGCAGATTATCCGCGCCAACGGGGGAGTCGTCAGCGATCTGCTGCGGACCCTGCGCGGACAGCTGGACGAGCTGATTGACGCTGTCGACGGCCCGTCCGCAGAGAACCTGATCGAGATCCTTTCCCGCGGGAATGCCGGCACGCGGATCATCCCCGGCAAGCACGGCGGAGCCCCGTTGGAGACCGGACCGGTCTTCGTGCTGGTACCCGACCACCCGGGCGAGCTCGCCCGGCTCTTCGCCGACATCGGCGAGATCGGGGTCAACGTCGAGGACCTGCGGATCGACCACGACCCGGGGAGGCCGGCCGGTCTGGTGGAGCTGCAGGTCGAAACGGGCGCCGCGGAGCGCCTGCGCAGCGCGCTCGAAGCGAGGAACTGGACCGCTCACCGGTAGGCTGCTCCCGGCGCAAAGCAGGCGCTGAGCAGTTTCGAGGCGGAGCAGGAGCAGTGCAGTGGGCAACACGGTCGTCGTGGCGATGGACGGACCCTCGGGCTCCGGGAAGTCGAGTACGGCGCGGGGAGTTGCTGAGCGGCTGGGCCTGGACTACCTGGACACCGGAGCACAGTTCCGGGCGATGACGGTCTGGATGCTCCGGCACAACATCGACGTCCACGATGCTGTCGCCGTCGCTGCCGCGGCAGAGCTTCCCGTCCTGGTCTCCGGCACCGACCCGCTGGAGCCTACGATCGTCCTTGACGGCGAGGACGTCGCCGTTGCGATCAGGTCCGCCGAAGTGACCGCAGCCGTGAGTCCGGTAGCGACAGTTCCCGCGGTCCGCGGCCGCCTCCTGGAGATCCAGCGCTCGATCATCACTGACGCCCTTGCCGACGGTGGCATCGTCGTCGAGGGCCGCGACATCGGCTCTGTCGTCTGGCCCGAGGCCGACGTCAAGCTCTATCTGACGGCCGACCCGGCCGCCCGTGCGGCCCGTCGTACGGCGGAGAACGGCAGCGCCTCGATCGAGGCTACCGAGGCGGACCTGCTGCGCCGGGACGCGATCGATTCGTCCCGTGCGGCCGCGCCGCTTATCGTTCCCCAAGGCGCGCTGCACCTGGACTCCACGCCGTTCAGTCTGGACGAGGTGATCGATCAGGTGGTCGCGATCGTCGACCGGGCGATCGCCGCACGAGCGACATCATGACGGCCGGACACCTCGAGTCGCACCGCACGCTTCCGCGGACAGCGGACATCAAGCACCCGGCCCGGATGATGCTTCACGGGCTCCGACCGGCTTTCGCCGCGGTGATCAACCGCCGCTGGGACGTCGAGGTACGTGGGGCGCAGCACCACCCGGCCACCGGTTCCGTCGTGGTCGCGGCCAACCACATCGGCTTCCTCGACGGCCCGCTGATGGCGATCATCGGGCCGCGTCCGGTCCACGCCCTCACCAAGCGGGAGCTGTTCAGCGGTCCGCTGGGGGCGTTCCTGGCCGGCGCCGGCCAGATCCCGGTGAACCGGGACCAGGTAGACCCGCGCGCGGTCAAGACCGCCCTCCGCGTGCTCCGCGACGGTGGGGTCACCGGGATGTTTCCGGAAAGCACCCGTGGCGGTGGGTTGCTGGAGAGTGCCCAGGGTGGCGCGGCCTACCTCGCGATGGCGGCCGGTGCCACCGTCGTACCGCTGGCGTTCCTCGGCACTCGCCAGCCCGGGGGATCGACGAATTCGTTTCCTCCCGCCGGCAGTCGCTTCGTGCTGTCGTATGGATCGCCGATCGCGGTGGAACAGCAGGACTGGCCACGGCTTTCTGCAGAGGTCCGCACCCTCTCCGAGCAGATCCGCCTTGCGATCATCGCCACTTCCGACGAGGCCCGCAGGGCCACCGGCATAGAACTCCCGGGACCGATCCCGGACACGGACTCCGATTCCTCGGATGCCGAGAACAGCACGACTGATGACACGAGGGACCTGCAGTGAGCGAGTACGAAGGGCCCGTCGAGGGCTCCAAGCCGGATGTCCGGACGCCGATCCTGGCCGTCGTAGGACGTCCGAACGTCGGCAAGTCGACGCTGGTCAACCGGATCATCGGCCGACGCGAAGCTGTGGTCGAGGACAAGCCAGGCGTCACCCGGGACCGCGTCTCCTACGACGCGAACTGGAACGGTCGGGCATTCACCGTTGTCGACACCGGCGGCTGGAACCCGGACGCTGAGGGACTCGCCGAGCGGATCTCGGCCCAGGCAGAGGTCGCGGTCGGTCTGGCGGACGCTGTGCTCTTCGTCGTCGACGCGACCGTTGGAATCACTGACGCCGACGAGGCGGTCGTGAAGGTCCTGCGCAAGAGTGGTC
Organism: Marmoricola sp.; assembly: GCA_046598915.1. Lineage (GTDB taxonomy): Bacteria > Actinomycetota > Actinomycetes > Propionibacteriales > Nocardioidaceae > Marmoricola. The sequence goes on along the minus strand of JBKJHO010000023.1, from coordinate 86,077 downwards.
GCCCGGTCATCCTCGCCGCGAACAAGGTCGACGACCAGCGCACCGAGGCCGAGGCTTTCGGGCTCTGGAATCTCGGCCTGGGGGAGCCGTACCCGGTCTCCGCGCTGCACGGGCGTGGCTCCGGCGACATGCTGGACGCGATCCTGGAGGCGCTGCCCGAGACTCCGCAAGAGAGCATCGGGGAGCCCGTCGGTGGGCCGCGCCGGATCGCGATCATCGGCCGACCGAACGTCGGGAAGTCCTCGCTGCTCAACAAGTTGGCGGGGGAGGAGCGGGTCGTCGTCGACGACGCGTCCGGTACGACGGTGGACCCGGTCGACGAGCTGGTCGAACTGGGTGGCCGCGTCTGGAAGTTCATCGACACCGCCGGCATCCGCAAACGGGTCAAGACTGCCTCCGGGCACGAGTACTACGCCTCTCTGCGCACCGCGACCGCGATGGAGCGGGCCGAGGTCGCGGTCCTGGTGATCGACGGTAGCCAATCGATCTCCGAGCAGGACATGCGAATCATCCAGACCGTCCGCGACTCCGGTCGCGCGTTGGTGATCTGCTTCAACAAGTGGGACCTGGTCGACGACGAGCGTCGCTACTACCTGGAACGCGAGTACGAGCGTGAGCTGGTCCAGGTGCAGTGGGCCCCCAGGATCAACATCACTGCTCGGACCGGTTGGCACATCGACCGACTGATCCCGGCGCTGGACGCCGCACTCGGTGGCTGGGAAACCCGCATCTCCACCGGCGCGCTGAACTCCTTCCTGGGCCGGCTTGTCGCCGAGCACCCGCACCCGGTCCGTGGTGGTAAACAACCCCGGATCCTGTTCGGCACCCAGGCGCAGACGGCCCCGCCGACGTTCGCACTCTTCACCTCCGGCAAGCTCGACGCCGGCTACGAGCGCTACATCGAGAGGCGCCTGCGCGAGGAGTTCGGGTTCGCGGGTACGCCGATCAACATTCAGGTTCGGCCACGGGAGAAGCGGAAGCGCTGAAAGCTGAGGGCATACTCGGCCGACGACACCGATCGAGTTTGTCGAAACCTGGCCCGATTCGGACCCTCACCTGGGCTGCGATAAGGTTCCCAGGCCTCAGTGGTCCTCGTGACAACGAAGGCACGCGGGCTGTGGCGCAGCTTGGTAGCGCACCTGACTGGGGGTCAGGGGGTCGCAGGTTCAAATCCTGTCAGCCCGACCGTGTGTGATGTCTCAGGACATCGCGAAGGCCCGGACCAACGATGTGGGTCCGGGCCTTCGTCCTTTTCGTTTGGTCGCCCTATTTTGTTCTGTGCCTGGTGGTGCGCCCGGAGGCGCACCACCAACCACAGAACTATCGGGTCAGGCCGCGCTCATGGAGTTGGAACGACGCCTGGAGCGGAACATCATCATTCCGCCGAGCAGCATCCCTCCACCACCGAGCCCACTCAGAACACCAGCGACAGTGTCGTCACGGAGCGCATCCAGCGACTTCTCCATCAGCGACTGGTTCTTCGCTGCGGCAGGAGCTACGGCCGGGTGCGGCGCAGGGTCGCTGCCACTGAACGGCATGGCCAGGTACGGGAACTTGCTCCCGAAGCCCTTGTCGTTCTCGTCGACCGCGTCCCCGAGGCTGTTCGCCGAACCCAACAGCTCGCCCTCGACGACCTGGAGCGCGATGTCGACGACATCGTCAGCCAGGCGGCGCCCGTTCGGGAAGCCCTGCGAGTCGCCACCGATCACGCCAAGTCTGTCGGGACTTGCGGTGACAGGCGTGTTCATGTTCAACCTCAGCTGTTCGCTGGGCGTCACGGACTTAGGCTGGTTGATTCCCTTGACGCCGGTCAGGAAGACCGAGACCAGGTCGTTACGCGGTTCTGCCGGAGCAGGCACGTGGTAAATGTTCTCGATCAGCTTCGGCAACTCGGGCTTGGTGACGTAGTTGAGGAACTGGATGTCACCCGAGGGGACCGAGGCGTTGAACCGGTCCTTGTCCTTGAGCGGAATGACGACCTCGTTGACTAGCGGCATTCCCAGCCGGGAGACCTGGCTGTAGGTGCCGTTTACCCCGCGCTGGTCAGTGGTCGACCAGATGCCGATGACCGGGTTCGTCGTGGGGTTCTTGCCCCGGGCGAGCACGGTCCGCGGGACCTGAAGAGCCACCGAGTTCACGTTGAAGCCAGCGAGAGTGTCGTCGCCGACCTCGGAGAAGTCGCCACCGTAGAGCAGGTCGAAGACGCGAAGGTCGAGGAAGAACGGGTCCTCGGCCTGACCGACGAACGAACGGTAGGCACCGTCAGGGCCGGCCTTCGAGATTCCCTTGTTCCGCAGCGTCGCGTAGTCGGGCATCGACCCCTTGCCGACGTTCGACGGAACGACACGACGGTTCTTGACCAGCGTCTGCTGGGTGTTGTTCTGGTACTTGATCAGGGTGTAAGTCTGGTAGAAGTTCAGGTTCGGATCGGTGATCGAGGTGACCTCTCCGGTGGCGTACAAGAAGGAGTTCGGCTGCACGAAGTGGTTCTTGAACGTCCACTGGAAGGTGATGTCCGGCTTCGCGTTGCCGTTGTTGTCGACCTTGATGTTGTATCGGGCGTCGGTCGCGAAGGCATAGAAGTTCGGCCCACCTGCCGGCTCCGAGAACGGCAGCCAGTTCGCGATCAGGGTGACGGAGTCCGTCCGTTCCGGGCTTCGGAACGCATAGACATCCGTGGTGTCGTACTGCGGAAGACCCGCGATGAGCGGAGCCTCGCGGTGACTTGAAGCCGTGGCCGTGTTCGGCCCGACTCCTGCCAGCACCGCTGCTGCCGTCAACCCGACGGCGCTGGCGAGAAGCACCGACCGTGCTGGTCCGGTGCGCCTGATTCTAGTGAACATGCGTTTTCCTTTCGTTGGGCGCGTCGGTTGTGACCCGCGCCACTAAGGGGTTCGCCGCCGAGGTTCGGGGGGATTGGATTTTTTACCGTTCGACCCACGTCACGTAGTTTGTCCCGATATTGGGTGCATGTCGTCTCGCGGGCTGACACCAGATCCGCGTTCGAGGGCCGGCCCGCGGGGAGGCGGCCACTTCGCGCCGGGCAGAATGGCTTCCCATGAGCAAGACGAACCCGGGAAACTTCTTCGAAGACTTCACCGTCGGGCAGGTGATCGAGCACGCTACGCCGCGAACGGTCACCGACGGCGACCGCGCGCTGTACGGCTCGCTCTATCCGTCCCGGTTCGCGCTGCCGTCCTCAGCGGCCTTCGCAGCAGCCGTCGGGCTGACCCCGGCGCCGGTAGAGGACCTGATCGCCTTCCACATCGCCTTCGGCAAGACGGTTCCAGACGTTTCCCTGAATGCGGTCGCGAACCTCGGGTACGCAGAGCTGCGCTTCCATCGTCCCGTGGTGACGGGTGACACCCTCCGTACGCAGTCCGAGGTGATCGGGCTCAAGGAGAACTCGAACGGTAGGACCGGCGTCGTCTACGTCCGTTCGACCGCGACGAACCAGCGCGGTGAGATCGTCCTGGACTGGGCTCGTTGGGTGATGGTGCACAAGCGCGACCAGGGCTCCCCCGCACCGGAAACAGTGGTGCCTGACTTGGCGAAGGTCGTCGAACCGGCCAGTCTGGTACTCCCTTCCGGACTGGACTTCAGCAACTACGACTTTGCAGAAGCTGGCGAGCCCCACCGCCTCGGCTCGTACCAGATCGGCGAAAAGATCGACCATGTCGACGGGGTGACGCTCACCGACCCCGAGCACATGATGGCCACCCGGCTGTGGCAGAACACCGCCAAGGTGCACTTCAACACCGAGGCCCGCCCAGACGGCAACCGACTGATCTACGGCGGCCACATCATCTCGATGGCGCGAGCCCTCTCCTTCAACGGTCTTGCGAACGCGCAGCTGATCGCTGCCGTCAACGCCGGTGCGCACGCAGCCCCGGCGTTCGCGGGCGACACTGTCTACGCCTGGTCCGAGGTCCTGGAGGCTGCCGAGACATCGGCCCCGAGCGTCGGCGCGCTGCGGCTCCGCCTGGTCGCGACTCGCGGCCGTGACGAGTCGATGACCCTGCGCGGAAACGACGGCAAGTACGCCGATGGCGTGCTGCTCGATCTCGACTACTGGGCATTCATTCCGCGCTAGCGAAGTTTGACGCCTGCGGCCACGTCAGGTCGGACGTTGATAGAGACCTCACGGACAGTCAGTCGCGCCCGGCCTGTGCCGAAGCGGTAACCTCCGCGCGTGTCTTGGTCCACTCGCTTCGTCAACCGCACGGTCCTCGCCCTCGGGCAGTGGGTCCAGCGCGCCGGCTCCATCCGGCCGGGTACCGACCTGGCGGACACGTTCGGCACCCTAGGGGCGGGCAGCCTGATCAACCATCCGACCGCGACGTTGTTCGGAGCACGCTCCATCCACGTCGGCGAGGACACGCTGATCGGTCCGTACGCCGTGCTCTCGGTCGGCCACACGCCGCACGACCCGCATGCGCCCGAGAGGGGGCTGGTCATCGGTGCCCGCTGCGTCATTGGTGCCCGGGTGATCCTGACCGCGCACGAGTCGATCGTGATCGGTGACGACGTCTGGTTCGGGCAGGACATCTTCGTCTCCGACGCCAGCCACGGCTACCAGGACGTGGAAACCCCGATCGGCCTGCAGCTCGGCTTCGCCGACCCCGTCGAGATCGGCGCCGGATCCTGGATCGGCCACGGAGCGATAATCTTGCCCGGCGCGAAGATCGGCCGGAACGTGGTGATCGGCGCCGGCTCCGTGGTGCGGGGGGAGATCGGCGACCACAGTGTCGCAGTGGGTGCTCCCGCGAAGGTCGTACGGCGACTGGAGCCTGGTCGCGGGTGGGTATCGACCAGCAATCCTGACGACATCCGCCCGGCATGGACGCCACAGGAGTACCGCCGGATGCTCCTCGGCGAGGACCTCTGAACCTCAGGCTCCACTGAAGCCGTTCAGGATCAGGAAGAAGACCACGACGCCGAGCAACGCCATTCCGATGCCGATCACCGCTCCGAGGAGTATCCGGCGACCGGCAGCGGACTCTTTTCGCACCAGGCCGGGCAGCGCCAGGGCGGTCAGCGCGCCGACCACCGCCATCGCGCCGAGCTGGACCGGGATGATCCAGTTCTCGCTGCCCTCGGAATCGAGGCCGAGCGCTGCCAGAGGGAGGCTGGCCAGGCCGGCACCGAATAGCAGCACCAGGGCGAACGATCGCTGCATGGCCTACCTCCGTGGTTGGGGTCTCCGCGCAGCGTAGTGCGCTGGTGCAGTGCCCTACGTGATCCACGACATTGCGCAGGGTGCTGCCGGGATGGGACTGTTCGGCGCACGCTTCCGACCGAGGAGAACCATGTCCCAGAGCACCGTCACCGCATCTGCCACTGTCCAGCGACCTGTCGACCACGTGTGGACCGTCCTGGCGGACCACGAAGGGATGGCGTCCTGGGGTCCGGGTCTCAAGGTCAGCTTGGACAACGAAGGCGTTCCGGATCGGAACGGCCTCGGTGCGGTACGGCGAATCAGTGCACCCGGGCCGATGCCCGCGATCGTCGAGGAAATTGTCGCTTACGTCCCGAACAGCACCCTGGGCTATCGGGCCAAGGCGGGCGTGCCGTTCAAGAACTACGGTGGCGAGGTCGTCCTCTCGCCGGTCTCCGGCGGCACCCGGATCGAGTACTCGATCTCGCTCGACGAGCGGGTGCCTGTAGTGGAGAAGGCGGCGGCCGGTCTGGTCGCCCGCGTCCTCCTGGCCGCGCTCGTTCGCGCCAGCAAACGCTGAACCAGCCTCCCGGGCGCTAGCCTAGGGGGCGATGGACTGCCACCACTACGACGCCGGGCGTTGCCGGTCCTGTACCTGGCTGCCCCGCTCGTACGCCGACCAGTTGGCGACCTTGCAGACGCACTGCGCCGAGGTTTTGTCCTCCCAGACGCATCTCGTCTGGGATGCACCGCACCCAAGTTCTGAGGCTGAGTTCCGGAACAAGGCGAAGATGGTCGTCACGGGCTCGGCGTCCTCATCGAGTCTGGGGATCCTCGGCGAGGGCGCGGTCGGCGTGGACCTGCGGGATTGCGGACTCCATGTCGCCCCGATCCGGAACGCACTTCCGGTGATCGCGGAGCTCATCAGCCGCGCCGATCTGACGCCGTACGACGTCACGACCCGGCGTGGTGAGCTGAAGTTCGTGCTGGTCACGGCCTCGCCCGCCGAAGAGCTGATGGTCCGGTTCGTCGTACGGTCCCAGGAGCCGGTGACCCGGCTCCGCAAGCATCTGCCGTGGTTGCGTGAGGCGCTGCCGGGTCTGGTCGTTGCCTCGGTGAACCTGCAGCCGGAACACAAGGCAGTCTTGGAGGGCGAGCGGGAAATCCTGCTGACCGACCAGGAAGCCCTCACGATGCGCGTCAACGGACTCGACCTGCTTCTACGGCCGCAGAGCTTCTTCCAGACGAACACGGACGTTGCTGCCGCGCTCTACCGGGAGGCGTCCGACTGGGTCAACAAGCTCGCCCCGGTCTCGGTCTGGGACCTCTACTGCGGTGTTGGCGGGTTCGCGCTGCACTCGGCCGCGCCAGGGCGCGACGTGGTCGGGGTGGAGACGAGCCCAGAAGCCATCGCCAGTGCTCTCACGAGCGCAGGACGCGCGGGAGTCGCGGTGGAGTTCGTGGCCAACAACGCGACGGAGTACGCGATGAACAGCCAGCGCCCTCCCGACCTCGTCATTGTGAACCCGCCGCGGCGCGGGATCGGCCCTGAGCTCGCCGCCTGGCTGGACGCTTCCGACGTCGCGCACGTCTTGTACTCGAGCTGCAACCCCGAATCCCTGGTTCGCGACCTAGCAGCGATGCCGAACCTGCGTAGTGTCCGGGCACGGCTCTACGACATGTTCCCGCACACTGCCCACGCCGAGCTGCTGGTGCGCCTCGATCGGGTCGGCTAGGCCGCCTCGAGCTCCTCGGCAAGCGGATTCCGCGGCTCGGCGATCACGTGCTCGAGCAGCGCGAGAACCAGGATGCCGCCGACGACGCACATAACCCCGCCCACCTGGAAAGCCAACGTCGTGCCGTCGACAGCGGCAAGCGCTCGATCGACGCCGTCGGCAACCTGATCCCCGGCATGGCGGATCGCTAGCGTCGCCAAGGTCGCCAGGCCAAGGGCGCCACCGATCTGCTGCATCGCGCTCTGGACGCCCGACGCCAGCGAGGAGTCCTGCCCGGTGACCTCGTGGAGAGAGGCGTTGCCGAACGCCGGGAAGCTGATCCCGGCCGAGAAGCCCAGCACGATCATGCCCGGCAGGATGTGACCGGCGTAGGTCGTGTCGACGCCGATGGTGCTGGTCAAGAAGAGACCGAGCCCGGTGCCGAAGAAGCCGACCGCGAGGACCGGCTTTACTCCGAGTCTCGGCATCACCGCCGTCGCGATCCCGATACCGGCACCGATGCTGAGACCGAACGGGAGGTAGGAGAGACCGCTCTTCAACGGCGACCACGCCAACACCTGCTGCTGGTACAGCGTCAGGAGGAAGAAATAGCTGAAGAACGACGACGAGAAGAACAGCGTGGTGAAATTCGATACGACCCGGGTCCGGTTGCGGAAGAACGAGAGCGGAATCAGGGGCGCCTCGGAACGGGACTCGATCACCAGCATCAGCACGATCAGGGTCAGGCCGCCCAGGAGGGGTAACAGCACCTGGGTCGAGCCCCACGAGTGGTCGGCCGCCTCGATGAGCCCGTCGACGACGCCGATCAAGCCAGCAGTGCCGACGAAGGCACCCCAGTAGTCGGGTCGTTTGCTGCCCTGCTTCATCTGACTCTCCGAGACGAGACCTGGAACGATGAGCAGTGCGGCCACAGCCACCGGAACGTTGATCAGGAAGATCCACCGCCACGAGGCAAGGTCGGTCAACAAGCCGGAGATCACGGTGCCCGAGGTGCCGCCGAGGCCCGCGATGCCGCCCCAGATCCCGAGCGCCTTCATCCGTTCCAACGGGTCGGAGAACAGCAGCGCGATGAGTCCGAGTGACGCCGGTGCTGCCAGGGCCTCACCGACACCCTGGGCGAACCGTGAGATCACCAGCATCTCCGGGTTCTGGGCAAAGCCGCAGGTCGCCGAGGCGAGGGCGAACACACCGACGCCGATCAGGAAGAGCCGCCGACGGCCGAAGACGTCCGCGACCCTGCCGCCGAGCAGCAGCAGCCCGCCGGCCATCAGGACGTAGCCGTTAACGACCCAGGACAGACCTGACTGGGTGAACCCGAGGTCGGTCTTGATCTCGGGGAGAGCCACGTTGACCACGGTCACGTCGAGGATGAGCATGAACTGGATGAGACCCAGTACGGCCAGTGCTTTCCAACGGCGGGGGTCTGCGTCGGACTCGGCGGGGGGATGGGGGTTCATCACGAGGGCCTCTCGTTCGATTTTGGAGCACTCGGGCGGTTGTTGAACCCTCCCACCGACTACCGACAGAATCAGAAACGGATGTGCTGGCGGTCCAGACGGCAGTACGTTCGACGCGCGAAGACCGAAGGAGACACCGTGACCGATCGCATCCACCCACGCGCCTTAGCCGTGCTCGTCGGACTGGCGTCGCTGACGATCGCGCTCGCCGGGATCCGCAGCGCCGGCGGCATCATCGGCCCGGCCTTCCTCGCGCTCGTCCTGGTCATCACGGTCTACCCGCTCCGGGTGTGGCTGGTGAAGCACAAGATGCCGAGCTGGGCAGCCTCACTGGTGCTGCTGCTCTCGATCTACCTGATCCTGGTTCTGGTCACGCTGGCCCTGGTCATCTCGGTGGGACGGCTGGCCGTGCTGGTACCGGAGTACAACCCCCAGATCAATGGGTACGTCGACGACGTCACCGGTTGGTTGCAGAACCGTGGTGTCGGCGCCGACCAGGTCAAAGCGATCCGTGATGCCATCGACGTCGGCAGCCTGGTAGGCATCGCCACCAGCCTGCTCAGTGGCATCCTCGGAGTACTCTCCGACCTCTTCTTCATAGCCACCCTGCTGCTCTTCCTCGCGTTCGACGCAGGTCCGACGATGAAGACCATCGGTGCGCTCGGCGACCGGAAGTCCGACCTGGTTGCGGCCCTGGCCAATTTTGCCCGCGGGACCCGGAGCTACATGGCGGTCTCCGCCGGTTTCGGTTTCATCGTCGCGGTCATCGACGCAGGGGCCTTGCTGATCATCGGTGTGCCCGGGGCGTTCGTCTGGGGCGTTCTGGCATTCGTCACCAACTTCATCCCCAACGTCGGTTTCGTGATCGGGGTCGTGCCGCCTGCCCTAATCGCCCTGCTCGACGGTGGAGTCGGCATGATGATCGTCGTGGTGGTCGTCTTCACCGTCATCAACTTCGTCGTCCAGTCGGTCATCCAGCCGCGGATCGTCGGTGATGCGGTCGGCCTCTCGGCCACGCTCACCTTTCTCTCCCTGGTGTTCTGGGGGTGGGCCATCGGAGCCCTCGGCGCGCTGCTCGCCGTACCGCTGAGCCTCTTTCTCAAGTCGATGCTGGTCGAGGCCGATCCTGAGGCCCGCTGGACGTTGCCGTTGATCTCTGGGAAGGCCGCTCCGCCCGACTGATCCGCGGAACCACTCAGGTCCAGGTCCCCGGTGCCGTTCTGTAGAGCAGGACTACTCGCGGAGGAGGATCCATGAGCACCTGCCACACGATCGTCACGACCCGCAAGACCTGGACGACGACTCAGGTCTGCAGCTGCGGCCAGGACCTCGACGGCATCGAGCGCGAACACTGCCCGCGGTGCGGCTGCGAGGTCGCCCGCGCAGCCTGAGCCGCCGCGGTCGTTCACCGAATGTTCACTTGCTCCCCACGCCGCTGCCACCCACGATGAAGCATGGCCCACAAGGACGAAGCACACGCTCTCGCGCAGGTCACCGATCGATTGAGAGCGCGGCTGCCGTACATCGATCCCATCCGCCTCGATGAGCACGTGCAGGCCGCTTACCACGACCTCGACGGTGCACCGATCCGAGATTTCATCGAGATCCTCGTCGAGCGCGCGGTACTCGAGACAGTAGAACGACGGGTTGCCTGAGGGCAGGCCCCGGGCCCGCCGCGCGACCCTGGAGCGCCTGGTCGAGGACCAGGTGGTCGCGGTGCGCTCGGGCATGGCCGAGCTGCGGGAAGACCTCGGAGGTGTACACGATGCTCGTGTCGCGCTGAGGCGGCTGCGCGCGAGCCTCAGTGTCTTCGACCCCGTTCTCGATGGTGTTCCTGACGGTGTGGTTGCCGACCTCCGATGGTTCGCGCGGGAGATCTCTTCGACCCGCGATGCCGAGGTCATAGCTGCCCGGTTGGAGCACCCCTTGGCCGGATCCTCGGATCGCGCAGCAGTGGCCGCCGTCGAGAAGCTGCTGGCGATGCGGGTCGAGGTGGCTGTCGCCTCAGCGCGGGCAGCGCTGGTGCACCCGCGGAGCGAAAGGCTCCGCACAGGTCTGGGACGGATGCACCTGACGGTGCCAACGGCGGCGGAGACCAACCTCGACGCCCAGGCCCAAGGTCTGGTGGTGCAGGCCTTGGAGGATCTGTGCCGGTCGTTACCGGCGGCGGTCGCACCCGGACGTTCGCCCGCGCAATCGAACCGGACGAGGGTTCGGGTATTCCACCAGCAGCGCAAGCGGGTGAAGACAGCGCGGGCGGTGACCGCAATCCTCGAGGTGACGACCGAGGACCGCTCCCGGTTGAACAAGTCGCTGCGCCAGGTGCAGGAGTTACTCGGCGAGCACCACGATGCCGCGGTGACCAGGTCCTGGATGGGAGCTGTGGCCCGGAGCGAACCAGTCGCGAAGGTGCTCGCCCAGCAGATCCGATACGCCGAACGGGCGGAGATGCGGGTTGTCGAGGAACAGGTGCCGTGGGCCGCGGATCGCCTGGTGAAGCGCGTGCACCGGGTCCGCCGTACACCCGCCGTCCACCCGGCCTCGCCATGATCGCTGCGAAGACCGCAGGAGCGCCCGCTCGAGCATGCTCCGCGCTCGCCCTGGACGACGAGGCCGAAGTCCTCACCTACGCCGAGTTCTTCGAAGCAGCCGAGCAGGTACCCGCCCAGCTCAGCGCAAGCGACCACCGGCCCCGCTACCGCGAGAAGTGCTCGATCACCTGGACCTGGATCTCACCGACGAGACCGCCGAGGATGCCGCCGACGGCGATCATCAGCACTTCGTCGTCCTTGAATACCGGACGGAGGATCGCCTCGTACTGTTCGTGATCGAGGGCGTTCATCTTCTCGATGATCGTGTTCTCGATGTCCAGGGTGCGGGTCGCGTAGTCCCCGGCGAGCGCCATCGTGTCCGGCAACCGGTGCATCATCACCGAGACCATCGATGCCTTCATCTCCTGGTAGCGCTTGGTGCCCACGGCGAGAACGACCAGCGGTCGGGCGAGACCGGTCTGCTCGTCGATCGCCCGGGACACCTCGCGCTGGAGGGTGTCGAAGAGCTTGTCGGCGGTCGGACCGTTGAGGATCCCCTCGAACAGGACGTCCGGCGCGAAGAGGTCCTTGGCGAGGATCCTGGCGTAGTCCTCGGTGATCTGCTCCCGCTGCTGGTGCAGGATCCCTTTGAACGGGATGAACCCGAGGTATTTCTTGGTCTGGTGCGGTCGGAACAGCATCGTCAGCGCGAGCCAGTCGGAGAAGAAGCCGACCCCGAAGCCGAAGGCAGGCATGATCCAGGGGTTGTGGATGAAGCCCCAAGCGACCATCTGCACCAGCCCGATGGCGAAGCCGAAGTAGATTCCGCTGCGGCGTACGAAGCCCATGGCGCGACCGCCGATGGTCTTCATCAGGTCGTTGAGCTGCTCCTTGTTCTTCACCAGGGTCGTGACGGTGAGGTACTGGAGGTCGACGTACCGGCTCAGGTCGGACTTCATCTCGGCGAAGAGCCGGTCGACGATCAGCGGCGCCTGTGCGTGGACCCGGGCGAGCAGCGCACGTCGCCCGGCCTCCGGCAGCGCGTCCCAAAGACCGGGGCGGACCTGCTCGGCGACCTCACGCGCGATCTCGTCGACGGTCGACTCCAGCGGGACCCGCAGCTCCTCCAGCGCCTGCTGGGCGTCGAACTTGTCGAGCAGCTCCTCGGGTCGCAGCAGCTTCTCGGTGAGGATCTCGATCGTGGTCGCCGCGACCTTGCCCGCTCGGCGGGGCACGATGCCCTGCCAGCCGAACCAGCCGATCCCGCGGAACTCCAGCGGCCGGTACATCATCTGCAGGAACAGCAACTTAGTGGTGTAACCGACGAACGCCGCCACGAACGGCATCGAGAGGTAGATGAACCAGTTGACCGAGAAGTCGTCCTTTGCCTCGCTCCAGGTCTGCAGGAGCGGGACAAGCAGTGCGCTCACTGCTCGCCGTCCGGTCCCATGGAGGCAGCCCAGAGCGCAAGGCCGAGCGCTGAGAGGCGGACCGTGCGCTTCTCGACCCTGGCGGGCAGCGGCCCGATCGAGCCCTGGCGCGTGGCCTTCAGCACGGCAGAGTCGGCGAGCAGGATCTGATACTCGTCCTTGAGTTTCTCGTCCTCGGGCCCGGTCTCCAAGAGGCCGAGCGCTATCAGGTGGCCCACGTACGTCGGGGTCAGGTGCGGCAGTGCGACGTTCGCGGTCCGACCGACCAGCGACGCGTTCTCGATCAACGCCTCGCCGAGCAGTCCGGCGCGGTTCAGGGCGTGCACGCTGACCAGCGGTGAGGAAGAACCGTCGGAGAGGGCGCTGATCATCCGCGCCTCGTCGGGCACGATCTGGTCGAGGATCCGGTGGAAGAGCTCGTCCTGGCCCGAGGTCGTGCTCTGGCCGAGCGCACGACTGAGCAGAGCGTTCATCTTCGAGTCGAGGCCGGCATCGGTAGTCGAGCCGCGTTGCTCGAACGCTGGGGGCGTCGATGGCGCCTGCTCCCCGACCAGTGCCCCCACGACAGCACCGGTGATCGTGCGGACCACCCCGAAGGTTGCTCCCCACAGACCGAACGGATCCAGGCGCGAACTCACCGTCAGAAGTTACCGCGAGTCGGGTACTGGTGGCGTCCTGTCTCAGGCACAACGGCACGGATAGTGTGGCCCCGACATGAGCGAGAGCAGGAGCACCCGGGGAGCCGACGGCGAGCGGTCACGCATGGTCGTTTGGACGCTGCCGAACGCGGTCAGCCTTCTGCGCCTGCTCGGCGTGCCACTGTTCCTTTGGCTGGTGCTCGGGCCCGAGGCGGACGTCTGGGCACTGATCGTGCTGATGCTCTCGGGCTTCACCGACTGGCTCGACGGGTACCTGGCCCGGCTCCTGAACCAGACGTCGAAGGTCGGGGAGATCCTCGACCCGGTGGCCGATCGCCTCTACATCCTCGCGGTCGTGATCGGACTTGCGTTCCGGGACATCATTCCGTGGTGGGTGGCGATCATCCTGCCTGCTCGGGACGCGTTCCTCTGGCTGCTCGTGCCGTTCCTACGAACCCGTGGCTACAGCGCTCTGCCGGTGCACTTTCTCGGCAAGGCGGCGACCTTCAACCTGCTCTACGCGTTCCCGCTGCTCTTCGTCGGTGACGGCGAGGGCACGATCGAGACGCTCGGTAAAGTCTTCGGCTGGGCGTTCGCGATCTGGGGCATGGGCCTGTACTGGTGGGCCGGGGTTCTCTACGCCTGGCAGGTCCGCAAGCTCTTGGCCGACCGCGATCGCCGCGCGCCGGAGCTGCCGGCGCCACCCGCTGGTGCAGGAACGGACTGAGTATGGCGCCCGATCCGCACTCCCGCCCGCTGCCGCCGCAAGTCACGATGGGCCTGCTCCCGTATCTGAACGCGCACGCCCTCGACGCGGACTACGCGTTCGCAGCCGAACGCCGTACGTCCGAGGGCGGCCCGGGCCGGACCCGCTTCGGTCGGCGCAGCGCAGTCGTCCTGGCGATCTTCGCGGTGCTCGCGATGACCGCTGCCGTCCAGACCTCCCAGGACAGTGCCTCGGAGGAGAACGAGCGTCGCGCCCTGGTCAGCCAGGTCAAGGAGCGCCGTACGGCGGTCGCCGATCAGCGCACGACGATCGAGTCGCTCGCCAAGCAGAATCGGCGCCTCGAGGTCGAGCGGCTCCGCTCGACCGATGATGCCAGTGGCGTCCTGGGCAACCTGGCGCTGCTGCGCCTGCGGAGCGGGACCTCGGCGGTCACCGGCCCCGGCGTCGAGGTGATCGCGGACGACGCCACCGATGCCGAGAGCGATCGCAACAAAGTTCTCGACAGCGACCTCCAGAAGCTGGTCAACGGGCTTTGGCAGGCTGGCGCCGAGGCGATCTCTATCAACGGTGAGCGGCTAACGGCGCTCTCTGCCGTCCGGCACGCGGGTAGCGCCATCACGGTCAACTACACCTCGTTGAGCCGGCCGTACCGGATTCTTGCGATCGGCAACCCGGACACATTGCCGGGGAAGTTCGCCGACACCACGAGCGGTCAGACATGGTTGGATCTGCAGCGTGAGGTCGGGTTGAAGTTTTCGATACGGGCCCAGTCCGCACTGCGCCTGCCCGCAGCGGAACTACCGCAACTGCGTCACGTCGTCCGCGACGACAAGCAGGCTCCGAACCTAAGGGGAGACTCGTGATCGCGATCATCGGCCTGCTGGTCGGAGTGGTGATCGGCCTGGTGGTCAAGCCCGACGTCCCGATCGGGCTGGAGCCCTACCTGCCGATCGCCGTGGTCGCAGCGCTCGATGCGGTCTTCGGCGCACTCCGGGCCTTTCTCGACGGGCTCTTCGACGACAAGGTCTTCGTCGTCTCTTTCATCAGCAACGTGTTCATCGCTGCCCTGATCGTCTTCCTGGGCGACAAGCTCGGGGTCGGCGCCCAGCTCTCGACGGGCGTCATCGTGGTTCTCGGGATCCGGATCTTCGCCAACGTCGCGGCGATCCGCCGGCACATCTTCCACGCATGAACGAGAACGAGCCCACCGAGCCCACCGAGCCGCCGGACCCGGTGGTCGACCCGGCCGCGGCCACAGCGGGGGAGTCGCCGGTCGAGCCGACCCCGCACCAACGCGCCTTCCGCGCCTTGATCCGGCCCGGAAAGGGGCAGGTCTCGGCGGCCGTCCTGCTGGCGGTCCTGGGCGTCGCCGGCGTGACGCAGGTCAGGCTCGCCGGCAGCGACGACGATTACACCGGCATGCGTCAGGCAGACCTGATCCAAGCCTTGAACGGTCTCCAGGCGACCTCGCGGCGCAACGAGCAGGACATCCGCGACCTGGAGAGCACCCGCGATGCGCTGCGGGACAACAACGACAAGACCGCGACCGCTTTGCAGCAGGCCCGCGACGAGCTGGCTGCCCTCGGGGTTCTGGCTGGCACCCTCCCGGCCACCGGACCGGGGGTCCGGATCACCGTCACCGTCCCCGATTCCCAAATCAGCCTCAACTACCTGCTCGACGGGATCGAGGAGCTCCGGGACGCCGGGGCCGAGGCGATGGAGATCAACGATGCGGTGCGCGTGATCGCACAAACTTCTTTCGAGTCGGACTCCGGCGGTGTGAACATCGACGGCCGCGTGCTCGGTGCGCCGTTTGTGATCGATGCGATCGGTGACCCGGAAAGCCTAACCACCGCGCTCCGGTTCCCCGGGGGGTTCGTCGATGACCTCGCGCTGGATGAGGGTGAGGTCACGATCGAGCAGAGTCAGAACATCAAGGTCACGGTGCTCCGGACGCCCGTGAAGCCTCGATATGCGGAGTCGGCCGGACCGCGCTGATCGCGGAGGGTAGATTCCCCCCAGCCCCACCGGTCCGGTGAGAACCCATCAGAGCAGTACCGAAGCCCTTGAGGAGCATCGTGTTTCCCGACGATCTGAAGTACACCGCCGAGCACGAGTGGGTCCGCACCCCGGGCGAGGCCGCTGGATCGATCCGGGTCGGCATCACCGCCTACGCGCAGGAAGCCCTGGGCGACATCGTGTTCGTACAGCTTCCTGAAGTCGGCGAGAGCGTGGCTGCCGGCGCGGCGATCGGCGAGCTCGAGTCGACCAAGTCGGTCAGTGATGTGTACTCCCCGGCAACCGGTGAGATCGTCGCCCGCAACGAGACCCTCGACGCCACCCCCGAGCTGGTCAACAGCGACCCGTACGGCGCTGGCTGGCTCTTCGAGATCGCCGTCGCCGAAGGTGGCGTGACCTCAGAGCTGCTGGACGCCGCGACGTACGAATCGACCGTTGCATCCTGACCAGTTCCTCACCCGTTCCGTTGATCCTGACTGATAGGTTTGCCCGACAACCGTCAACCTCCACTGGGCGTTGAGGGTTCGCGGCCGGACCGGGGAAGGCCACCGAAGGTAAGTGTCAAAGGGAGGCGCAGGATATGCAGACGTGCTCGCAGTGCGGGAGCAAGAACGCCGACGAAGCACGATTCTGCTCCCATTGCGGGCACGCCTTGGAGTCCGCGACGGTCCCCGCGGAGACGACCGCGACGATTACGTTCGGGTCCGCAGCAGTCCCGGCCGACGCCGATGAGCGCGCGGCGCTCAACGAATCCGATGCCGCGGCGGCCGACGCGCTGCCAGCCGGCAACGCGCTGCTGATCGTCCAGCGCGGCCCGGGGTCCGGTAGCCGCTACCTGCTCGACACCGACTCGGTCAGCGCCGGCCGTCATCCCGAGAGCGACATCTTCCTCGACGACATCACTGTCTCGAGACGGCATGTCGAGTTTCGGCGTGAGGGTGGCTCGTTCCGAGTCCACGATGTCGGCAGCCTGAACGGCACCTACGTCAACCGTGATCGGATCGACGACGCCCTGCTCCAGAACGGCGACGAGGTGCGGATCGGCAAGTTCCGGCTGGTCTACTTCGCCAGCGCGTCGGGAGACTGAATGCGGCAGTCGGCCCGGAAGAGCATCGGGCAGGCGCTGGCGGACCTCTCGGCGGAGTTTCCCGAGGAGGACATCAAGGAGTCGAAGCTCCGCTTCCTCGAGTCAGAAGGTCTGGTCGAGCCCGAGCGCACTCCGTCCGGGTACCGGAAGTACTCCGTCGAGGACATGGAGCGACTGCGCTACATCATCCGCGCGCAACGTGAGCACTACCTGCCTCTGAAAGTCATCAGGGAGCACCTGGACGCGATCGACCGTGGTCTGGAGCCGCCATCGCTCCCCGGTGGTCCGACCGTCCCGGCCGGGAAGCACGACTCCGCGACCGATCTCCTCCGCGGAGATCGAAGCGACGTACGGATCTCCCGCCGCGAACTGGTGAAGACTGCCGACATCGACGAGGAGCTGCTGGTCCAGCTCGAGAGCTTCGGTCTGGTCCGGGCCCGGACGGGCTCGAAGCACTACGACGCGGATGCTGTCGTAGTGGCTACAGCGGCCGGCGAGCTCGCCGCCTTCGGCATCGAGCCGCGCCACCTGCGTGCGTTCAAGACGGCGGCTGACCGTGAGATCGGTCTCGTCGAGCAGATCGTCTCTCCGATCCGGCGGAGCCGGGAGGACGGCGCCGAGGGCCGTGCGGTCCAGGCCATCGAGGAAATCGCGGCGTTGTCTCTCCGCTTGCACGCGACCCTGGTCCGAACCGGACTGCGCTCGTTGCGCTGAGGACTAGGGTGAGGGCGTGATCGTCGCTGCGCTCCTCAACGATGCTTCGCCGACTCGGCCTCGAGCAAGCTCGGGCACTCGGTAGGCTTGCATCGTGCGCGAGGTAGAGGTTGTCGGAGTCCGGGTGGAGATGCCGTCCAACAATCCCATCGTGCTGTTGCGCGAGTCCGACGGGGAGCGGTACCTGCCGATCTGGATCGGTGCCGTCGAGGCGACGGCGATCGCTTTTGCCCAACAGGGAGTGGTCCCACCCAGGCCCCTGACCCACGATCTCCTCAAGGACATTCTCGAAGCCACTGGGAACGTCCTTTCCGAAGTCAGGATCACCGAGATGTCCGACGGCGTCTTCTACGCCTTGCTGGTGCTCGACACCGGGATCGAGATCGGCGCGCGTCCGTCCGACTCCATCGCGCTGGCCCTGCGTACCGGGGCCCGGATCGTCTGCGCGGAGGAGCTGCTGGACGAGATCGGGATCGCGGTCCCCGACGAGCGTGAGGACGAGGTCGAGAAGTTCCGGGAGTTCCTCGACCACGTAAGTCCCGAGGATTTCGAGGAACCGCAGAGTTAATCTGAGCGTGAAGTCTCAACATTGACTTGAAGGTTTGCGACACGCCGGGCAACGTCTTTGACCAACCCTCAACCTCAGGTTTACCTTTCAGGTGTCTTCGCTGTAACTCCACGGATGAAACTTCTGCCACAGAGGTCCCCATTCACCCTTCCCCAGGGGTTACGCTCAGTGAAGCCAGACTTGGAGGTCGCAGTGGGTACGAACAACGGAGACGGTCAGTCCGCAGCAGAGATCGATGCGCGGGCGGTGCTTGCTGCCGAGAAGGCCGCAGAGGCTGCCGACCAGCAGGGTCTGCTGTTCAGCGAAGACGTCTCGACGCTGCCTGCTGACCTCGGCTACCGCGGTCCGACCGCATGTAACGCCGCAGGAATCACCTACCGCCAGCTCGACTACTGGGCCCGCACCGGATTGGTCGAGCCGACCGTCCGTAGTGCCACTGGCTCCGGTACGCAGCGGCTCTACGGCTTTCGCGACATCCTCCTGCTCAAGGTCATCAAGCGCCTCCTCGATGCAGGCGTCTCCCTCCAGCAGATCCGGACCGCCGTGGCCCACCTGCGGGCCCGGGGTACCGACGACCTGACCCGGGTGACACTGATGAGCGACGGCGCCTCGGTGTACGAGTGCACCAGCAATGACGAGGTCATCGATCTCCTCCAGGGCGGTCAGGGTGTCTTCGGGATCGCCATCGGGGGTGTCTGGCGCGAGATCGAAGGCACGCTGGCCGACCTCCCCTCCGAGCGCACGGCCGAGGACCAGACAGCCACCAGCAATGCCAGCGACGAGCTCGCAGCGCGCCGCCAGGCCCGGATGTCGGGCTGACCGGCCGCTCTGCGAAAACTCCTGTCTCGCGCCAGCCTCGTTCCGGTCATCGACCGGGCCGGGGCTGGTATTTTTACAGAGCACCACGTGAAGAATGCTGACAATCCCGCATGGGAGAGCCTCCGGCGGTCGAGAGTGACCGAGCCGGAGCGCCGAAGGGGCAATTCCTCCCCGGAACCTCTCAGGCGCACGGACCATGCGGATCAGGCAACTCTGAAGGGCAGCCCGCCCGACAGAGGGGGAGGCGACCCGACCGCGGCAACTGCCTGGGAGCCTCATGTCTGACCATTCCGACGCCCTGACCGGTGTAGCCCTGTCCGACCCCACCTTGGGGGCGCGCGCGTTCGTCGACAGGCATATCGGTCCCGATGACGTCGCCATCGCCGAGATGCTCAAGGTGGTCGGCTTCGATTCTCTTGACGCCCTGATGGAAGCCGCCGTCCCGGGTCGCATCCGTGCCACTGAGGTCTTGTCCTTGCCCGAGGCAGCCTCCGAGGCGCTCGCCGCCGCCGAGCTGTGCGCACTCGCCGCGCGAAACGTCCCCGGTTCCCCGATGATCGGTCTCGGCTACCACGGCACGATCACGCCGCCCGTGATCCGCCGGAACGTCCTCGAGGACCCGTCCTGGTACACCGCCTACACGCCCTACCAGCCCGAAATCAGCCAGGGGCGCCTCGAAGCTCTTCTCAACTTCCAGACGATGATCGCGGACCTGACCGGATTGCCGACCTC
Source organism: Marmoricola sp. (assembly GCA_046598915.1). GTDB lineage: Bacteria > Actinomycetota > Actinomycetes > Propionibacteriales > Nocardioidaceae > Marmoricola. The sequence continues at coordinate 66,461 of JBKJHO010000023.1, read as the reverse complement.
CAATGCATCCTTGCTCGACGAAGGCACCGCAGCCGCCGAAGCGATGACGCTGGTACGGCGAGCAGCACCCAAGGCGGTCGGCCCGTTCGTGATCGACGCCGACGCACTGCCGCAGACGATCGAGGTGGTCCGGACCCGTGCCGAGGCGATGGGCATCGAGGTCGTCGTTGCCGACCTGGGCAACGGTCTCCCGGCTGGTGACGTTTCCGGCGTACTGGTCCAGTACCCGGGTGCCTCGGGTCGGATCGGTGACCCGCGTCCGGTCATCGAGGCAGCCCACGAGCGCGGCGCGCTCGCCGTCGTCGCGGCCGACCTGCTCGCGCTGACCCTCCTGGAGGCTCCCGGCACCTGGGGCGCGGACGTGGTAATCGGTTCGTCCCAGAGGTTCGGCGTACCGCTCTTCTACGGCGGCCCGCACGCCGGTTTCATGTCCGTCCGCGCGGGTCTCGAACGGCACCTGCCAGGACGGCTGGTCGGCGTTTCGCTGGACGCCAGCGGGCGACCCGCGTACCGGTTGTCGTTGCAGACCCGTGAACAGCACATCCGCCGAGACCGAGCGACGTCGAACATCTGCACGGCCCAGGTGCTGCTCGCTGTCGTCGCCGGGATGTATGCCGTCTACCACGGCCCCGACGGTCTCCGGGCGATCGCGCGCTCGGCGCATGTGCACGCCGTGGCCATCGCCGACGCGCTCCGCGCCGGAGGACTGGAGGTCGTTCACCACGACTTCTTCGACACGCTGCTCGTCTCGGTCCCGGACCGGGCTTCGGTCGTCGTGGCCGCAGCCCGCGCCAGTGAGGTGCACCTGCGCCAGGTCGACCTGGACCACGTCGGAATCAGCACCAGCGAACTGACCGATGCGGCGGCCGTCGCTGCTGTCGTCGCCGCGTTCGGCGTGAAGGTCGATGTCGACTTACTGAAGGTCAATCCGGTCGCCGGACTGCCCGCTGAGCTGCGCCGTACGACGGAGTTCCTGACCCACCAGGTCTTCAACACGCATCGCTCCGAGACCTCGATGCTGCGCTACCTGCGCCGGCTCTCGGCCCGGGACTACGCGCTGGACCGAGGCATGATCCCGCTCGGGTCCTGCACGATGAAGCTGAACGCGACCTCGGAGATGGAGCCGATCAGCCTGCCCGGCTTCGCCGACCTGCACCCGTTCGCGCCGGCCGCCGACGCCGATGGGTACTCCGCCCTGGTTGCCGACCTGGAGGGCTGGCTGGCCGAGGTGACCGGGTACGACCAGGTCTCGATCCAACCGAACGCCGGCTCCCAAGGGGAGCTCGCCGGTCTGCTCGCGATCCGCGGCTATCACCTGGCCAACGGCGACACCCGGCGGACCGTCTGCCTGATCCCGTCTTCCGCGCACGGCACCAATGCCGCCTCCGCGGTGATGGCGGGTATGAAGGTCGTCGTGATCAAGTCGGCCGGCGACGGATCCGTCGACCTCGATGACCTGCGTGCCCAGGTGGAGACGCACCGAGAGGACTTGGCCGCGATCATGGTCACCTACCCCTCGACGCACGGCGCGTACGAGGACACCATTTCCGAGCTCTGCGGGATCGTGCACGACGCCGGTGGCCAGGTCTACATCGACGGCGCGAACTTCAACGCGCTGCTCGGGCATGCCCGACCAGGTCACTTCGGCGGTGACGTCAGCCACCTGAACCTGCACAAGACGTTCTGCATCCCGCACGGCGGTGGTGGACCCGGCGTCGGCCCGGTCGCCGTTCGCGAGCACCTCGCGCCGTACCTGCCGACGCACCCGATGCACCCCGAGACCGGTAAGCGAACCGGGATTGGACCGATCAGTGCGGCGCCGTACGGGTCTGCGGGCATCCTGCCCATTTCCTGGGCCTACGTCCGGATGATGGGGGCAGAGGGTCTGACCCGGGCAACCGCGGTCGCGGTGCTCGCGGCGAACTACGTCGCCTCCCGGCTGGACGAGCACTACCCGGTGCTCTACCGCGGGCACAACGACCTGGTGGCGCACGAGTGCATCCTCGACGTCCGCGGCATCTCCAAGGAGACGGGCGTCAGCGTTGACGACATCGCGAAGCGCTTGATCGACTACGGCTTCCACGCCCCGACGATGAGCTTCCCGGTTGCCGGCACCCTGATGGTGGAGCCGACTGAGAGCGAGGACCTCGGCGAGCTTGACCGGTTCTGCGACGCGATGATCGCGATTCGCGGTGAGATCGACAAGGTCGTCTCGGGGGAGTGGAGCGCCGGGGCGAACCCTCTCACCGGCGCACCGCACACCGCGGACGCGATCAACCAGAACCTGCCGTACGACGTCGCGACTGCGCTCTTCCCGACCGGCTTCGATCCGGACAAGTACTGGCCGCCGGTGAACCGGGTCGACCAGGCGTACGGCGACCGGAACCTGGTCTGCTCGTGCCCGCCGCCGGAAGCCTTCGCATGATCAGGCAAAGCGCCTGAGCGGCCAGGACGAAAGCGCACGCCGGCAGGCTGTCCTGGATCGCGTCCAAGCGGAGGGCCGGTTGCCCTCGGTTGTGGCTGCCCTCGTCCAGGACGGCCGGTTGGAGTGGACCGGGATCGCCGGCGACGCGGGCGCTCTCGACGCGCAGTACCGGATCGGGTCGCTGACCAAGACCTTCACCGCTGTTCTGGTGCTCCAGTGCCGGGACGAGGGCTTGCTCGCGCTCGAGGACACCGTGGCACGACACCTCCCGGGAAGCGGTTACCCGAACGCAACTCTGCGTCAGCTCCTCGGCCACTCCAGCGGGATGCAGGCCGAACCAGTCGGACCGTGGTGGGAGCGTTCACCGGGCGGTGGCATCGACCAACTGCTGGCGGCCAATAGCGGCACCGGCCAGGTACTGGCGCCCGGGTCTGCGTTCCACTACAGCAACCTGGCGTACGCGCTGCTGGGCGAGGTGGTCTCCCGGCTCCGCGGAACCTCCTGGAGCGAACTGGTCACCGAACGGTTGCTGACGCCCCTCGAGATGACGCGGACGTCGTACCTGCCGCTGGGTGAGCACGTCCAGGGGTACAGCGTCGGGCACTTCGCCGGGACCCTGATCCGGGAGCCGCACGCGGACACCGGTGCAATGGCGGCCGCCGGCCAGCTCTGGAGCACCGTGGCCGATGTCGCCCGTTGGCTGGACTTCCTGGCCACCGGTCACCCCGCGATCCTGAGCGTCAACACCCTGGACGAGATGAGCCGGCCCGCGCCCTTCGTCGAGTACGGGCTGGGCCTACGTCGCCTGGTTGCCGGTGACCGCGCGTTGATTGGGCATACCGGGTCGATGCCTGGCTTCCTGACGACCGCGTTCGTCGACCGGGAGACCCGGGCCGGCGTGGTCGCCCTCAGCAACGCGACCACCGGCGTCAGCACCGACCAGCTCGCCCTGGACCTGTTGCGCGGTGAGACCTCCTTCACCAGCGAGCGCTGGAGCCCGTCGGGAGAGGTTCCCGAGCGGGTGGCCGAGCTTCTCGGGCTCTGGTTCTGGGGCAACACCGCGCACGAGGTCCGCTGGACCAACCAGCTCCTGGAGCTGCGCACCCTGCAGACGGGCGAGCTCTTCGACAAGTTCGTCGTCGAGCCCGACCGGATCCGGGGTGTCGAGGGTTACCTGCTGGGTGAGTCGCTGCTGGTCGAGCGCGCCAGCAGCGGCCAGGTGGTTGCCTGGGAGTGCGCGACGTTCCGGTTCACGAGGACGCCGTACGAGGGCAACGAGTTCGGGTACGGCGCCGGGCCTGCGGAGTCCTGAGGCTGCCAGGAGCCCGGGCTCAGAGTGCTGCGGAGACCGAGCTCATATTGAAGTCCGGGATCCGCAGCGCCGGCGTCGCCGTACGGGAGAAGTAGTCGTCACCCCACTCGCGGGAGAAGCTCAGCTCGGTCGCGGAGGCACCCGAGAACCGGCGGAGCAGATCGACCGGGCTCTCGTTGAAGCGGAAGTTGTTCACCGCCCCGATGATCTCGCCACCTCGCACCCGGTAGACCCCGTCACGGGTGAGCCCGGTGAGCAGGAGCGTCTGCGGGTCTACCTCGCGGATGTACCAGAGGCAGGTGACCAGCAGACCGTCGTCCATTCCCGCGACCAGGTCCTCCGTCGTGCCGGCACCACCGGCGATGTCGAGAACGAGGTTGTCGATGCCCGCTGTGGCCGGTTGCCCAGTGAGCTCTGCGGTGCTCCGGGTCTGGATCAGGGACGTCAGGTCGCCGTCCTGGATCCAGGCGGTGCGGTCCAGGCCAAGGCCGTTGTCGTAGACGCTGCTCTCGTTCGAGGAACCCGTGGCGACCGCGAACCTAGCGCACTCGAGGCCCGGGTACGCCGGGTCCGAGAACAGGCTGACGGCCTGGTTGACGATCCGTTCGGAGATCCGGGTGCCACCACCGGGCCTGGAGTAGACCGACTGGCCCTCATGGGCCACCCGGGCGCCGGCGCTCCAGTAGACGTCGATCATCAGGTCCGCTACGGCTGTCGGGGGAAGCACGGTGTCGTAGCGCCCGGCCAGAAGGTCGTACCGCTGTGCTCCCCAACCCATACGTGTGCTGAGCTCCTCGGCCATCCGGTTCGCCGAGATGTCCCGGAAGTCGCGGGTGGCTCCGCCAACCCACGCACTGTTGTTCAGGTCCGCCGACTTGCCGGTGCAGCCGTAGTGCCCCGTCGGCTGCTCGTGACGAAGTCGGAGTCCGGTGCTGGAACCGAGGTAGGTCGTGGTGACGTCGTGGCTGACGAAGCCGTACAGGATCCGGCCAGCGCCCTCGGCCTCGTCGAACGCGTGACCGAGATCCCTGGCGAAGTCGCGGAAGACGTCGATCGTGCTGCCCGCGGTCCCGGCCGACCAGTCGGCGGAGGTGCGATCGGCGAGGAGCGGCGCCTCGTCCTCGGCTGGATCGGCGTTCCGGGCGGCAGCGTCGGCCTGCTCGACGATCGCGGTGACCTGCTCGGGCGAGGCCGCCGTGCCGCTGATCGAGGCGTTGCCGGCGCCCTGGAACGCGATCACGGTCACCGAGACGCTGTGCATCACCCCGTTGGTGGTCAGGGTGTTGTTCGCCCAGCGCAGATTGGTCTCGGTGGAGTCCTGGACGATCACGACACATTGGTCGGACGTCGATTTCCCGAGCGCGTGCTCGACCAGAACCTGGGGGCGTACGGCGCTCATCAGCTGTCCTCGCCGTCGGCGGACTCGTCGCTCACGTTCAGTACCCGGACTGCCCGGAACAGCGCACTCGGACAGCCGTGGCTCACCGCTGCCACCTGACCAGGTTGGGCCTTGCCGCAGTTGAAGGCGCCGCCGAGCACGTAGGTCTCCGGTCCGCCGACGGCTTCCATCGCGCCCCAGAAGTCCGTCGTGGTGCCTTGGTAGGCGAAGTCCCGGACCTGCCCGGCGAGCTCGCCGTCCTTGATCGCGTAGGCGCGCTGGCCGGTGAACTGGAAGTTGAAGCGCTGCATGTCGATCGACCAGGACTTGTCCCCGACGATGTACAGCCCACGCTCGACCCGACTGATCAGGCCGGCCGTGTCCGGGCCGTCGGGATCCGGCTGCAGCGAGACGTTGGCCATCCGCTGGATCGGAATGTGTCCGGGGGAGTCCGCGTACGCGCAACCGTTGGAGCGACCGCCGTTCAGGGACCCGCCGAAGTTATGTGCCGTCGGCCGGTCGAGCTGATATCCGACGAGCACGCCGCCCCGGACGATGTCCCAGCTCTGGGCGGCTACCCCCTCGTCGTCGTACCCGGTGGTGGCCAGCCCGTGCGGTGTGGTGCGGTCGCCGGTGACGTGCATGAACGGGGCGCCGTACTGGAGAGTGTCGAGCTTGTCCGGGGTTGCGAACGAGGTTCCCGCGTAGTTTGCCTCGTACCCCAACGCCCGGTCGAGCTCGGTCGCATGTCCGATCGACTCGTGAATGGTCAGCCACAGGTTCGAAGGGTCGATGACCAGGTCGTAGTCGCCGGAGACGACGCTTGGAGCCGCGAGCTTCTCCGCAAGGAGCTCCGGGAGCTCGGCCAGCTCGGCATCGAAGTCGTAGCCGCCGTCGATCAGGTACTCCCAACCCCGCCCGACCGGCGGCGCGATCGAGGCCATCGAATCGAACCGGTCCCCCCGGGACCCGTGGACCTCGATGCTCGGCTGGAGCCTGATCCGCTGCTGAGTAGTGGTGGTGCCGTTCAGATCGGCGTAGTACTTATTCTCCTGGACCTGCTGGAGGCTCCCGCTGACGTGATCGACCGAACTGGCGCTGAGCAGGCGCGAGGTCCAGCTGCAGAACAGGCCGGTCTTCTCGGCGAGCGGTACGTCGAACGGGTTCACCTGGTACGCCGAGGACCAAACGCCGGCGGGGTAGACCGGCTCAGGCGCCAAGGCGATCGGTAAGCGGGTCATCTCGGAGGCGACCAGAGCAACCGCAACCGCCTGCTCGGCGACCCGGACCGCTTCGGCGGCACTCAGCAGGACACCGGAGGCGAAGCCCCACGCACCGCGGTGGACCACTCGGACCGCGAAACCCAGGTCCTCGACGTCCTCAGCGCCCTGGAGCTTGCCGTCACGCACCGAGAGGTGCTGGTAGCGGACCCGTTCGAACCGGAAGTCCGCGTGGGTAACGCCGTGCTCCCGGGCTCGGCTCAGTGCCGCGTCGGCGAGTCGATCTGCAGGGAGCGCCAGGAAGGTCGGGTCGATCAGAACGGGGTCCGCGAGAGCCATGGCACGACCCTAGCGATCGGCGTTGCCCGGGTGCTTAGTCAGGCGGGGGCGAACGCCGTCCGGATCGACGAGCCGGTCCGGCCCTTGCTGATCTCGAGCTGCATGGTGATCCGGCTCCGCAGCTCCGGGACGTGGCTGACCAGCCCGACGACCCGGCCACCGTCACGCAGGTTGTCCAGGGTGTCCATCACGTCCTCCAGCGTGTCAGCGTCGAGCGAGCCGAAGCCCTCGTCGATGAACAAGGTATCGATGTCGGTGCCGCCGGCCTCGTGTGCGACGGTATCCGCGAGGCCGAGGGCCAGGGCGAGCGAGACCACGAACGTCTCCCCGCCCGACAAGGTGGCCGGGTCGCGGTGGACGCCGTTCCAGTCGTCGCGCACCCGGAGGCTGAGACCGCCGCGTTGCTCGCCGTACCCTCGGTCGTCGGTGTGCTCGAGGGCGTAGCGCTGATCAGTCATCCGGGCCAGTCGCTCGTTCGCCGCGTCGACGACCTGGCGCAGTCGTTCGGCGAGGACGTAGGCGGCCAGGCGCATCCGTAGCGGGTTGTCGACGCTCTTACCCTCCACCAGGCTCGCCAGCGACGCGACGGTGCGGAACTCCTGCTGCACCGGGGTCCAGGCGTTCATCCGGGCCTCCGCCTGCCGGACGAGCTCGGCGATCCGCGCAGCTCGTACGGCGTACGCATCGCGGGCGGAGACCGCTTCACGGGCTTCGGTGACAGCAGCGGTGTGCTCGGCCACCAGGACCTCGAGGTCGGGAGGAGGGGTGTCGAGGGCGGCGGCCAACTCTGGATCGGCCAGGGTCGTCTCAGCCTGCTCCAGACGCGTCTCCGCGGCACCGACGCGCGCGGCCAAGGCCTCGGCCGCGGAGTCGCTGAGAAGTGCTGCCAGGGCCTGGTCGACGTCGGAAAACCCGGCTTCGTTGGCAGCCTCGGCCAGAGCGTCGGCAGCATCGTCGGCCCGCTGGACGGCGTGCCGCCAGGCGTCGTGGTCGCGAGCTGCTTGATCGAGGACGCCGACCTGCTCGGCGCGGAAGGCGATCACTGTGTCCAAGTCGCAGGAAGAGTTCTCCTGCGCAGAGGCACCGGCCACCGAGAGCAGCGACTCCCACTCTTCGGCGATGGCGGTGAGCAGTGCCGCGATCTGATCGATCTCGACTGCGAGCGTGGCGCGTTCGAGCAGGGAGTCGCCCCGGGTCTGCTCGGCGGCCTGGAGGTGTGCGCGACAATTCAGCTCTCGGGTGATGAGGACGTCCAGCGCCGAGACCAGCGGCTCCAGCCGCTCGACCTCGGTCCGCGCTGCGCCGAGCTCCTGGGGGAGTGCGTCGCGGTCCACGCCGGCGAGTCGCTCGTCGAGCGCGCCGAGCTCGCCCTCCAGCGTGCCCAGTCCGACCTGGCGGGCCTGCAGCTCGAACCCGGCATCCTCAGCGGCCTTCCGGGCCAGGTCCTCTTCGGCCCTGCCGACACCAGAAGCAGCGTTCCGTGCCGGGGCGGGGTGCTCGGCGCTGCCGCAGACGGGGCAGTTGCACCCGCTGGCGAGCTGCCCGGCGAGCTCGCCGGCCATGCCGTTGATCCGCGCTTCCCGGATGTCGAGGTACTGCTCCCGGGCCTGTTGGGAGACCTCGGTCGCCGCCAAGATGTCGGTTCTGGCAGCCACGAGCTCCAGGCCGACGAGCTCGGCGCGGCGGGCTGCGGCGACGAGCTCCTCGAGGCGTTCGACGGTCGAGGCGACGACGGGATGTCGAGCAGCAGCTGCGCGGGCCTCGTGGACGGCCGCGATCGCGTCCTTGATCACGGTCGGCTGGTCGCTGATCGTCAGCTCGATCTCGGCGACGGTCGCCTCGATGGACTGCATCCGGGCTCGAGCGTCAGCCAGTCGTCGGCGCGCGTCGCGGCGTGCTTGTTCACGGGGTCGGAAGGCGGTGCCGAGGGCGTGTGCCGTCTGTGCTTGTCGTACCGCCAAATCGAGCTCGTCGCTAGTGAAGTCCGGGCCGAGGTGCGTGATGACGGCGCACCGCTGCAGCGACCATCGCTCGCTAGCGACATCAGCCGCGCGCTGGGCGGCAGCGCGATTGGTTGCCAACCCGGCCAGCGGCACTGCCTGGCGGTGGGCCTCGAGCGCCTGGCGGGCTGCGTCGATCTCCGGCAGACGCGCTGTCAATGCGGTGAGCTCCCGTTGGGCGGCCAAACCACGCTCCAGGAACTCCTGGGTACGGCGGACCGCAACGAGTCTCTGCTCGGCGGCTGCAAGGGTTAGGTCCGCCGTCTCGGACCGCCGCTCGGCGGCGGCGGACGCCACAGTCGCGTCTTCAAGCACACCCGAACTCCACGCGCGCACGTCGCCCTCCTCGACGGCGGTCTCGACGGCCTCGGCCCAGCGCGGCTCATCCTCCTCGCCGGCGGCTTCGCGAAGACGGTTGATCGATTCGACCACGGTCTCCAGGTGCGCCTCACCGGCACGCCGGGCCTCGCCGCGTCGTTCGACGAGCCATCGCTCGACACGTTCGAAACGATCGGTACGGAAGAGTTGCTGGAGCACCGCGTGCCGCTCGGCCGAAGTAGCCCGGAGGAACGCTTGGAACCGTCCTTGCGGGAGCATCGCCACCTGGTTGAACTGGGTGCAGGTCATCCCGAGAAGGTCGGTGACGAGCAGACCCGCGTCGTCGAGCCGGTTGGTCAGCGTCGTCCAGGCGCCGCCGGAGAACTCTTCGACCACGACATGGGCCTGGACCTTGGTCTCCCCGGTGCCGCGGAGCTTCGGGCGGGACCAGGCCGGCGAGCGCCGGAAGATCAGCTGGCGATCGCCGACGCTGAACCGGAGTGTAATTTCCGGGGCGACCTGCGGCGCCGCATGATCGCTGCGCAGGTGCTTCGCGCCGGCCCGGTCGCCCGGGACCTGGCCGTACAGCGCGAAGCAGACCGCGTCGAGGATGCTGGTCTTCCCGGCTCCGGTGGCGCCGGTCAACAGAAAGAGGCCGGCCTCCGAGAGCTCGTCGAAGTCGACGTCGACAGTCTCGGCGAAGGGACCGAAGGCCGTGATGCTCAGGTGGTGGAGTCTCATCCGCTGCCTACCGCGACGTCGGCGTCCGGGTCCTGGGCGCAGCACTCGCACGCGTCCCGCAGCAGTTCGCTCTCGCCCGCCGACGCGGGTTCACCGCGGACCTCACGCACGAAATCGAGCGCGATCTGGTGGTCGGAACGACCATTCACCCGTCGTGTCAGGGCCCGCTCGGCCGCTGCGGGAGGAGCGAACTGGAGTGCGGCGACGTACGGGAACCGAGCCTGGAGCCGGGCCATTGCCTGAGCAGGACGAACCGGGTCGGTCACGGTGGCCTGGACCCAGGCGTCCTGGGCGTCGTCGTACGCCGGGAGAGTGAGGAGGTCGTCCAGCTGGCCGCTGATCCGGGCCAGGCGCCGGGGTACCGGGGCTTCCAGGAAGGTCGCCCCGGCGAACCCGCCGGCGTCCAGGTCGATCAACCACGAGCCTTTGAGGTGGTCGGCCTCGGAGAAGGAGTAGGCCAACGGCGAGCCGGAGTAGCGGATCGAGTCGGTCAGCGTGTGCCGACCGTGCAGGTGGCCGAGCGCGACGTAGTCGACGCCTTCGAAGAGAGAAGCGGCGACGGAGGAGACGCCGCCGACCGCAATGTCGCGCTCGCTGTCGCTGGCCTGGCCTCCGATGACGAACGCGTGAGCCAGGACGACGGAGCGAGTGACCCCGGGTCGGGTGGCGAGGTCTTCCCTGATCCGACGCATCGCCTCGGCCAGAGCGGCCTGGTGCGATCGGGTCGGCAGGTCCCACGCGCGCTTGGCGTGGTCGGGCTCTAGGTACGGGATCCCGTAGACGGCCACCGTCCCGTGCTCGTCGTCGAGGAGGACCGGCACGGCTACCCGGTCGAGGTGGGTACGGAGGTGGAACCCTGCGGCGTCGGCAAGCCTGGCGTTGAAGCCGAGCCGCTGGGCGGAGTCGTGGTTGCCGCTGGTGATCACGACCCTGGCACGTGACGCGGCTAGTCGGGCGAACGCGTCGTCGGCGAGAGCGACCGCATCGACAGGGGGGAGGGCGCGGTCGTAGATGTCGCCGGAGACCACGAGCAGGTCGACCGCGGAGGCCTCGATCTCGGCCACCAGGTGGTCCAGGAATGCGGCCTGGTGCGTCAACATTCCCTGACCGTGGAACTGACGTCCCAGGTGCCAGTCGGAGGTGTGAAGGATCCGCACGTCCCCACGCTAGGAGAGGACACCGACATTGCTCTGGCTACACGCCGAAGCGGGACTGACCTGCGTAAATGACGCAACGGTCGTCCCGGGTGAACCCGGCCAGGCCGAGCCCGGATTCTTGGGCCAGACCGACGGCCAGCGAGGTCGGCGCACCGACCGCGACGATCACCGAGACTCCGGAGACAGCGGCCTTCTGCACGAGTTCGAACCCCACCCGCCCGCTCAGGACGAGGACCGGAGGGATCGACTCGTCGGCAAGGATCCGGGAGCCGACAGCCTTGTCCACAGCGTTGTGCCGCCCCACGTCCTCCCGGATGACGACGGCGGAACCAGCGAGGTCGAAGAGCCCCGCCGCGTGCAGGCCGCCGGTGCGTGCGTGACCCGGCTGGCCCTCCCGGAGTCGGCCGGGCAGGTCGCGGACAACGTCGAGCGACAGGCTGTCGGCTCCTCGGGACGCCGGCGCTGCCCGCAGCGCCTCAGCGATCGAGGTGGTCCCGCAGACGCCGCATGCCGAGTTGACCGCCCGTGATTGCGGCAAGTACGCCGGTGGCGCCGCCGAGTCGACGGTGACGACGTTGAACTCCTCGCGCTCGTCAAGGTCGGCGACGGCGCAGTACCTCACCGAGACCAGGTCGCGCGGCGCGAGGATCTGCTCGTGCACAAGCCAGCCGGCGGCGAGCTCGAAGTCGTGGCCGGGGGTGCGCATGGTGACGGTCAGTCGCTGCGCCGGCGAACCAGGCCAGGCCAGCCGGATCTCCAGTGGTTCCTCGGTGGCCAACCGGTCCTCGTGGTGGAGCAGCTCGCTGCCGCGGACCTCGACGACCCGGGTCCGGACCGTCGGTCCGGGGCGACGTGCGCGGGCCGGTGACTCCGTCATGAGGCACCGTACCGATCCCGGGCGGCAAGCCGGCACCGAAGTTCGTCGCCCGCATCGACGAGGACCCGCCGGAGACTCCGGTTCAGGTCGGTGGCTGCCAGCAGTACGTCGGTCCGTTCGACGGTGGCCGCCGACATCTCCGTGATCGGGTAAAAGAACAGGGCCGCATCGGCAAGACCCCACCCTGACCGGACGGCGGTGGTTCCGGGGAGCTCGGCAAAGTAGCGGTCGACGTACGGACCGAGGAGGTCGCTGCGGTCGCCGTGCCAGAAGCCGCCGCCCACCGCTTCGATCTCGTAGTTCGACGCGCGGGTCTCCCCGGTGAAGTGCGCCCACGCCCAGGCCTTCGCCTCAGGATCCGCGAGCCGGGACCGGCACCAGGCATGGGCGAGCTGGGTCTTGGCATCGTTCTCCCGGGCGAGCTCCCGGTCCAGGTCGTCGCGGTTCAGAGCACCGAGCGACGTGAGCCGGCGGACCACCCGCCACCGGAAGCCGGCATCGACGACGAGTCCTGGCCAGGCATCGCCGGTGAGCAGCGCTTGCAGGGCCTCGGTGTCGGTCGCCGTACCGATCGCTCCGAGAACGGCCGCGAGCTGGATGTCTGAGCCTGCCGGGGCGGAGGCAGCGCGTTCTCCGAATGCGGCGTGCAGCCGCTCGCGTGCTGCCGCACGGTTCCGTACCACGCTGAGCAGCTTGTCGTGCAGGGTTCCGCGACCGCCGTCGCCGTCGTCACCGGACCACACGGCCAGTGCTCCCAGAGCAGTGTCCTGGGCTTCTGTGGGGATGCCGGCGCAGAGCAGGTCCACAGCCAGGTCCGGGTCGAGGCGAGCATGGTGCACCGCGTTCCGGGCGGTGTTCCAGATCGTCGCTCGCAGGAGGGGGTCGTCGGTCCGCGGCAGCAGGTCCGGCAGCGTCCCGACCGTGACGTCATCGAACGCCAGGCTGGCCCAAGCGGTATCGGCCGGGTCGAGCACCACTGCCGTACCTCGTTGCGTGGTCAGGGATGTCCGGTCCTCGGAAACCAGGACGTCGCTGCGTTCCCACACCGAACCGGTCCAGGTGGCCACACCGAGATTGTGGGTGCGACCGACCGCCCCGCCCGCCGGGGGAGTGCGCACCAGCGTTTGCGCGGACCGGTCGAGGTCGATCCGGTCGAGTCCGGCGGTGAGCAGCCACGCTGCGATCCACGGGGTCAGGTCTGCCGCCCCGGCACGCTCCCAGGACTCGAAGAGGTCGCTCATCGTCGCATTGCCGAAGCGGTGCCGGGCGAAGTGGTCCCGGACCCCGGCGAAGAACACGTCATCGCCGACGTGCCGCGCGAGCTGGGTCAGGACTGCGTGACCCTTGGCGTAGGAGATGCCGTCGAAATCCTGGAGCGCCGCGTCTGCATCAAGTGCCCCGTTGCCCGCAACCGGATGGGTGGAGGGCCGCGAGTCCGCGGTGAGCCCCCAATTCTTCCGGGAGAGCGAAGCCCAGATCAACGCTTCGTCGAACTCGGTCACCTCTGCGGTGACGCGGTTGCCCAGGTACTCCGCGAAAGCCTCGTTGAGCCAGAGGTCGTCCCACCACTTCGGTGTCACCAAGTTGCCGAACCACTGATGAGCCATCTCATGGGCGACCGTCGTTGCGCGTTGGACCCGCAGGCTGCGCGGGACCTTCGTAGTGAACAGCAACCCCTCGCGGAAGGTCACGCAGCCCGGGTTCTCCATGGCGCCGGCGTTGAACTCGGGTACGAAGGCCTGGTCGTACTTGCCGAACGGGTACCTGATTGCGAAGAGCCGGTGGAACTCGTCGAAACACTGCCGGGTCGTGGTCAGCAATTCCTCGGCGTCGGTCTCGAGCGCATCCGCCATCGACTTCTTGGACAGCAGCCCGAGATCGATGCCGTCGTGCTTGTCGGCGATCCGGTGGTACGGGCCCGCGACCAGCGTGACCAAGTACGTCGAGAGCGGTTGGGTCTCCTCGAACTGCCAGACTCCGCCCTCGACCTGGGTGCCTGCGGCGTTCGCGGTCACGTTCCAGTCGACCGGCGCCCGGACCAGCAACCGGTACGGCGCCTTCAGGTCAGGCTGGTCGAAGCAGGCGAACACCGAAGGCGCCGCGCTCATGAAGCTCATCTGGTAAACGTAGGACCGACCGTCGACCGGATCGGTGGCACGGTGCAGACCCTCGCCGTCGTTGCGGAACGACATCACCGCGTCGACGACTAGCTGGTGCTCCCCTGCGGGCAGGGCGAGTGGGTACCGACCCTCGACCAGGGCGTCGACCGGCAGCTCGGTGCCGTTGAGGGTGATCGACTCCAGCGTCACTGGCTTGAGATCCACGAACGTGTCGCCGCCCTGCGAGGTCACCGTGATCACGGTGCGACTGGTGAACGTCTTCTGCTCCCGCAGGTCGAGGACGACGTCGTACGACCTCACCTCGAGGAGGTCGAACCGGTCCCGGGCTTCGTTCCGCTGCAGACTGCGCACCTCTACACCCTAGGCTCGTGCCTATGAGCCAAACCCCCTCGGACGTCTCGGGACAGGCCACGTCGAGAGCTGTCGAGCTGACCCGGATCGGCGTGGCCCGCTACAAGGCCACCAACACGCGAGGAGGGGTGCTCCCGATCGGGAGTGGCAACGACCCGGACTTCACCCCGATAGAGCTGCTGCTCGCCGGGATCGGGGGGTGCAGTGCGATCGACGTCGACCTGATCACCGGCAAGCGTGCCCAGCCGGACTCCTTCGACGTCCATGTCGAGGCCGACAAGCTTCGCGACGACGACGGCAACCACCTGACGAACGTCAAGGTGGTTTTCGAGGTGAATTTTCCGGACGGCGAGGCCGGTGACGCGGCCCGGTCGGTCCTGCAACGCGCGATCGAACAGTCCCGCGACCGGCTCTGCACCGTCAGCCGGACGGTTGCGCTGCCCACCCCGGTCGAGATGGTCCAGAAGTCCTGACCGGACTCACCTCACGCTGGTGATGACCACCGGTTCCCGGGGAGTGCCGTCGGTCGCTCCGGGGTCACGAAGGCCCTTCGCGGCGATGGCCTTGAGGGTTTTCAGACCGGCGGCGTCCAGGTGCCCGAAGATCGTGTAGTTCGGCGGAAACATCGAGTTGCCGTAGACCAGGAAGAACTGTGAACCGTTGGTGTCGGCGCCGCTGTTCGCCATCGCGATGGTCCCGCTGTTGTACGTGCAGGTGAGGTTCGGGGCCTCTCCCGCGCAGGGCTCGAGGCGTCGGTCGTCGGCGACGAGCTCGTCGTCAAAGGAGTAGCCCGGCCCACCGTTGCCGGTCCCGCTGGGGTCGCCACACTGGAGGATGTAGGAGCCCGCCGTGGAGAGCCGGTGGCACTCGGTCTCGTTGAAATAGCCTTGTTGGGCCAGGGAGACGAATGAGTTGACCGTGCACGGTGCGGCATCCACTTCGAAGCTGATCGGGACGTCCCCATTGTTGGTGGTGATCACCATCGAGTCCGGGTTCTTCGGATCCGGAGCTGCTGGGGGAGGGTTGACCGGGCGGGCTGCTGCGACGGGGCTGGACGGGTAATCGCACGGACCGCCCTCCCGGTTTGGCTCGCTCTCGGAACCGCAGCCACCGAGCATCAGGACCGGTACGACGAGGAACGCAGCAGCGCGCAGGCGGATCATGCGGCCGATGGTAGCCACAACGTCAGGAGGGGCGCGGACATCGGTCCGCGGCCCTCCTGACGTCGTCCCCCGGAGGGGGAGCGATCACATCTCGTAGTGGTCGTTCGGGTCGGCGTCGAAGATGCGGCCGTCCTCACGGCCGAGCGCGGTGATCGCGCCGACCTCGTCGTCGGAGAGCTCGAATTCGAAGATGTCGCCGTTGGCGGCCTGGTTCTCCGGCTTCGTCGAGAGCGGGATCGGGACCGAGCCGAGCTGAAAGTGCCAACGCAGCACGACCTGGGCCGGGCTGACGTTGTGCGCCTCGGCGGCACGTCGTACGGCGTCCTCCTCGAAGAGACCCTTGGCCCGGGCCAACGGGCTCCAGGCCACGGTGCGGATGCCCAGTGAGTCGTGCACCGCGCGGAGCTCCTCCTGCGGGAAGTACGGGTGCATCTCGATCTGGTTGACCGCCGGCACGACGCCGCTGGTGTCCATGATCCGGTCGAGGTGCTCGGCGGTGAAGTTGGAGACGCCGATGCTGGTCACCAGGCCGTCACGCTGCAGGTCGACGAGGGCACGCCACGCCTCGCTGTACTCGTCGCGCTTCGGGTTGGGCCAGTGGATGAGGTGCAGGTCGATGTGGTCCAGACCCAGCCGGCCGAGCGACTCGTGCGTCGAGACGATCGCGTCGTCGTACGCGTGGTGGCGACCGGGTAGCTTGCTAGAGACCCGGAACTCGGGGCGGGGGACACCGGAGCGACGGATCGCCTCTCCGACGGTCATCTCGTTGCCGTAGTTCACCGCAGTGTCGATCAAGCGGTATCCGGACTCAACGGCGGTCAGGATGGCGTCAAGACCGTCAGCTCCCTGCAGGCCCGTCGTTCCGAAGCCAACGGCGGGCAGCTCGGTGCCGTCATTAAGGTCATAAATCGGGATGTCCATCTACGTCTCACGTTTCTGTCGCGGCCAACAACTCCAAGTCACACCGCCACCTCGTCCTGCACTTCTCCCTGGTGACCGTGCTCTCCAGCAACCCTAGCGAGAATGGCGCAAGGTGACACGCATTCCCCGGGAGAAATCGGGCGTTTCACGTAATTGGTTCAGACGCACCGAGGTGGAGGCGGAGCGATCCGACGATCAGGTCCAGTGTCTTTCGGGCGCGAACCCGGTCGCCGTCGAGGAAGTAGTGATCGGCTCCCGGTACGACGTGATGACTCACCTGGTTGCCGGCCTCACGGAGGCGTTCGGCGTACTGGTCGCCCTCGCTGCGCAGCAGGTCGTACTCGGCGGTGACCAGCAGGGTCGGGGGTAGGCCCTCCACGCTCGGAGCCAGCAGGGGAGAGGCGTAGGCCGAGGCGCGGGACGGTACGTCGCGGAAGTAGGTCGCGCGGACCAGCCTCAGCATGCTCGGCCCGATCATCGGGCGCCCCAGCGGAGATGTCTTCGCCGAGACGTCTCCGGCAACGTCCAACGACGGGACGCCGAGGAACTGGCTGGCCGGGCTGAACGAGCCGAGATCTCGTGCCTGTAGCGCGGCCGCCGCAGCAAGATTCCCGCCGGCGCTGAAGCCGCCGAGAGCGACTCGGGAACCGTCGATCCCCAGTTCGTCGCCGTTGCCCGCGATCCACGCAGCGACGTCGTGGGCCTGGTGCTGGGCGACCGGGAAGCGGCGCTGGGGCGCGACGTCGTAGTCGACGTTCACCACTACCGCGCCGACCTCGGCCGCCACGATGCGGGCGAAGAAGTCGTCCATCCGGGGGTAGCGCATCAGGAACGCGCCGCCGTGGAAATGCACGTAGGCCGGGGCGGACGCCCCTCGTTCGAGCGGGCGGTAGAGCTCGCAGCGGACCAGACCGTGTCGGGTGGGGATCTTGACCGTCGTCGGCTTCGGCAGGTCGGTCCCGGAGAAGTAAAGGGAGTCGCCGTACCGGACCGTGTACGGCGCGCTCAGCTGGATCATCAGGGCGCGGAGATCTGCGAGCAGTGCCATGGAGGTTCTTCGGAGCCGACCCACCGAGTGGATGGCTACGCAACCAATGGTTGCATCAAGGGAAGAAATGACCTAGCCTACGTGCAACCAAACATTGCGAAAGAGGAGCATTCATGGAGTTCGGCAGCATCGAGCGCGAAATTTACGTCGCAGCCTCTCCCGACGTGGTGTTCGCGGTGATCAGCAGCCCGGAGCACCTGCGCGAGTGGTGGCCCGACGACGCTGACATTGCCGCGGTCCCGGGCGCTGTCGGGTCGTTGACCTGGAACGGCGACGGGCAGGGGAGTCCGACGGTGGTGCCGATGACGGTGGTCGACGCCGAGCCACCGCGGTTGTTCTCCTTCCGTTGGGCCTATGCGCCCGGTGCCGAGCCGGGGCCGACCAACTCCTTCCTGGTCCGGTTCGACCTCGAACCGTCGGGGGAGGGCACCCAGGTGCGGATGGTTGAGACCGGCTTTCGGGAGCAGGGCTGGGAGGCGTCGGTCCTCGAGGCGCACTACCTCGATCACGTCCAGGGATGGGACCACTTCATCCCGCGCCTCGGGGAGTACGTCGCGCGCCTGGTGTCGGCGTCGTGAGCGTCGTCACCGACGACGAGCTCTGGTCAGCCATCGGGGACCCGACCCGGCGGCGCCTGCTCGATCTGATCCTCGCCAACGGCTGGGGCACGGCGACCGGTCTGAGCGAGCACCTTCCGGTAACGCGGCAGGCGGTCTCCAAGCACCTTGCCGTGCTCGACCGCGCGGGCCTGGTGGCGGCCACGCCGGCCGGTCGTGAGAGGCAGTACCGGCTCGACGATGCGCAGTTCGCCCGCGCTGTCGCCCAGCTCTCCGCTGTCGGTGCCACCTGGGATGCCCGGTTGCAGCGGATCAGGCGGATCGCTGAGGCGCTCGAGGGTTCACCGACCGTCGCACACCCCAACACCGACGTCACCGACAACCAACGGAAAAGAAAGAAGGAGAAGGACTGATGGACATCCTGCACCGCATCGGCATCAAGGACTCCAGTCCTCAGCAGGTGTACCGCGCGATCACCACCCTCGACGGTCTCGCCGGCTGGTGGACGACGGACACGACGGGAGACGCCGGACTCGGGTCGGTGATCCAGTTCCGGTTCATCCCCGGGGGATTCGACATGAAGGTCGTCGACCAGCGCCAGGACGAGTACGTCGGCTGGGCAGTCGTCGACGGCCCTGAGGAGTGGATCGGTACGACGGTCACCTGGGACCTTGCGCAGGACGGCGATCACACGATCGTGCTGTTCCGACATCTCGGATGGCGCGAGCCGAACCATTTCATGCACCACTGCAGCACCAAATGGGCCGTCTACCTGATGAGCCTCAAGCAGCTGCTGGAGACCGGGACGGGGTCGCCTTCGCCGTACGACACCGCGATCAGCAACTGGCACTGAGCCTGGCATTTATCTGTTACTCGGGGTTACATTCAGGCATGGGCATGTCGCAGGTCCCGCACCGGGACGTTCGTACTCGCAGAATTGCGTTCAGCTACCCGACGGGAACGCTCCGCCAGCACTACGTCGACGACGACCTGGTGATGAGCCACGTGGTCGCGGTTCTCTCCGGGATGTTTCCCGAGGGGGAGGACTACTTCGTCAGGTCCGTGCGCGACTGCAAGGACCGGGTCGCCGATCCTGAGCTGCTCAGCCAGGTGGCCGGGTTCATCGGCCAGGAGGTCACCCACGGCCGCGAGCACCGGGACCTCAACGACCGGCTTGCCGAGATGGGGTACCGCAGCCGCAAGGTAGACCTCCACGTGAAGCGGTTGCTCGGTCTGGCCGAGCGGATCCAGTCGAAGAAGCAGCGGCTGGCAGTCACGGCAGCTCTCGAGCACTACACCGCGACGCTGGCAGAGTGCCTTCTGGAGAAGCCCGAGGCCCAGGCTCTGCTGGGGGAGACCGAGGTGCGGTCACTGCTGCTCTGGCACGCCTTGGAGGAGTCCGAGCACAAGTCGGTGGCTTTCGACGTCTACCGGGCGGTCGACGGGCCGGAATGGCTCCGGATCTGGACGATGAGAACGGTCTCGATGATGTTCGTTCTCGAGGTCGTCGTCCAGACCGGCCTGTCGTTGCTGCGGGACCGGGCGGCGTACAACCCGATGACGTTGCTCAAGAGCTTGTGGGCGCTGCGACGTTCGCCGTTCCTGAGCCGCGACATCTTCAGGAAGCTCCGGAGCTACAACAAGCGCGACTTCCACCCCGACGACTGGGATGCGACCGAGCTCATCGAACAGTGGAAGACCGAACTGTTCGGGGAGCAGGGGATCCTCGTGGACCACCTGAAGTAGCCCTTCAGTTCACATGTTGACATAATGTCTCTTATCGGCGATCTATCCTCGTCCTGTTAAGCGGGGATCAGCCAATTCTGAGTGCTTCCGGCAGGGAATCCCCTGCAGCCCATCGGTTTGAGTACCGGGGCTCATGTGCTGCAACGCCGTACCGGCCACGCTGGACTCATGAGGACCCGAACTGAAACTGCCGTGCGTCCAGGACCTGGCCAGGGCATGGCCTACCTGGCTGTTCTCTCACCGCTAATGGTCGGTCTGGCGTGGGCAGCCCTCAACGTAGCCGCAGTCATGATCCTCGCCGACCGGCCTCAGGTCGGGCTCGAGGCCCTGGGTCTCGCGCTCAGCACCGCGATCTGGGGAGTCTTCGGGACGCTCGCGGTTCTCGTGCCCACGATCGGAGGTCTGTGTGCGCACGACGACCGCGGTCGACTCGGCGCGGCCGCAGCCGGTGCGACGTTCGCTGCGCTCGGCGGAGTCGTCTGGCTCCTAGACGTGGGTGGGAACTCCTCCGATATCGGTTCGGATGTCCTCATCCTTGTGCGCGCCTCGACGATCCCGCTCTTCGCGCCGGCGGTGCTCGTTGTCTGGATGATCAGCTCCCGACGTACTGCGCCAGATGCTGTCCCGTCAGCGTCCTCTTCGCCCTGATCAGCTTGGCCGGGGTGCCTTCGAAGACCAGAGTTCCGCCGTCGTGGCCGGCGCCCGGGCCCAGGTCGATGATCCAGTCGGCGTGCGCCATCACAGCCTGGTGGTGCTCGATGACGATCACGGATTTACCGGAGTCGACGAGCCGGTCCAGCAGTCCGAGCAGCTGTTCGACGTCGGCCAGGTGAAGTCCGTTCGTGGGCTCGTCGAGGACGTAGACGTCGCCCTTCTGGGCCATCTGGGTAGCCAGCTTCAGGCGCTGCCGCTCCCCTCCCGAGAGTGTGGTGAGGGGCTGGCCGAGGTTGACATAACCGAGCCCGACATCGGCCAGTCGGGACAGAATCTTGTGCGCGGCCGGTGTCGCAGCCTCCCCCTCGGAGAAAAAGGTCACCGCTTCGCTGACTGGCATCGCGAGCACCTCAGCGATGTTGCGGCCGCCGAAGGTGTACTCCAGGACGGCTGCCTGGAAACGCTTCCCCGCGCATTCCTCGCAGGTCGACTCCACCGTGGCCATCACGCCGAGTTCGGTGAAGATGACCCCCGCACCGTTGCACGCCGGGCAGCCGCCCTCGGAGTTGGCGCTGAACAACGCAGGCTTCACCCCGTTCACCTTCGCGAACGCCTTCCGGATCGGCTCGAGCAGCCCGCTGTAGGTTGCCGGGTTGCTGCGGCGCGACCCCTTGATGGCGCTCTGGTCGATCACCACCACACCGTCGCGGCCGGCGACCGACCCGTGGATCAGTGAGCTCTTGCCCGAGCCCGCGACGCCCGTGATGACACAGAGAACACCGAGGGGAATGTCGACGTCGACTTTCTGCAGATTGTGGGTTGAGGCCTTGCGCACCTCGAGGGCGCCGGTGGACTGGCGCACGGACGCCTTGAGCGACGCGCGGTCGTCCAGGTGGCGACCGGTGATCGTGTCGCTCTTCCGCAGACCCTCGATCGTCCCCTCGAAGCAAACCGTCCCGCCTGCTGTTCCGGCACCTGGCCCGAGATCGACGACGTGGTCGGCGACCGCGATCGTTTCCGGCTTGTGCTCGACGACGAGGACGGTGTTGCCCTTGTCGCGCAGTTGGAGCAGCAGTTCGTTCATCCGCTGGATGTCGTGCGGGTGCAGGCCGATCGTCGGTTCGTCGAAGACATAGGTGACGTCGGTCAGGGACGAACCGAGGTGCCGGATCATCTTGGTCCGCTGAGCCTCGCCACCCGAGAGCGTGCCGGCAGGACGGTCGAGGCTCAGGTATCCCAGCCCGATGTCCGCGAAGGCGTCGAGCAGGTGCTGGAGTCCGGCGAGCAGCGGCGCCACGGACGGGTCCTTCACGGCGCGTAGCCAGTCCGCCAAGTCGGTGATCTGCATCGTGCATAAATCGGCGATGTTCTTGCCGCTGATCCTCACCGCTCGCGCTTCCTTGTTCAGCCTCGTCCCGTCGCACTCGGGACAGGTCTGGAACGTCACCGCACGCTGGACGAATGCACGGACGTGCGGCTGCAGTGCCTCCACGTCCTTGGAGAGCACCGACTTCTGGAGCTGAGGGACCAGGCCCAGGTAGGTCAGGTTGATTCCGTCAACCTTGATCTTGGTGGCTTCCTTGTAGAGGAGGTCGTTCAGCTCCTTCTTGGTGAACTTCTTGATCGGCTTGTCCGGATCGAACCAGCCACAACCCCGGAAGATCCGGCCGTACCAGCCCTCCATGCTGTAGCCCGGGATCGTGATGGCGCTCTGGTTGAGGGATTTCTCCTCGTCGTACAAGGCGGTGAGGTCGATGTCGCTGACGTTGCCCATGCCTTCGCAGCGGGGGCACATGCCGCCGAGGTAGACGGCCTCCCTCACAACGTTCTTCTCGACCCGTCCGCCGGCCTTCTCGGTACTCATCACGCCGCTAGCCTTGCGGGTCGGCACGTTGAAGGAAAACGCCGTCGGAGAGCCGATGTGCGGGGTCCCCAACCGGCTGAAAAGAATCCTGAGCATGGCGTTCGCGTCGGTCGCGGTGCCCACGGTCGACCGCGGGTTCGCACCCATCCGCTCCTGGTCGACGATGATCGCGGTGGTGAGGCCGTCGAGCAGATCGACCTCAGGACGCGACAACGTCGGCATGAACCCTTGGAGGAACGCGCTGTAGGTCTCGTTGATCATCCGCTGCGACTCCGCCGCGATGGTGCCGAAGACCAGGGAACTCTTGCCCGAGCCCGAGACACCGGTGAACACAGTCAGCCGACGCTTCGGCAGCTCGACGTTGACGTCCTTCAAGTTGTTCTCCCGGGCACCCTGCACCCGGATCAGGTCGTGGCTGTCGGCGGGATGCGGGTCGTTCGCGCTCGCCTTGGTCGCGGCCTTGCTCATCGCTGCTCCTGGTGTACCGGGACGGTCGTGGTCGAACGATGTGTCCGCCTTGCGGGCAGCAACGTTCTGCGGGCTCACGGACGCGGCTCCCAGGCGAACCCGTCGGGATCGGCGAAGGACCCAGCCCTGGACCGTACGGCGATCCGGTGCGACCCGCTCCCTTCCGGAGCGATCCCGGCGTCCTTCGCAGCAGCTCGCCGCGTGTAGAGGGCGAGCTTCAGGGCGGGCTCGGGGGCCTCGAACTCGACGTACTTGCTGCCGAAGCTCTTGCCCACCGTCAAGCCGTGATCGAGGTAGAACTGCTTGCTCGCCTTGACGTCCTCGACGCCGAGCAGCAGCACCAGGTTGTCGTATTCGAGGACTGCGGGTGCGGTGTCCTTCTTCGAGGACGTCGCGACCTTCCAGAGCGCGCCCTCGGGTGCCTGGACTACGCCGCCGTACCCCCAGAAGCTCTTTTTGGCGGGCTTCAGGATGGTGGCGCCATTCTCCAGCGCGGCGGCGATGAAGGCGTCGACGTTCGCGGGCTGCGAGACCACGAGCGAGAGCGTGTAGCCGCGGAACCCGGTGGTGGGAGCCGCTGTCGCCCGGACCTGGACCTTGTCGGCGATGCCGAGTGCGGCGTAGAACGCCTCGGCGGACACGACGTCGGTGACCTCGAGGACGACGGAATCGATGGCGATCGCTGTGCTGGTGGTCATCTCAGTTCACCTCGTTGATGCGGAGCAGGTTGCCGAACGGGTCGCGGACGGCGCAGTCGCGGACGCCGTAAGGCTGGTCGATGGGCTCCTGGACGATGTCGGCGTCGCTCGCCTCGAGCTTCGCGAACGTGCCGTCCAGGTCGCGGGTGGCCAGGGTCAGGATGGCGAAGGTGCCCTTGGCCATCATCTCGTTGATCGTGCGCCGCTCCTCGTCGGTCACTCCGGGATCTGCCGCCGGCGGGGTCAGCACCAGTGAAATGCCGGGCTGGTCCGGGTGGCCGACGGTGAGCCAGTGCATGCCGTTGTAGCCGACGTCGTTGCGGAGGTCGAAGCCGAGGGTGTCGCAATAGAACGCAACCGCGGCGTCCCGATCGGTGTGCGGCAGGAATGCGTTGTGAATGGTGATGTCCATATCGAGGACGCTAACGTCGCCTACGAGACCCGCGCTTCTTGATTCCTGATCAGTTGCGCGCTGGTGAGCGTTCGCGAACCGGTCGGGTGACCTGCTTGGAAACGCACGGCGTGATCTCTCCGACGTCCGTCGCCGCGTGCTGCGCTCGGTAGACGCTCGGCGGCACTCCGACCAGCTCGGAGAACCGGGTGCTGAAGGTGCCGAGCGACGAGCACCCGACCGCGAAGCAGACGTCGGTCACACTCAGCTCCCCCATCCGCAGCAGGGCCATCGCGCGCTCGATGCGCCGGGTCATCAGGTAGGCGTACGGCGACTCGCCGTACGCCTTCTTGAACTCGCGGCTGAGGTGCCCTGCGGAGAGGTGGACGCCGCGAGCCAGCGCCTCGACGTCGAGCGGCTGGGCGTACTCCCGATCCATCCGGTCACGGACGCGGCGCAGGAGCGCGAGGTCACGCAGGCGCTGGTCCGAAACGGGAGTGGTCACCTACGAAATCGTGCCACACGGACGTCGGCGCGCAGCAGCTCGCGAGTCAACGAGGGACCGGCGCGATCGCCGAACTCGACGGATCGATCAGGATCTTGGCGTGTGTCTCCGGGTCGCGCAGTGCGTCAAACGCTCCGGCGACTCCTTCGAGCCCGACGACGCCGGTGACCAGCGGCTCGGGGTCGGCCTTGCCGTCGGCCAGGATCTGCAGTGCGTCGTAGAACTCCAGCGGTGTGTAGCCCAGCACGAAACGGAGATCGATCTCCTTGTTGATCGCCATCGCGGGCCGGAACTTATCCGGCTCCATGCAGACGCCCACGACGACGACGCGCGAGAAGGCCGGGGCCGTGCTGATGATCTCCTCGATGACGCCGGGGACACCGACGCACTCGAAGATCACCGGGTGCTTCGGGTTGGCCGCGCCGAGCTTGTCTGCGGCGCGCCACACCGCGTGCCACGGCAGGGCGGGGATCTTGCGGAGCTTCTCGACCGTGCTGACGCCCAGCTCGAAGACGTCGGGTGCGGAGACCAGATGTCCGTGCCCAGTTGCCGCCGAGTACGGCGACTCGGTGGCCGGGTCGACCACGACGTCGGCCCCACAAACCGTCGCTAGGGCACGTCGCCCTGCTGAGAAGTCGCTGGCGACAACGGTCTTGACGCCCTGGGCCTTAAGCATCGAGATCACCGAGAGACCCACGGGACCGCAGCCGATCACGATCGCGACCTGACCGTTGCCGACCTCCCCGCGCCGTACGGCGTGCAAGCCGACGGCCATCGGCTCGGTCAGGGCGGCCAGATCGGTGGGCAGGCCGTTCGGGATCGCGAACGTGAGCGCGTCCTGGACCAGCACCTTCTCGGCGTACGCGCCCGGGGCGTGCGCCGAGAGGCCGGTGGCGTGGATGTCCTTGCCCTTGCGGAGCAACGGGAAGGAGACGACGGGGGTGCCCTCGGCGAGCCGGGTGCCCTTACCGCGCTCGGCGACGATCCCGGAGAATTCATGGCCGAGGACGATCCGGTCGGTGGATCGCATCAAACCGTCGTACCCGATCTCGGCACCGATGTCGGCCAGCGCATCGGCATGGTGCCGAGCGTGCAGGTCGGAGCCGCAGATGCCGCACCGGACGACATCGAGGACCAGCTGTCCGCGTTCGGGAGCTGGAAGGTCGACCTCTCCGACGCTGAGCACGGCCTTCGTGACGGTAACTGCCTTCATGACTTGTTCCCTGCCTCGGCGATCGCCTTGATCCGCTCGAGGGTCTGACGCATCCCGCGCTCGTTTGCTCGCGCACGGTGCCAGCCGAGCAAAGCCCAGTAGACCTTGGACAGGGCGTTGGCGCGGAGGGAGAACGACTCGGTCACCTCGGTGCCGCCGTCCACGGCCTTGAGCCGGTAGCCCCACCGGTTCAGGTGCTCGCCGTTCATGACCACTGCGAACTCGAAGACCTCCTGGGGCACGCACTCGGTGACTTCGCAGTGGGTCCAGTACGTCGGTCCGACGCCGTTGCGCTTTACGTGGCCCTTGAACCGGGCGCCCTTGGCGGGTCCGGTCGCACCCTTGAGCCAGACCGCTTCGAATGTCTCCGGGGAGAACTCGCCGATCCGAGTCACGTCGCTGACGAGGTCCCAGACCACGTCCGGGCTGGCTGCCATCTGTACCGTCACTGATCCCTGCATGCACCGGAACTTAGCAGCGAGGATGCGTGTCGGGTCAGAGGAGGGAGCACCGCCGACGTCTATTGGCGCGGTCGCCAGCGTTTCCAGACCGCGGTTGCGACGGCACGCTCCTTGCCGTCCCACTCCAGTCGGACCTCTGCGGTGATGGCGGACTCGGAGGCCTCACTGACCCGCGCGACCAGACTCACAGGGTCGGTCAGCGGCGCCGGTCGCAGGTAACGGACGTCCAGTCCGGAGGTCACGAACGGGAGTGCCGCTCCGGGGAGCGGCGGCCAGCCCCGGGCGTGCGCCTCATGGGTAACAGCAGCCGCGCTGTGGCAGTCCAGGACCGTGGCGATGATGCCGCCGTTGAGGAAGCCGAGGCCGTTGTCGTGCTCGGGCCAGGGCTGGAAGGTCGCCCGGACCAGACCGTCGTCGTCGGCGAAGCTCTTGAGTTGCAATCCACGCTCGTTAGCCGGACCGCACCCGAAGCAGGGCAGATCCGGGAAGTATCGGTCCTGGAGGCTCGTACTCATAGGCCCATCATGGCCGTCACGCCTCGCGGAGCACACTCCCGATCAGGTCGAGCAGATCCTGCATGCTGCCGCCCTTGACGACGTACCGGTCGGCGCCGGCGGCCAGTGCCTCCTGCTCCAGGGTCGCCTGGTTAAACCCGGACAGCACGATCACCCGTACGCCGGGCACGGCATCGCGGATCAGCGGGAGCGCCTGCAGGCCGTCCATCCGGGGCATCGCCATGTCAAGCAGGACCAGGTTCGGCTGCAGGGTCCGTGCCTGTTCTACTCCTTCGACCCCGTCAGCTGCCTCGCCTACCACGTTGTACTCCCCGTGGTGAGCCAGCTTGAGCCGCAACAGCATCCGGATGTCCTCGGCATCGTCGACGATCAGGACCCGCGGGAGGTCCTTGCTGCGCACCTCGGGCTCTGCCGTGGTCTCGACGGCGACGTGCGGCTCCAACGACGCCGCCTCGGTTCGGATCAGGTCGCCCGGCCGGATCTCCTGACCTTGGGGCTCGAGCAGATCGTCCATCATGTGCCGGGCCGAGGTCAGGGTGCGCTCCAGGTAGGACCGGCCGACCACGACGTCGCCCTGGTCCAGCGCGTACGACGCCGCGGACAGGCCCTGGACCACGTTGTCGTTGATCTCCAAGGCCTGGCGGCGACGCTGCTGCGACTCGCCCAGCCTGGTGGCCATCGCCTCACGTTCGAGCCGCGGTGCGGCGTCGGCCAGGAACACAGCTGTCATGTCTCCACGCTCGGATTCCTTGAATTCGACGGTCGCGACATCGAGGACCAGGGCTTGGCCTTCGTGTCCCAGTGCAGTCACCGCCTGGCCGGCCTCGGTCCCGAGCGGCAGGAACTCCCGGAGCCGCCTGCCGGTGGGGTCGCAGCCCAGCACCGCCGCCGCACGGGTGTTCGACTGCACCACTTCCTCGTCCGCGTCGATCACCAGGATCGCCTCGGGTGATGCCTCGACGAGCAAGCGGAACCGCTCGCTGACGTGCTCGCGCTCGTGCTCGGCCACCACTCGGTCGGTGATGTCGATGCACGTCCCACGCATCCGGAGGGGGGTGCCGGCGCCGTCCATGATCACTTCGCCATTCGACGACAGGTACCGCAGCGAGCCGTCGGGCCGGACGATCCGCTCGATCATCCGGTAGGGCTCGCCGGTGGCGTAGGCCTGCTGGTGAATCCCCTGGATGCGTTCCCGGTCGTCGGGGTGGATGTTGGCGATGAACCGTTCGTACGACGGGTTGAACGACTGGGGGTCGTACCCGTAGATCCGGTAAAGCTCGTCGGACCACTGATTCGTGTCGGACGCGATGTGCCAGTCGTAGTCGCCCATCGACGCCAAGTGCTGGGCACTGTCCACGCGGGCGGCGAGATCGTGAAGTTCGGACTCGACGACCAGCCGCGAGCCCGCGAAGGCGACCAGACCGAGAACGACCGGCAGCTGAACGGCTGCCGGTGCGGCGGCCTCGGTGCTCTGCCAGCCCAAGGCGATGGTGCCGCCGTGCCCGGCAAGGCGCTGACTGACCACGTGGCCGACACCGAGTGCGCGCCAGGCATCGGGGACGAGCACGACTTGGCAGCTGCCGTCCGCGGCGGCGGCAACGCCGGATGCGGGCACGTCGAGACCGTCGGAGAACGCCAGTTCGACACCCCCGGATCCGGTGACCTCCACAGCGATCGTGCTGGCGCCGAGAAGGCGCCTGACCTTCGGCAGCACCGACTCGTGCAAGACCTCTTGGTTGTCGGCTGACAGGCACGCCCGAACAACCTCGACGAGTTCTCCGCTCCCCTGGAACTGAACCATTTACTACTCCTCCCCGCACCCCACTTTGCATCGTAGGCCGAACCGAGGGTGTCGGGGAGGCCTTCGCTAGACCGGTCGCTACCCTTCGGTCATGGAAGACGCCGCAGACGTCGTACGCCGGTTGCTGGCCTTCCTGGAGCCCGGTGAGACGGAGGCCGCCGTTGCGCTGCTCACTGCAGACATCGTCTGGAAGAACACCGGGATGCCGACCTTCCGGGGCAAGAAGGTCGTGGCGATGCTTCGGGACATGGAGGCGCGCGGAATTGGCTTCAAGGCCGACCTGCACCACATCGCCAGCAACGGCGACATCGTGCTCACCGACCGGACCGACTACCTCACCTACAAGCGCTGGGAAACGGCGTCTGCGGCACCTTCGAGGTCCGCGACGGGAAGATCGCGTTGTGGGACGACCACTTCGCGATGGGCAACCTGGTCGCCGGCTCGATCCGCGGCGTGATCGCGGCCGTCCGCCGCTGACTCAGCGCCAGCGCGCGAGCCAGTCCGAGGACGTCTTCGCCAAGGCCATCTGCCAGATCGGGCCGAAGCTGATCCGACCGGCACCCGCGCGGGCGTACATCGCCAGGTCGCCGTCGACCGGGTTGGCAATTGCGTTGACAGGGAGCGGCAACGCTGCACAGATTCGCGCGAGGGTCTCCTCGTCGTGGAACGCCACCGGGTAGAGCGAGTCAGCGCCGGCCGCAGCGCAGGCAAGCATCCGGGCGATCGCGATGTCGACCCGGTCCTCGTCGGTGCCGAGTTTCTGCTTGAAGGTGTCGGTTCGCGCGTTCAGGACGACATGGACGCCAGAGGTGTCCGCGGCGGCACGGAGCTCGCCGATCAGCGCGGCGTGCTCCTCCGAGGTCCGCAACCGGCCGCCGTCGCTGTGCACGGTGTCTTCGATGTTCAAGCCAACCGCGCCGGCTTCCAGGAGTCCGGCGATCAGCGTGTCGGCGTCCTGTCCGTAACCGGACTCGATGTCGACCGAAACCGGTACATCGACCGAACGCGTGATCTGGGTGACCCTGTCGGTGAGCTCGGTGAAGGTCATCCCCTCGCCGTCGGGTCGGCCCACGGATGCTGCGACCGGGTGACTGCCGACGGTCAGACCAGCGAAACCGGCTCCGGCCGCAACCTTCGCCGACCAGGCGTCCCAGACGGTCGGGAAGACGCCCGGGGTGCCGGGTTGGTGGAGGGCGAGCAGCCGGTCGGCGAGTGAGGCGAGCTCGGTGGTGCTGGACATGGATCTCCTTAAGGTTGGAGCAGGACTTTGATCGCGCGGCGCTCGTCCATGGCCGTGTACCCTTCGGCGACATCGGCCAACGGCATCACCGAGTCGAAGACCAGGCCAGGGTTGACCGCCCCCGAGGTGACCAGTTCGAGGAGCTCGGGCAGGTAGCGCCGTACTGGGGCAACGCCGCCGGCGAGGCCCACGTTCTTGCCGAACATGCGCTCGACGGGAAGCTTCACCCCGTGCGGTACGCCGACGAAGCCCACCATCGCCCCGGGGCGTGCGGCCTGGAAGGCCATCCGCATGGAGTCGTCGGTGCCCACGCACTCCAGCACCGCGTCCGCGCCGACTCCGTCGGTGAGCTCCTTGATCCGCTTGGCGCCCTCAACACCGCGTTCGGCCACGACGTGGGTCGCTCCGAACTCCCGGGCAACCGCTTGGCGCGACGCGTGCCTCGACATCGCGATCACCTTCTCTGCGCCCATCTGGACCGCGGCGAGCACCCCGCAGAGCCCGACCGCGCCGTCGCCTACGACCACAACCGAGTCGCCCTTCTTGACGCGGGCGGAGACAGCGCAGTGCCAGCCGGTCGGGAAAACGTCCGAGAGGGCTAGCAGCGACGGGATCAGGGCCTCGTCAGGCATCCCGTCGGTCTTGACCAGGCTCCCCTCCGCCTGTTGGACCAGCCCGTACTCCCCCTGCCCGCCGGTGGTGAACCCACCGTTGGTGCAGGCCGACTGGGCGCCGTTGGCGCAGTGTGGGCAGGTGTTGTCACAGGTGCAGAACGGCACGATCACGAAGTCACCGGCGGCGAACGAGGAGACCTCCGAGCCGACCTCCTCGATCACGCCGACCATCTCGTGACCGATCGTCGAGCCAGCGGAGATCGGGTTCTCCCCGCGGTAGGGCCACAGGTCCGATCCGCAGATGCAGCCCGCGGTGATCTTGATGACGGCGTCCGTGGGAAGGCTGATGGTTGGTTCTGGGC
Organism: Marmoricola sp.; assembly: GCA_046598915.1. GTDB lineage: Bacteria > Actinomycetota > Actinomycetes > Propionibacteriales > Nocardioidaceae > Marmoricola. Next base: position 36,002 of record JBKJHO010000023.1, on the reverse strand, counting down.
GCTCTTCGAGACGGATGTCTCGGGGCCCGTGGATCGTGGTGACTCGCATGGCCCCGATCCTGCCAGCAGGCCCCACCTTGGCTGTATCTCATATCTGAGATAGCGTCCGACGCGTGACTTCCGACTACCTCACCCAAATCGGCACCCTAATCCGGAGCGCCCGACGTCACCGTGGCTGGACCCAGCAGCAACTGGCCGACGCGCTCAGCACGAGTCAGAGTGCCGTCAACCGCATCGAGCGCGGACACCAGAACGTCTCCCTGGAGATGATCGCCCGGATCGGCGAGGCCCTGGACGAGCAGATCGTCAGCATCGGCGCCGGCCCCGTCCATCTCCGGGTGACCGGACCAACGACCCTCTCGGGCAGCATCGACGTGAAGACGTCCAAGAACGCGGGCGTCGCTCTGCTCTGCGCCGCTCTGCTCAACAACGGTCGCACCACGTTGCGCAAGGTGGCCCGGATCGAAGAGGTCAACCGGCTCCTCGAGGTGCTCGACAGCATGGGTGTCCGGACCCGCTGGCTGAACGACGACAACGACCTGGAGATCGTGCCACCCGCTCGGCTCGACATCGCCGGGATCAACGACGAGGCCGCACGTCGCACCCGGTCGATCATCATGTTCCTCGGCCCCCTCATGCACCGCAGCGACGACTTCGAGCTCCCGTACGCCGGCGGCTGCGATCTCGGCACCCGCACGGTCGAACCGCACTTGACCGCTCTGCGCCACTTCGGCCTCGAGGTGAAGGCGACCGAGGGCAGTTACCACGCCGTGGTCACCCGGGGCGCCGCTCCGCAGCGGCCGATCGTCCTCACCGAGCGGGGCGACACGGTCACCGAGAACGCGCTGATGGCGGCCGCCCTGTATGCCGGCACCACAGTGATCCGGAACGCCAGCCCCAACTACATGGTCCAGGACCTATGCTTCTTCCTGCAGAAGCTGGGCGTGGTCATCGAAGGCGTCGGGACCACCACCTTGACCGTGACAGGGTGCTCGGAAATCGACGTCGATGTCGAGTACTCCCCCAGCGAAGACCCGATCGAGGCGATGTCGCTCCTGGCGGCAGCGATTGTGACCGGGTCGGAGATCACGATCCAGCGCGTGCCGATCGAGTTCCTGGAGATCGAGCTCGCCCTGCTGGAGGAGATGGGCTTCCGTTACGAGCGCTCCGAGGAGTACCAGGCAGCGAACGGGCACACCCGACTGGTCAACCTGACGACGGCCGTTTCCCCGCTGCACTCCCCCATCGACAAGATCCACCCGATGCCGTTCCCGGGTCTCAACATCGACAACCTGCCGTTCTTCGCGGTCATCGCTGCGGTAGCCCAGGGGCAGACGATGCTGCACGACTGGGTCTACGAGAACCGAGCCATCTACCTGACCGAGCTCAGCAAGCTGGGCGGCAAGGTCACGCTGCTGGATCCGCACCGGGTGATGATCGAGGGCCCGACGCACTGGTCCGGAGCCGAGATTGTCTGCCCGCCGGCGCTCCGTCCGGCCGTGGTCATCCTGCTCGCGATGATGGCCTCGAAGGGCACGTCGGTGCTGCGCTCGGTCTATGTCATCAACCGCGGCTACGAGGACCTCGCCGAGCGTTTGAACCAGCTCGGAGCCCGCATCGAGACGTTCTACGACCTGCGCTGAGCCAGGCTCCCCGCGGGCGCCGGCGGTTCAGGCTTTGAACAGGGTCTCGATGTAGGCACGGTTCCGGGCGGGGAGCACCGGCGCCGACGTCATCTCGGAGGTGATCCGCGGCAGGGCTGCTGTGTTCGCGGACTGGTGCGCGTGCCAGTCGTTCTCGGCCTCGACGAGCGCGCCGAGATCCGCGCGCGCCAGGAAGACTCCGGAGCAGTCGTCGCAGCGCTGGACGGTCAGGTGGCTGAACGCACGGCCAGTCATCGCGCCCTGGCACTGGGGGCAGGTCATCTCATCCACGTCTTGACGGTACTCCCCCGGTGAGCCGCTCGTCGGCACCGACGCGTCAGAATCTGGTGCCCGACTTGCCCCGGATTCGGCACGGGCAGTGAATACTGGTCCCGAGGGAGCGGAGGACGGTTGTGATGAGTCGACCACGCACGGGCTTCACCTACCTTGACGCGGTCCTGGACCCGCCGGGGTCGGTGATCGCGATGGCACATCGGGGCGGGGCCGAGCACCCCGAGCTCCGCGGTCTGGAGAACACCGTGCACGCGTTCCGACACGCAGTCACCCTCGGCTACCGGTATCTGGAGACCGACGTTCACCTCACCGCCGGTGACCGGTTGATCGCGTTCCACGACGAGGTCCTGGACCGGGTGACCGATGGTCTCGGAGCGGTCTCGACCGCCGCCCCGGAAACGATCCTGGCAGCTCGCATCGCGGACTCGCACGCAATCCCCACCCTTGCGGACCTCTTCGAGGAGTTCCCCGACTGCTCGTTCAACATCGACCTCAAGGGTGCCGGCGCAGGCGCAGCCCTCGCCGATCTCCTCGATGCAACCGGCCGGCACGACAGCGTCTGCGTGGGGTCATTCTCGTGGCACCGCCTCCACGGTTTCCGCCGCCGCACCCAGGGGCGGGTGGCGACCTCGGCGGCCCCGGCCGAGGTAGCGCTCTTCCTGGCGTCACCGACCGGGAGCGTGGCGCGCCAGCTGACCCGGGGCCGGGTCGCGGCGCTCCAGGTCCCGCACCGCCGCGGCAGGATCCCACTGGTGACCCGCACTCTGGTACGCCGGGCACATGCCGCCGGTGCCCACGTTCACGTCTGGACGGTCGACGACCCGGCAGAGATGGAGGAACTCCTCGACCTCGGAGTGGACGGACTGATCACCGACCGAACCGACCTACTGAAGACTCTCCTGGTCTCGCGAGGACTGTGGAGGGAGGGCTCATGAGCAGCGACCCGGCGGCGTCCGGGCCAGTCGGTATCGCCGACGTCGCGCCGCTCGAGCGGCGCAAGCAGCAGAACGCCTGGAACTGGTACGACTGGGCCAACTCGGCGTTCTACACCACGGTCCTCTCCGTGATGTTCGCCCCGTACATGATCACGGTCGCAGGCAAGGCCGCTGGTTGCGTGGATGCGGACGAGACCTGCTCGCGGACCGTCGAGGTTTTCGGTCTGCACCTGGCCGCGGGGTCGCTGCCGAGCTACCTGATCAGCTTCGCGACGATCAGCAGCGTGTTCGTGCTGCCGATCGTCGGCTCGTTCGTGGACCGGTCAGCGCACAAGAAGCGGCACATGGCGGCCTATGCCTGGTCCGGGGCCGCGGTCGGATCGCTGCTCTTCTTCCTCGCCGACGACAACTGGCAGCTCGGGGCGGTGGCGGTCGTGCTGGCCAGCATCCTGGCCGGCTGCTCCCTGATCAGTTACTACGCGATCCTGGTGGACATCTCGACCGTGGACGAGCGCGACGGCGCTTCCTCGCGCGGCTGGGCATGGGGCTACCTGGGCGGCGGCCTGCTGCTTGCTCTGAACCTGGTCCTTTTCCTGGGCCACGACTCGTTCGGCCTATCGAAGTCGATGTCGGTGCGGATCTCGTTGCTCTCCGCAGCCGTGTGGTGGGCGGCGTTCACCGTCATCCCGTTCCTCAGGCTGCGCGACTACGAGCCGCAAGGGATCCGGCCCGAGGAGGTCGGACTCCCCCGCCGGGTCGTCGTACGGCAGACCTTCGGGCAACTCTTCACGACGCTGAAGGACCTGCGCAATTATCCGATGACGCTGACCTTCCTGGTGGCGTACCTGTTCTACAACGACGGCATTCAGACCGTGATCTTCGCCGCTTCGACCTTCGGTGAGAAGCAGCTGAAGTTCGACACCTCTGTACTGATCGGGACGATCCTGCTGATCCAGTTCGTCGCCTTTGGCGGGGCACTGCTCTTCGGCAGGCTGGCGGCCAGGCACGGCGCCTACCTGCTGATCCTGTGGGGGACCTTCGCCTGGATGGTCATCGTGGTGGCAGCCTTGTTCCTGCCCGAGAAGAACGTCGCCCTCTTCCTGGTCGTCGCGGTCGCCATCGGCATCGTTCTGGGCGGCACCCAGGCCCTCTCCCGGTCGTTCTTCAGCCTGCTGATCCCCCGGGGTCGCGAGGGCGAGTACTTCGCCCTGTACGCCGCGGCTGAACGCGGGACGTCCTGGTTCGGGACGCTTCTGTTCGGGGTCACCTTCCAGCTCACCGACTCCTACCGGCCGGCGATCCTGGCGCTGATCGTGTTCTTCGTCCTCGGTGCCTTCTTCTTGCTCCGATTGGACCCCGAGCGCGGGATACGAGAGGCTGGTAACGACCTCCCGGCGTTTACCTGAGCCGCTTGCCGTGTGAGGCGGGTCTCCCGGGCTGACGCCGGGAATCCTCAGCACGTCTTGTTCGTTGACGATGTGTCGGGGGACGGTCCGGCGCACAGGCGTCGGTACGGCGTTTGGGCGTCATGTTCGACTTGCCTGAGCGTCCCAGAGGTTGTACGCATGAAGTAGCGCCACGATCTGGTGCTACGAACGAGTTGGAGGATTCCATGGGAGACCGCACTCTGCGAGGCGCACGCCTCGGAGGTCAGAGTTTTGAGGACGAGCGCGGGATCGAGTTCGCGGCACGACAGCAGGTCGGCTACAAGTGCACCCGCGGTCACCTCTTCGAGATCACGATGTCGGTCGAGGCCGACGTCCCGGCGAACTGGGAGTGCCCGCGCTGTGGCGCCGAGGGTCTCAGCACCGCCGGGATCCTGCCCGAGCAAAAGGTCGAGAAGCCGGCCCGGACCCACTGGGACATGCTCCTGGAACGTCGCTCGATCAGTGAGCTCGAAGACATCCTGACCGAGCGGCTCGAGCTGCTCCGTGGCGGCGAGATCGGCCCGGCGCACCTCCACCGTCCCGCGAAGAAGACGAAGAAGAAGGCGACGGCCTGACCGCACCCGCCCCCGATCCCTCAAGCCTCGGGATCGACCACGTCGCCCCGGACCACATCATCAGATGGTTCGGGGTGCTGTGCTTTTCGAGGCCTTCCGTCGCCCCAGGGACCAGGGCCCGTCATCCCCGGCGCAAGGCGCTTGCTGAGGAACCCCGCGAGGAGCTTGCGGCCGAACGGCCGGGTGACGGGCAGGATCGCCAGCATGCCGAAGACATCGGTCACGAAGCCTGGGCTGATCATCAAGGCGCCACCGACGACGATCAGGATCCCGTCGGCCAGCTCCTTCGCAGGCATCCGCCCTTCGGCGAGCGCGACCCGCAAGGAGGTCCAGGCCCGGCCGCCCTCGCGTCGCAGCAGCCAGGAGCCGAGAATGCTGTCCGCGATCAGCAGCACGATCGTCCACCAGACGCCGATCACCTGACCGACCTGGATCAGGACGTAGATCTCCGCGATCGGAACCAGCAGCAATGCCAGGAAGACGAGGCCCCAGGGGAAACGGCGCTTCATTCCCCGACCGTCCCGTCGATCGACTCACGAAGGAGATCAGCGTGCCCGTTGTGCCGGGCGTACTCCTCGATCATGTGAAGCAGGATCCACCGCAGGCTGTAGGCCCCCCGACCCTCGTGTCGACTCTCGCGCATCGACAACGTGTGGACGCCGTTCGCGCTGAGCGCCGTGGCGATGATGCTGTTGCTGCGAGCCACTGTCTCGTCGTACTCCGCGAAGAGCTCGTGGGCGGGGTCCTGCGCTCCGGTGCGCCATTCCCAGTCGGGATCCCCGGTCCAGTCGACCGTGTCCCAGGGCGGGGACGGCGGCAGTCCGCGCAGCACCACCGTGAACCAGCGGTCCTCGACGAGCGTCAGGTGCTTCATCAAGCCGCCCAGGGTCATCGTCGACGATCCGACCGTCCCGGCTAGCCCAGCGGCGTCGACACCCTCGACCCGGTTGCGGAAGGTGGTTCGCTGGTATTCGAGAAACGCGAGCAGCGATTCGCTCTCGCCGGCGCGGAGAGGTGGGTCGACGCGATCAAGCATGTGCTCACGCTAGCCGGGAGGTCAACACGGGCGAGCGGTGGGTGAAAGAGGCGGCGGGGGGAGGAACGGGACCTTCGGACCGCCCGCACGACGACTGGATGTCACCGCGCGACCGTTGTCTACTGGCGCCGCACTCCCCCCGTGTTCTCCCGTCCGACCGCGCCGCTTCAACTCGCCGAAAGGGTCCACCCGCGCCGCGGCGGCCGGTGAGGCTTTACCCCTCATGTCGAAGCTCGCAAGCAAGACGATCTGCCTGGAGGAACTAGGTAACCCAACCGATCCCCGGCCGTCCTGTCAACCACCTGTTGACCTGCGCAGATACTGCAAATCCGCAGGTCAGCGAAGTGACCGCAAGCTGAACATTCGAAGAAAGAAATTTGACTCCCCGGCGTGTCACGGCGGACACGCTTGAAGTGACGCTTGAGAGTTCGCGATCTAGCGGGACTCGGTGATCGTGGAGACCAGGCGGGCGATCGGGGATTCCAGGCCCCAGCGCTCGGCCAGGACAGTCAGCGCGTCGGCATCGGACGGCGTCACCGGGAGCGACAGGTCGACGTCGCCCACGTTGATGTCACGGGCCACGGCCACGACCGCGGGGGCGACCTCGAGGTAGTCGGCGGCGTCGAGGATCTTCCTCCGCGGCCCTGGCGCGAGGTCGCTCTCGGGATCGAGCGCGGCGGCCCTGATGCCGTCGATCGTGCCGAACCGGTTGAGCAGGGTGGCGGCGGTCTTGTCCCCCACCCCGGCGACGCCAGGCAGACCGTCGGAGCTGTCACCGCGCAGGGTGGCGAAGTCGGCGTACTGGTTGGCGTTGACGTCGTACTTCTCCCGTACGACGACCTCGGTGACGCGTTCGTGGCGACCCACGCCTCGCGCGATGTAGAGGACCCGTACGCCGAGGCTGTCGTCGACGAGCTGGAAGAGGTCTCGGTCGCCGGTCACGATCTCCACGGGCATCCCGGCGTCGGTCGCCAGGGTCCCGATCACGTCGTCCGCCTCGTACTCGTCGGCGCCGACCACGGCGATGCCGAATGCGGCGAGCACGTCCAGGATGATCGGGATCTGGATCTGCAGCGGGTCCGGCACCTCTTCCACGTCGGAACCCTCCGGCACGGCCTCCTCGACCCGGTGCGCCTTGTAGCTCGGGATCAGGTCGACGCGCCACTGCGGGCGCCAGTCGTTGTCCCAACAGCAGACGAGGTGGGTCGGTCGGTACTCCTCAACCAGGCGGCTGATGAAGTCGAGCAGCCCGCGTACCGCGTTGACCGGAGTGCCGTCCGGCGCGCGGATCGTGTCGGGGACGCCGTAGAACGCCCGGAAGTAGAGCGAGGCGGTGTCGAGAAGCATCAGGGAGCTCACGCGCTCAACCTAGCGAGAAGCCGCTCTCAGTCGTTGACCGAGGTGTAGGTGACGACCCCGCGGCGCAGCCGAGCAACCACCTCTCGTGCGTTGTCGCGTAGCGACGGGTCCCCGGCCGCGTCGCTGACCTGCCCAGCCAGATCGATGAGCTGTTTGACCCACCGCACGAAGTCCCCGGCGGCGAGACCGGTGACCTCGAGCACCTCGTCAAGGTCGTCACCCTCGGCCCACCGGAACGCGGCCCAGCAGAAGCCGAAGTCAGGCTCTCGGAGCTTGTCGAGCTTGTGCGCTCGCTCGAGCGCATCCAGGTCCGACCAGAGCGAGGCCATCTCCTTGAGCACGTCCCGAACCGGCCCGCCCGGGATCTTGGGCGACGCGGCGTCGTCCGCCTTCCGGGACTCGAAGACCAGGGTCGAGAGCACCGACGCGAGCTGGCTCGGGTCGAGGTCCTTCCACAGACCCGTGCGCAGCGACTCAGCGGTGAGAAGGTCCATCTCGTTGTAGATGCGCATCAGGGTCTTGCCACGCTTGGTCACGGTGTCGCCGTCGAGGTACTCCAGGGCGGTGAGCACCTCGCATACCCGGTCGAACTGGCGTGCGATGGTGTTGGTGCGCTGCTCGATCCGGCGCCGCAGCGTCCTGGAGTCCCGGTCGAGCTTGTGCCAGCGCTCCATCCAGCGGGCGTGGTCCTCGCGCTCGGGGCAGTTGTGACACGGATGCTGACGGATCTGGCGCCGGAGCTCCTCGATCCGCGCCGAGCCCTCCGGTGATCCGGTTTCGTTGCTGCCGGGGATGGCATTGCCGCCCTTGGCGGTGCCTGGGGGAAGGGTGAAGCCGTGCGTCTTGATCTTCAGGGTCGTGGCCAGGTCGCGGCGCGACTGTGGGTTGCGGCCGTTGAAGCTCTTCGGGATCTTCATCCGGCTGAACGGCGTCACCGGGGTCGGGAAGTCGACGATGTTGAGACGTCGCGCGTGCCGGTCCTGGGTCAGGACGTAAGGGCGCGGGCCTTCGCGGTCGCCCTGCACTCCCGGATCGATCACGACGGCCATGCCGGAGAACTTCCCCGCAGGAATCTGGATGACATCTCCTGGCTTGAGTGCCTCCAGCGACGCGACCACCTCGGCTCGGCGGTCGTAGCGGCGCGACTTGGCCATCCCGGTCTCAGTGTCGGACAACGTCCGTCGAAGCCCGGCGTACTCGCTGAAGTCGCCGAGGTGGCAGGTCGCTGAGCTGGCATACCCGTTCAGCGCGTCATCGCTCTTGCGTAACTGGCGGGCCAGACCGACGACGGCCTTGTCGGCCTGGAACTGCGCGAACGAGGATTCCAGGAGCTCGCGCGCCCGCTCGCGGCCGAACTGGTTCACCAGGTTGACCGCCATGTTGTACGACGGCGCGAACGACGACTTCAACGGGTAGGTCCTGGTCGAGGCCAGACCGGCGACCGACTTCGGCTCCAGGCCCGGCTGGTAGAGCACGACGCCGTGGCCCTCGACATCGATGCCGCGTCGACCGGCGCGGCCGGTCAGCTGGGTGTACTCCCCCGGAGTGATGTCGGCGTGGGTCTCGCCGTTCCACTTCGAGAGCTTCTCGATGACGACCGAGCGGGCCGGCATGTTGATCCCCAGCGCCAGCGTCTCGGTCGCGAACACGACCCGGCAGAGTCCGCGCAGGAAGAGTTCCTCGACGCATTCCTTGAATGTGGGCAGCATTCCGGCGTGGTGGGCCGCGATGCCGCGGGTGAGGCCGTCGAGGAACTCGTGGTACCCGAGCACCTGGAGGTCCTCGTCGGGGAGGTGTGAACAGTGCTCCTCCACGAAGGCGAAGATCTCGTCTCGTTCTTCCTGGGTGGTCAACTTGAGGTTGCTGTTCAGGCACTGCTGGACGGCTGCGTCGCAGCCGACCCGGCTGAAGATGAAGACGATCGCCGGCAGCAGGCCGGCACGGTCGAGCTGCTCGACCATGTCGGCGCGGCTCGGGACCCAGACCCTGCGTCCGTTCCCGGACTGCCGGGACCGGTTGTCGGTCCGTCCACGGGCGCCCTTGGGTGAGCGACGATCCCGCATCCGGCCGCTCATGTGGTCGTCCCTCGCAACCCGGAGCAGCTCCGGGTTCACCTTCTCCTCGCCGGGCTCGGCCGTACCGTCAGTGCTCTGCTTGTCGGATGCGAACAGGTCGAACATCTTCCGGCCGACGAGGACGTGCTGGTAGAGCGGGACCGGGCGTTGCTCCTCGACGATGGTGACGGTTTCGCCGCGGACCGTTCCGAGCCACTCGCCGAACTCCTCAGCGTTGCTCACCGTCGCCGAGAGCGAGGCGACCGCGACCGACTCAGGAAGGTGGATGATCACTTCCTCCCAGACCGCCCCGCGTGAGCGGTCGGCAAGGTAGTGCACCTCGTCCATCACCACGAAGCCGAGACCGATCAAGCCGCGGGAACCGGCGTACAGCATGTTCCGAAGTACTTCGGTGGTCATCACCACCACCGGGGCGTCGGCGTTGATGCTGTTGTCCCCGGTGAGCAGGCCGACGTTCTCGGCGCCGTACCGTTGCACCAGGTCGTTGAACTTCTGGTTAGAGAGCGCTTTGATCGGCGTGGTGTAGAAACATTTCCGGCCGCTCGAGAGCGCGAGATGGACGGCGAACTCCCCCACGATCGTCTTTCCCGACCCGGTCGGGGCCGCGACCAGGACGGAGTGCCCGTCCTCGAGGACCCGGCAGGCCCGGACCTGGAAGTCGTCGAGCCCGAAGGAGTAGTGCGAGGCGAACTCCGCCAGCTCGGGGTGCTTCTGGTTGCGGCGGAACCGCCCGTACCTCTCAGCGGGACTCGGCTGCTCCGCGGACGTCGGTTCGCTCATGGAACCAGGACGCGCAGTGCCTGGGGGACGACCTCGACCGTCAGCGGTAGTGCGGCGATCCGTTCGCCGTCGGCGTACGCGACGATGCCCGGCGCTGCCACGGTGATGGAGCGGCCGGAGAAGTGCCGGTATTTGGGGCTGTGGATGTGGGTGCCGCTGAAGAGCTTCGGGAAGGTCCGGATCAGCTCGAGCTTGGTCATCGGCATGATCGCGACGACATCGAGGAGTCCGTCATCCATGACCGCACCCTCGGTGATGCGCATGCCACCGCCGAAGGACGAGGTGTTGCCGACCGCGACCATCATTGCGTCGAAGCGGTGCTGCACGCCGTCGACCTCAAGAACGTACGGAATCGGGCTGAAGGTCCTGAGCTCCGCGAGCGTGGCCAGGTTGTAGCGCATCTGTCCCTTGGGCCAGGCCATGCCGTTGGCACGCTCGTTGACGATCGCGTCGAATCCGGCCGCAAGGACCGTGACGTAGTACCGGTGCCCGATCCGGGCCAGATCGATCGCGCGCTCCTTGCCACCGATGATCACGTCGGTGGCGGCTACCGGGTCGGTCCGCGGCACGCCGATCGCGCGGGCGACATCGTTGCCGGTGCCCGCCGGCACCAGGCCGAGCCGGGTCCCGGAACCGGCCAGTGCCTGCGCGGCGAGGTGGACCATTCCGTCACCGCCGATGACGACCAGGGTCTCGATCCCGTCGGCGACGCAGGCCTTGGCCAGGTCGAGCGCCTCGTCGGCGTCGCGCCCGGTCAGCGCCTGGACGTCGTAACCGGCGTCGGTCAGCCGTGGGATGACGATGCCGCCGACCTTGACCCCTTTGCCCCTGCCCGAGGTGGGGTTGGTCAGGACGGCGATCCGCCGGGGTGAGCCTGTCGGGACTTCCTTGCGCACAGGTGAACCCTAGCGGCCTTCGGCGCTTCTCAGAGCGGTGACGCCGTGTCGTCGTCCCACGCGTCGGTGCCCGTTGCGGACCGCCCCCGACGGCGGTCGACGATGCGCGCGATGATCTCGGAGAACCCGAAGAGAACCAGCATCGGTGCAGCCAGCATGATCATCGAGAACGGGTCCGTGGAAGGAGTGGCGACCGCGGCGAACACAAAGGTCCCCAGCACGATCCAGGGTCGGTACCGGCCGAGCGCGGCTCCGGAGATGATCCCGGCGAGGTTGAGCAGGATCACGAAGAACGGGATCTCCAGTGCGATGCCGAAGACCAGCAGCATCCGGGTGATGAAGGAGAAGAAGTCGTTGAAGTCGTTGAGGTTCTGCATGTTCGCGGGCGTGAACGAGATCAGCACCTGGATGCCCTTGGGCAGAACGTAGTAGCCCAGCGCCACGCCGGCACCGAAGAGCGGGCCTGCGATGACGACGAAGACCATCGTCCACCGTCGTTCGCTCCGCTTCAGGCCCGGCACCAGGAAGGCCCAGATCTGGTAGAGCCAGACGGGACTGCTCAGGATCACCCCGCTCAGAGCGCAGAGCTTGAGCTGGATCATCAGACCGCCGCCGATACCGGAGACGAAGATCTCCGTGTTGGCTGCGTCCTGCTCGCCGAGCATCGCCACGGCGTCCTGGTACGGGTTCGTGATCAGGTCGATCAGCTGTTCGTAGATGAAAAAGCTCGCGATCGTGGCCAGGACGAGCGCAAGGGTCGCCTTCAACAACCGGGCGCGAAGCTCCCGGAAGTGGTCAGCGAGAGCCATCTGGCCGCCGGGGCCGACAGGTCGCGCCGGCTTGCCCCGGAACACGCCGAGGAGGCCACCGATCGCCACGGGTCAGTCTGCGGAGCTGGGGCGCTCAGTGCCCTCGCGCCGCTCGATCTCCAACTGCTCGGGCGTCTTCTTGTCGTCGTCGTCGTCCATCAGGCTCTTGGTCTCGGACTTGAAGATCCGCAGGGCGCGACCGCTGTTCCGGGCGAGATCCGGCAGCTTCGCCGCGCCAAACAGAAGCACGATGACCGCGAAGATGATCAGCAGTTCGGGCGTTCCCAGACCGGCGACCAAGGGGTTCATCATGGATTCCTTTTCAGAGTGACGACGTCAACAACCCCATGCTACGCCGTGCCCTGTTGTAACCGGAGCGCCGCGACCGCAAGGGCGCCCAGCCGGTCATCGAGCGTAGTCGGCTCTACGACGGTGAGACCATGCCCGAACCGCATCGCCAGGCGCAGGAGCCAGCGTTCGTCGGTCACCGCCAGGGTGGCCTCCTGGCTGCCGTCGGCGGCAGTCTGCACGCTCAGCACCGGGTAGTACTCCGAGAACCAGCGCATTTCCGGACTCAGGCGCACCCGGACGACCAGGTCCTCGGGACCGGCTTCGAAGAGACCCTCGCTCAGGTCCCGCGGTGCCAGGTCCGGTACGGCGCGGGCGGAGTCGAGAGCCTGGACGTCGCTGATCCGGTCGACCCGGAACAGCCGTCGGTCATCGGCCAGGTGGCACCAGGCGTCGAGGTAACTCTTGCCGTCACGCTGGAGGACGGCAATCGGGTCGACGATCCGTTCGGTGATCTCGTCGCGGCTGGGGACCAAATAGCCGATCCGAGCCTGCCGGTCGTCGGCGATCGCCCGGTTGAGCACGCTCAAGGTCTGCTGGAGATCCGGGCGCTGGGCATTGAGCTGAACGTCGACCAACGGCATCGACCCGGCCTCGGTTGCGGCCTCAAGCTTCGCGAGCGTCCGCTCGATGACCTCGCGGGAGGCTTCGGCGCTGGAGTCCAGGAGTGCCCGAAGAGCCACGATCAGCGCCGAAGCCTCGTTGCTGCCGAGCCGGAGCGGCCTTGCCAGGAAGTCCGCGTTGTCGATCCTGACCAGGCCGTCCGGGTCCTCGAGCAACGATTCGACGTTGATGTCGATCAGGTCGGCCGGTCCGAATCCCGGGAGTCCGCACATGTAAAGCACCCGCAGGTCCCGGAGGATCTGGTCGCGGGAGACACCGAAGTCGGCCGCCACCTCACCGAGCGGCACGGCCCCGCGAGTCTGCAGGTAGGGCGCCAGGGTGAGCAACCGAGTCAGCTGGTCCCGTGTCGACGCCCCGGTCACGACCGCGCCCCGATCAAGGACTCGAGCCGGCGGGTGACGTGCTCCCGAAGCTCGACGGGGGCCACGGCGACCACGTCCCCGAGGTGGGAGAGGATGTCGCCGCTCAGCTCGTCGTAGGAGTACATCGGGACGGTGAGCCGGTCCCACGCGGTGCCGGAGTCCGGACCTGGGACGTTGTCCTCGATCTGGCGGGCGCGCCGCCTCATCAGCACCGCGCTCCCCCGGCGCGCCAGGACGGTCGCCTCCATGGTCGGCCGGGCCGGCGCGAGGCGCGAGGTGAGCGCCCGGATGTCGGTGCCCTCGGGGACCGTGAACGATCCGACCCTCCCGTCATCCTCGACCGAGCCTTGGATCCGACTGAGCCGGAACATCCGTGGTTCGCCGCGGTCGCGGTCCATCCCGACGACGTACCAGCGCTCCCGGGAGGTCACGACCCCCCAGGGCTCCAGGTGGCGCACGGTGTCGAAAGCGTCGGCGGGGCGACGGTAGGAGAACCGGACCGGCGTACGGCTGATCGTGGCCGTCCACATCGCGTCGAACGCGGGCTCGTCGGCGGCGACCCGGGGCTGCAGCACGTCCAGCGCGTCCCGATCCACGTCGTGACCAGCGGCCCGGAGCTTCACCAGCGCGCTGGAGGTGGCCGATGCCAGGCCGGCGTGCTGCCAGACCCGAGCGGCCAGACCGAGTACGGCGACTTCGTCCGGCTCCAGGTCCAGGTCCGGGAGCTCGAACGCGTCCCGGGCGATCCGGTACCCCTGTTCGTCATCGAAGTACTTGTCGACGCTGCCCAGCTCCAGCGGGATCCCGAGGGTGCGCAACTCGGCCTTGTCCCGCTCGAACATCTTCTCGAAGGCCTCATCCTCGGAGCCTTGGTAGCCCTCGATGACCTCGCGGATGCGTTCTTTGGTGACGTAGTTCCGGGAGACGAGCAGCATGATGACCAGGTTCATCAGCCGCTCGGATTTAGATGCCGTCACGCTGCGCCCACTCTCAACTGACCCCCAGGATGTCGCTGACCCACGCGATGGTCGCACGTCCGGGCACAGGCGCCGACACCGACCCGCGGGCCTGTTCAGCGGGCGCGCTGACCGGCACCCTCGAACCTCGGTGCCCTGACCTACATCCCCTCGATGAGGCGTTCCACGCGCTCGTCGTGGGAGCGGAACGGGTCCTTACACAGGACGGTCCGCTGGGCCTGGTCGTTGAGCTTGAGGTGGACCCAGTCGACGGTGAAGTCGCGACGCCGCTCCTGGGCCTGCTTGATGAAGTTGCCTCGCAACCGGGCACGGGTGGTCTGCGGCGGGATCGTCTTGGCTGCGAAGACGTCGAGGTCGTTGGTCACCCGGGCCACAGCACCGCGCTTCTCGAGCAAGTAGTAGAGGCCGCGGTCCCGGTGGATGTCGTGGTAGGCCAGATCGAGCTGCGCGACCCGGGGGTGGCCCATCGAGAGGTCGTTCTGGGAGCGGTAGCGGTCGATCAGCTTCCACTTGATCACCCAGTCGATCTCGCGCTCGACCAGGGACAGGTCTCCGGACTCGACCGCCTTGAGCCCCCGTTCCCAGAGGTCCAGCGAACGCTCGATCACCGGGGTGTGCAGCTCCCGCCGATCGACGAAGTCGCGAGCACGGGAGAGGTACTCCGACTGGATCTCCAGGACGCTCGCTTCGCGACCGTTGGCCAGCAGCACCTTCTTACGTCCGGTCATGTCGTGCGAGATCTCCCGGATCGCCCGGATCGGGTTCTCCATGGTGAGGTCGCGCATCACCACGCCCTCCTCGATCATCCGGAGCACCAGGTCGCAGCTGGCCACCTTGAGCATCGTGGTGGTCTCGCTCATGTTCGAGTCGCCGACGATCACGTGCAGCCGACGGAACCGCTCGGCGTCCGCGTGCGGCTCGTCACGGGTGTTGATGATCGGCCTCGATCGGGTGGTGGCGCTGGAGACGCCCTCCCAGATGTGCTCGGCACGCTGGCTCAGCGAGTACGACGCCCCGCGCGGGGTCTGGATCACCTTGCCTGCGCCGACGATCACCTGGCGCGTCACCAGGAACGGGATCAGGACATCGGCGAGCTTGCTGAACTCGCCGTTCCGGCTGACCAGGTAGTTCTCGTGGCAGCCGTAGGAGTTGCCCGCCGAGTCGGTGTTGTTCTTGAACAGGTAAACGTCCCCGGCGATGCCCTCGTCGTGCAGTCGGCGCTCGGCGTCGATCAGCAGACCCTCAAGGATCCGCTCACCGGCCTTGTCGTGGGTGACCAGGTCGACGATGTCGTCGCACTCCGGCGTCGCGTATTCCGGGTGGCTGCCAACGTCGAGGTAGAGGCGGGCACCGTTGCGGAGGAAGACGTTGCTGCTGCGCCCCCAGCTGACTACTTTGCGAAACAGGTACCGCGCGACCTCGTCCGGCGAGAGACGCCGCTGACCCTTGAAGGTGCAGGTGACGCCGTACTCGTTCTCGATACCGAAGATTCGCCGGTCCACACCTCGACCCTATGCCCCGGTGAGTAACCCGGAGAGAGATTCGGCATCGAGCCGCCGGAACTTACGTTGCTGGAACCGGGTCCGGTCCAGGACGGCGACCTCCAGGTTGTCGGCGGGGATGGTGCGCGCGTCTCCGCCGGACTGGCCGAGGGCGGTGACGGCGAGACGGATCGCGGCACCCAGGTCGAGGCCGGCGGTGAAGTGCTCGCTGAGGTAGGTCGAGACGGATTCCGCGGCGCCCCCCATCGCCGCGAAGTCGTGCTCGTCCGCGACCTGGCCGTCGTAGGTGAGCCGGTAGATCTGGTCGTCCTCGACGTTGTCGCCGACCTCTGCCACGAAGATCTCGACCTCGTACGGCTTTTCGCCGCCCGAGGAGAAGATCGTGCCCAGGGTCTGCGCATAGGCGTTGGCGAGGCCGCGTCCGGTGACGTCACGACGGTCGTAGGAGTATCCCCGGAGGTCGGCCAGGCGGACGCCGGCGATCCGCAGGTTCTCGAACTCGTTGTAGCGCCCGACCGCCGCGAAGGCGATCCGGTCGTAGATCTCGCTGACCTTGTGCAGCGCCTGGGACGGGTTCTCCGAGACGAAGACCACGCCTTCGGCGTACTGGACGACCGCGACCGAGCGTCCCCGGGAGATCCCCTTCCGGGCGAAGTCGGCGCGGTCCTTCATCAGCTGCTCGGGTGAGACGTAGAAAGGCATGCTCACGAGCGGTCTCGCTTCGCGTCGGCCATCCGCACGCAGGCGGCATGGTGGGGTCGGATGGTGCCCTTGCTGAACTCGGTCACGATCGTGGTCTCCCTGTTTAGGTGAGGGCCGCGGCTGGGCCGTCCGGACGCTGCATCCGGGCGGCGACGACGCGGTCGGCGATCGCGGCCACCTCGTCGTCCGGCATCCGCTGCTGTCCGGTGGAGGTGATCACGTGGACGACCGGGAAGATCCGTCGGGTCAGGTCGGGTCCACCGGTCGCGGAGTCGTCATCCGCGGCGTCGTACAGGGCCTGGACGGCCGCGGTCACGCACTCGTCGGCGTCGAAGTCCCCGCGGTACAGCTTCTTCAACGAGCCACGGGCGAAGACCGACCCGGAGCCGACCGAGTGGAACGCGTTCTCCTCGTAACGTCCGCCGGTGACGTCGTAGCTGAAGATCCGGCCTTTGCTCGCAAGGTGGTCGTAGCCGGCGAAGAGGGGTACGACGGCCAGCCCCTGCATCGCCAGGGCGAGGTTGTTCCGGATCAGGGCAGAGAGCCGGTTCGCCTTGCCGTCCATGGACAGGGTGCTGCCCTCGATCTTCTCGTAGTGCTCCAGCTCGGTCTGGAACAGACGGACCATCTCGACAGCGAGACCTGCGGTGCCGGCGATGCCGACGCAGGAGAACTCGTCGGCGGGAAAGACCTTCTCGATGTCGCGCTGCGCGATCACGTGGCCCATGGTTGCGCGGCGGTCACCGGCCATCACGACGCCGTCGGAGAACGTGGCGGCGACGATTGTGGTGCCGTGCGGTGCCAGGTCGGCGGCGTTGCCGAGCAGCGCCGGTCGGCCCGACGGCAGCAACTCCGGCGCGACGGCGCCCAGGAAGTCTGCGAACGACGACGTGCCGGGGCTCAGGAACGCATCGGAGAGGCGTCCGATGCCCTGCGAGGAAGCGTGGGCGCTCACTGGCCGCCCTTCTGGATGAACGACTTCACGAAGTCTTCGGCATTGACCTCGAGTACGTCGTCGATCTCGTCCAGGATGGCGTCGATGTCCTCGTCGAGCTGTTCTTTGCGCTCGGTCAGGTTGGCTGCAGGCGCGGTGGACTCGACGGCCTCCTCGGCCTCCGACGACTTACGCGGTTGCTTCTGTTCCTGTGCCATCCGCTTCTCCTTCAACTCGCCCGCCGGCGATCCCGCCGACCCTTGCTCTACTGCGACCCTAGCGAGTCAATGCAGAGAACAGGGCAAGAGCCGTGTCACTGCGGTCGATCAATTCTCCGACGTGTGCTTTGCTCCCACGCCACGGGTCGATCGTGGGGACGCGTTGGAGCGAATCGTGTCCGGGAAGGTCGAAGATCACCGAATCCCAGGAAGCAGCCGCGATGCTGTCCGGGTACTTGTCCAGGCACCGGCCACGGAAGTAGGCCCGGGTGTCCTCCGGAGGGTCGTGCATAGCCGCGGTGACCAGGTCGCTGGTGAGCAGCCGCTCCATCCGGCCGAGCCGGACGAGGCGGTGGTAGAGCCCCTTCTCGGGGCGGATGTCGGCGTACTGGAGGTCGATCAGGTGCAGCTTGGCGTCGTCCCAGTCGAGGCCGTCCCGGTCGCGGTAGGACTCCAGCAGCCTCAGCTTGGCAACCCAGTCGAGCTCGTTGGCGCACTCCATCGGGTCGCGCTCGAGCCGGGTGAGCACGGACTCCCAGCGGCGGAGCACCTCAGCAGTGTCCGGGTCGACATCGACGCCGTACCGGTCGGCGACGTACGCCGCGGCGAGGTGGAAGTACTCCCACTGGAGCTGGACGGCGGTGAGCGTCTTTCCGCCCTCGCGCTCGAGTAGGTGCTGAAGAGTCGGGTCGTGCGAGACGGCCCGCAGCGAGGCGACCGAGCTGGCGACCCTCAGGTCGTTGGTGATGAACCGGTTCTCGATCATGTCGAGGACCAGAGCGGTCGTGCCGACCTTGAGGTAGGTGGAGATCTCCGACAGGTTCGCGTCACCGATGATCACATGCAGGCGCCGTGACTTCTCGGGGTCGGCGTGCGGCTCGTCGCGGGTGTTGATGATCGGGCGTTTCAGCGTCGTCTCCAGGCCGACCTCAACTTCGAAGAAGTCCGCGCGCTGAGTGATCTGGAAGCCGTGCTCGCGGCCGTCCTGGCCGATCCCGACCCGCCCGGCGCCGCAGACGACCTGGCGCGAGACGAAGAACGGGATCAGGTGGCGGACGATCTCGCCGAAGGGGGTCGAGCGGCTCATCAGGTAGTTCTCGTGAGCGCCGTACGAAGCACCCTTGTTGTCGGTGTTGTTCTTATAGAGCACGATGTCCGGCTCACCAGCCACCGAGGCGAACCGGCAGGCGTCCAGGGCGACCTGCTCGCCGGCTTTGTCCCACCTGACCACGTCGAGCGGGTTCGTGACCTCTGGGGTGGAGTACTCCGGGTGCGCGTGGTCGACGTAGAGGCGGGCGCCGTTGGTGAGGATCACGTTGGCCAGCCCGAGGTCCTCGTCGGTCAGCTGGCTCGGGTCGGCGGCGTCGCGGGCGAGGTCGAACCCGCGGGCGTCGCGGAGCGGAGACTCCTCCTCGAAGTCCCAACGCGCGCGTCGTACGTGCACCTCGGCGCTGGCGTAGGCGTTGACCAACCGGGTGCTGGCCACCATCGGATTGGCATGGGGCTGTCCCTGGACCGAGATACCGAACTCGGTCTCAGTGCCCATGATCCTGCGCACAGTCATGTGTTGAAGGCTAGTCGTGCCGTCTGCGCGTACGTCACCGGGTTTCGACACGCTCGGCTCCGGCCTCGTTCCTCAGCCGGACTCGCTGCTCAACCACCGTCATGGAGAGCCGCTGATGCGTCTCTCCATCAGAGGTACTGGCCGGTGTTGGCGACCGTATCGATCGACCGACCTGGTTCGGTCCCCTGCTTGCCTGTGATCAGGGTCCGGATGAAGACGATGCGTTCACCCTTCTTGCCGGAGATCCGCGCCCAGTCGTCCGGGTTCGTCGTGTTCGGGAGGTCCTCGTTCTCCTTGAACTCGTCGACGCAGGCCTGGAGCATGTGCTGGACCCGGAGACCCTTCTGGTTGTTGTCCAAGAGGTCCTTGATCGCCATCTTCTTGGCGCGGTCGACGATGTTCTGGATCATCGCCCCAGAGTTGAAGTCCTTGAAGTAGAGAACTTCCTTGTCGCCGTTGGCGTAGGTGACCTCGAGGAAGCGGTTCTCCTCGGTTTCGGTGTACATCCGCTCGACGGTCGCGGTGATCATCCCGGCCACGGCAGCATTACGGTCTCCACCGAACTCGGCGAGATCGTCCGCATGCAAGGGCAGCGTCGGGAGCAGGTACTTGGAGAAGATGTCGCGCGCTGACTCCGCGTCGGGACGCTCGATCTTGATCTTCACGTCGAGGCGACCGGGACGCAGGATCGCAGGATCGATCATGTCCTCGCGGTTGGACGCACCGATGACCAGCACGTTCTCGAGGAGCTCGACGCCATCGATCTCACTGAGCAACTGCGGGACGATCGTGTTCTCGACGTCGGAGGAAACCCCCGAGCCGCGGGTGCGGAAGAGCGAGTCCATCTCGTCGAAGAAGACGATGACCGGGGTACCTTCGCTGGCCTTCTCCCGTGCGCGCTGGAAGACGAGGCGGATGTGGCGCTCGGTCTCGCCGACGTACTTGTTGAGCAGCTCAGGGCCCTTGATGTTCAGGAAGTAGCTCTTGGCCTCCTGACCGGTGCCTTCCGCCTGGTTGCGAGCGGCGACCTTCTTGGCTAACGAGTTGGCGACGGCCTTCGCGATCAGGGTCTTGCCGCATCCCGGTGGTCCGTACAGGAGGATGCCTTTCGGCGGCTTGAGCTGGTGCTCCAAGAAGAGCTCCGGATGCAGATAAGGCAGCTCGACGGCGTCCCTGATCAGGTCGATCTGGCCGGCAAGACCGCCGATGTCGCTGTAGTCGATGTCGGGAACTTCCTCGAGGACGAGCTCCTCGACCTCGGACTTCGGGACCTTCTCGTAGACATAGCCGGAGCGGCCGTCGAGGAGCAAGGAGTCGCCGGCACGCAGCTTTTCGGTGCGCAACGGCTCAGCAAGACGAACGACGCGCTCTTCGTCGGCGTTCGCGATGATCAGGGCGCGATCTCCGTCAGCGAGGAGCTCCTTGAACATCACCACTTCGCCGATCTCCTCGAACTCCAGCGCGGCGACGACGTTGAGGGCCTCGTTGAGCATGACCTCCTGACCCTTGGTCAGGGTCGCCACGTCGACGGCGGGACTGACCGTCACCCGGAGCTTGCGGCCACCGGTGAACACGTCCACCGAGTCGTCTTCGTTGCGGGCGAGGAAGGTCCCGAAGCCCGTCGGCGGTTGGGCGAGCCGGTCGACTTCTTCCTTGAGCGTCATGATCTGGTCGCGGGCCTCGCGCAAGGTGCTGGCCAGGCGCTCGTTCTGAGCGGTCACGGCGGCCAGTGAACGCTGGGTGTCGATCAGGCGCTGGTCGAGCTGCCGGGATCCTTCGGGCGCGTCCGCGAGTCGGCGGCGCAGGTCGCCGACCTCAGCTTCCAGGTACGAGAGCTGGCTCAGTAACTGCGCGGTGTCCTGTCCATCAGCGCCTGCGCTTGTCATCGGACCCCAATCTCCTCGAGGAGCATTCGTTGCTTCGAGCCTACCTGCGTCAACTACTCCTTGCTCAGGAGATTCGTCACGTGTTGCTCATGCTGTAGGGGAAAGGGCCAACCAATATCTGCCCCGATCAGGTGTCCAGCGACGCAGCCTGTTCCTCGAGGACGTCGCCAGGACGCGGACCGGTGTAGTCCTCGCCGTACGCACCGGGCGCCGGACGCCGCTTCTTCCGGGGCGCTGGATTGCCTGGCGCCATCCGCCGGGCGGTGACCAGGAACCCGGTATGGCCGTTCATCTTGTGACTCGGACGGATCGCCAGTCCTTCGACGTGCCACTCCCGGACCAGGGTCTCCCAGGGCTGGGGCTCGGTGAACTCACCGTGCGCGCGAAGCGTCTCCACGGTCTTGCCGAGCTGGGTGGTGGTGGCCACGTACGCCACGACCACACCCCCGGGAACCAGGACGTCGGCGACGGAGTCGACGCACTCCCAGGGAGCGAGCATGTCCAGCACGACCCGGTCCACGGTGCCCGGACCGTCGTGATCGGGCAGGGCTGTGACCAGGTCGCCGACGGTCAGGTGCCAGGCAGGGTGGTCCCCACCGAAGAACTGAGTGACGTTCTTCCGAGCGACGTCAGCGAACTCCGCGCGGCGCTCGTACGACGAGACCCGGCCGGTTGGTCCCACGGCACGCAGCAGCGAGCAGGTCAGCGCACCGGAGCCGACGCCCGCCTCGACCACCCGGGCGCCCGGGAAGATGTCAGCCATCGCGACGATCTGGGCTGCGTCCTTGGGGTAGACGACCGCGGCACCACGAGGCATCGAGACCACGAACTCGCTCAGCATGGGCCGGAAGACCAGGTACTCACCGCCGGACGTCGAGGTCAGCGTGAAACCTTCGTCCCGACCGATCAGGTCGTTGTGCTCGATCCCGCCGCGGTTGGTGTGGAAGGACTTGTCGGCTTCCAGGCAGATGTTGTGCCGACGGCCCTTGCCGTCGACCAGACGCACCCATTCGCCGACGCGCAACGGCCCGCGGCTCACGCCTGACCACGCCGGATCCTCGAGCGGATCCTGGGTGCCGTGGTCGTCCGGGTCGGTCATCGTTTCACTCCTGCTTCGAAGGCGGCATCAACGTCGGCCGTGGCCAGAAGTCCGTAGAGGGACCCGTCCGACTCGACCAGGGCGTACTCGGAGGACGGGTTGCGGGCCATTGCCAGGATGAGCTCCTCGCCGGCGACATCCGCCGACAGGACCAGTCCTTCGTGCAGTGAGCGGCTCACCGAGCTCACCGGGACCCACGGTCGCCGGTCCTCCGGGAGCGAGAGTAGGGCAGCTTCGTTGACGACTCCGACCAGTCGCCCGTCCGCGGACGTCACGACCATTCCCCCGGCGGCTGCTTCCTGCGCCCGGCGTACCGCTTCGGCGACCGGAAGGTCACCTGGCACGACGACGGCCCGGCGGGCGAGCTGGCGTGCCTGGAGCGCCGGGAGGCGGCGCCGGATCCGGGCGTTCATCATCGAGGCAGTCGCGCCGGTCCAGAGAAACCCGCCGAGGACGCAGGCGAACAGGTAGTCGAAGACGTCCGGCTGGGTATCGAAGAAGGTCTGCGCGACGAACGGCCAGAACACAGCCAGGACTGCCACGATCCGACCGCCCCAAGCAGCAACGATCGTGCCCTGGTGCATGCTGCCCCCGCTCTGCCAGACGGCCGCGCGCAGCACCCGGCCGCCGTCCAGCGGCAGCCCGGGGATCAGGTTGAGGACGCCGACGACCAGGTTCGCGCCGGCGAGGCCCTCGACCGCGAGCCGGGTCAGGCCGGAGGGGTCGAAGTTGAGCAGCGCGAGAGCGGCCAGGCCTACCGCGATCGAGGTCAGCGGGCCGACCACGGCGATCTTGAACTCCTGGCCCGCGGTGGCGGACTCGCCCTCGATCTCGGTCGTCCCGCCGAGGAACTGGAGGCTGATCGAGCGCACCCGGAGGCCGACCCGCTTGGCCATCACCGCGTGCGAGAGCTCGTGCAGAAGGATCGAGAGGTACAGCAGCACCGCGAACCCGAACCCGGCGACGTACTTTCCGGCCCCGAGACCCGGCCGGACCTGCTCGACCCTCGGCTCGAGCAGGAGCGCGATGATGACGGCGACGACCACCCAGGAAGCCCGGACGTAGACCGGGACCCCGACAACGCTCCCGATCCGGAAACTGCCCGGAGGTGGCTTAGCAGCAGGGTCGTCGGAGTCGCTCACGCTGAAAGCCTAGGGCGTCGCGGAAGTGTCCCCGGCAGGACCTAGGGTCGAACCATGACCGACCCGGCTGAGCAGACGCGCCAGGGCACCAAGGTCGACGGTCTCCGGGTCCTGGGCGCTATCTCCCCCAGCCGGGCCGCCGATTTCAAAAGCTGCCCACTGCTCTACCGGTACCGCACGATCGACAAGCTCCCGGAGCCGCCGTCCGCTCCGGCCGTACGCGGGACCCTGGTGCACAAGGTTCTCGAGGATCTCTTCGACCTGCCCGCTTCCGAGCGCACGCCGGACCATGCCGACGCGATGGTCCCTGCCGCCTGGGCGGCCGTTCTCGAGGACCGGCCCGAGTCCGCCGAGCTGCTCGGCTCCGATCCGACCGACGAGGTGACGAACGACTGGTACGAGTCCTGCCGGACGGTCCTGCGTCGCTACTTCGACCTGGAGGACCCGCGCCGCCTCGAACCTGCGGAGCGGGAACTGTACGTCGAGACGCTACTCGACTCCGGGCTGCTCCTCCGTGGCGTGGTGGACCGGATAGATATCGCTCCGGATGGTGCTATCCGGGTGGTGGACTACAAGACGGGGCGTTCCAGCGGCGAGCAGTTCGAAGCCACCGCCCTCTTCCAGATGCGCTTCTACGCGCTCGTTCTCTGGCGTACTCGCGGCGTGGTACCCGCGATGCTCCGGCTGATCTACCTCGGGAACAGTGAAACGCTCAGCTACACACCCGACGAGCAGGACCTGCTGGCCACCGAACGCCAGCTCGAAGCGCTGTGGCAGGCAGTCGCTACGGCCCAGCGCACCGGTGACTGGCAACCCAGCAGGGGCCGCGGGTGCAACTGGTGCAGCTTCCAGGCCCATTGCCCGGAGTACGGCGGAACTGTGCTGCCGCTACCGGACCCGGTCTTCCGTGACCAGCAGGGCGCCCAGGTCGGCAGCGTCGAGCCCGGCGAGGCTCTCGACGAAGACCCGCCGGTCACCCTCGAGCACGGGGACGTGGTTCGGCACCACCAGCACGGTGCACCCAGCGGCCTCGGCTGACGTAGCGCCAGTGTTGGAGTCCTCGATCGCGAGACACTCCCCCGGCGCGACTCCCAACTCCGCCGCTGCGCGCAAATAGGGCTCCGGATGCGGTTTGCCGACAGTGACCTTGTCTCCGGTCACCACAGTCCTGAACGTGCCCGGGGGTAGTGCCTGGAGAACCGGCGCCACGAACCGCTCGTAGGACATCGTGACCAGGGCGCACGGAATCCCCCCTTTCCGCAGCTGGGCGAGGAGTTCCACCGCGCCGGGCCGCCACGGGACCGACTCCGCGACCCGGGCGACCACGCCGTCCAAGAGACGGTCGACGATCTCCTCGGCCGTCAGATCGACCCCTCCGTGCAGCCGGATGTACTCGCCCGAGACCAGCAGGTCGTTGCCGACCAGGTTCAGGGCGTGTTCCCGGCTCCAGGTGCCGCCGTACTCGGCGACCAGCGCGAACTCGACCTCGATCCAGTACGGCTCGGTGTCGACGAGCGTCCCGTCCATGTCCCACAGGACCGCGGCCGGGTCTCGACGGTCCGGTCCCTCCGCTCCCTGCTCGACCACCTCGAGGTGCTCAGTCTTCAGGGTTGTACCCGAGGTTCGGGCCCAACCAGCGTTCGGCTTCCTTGAGCGTCCAGCCCTTACGGGTCGCATAGTCCGCGACCTGGTCCTGGGCGAGCCGACCGACCACGAAGTACTGCGACTGCGGGTGCGAGAAGTACCAGCCGCTCACCGCCGCGGCGGGCCACATTGCCATCGACTCGGTGAGCTCGATCCCCGCGTTGGCGTTCACGTCGAGCAGGTCCCACAGGGTCTGTTTCTCGGTGTGCTCGGGGCAGGCCGGGTAGCCGGGGGCCGGCCGGATCCCGACGTACTTCTCACCGATGAGCGCTTCGTTGTCGAGCTCCTCGTCAGCGACGTAGCCCCAGAATTCTTTACGGACCCGCTCGTGCATCCGCTCGGCGAACGCCTCAGCGAGCCGGTCGGCGAGCGACTCCAGGAGGATGGCGTTGTAGTCGTCCAGGTCGGCCTTGAACTTCGCGACCTGGTCCTGGCTGCCGAGGCCGGCGGTGACCGCGAAGGCGCCGACGAAGTCCGCCAGACCGGTTTCCTTGGGCGCGACGAAGTCGCCCAGGGACCGGTTGGGGATCCCCTCGCGGTGCGCCCCTTGCTGGCGAAGGTTGCGGAGCACCTGGAGGACCTGGGTGCGCTCTTCATCGGCGTACACCACGATGTCGTCGCCGACGGCATTGGCGGGGAAGAAGCCGATGACGCCGTTGGCGGTGAGCCATTTCTCCTTGATCAGCTGGTCGAGCATGTCCTGGCCGTCGTCGTACAGTTTCCGGGCAGCTTCTCCCGACGCCGGGTTGTTGAGGATGTCGGGGAACTTGCCCTTCATCTCCCAGGCGTTGAAGAACGGCTGCCAGTCGATGTACTCGCGCAGCTCGGCGATGTCGTAGTCGTTGAAGATCGTGATTCCACCGCGCTTCGGCACCGGTGGGACGTAGCCCTCCCAGTCGATCGGCGTCCGGTTGGCCCGCGCCTTCTCCAAGGTCAGGGTCGGACGCTCGTTCTTCTGGGCGTGTCGTTCGCGCAGTGCCGCGTAGTCGGACTCGGTCGACTCCAGCAGCCCCGGCCGTTGGGCGTCCGAGAGCAGCGCTGCAGCGACAGGCACCGACCGCGAAGCGTCCTTGACCCAGATCACCGGGCCGTTGCGGCGCGGCGAGACCTTCACCGCAGTGTGGGCGCGCGACGTCGTCGCACCCCCGATGAGCAGCGGAATCTCCAGACCCTGCCGTTCCATCTCCGCAGCGAAGTTGACCATCTCGTCGAGCGAGGGGGTGATCAGTCCGGAGAGGCCGATCATGTCGGCGTTGACCTCGACGGCCTTGTCCAGAATCTTCTGGGCAGGCACCATCACGCCGAGGTCGATGACCTCGTAGTTGTTGCACTGCAGCACGACGCCAACGATGTTCTTGCCGATGTCGTGTACGTCGCCCTTCACCGTCGCCATCACGATGGTCCCGTTATTGGTAGCTGCGTCGCCGGGCTTCTTCTCGGCCTCGATGAACGGAAGCAGGTAGGCGACCGCCTTCTTCATCACCCGAGCTGATTTCACTACCTGTGGCAGGAACATCTTGCCAGCGCCGAACAGGTCGCCGACCACGTTCATACCGTCCATCAGCGGGCCCTCGATGACCTCGATCGGACGACCGCCGGCCGCGGAGATCTCCGCTCGCAGCTCCTCGGTGTCAGCCTCGACGTCGGCGTCCAACCCCTTGACCAGTGCGTGGGTGATCCGAGCGCGGACCGGCAGGCTCCGCCACTCGGCGGCGGACTCCTCGACGATCTCACCGCTGCCGCGGTGCGCCTCGGCGATCTCCAGGAGGCGCTCGGCGGCGTCGGTACGCCGGTTGAGCACGACGTCCTCGATCCTCGTCCGGAGCTCCGGGTCGATCTCGTCATAGACCACGAGGGCGCCGGCGTTGACGATGCCCATATCGAGGCCCGCCTTGATCGCGTGGAACAGGAACACCGCGTGAATCGATTCGCGGACCGGGTTGTTGCCCCGGAACGAGAACGAGACGTTCGAGATGCCGCCGGAGATGTGCACACCCGGCAGGTTCGCCTTGATCCAGGAGCAGGCCTCGATGAAGTCGATGCCATAGGTCGCGTGCTCCTCGATCCCGGTCGCGAGGGCGAAACAGTTCGGGTCGAAGATGATGTCCTCGGCCGGGAACCCGACCTCCTGGGTCAGGATCCGGTAGGCGCGCCCGCAGATCTCCTTGCGGCGCTCGAGGTTGTCCGCCTGGCCGTCCTCGTCGAACGCCATCACGACGACGGCGGCGCCGTACTTGCGGCACAGCCGCGCCTCCCGGATGAACTTCTCCTCGCCCTCCTTGAGGGAGATGGAGTTGACGATCGGCTTGCCCTGGATGTTCTTGAGGCCGGCCTCGATGACCTCCCACTTGGACGAGTCGACCATCACCGGGACGCGGCTGATGTCCGGCTCGCTCGCCACCAATTTGGTGAACCGGTCCATCGCTGCGACACCGTCGATCATGCCTTCGTCCATGTTGATGTCGATGACCTGCGCACCGACCTCGACCTGCTGGACCGCGACCGTGAGCGCGGTGTCGTAGTCCTCTGCCTTGATCAGGTTCCGGAAGCGCGCCGAGCCGGTGATGTTGGTGCGCTCGCCCACGTTCACGAACAGCGAGTCCTCGGTGATGTTCAGCGGCTCGAGGCCTGCGAGACGGGTAGCCACCGCGACCGACGGGACCTCGCGCCTGCTCTTGCCGTGGACGGCTCGCGCGATCGCGCCGATGTGCGCCGGTGTCGTGCCGCAGCAGCCGCCGACGAGGTTAACCAGCCCGCTGGAGGCGAACTCCTCGATGATCGCTGCGGTTTCGTCCGGGGCCTCGTCGTACTCGCCGAACGCGTTCGGCAGGCCGGCATTCGGGTAGCAGGAGACGTGCGTGTCCGCGATCCGCGACAGCTCGGCCAGGTAAGGCCGGATCTCGCGCGCCCCGAGGGCGCAGTTCAGGCCGATGGCAATCGGCTTCGCGTGGCGCATCGAGTTCCAGAACGCCTCGGTGACCTGGCCGGACAAGGTGCGACCGGAGGCATCGGTGATCGTGCCGGAGACGACCACCGGCCAGCGACGGCCACGTTCCTCGAACAGGGTCTCGACAGCGAAGATCGCCGCCTTGGCATTGAGCGAGTCGAAGATCGTCTCGATGAAGATGAGGTCGGACCCGCCGTCGACCAGACCGTTCGCCGCCTGCAGGTACGCGGCAACCAGGTCGTCGTAGGAGACGTTGCGGGCAGCCGGGTCGTTGACGTCGGGCGAGATCGAAGCGGTCCGGGTCGTCGGCCCGAGGGCCCCGGCGACGTACCGCGGCTTCTCCGGGGTGCTCAGCTCGTCGCAGACCCGCCGGGCAAGCCGGGCGCCCTCGTAGTTGAGCTCGTAGGCGAGCTCCTCCATGCCGTAGTCGGCAAGGGAGACCGTGTTCGCGTTGAACGTGTTCGTCTCGACGATGTCGGCGCCGGCCTCGAGGTACTCGCGGTGGATGCCGCCGATGATGCCCGGCTGCGTCAGGGTCAGCAGGTCGTTGTTCCCTTGTACGTCGCTCGGCCAGTCGGCGAAGCGCTCGCCGCGATAGCCGGCCTCGTCCGGGCGGTCGCGCTGGATCGCGGTACCCATCGCGCCGTCGATGACCATGATCCGCTCAGCCAGGGCACGACGGAGTTCCTCCGTGCAGTCGGGGCGGATGTCTGGCTCCCAGGCGTTCACGTACGTTCCTTCCGTTGCGGAAGGCGTCCTTTGCTCACTGTCGAGCGTGGCGGATACCAGGGGCAGTGGGCCGGTGATCCGTTGCAACGCCTCTCGACCGGAGAAGTGTACGTGGTGGGCTGTCCGGTGCAGGGATGATTTCTCATGTTGGCTGCCGTGTTCACCGTGATCCTCGCTTCGCTCCTCGACGTGCCTCCCTTCGACGCCCCCGAGCAAGCTCGAGACGCCCCCGCTCCCACGCGTAGGCTGACGGCGTGATCGAGATCGATGAGGTCCACCCCCTGATCAACCCGGTGATGATCTGTGCGTTCGAAGGTTGGAACGACGCGGCGGGAGCAGCGACCGGTGTCGTCGACCACCTCGTCGACGTCTGGGACGCCCAGCTCGTGGCGGCCATCGATCCCGAGGACTACTACGACTTCCAGGTGAACCGTCCGATCGTCGGTACCAACGACGAGGGCATGCGCCGGATCACCTGGCCCACCACCCACCTGTACGTCGCCCGACCGCCGGGCTCGCATCGCGATGTCGTTCTGCTTCGAGGGATTGAGCCCAACATGCGCTGGCGCGGTTTCTGCGGCGAGTTACTGTCCGCAGCTGCCGACCTCGACGTCGCCCAGGTCGTCACCCTCGGAGCACTGCTCGCCGAGACGCCGCACACCCGTCCGATCCCGGTAACCGGCACCGCGACCGAGCTCGACCTGGACGACCGTCTCAAGCTTGAACCGTCGACGTACGAAGGCCCGACCGGGATCGTCGGTGTGCTCCAGGACGCCTGCGCCCGGATGGACATCCCGGCGGTCTCGTTCTGGGCCGCAGTACCGCACTACCTCCCCCAGCCGCCCTGCCCGAAGGGCACCTTGGCATTGTTGACCCAGGTCGAGGACCTGCTCGAGGTGTCCGTCCCGCTGGGCGATCTGCCGGAGGAGAGCCGGGCCTGGGAGCGCGGCGTCGCCGAGCTCGCGGAAGAGGATGAGGACGTCGCCGAGTACGTGCGGAGCCTCGAGGAGTCCAAGGACACCGCGGACCTTCCCGAGGCGAGCGGCGATGCGATCGCACGCGAGTTCGAGCGCTATCTCAAGCGGCGCGAGAACCCGGACGACGGCCCGGTCTGACCGCCTTTCCGAGCACCCTCAGAGCAAGACACCCAGGGCTGCGTCGGCCACCAAGCGGATCGCCTCGCCGGCCCCCGGCTCGGCGTGGTCGCCCAGGGAGCGGTCCGCCCACTGCCGCAGCGTCTGCAGTGCCCGCGGCGCATCGAGGTCGGCTGCCAACGCATCCAGCACGTCACTGATCACCGGAGCGGACGGGGCTCCGGCCGGGGCTGCGCACGCTTCGCGGAGCCGCCGGAGCAGCGTGGCCGCGTTGGTGATGTCGGCCGCTTTCCACTCCCAGTCGGCTCGGTAGTGGTGGTTAAGCAGCGCCAGTCTGATCGCCACCGGGTCGACCCCGATCCCGCGCAGCCGGGAGACGAGTTCCAGGTTTCCCTTGGACTTCGACATCTTCTCGCCGTCGAGACCGACCATCCCGGCGTGTACGTACGCGCGGGCGAACGGGGCGCCGGGCTCGGCCACCTGCGCCTCGGCAGCACTCATCTCGTGGTGCGGGAAGAGCAGGTCGCTGCCACCGCCCTGTACCTCGAAACCGGAACCGAGGTACTCGCGGGCGATCGCGGAGCACTCGATGTGCCAGCCAGGCCGACCCCGGCCTAGGGGCGAGTCCCAGGCGGGGTCATTCGGGCGTTCGGACTGCCAGAGCAAGCAGTCCAGCGGGTCGCGCTTGCCAGGCCGGTCAGGGTCTCCCCCTCGTTCCGGGAAGACCCGGAGCATCTCATCCTTCTCCCAGCCCGAGACCGAGCCGAAGTCCGGGTCCGCGTGCACCGAGAAGTACAGATCGGCCGCTTGACCGGTGCTCGTCGGACCCACCTCGTAGACGCTGCCCGTCCCGCGCAGCCGTTCGATCATCGAGACCACGAGCGGGATCGACTCGACTGCGCCGACGTAGTAGTCGGGGGGCAGCACCCGAAGACTCTCCATGTCGGTCCGGAACAACTCGGTCTCGCGCTCCGCAAGGGCAGCCCAGTCCTCACCGGTCGCATTCGCCCGCTCGATCAGCGGGTCGTCGACGTCGGTGACGTTCTGGACGTAGCGGACTTCGTGACCTGCGCTGCGCCAGGCGCGGTTGAGCAGGTCGAAAGCGACGTACGTCGCGGCGTGGCCCATGTGGGTGGCGTCGTACGGCGTGATGCCGCAGACGTAGAGCCGCGCACTCCCGGACGGCGGGGTGACATCGAGTAGCCCGTCGGTCGCTGAGTCGTGAACCCGGACCGGTGGTCCGACCACGCCGAGATCGGGGACGACGGGAGCAGACCAGGCACGCATGGATCGAAGAGTAACGAAGTACTTCAGAAGGCCGGCCACGGGAGCGACGGCCACCCGGGTCCGGGGTCCGGGAACGCGCCTGCACGCAGCAGCCAAGCGATCCGCCGCCTGGTCATCGTGACCTCGTCGACGGTGATGAGCCGATCCAGCTCGCTCAGCGGACCATCCTCGAACGCGGCCTGGAGCTGGCCCAGAGCAACGACCTCGTCGTCGGTCAGGGGCTGCCCCGCCCAGCCCCAGAGCACGGTCCGCAGCTTGTCCTCGACGTGGAAGCAGAGGCCGTGGTCGACGCCGTACCGATGGCCGTCGGGCATTGCGAGAACGTGTCCGCCCTTCCGGTCGGTGTTGTTGGCCACCAGGTCGAAGAGCGCCATCCGGCGGAGCGCGGCCGAATCCTCGTGAACCAGCATTACCGGTCGGTCGTAGTTGTCCTGCGCATCGAGGACGTGCAGCACTCCGGCAGCCAGCGGGCCCCGCTCCACGATGTCCACCGGGCTCTGCTCGGGATCGGGCTCGCACCAGAGCTGAACCATCCCAGGCCCGGACGGCCCCTCCCGCAGGAGAGTCGGCGGTACGACGGACCAACCGAGCGATTCGGAAACCAGCCAGGCGGCGTACTCGCGATCCGCAAGGGTGCCGTCCTGGAAGTCCCACAGCGGGCGTTCCCCAGAGATCGGTTTGTAGACGGCTCTGAGGCCGTCCGACTCGACTCCGAGCCGGCACAGGAAGGTGTGGTTCGAAGCCGGCATGATCCGGCCGAGCACGGTCAGCTCGGCGCTGGCGAGGAGCTCGTTGGTCTGCAGGGACCCGGCTCTGCTGTCGGAGGGCATCGCAGGATCAGCCCGGGCTGCGCCGGAAGCCGTTGGCGCGCGGGCACAGGTGCCCTGACGGGTCCACCGGGCCGCCGCAGAACTGGCAGGGAGGACGGCCGGCCTGGACGACAGCTCCTGCCCTGGTCGCGAACACGCGAGCCTGGACCGGGGTGAGCCGGACGACGAAGAGTTCCTCCGGTTCCGGCTCGTCGATGGGCAGGTCGACCAGGTCGTCCTCGTCGGCTTCGATAGGTACGACGACCTCGACGACCGGGAACACCTCGATCACGACACGCTCGCTCTCGCTGTCCCAGGAGAGCGTAATCGTGCCGGCCCGGAACTCCTCAACGATCGGCTGGTCGAGCGGTGCGGTGTCAACCTGGTCGACCGGGGTGACCGCCGGGATCAAGGACGCGACTCCCCCGGAACCCATCAGATCGTCGAGCAGCTCCTCGATCCGGTCGCCGAGGATCTCGACCTGCTGCTTCTCCAGGGCGACGCTCGTGATCCGGGACCCCGCGCGAGCCTGGAGGAAGAACGTCCGCTGACCGGGTTGGCCCACGGTGCCGGCGATGAACCGTTCGGGCGGGTCGAAGCTGTGGACGAGGGGCGCCATGAAGCCGAGCCTACGGTGTGGGCGGAACCGGTCCGGAGCCCCCACCGAGCTTCTCCTCCGGCTTCTCGACGGTCCGGGTCAGATGGGCCAACGAGCCTTCGGCGGTGTTCATCGCCAGTACATAGGAACGCAGCGGGGTGTACCGGATCACCGACAGGCTCGCCGGGTCAACGACGATGCGTTGGAACGCGTCCAGGTGCATTCCGAGGGCATCGGCGAGCACGGACTTGATGACATCGCCGTGCGCCACCGCGAGCCAGACGGCGTCGTCGCCGTGGTCCGTCGAGACCCGGGCATCACAGCTGCGGACGGCCGCGACGGAGCGCGCAGACATCTC
Source organism: Marmoricola sp. (assembly GCA_046598915.1). Lineage (GTDB taxonomy): Bacteria > Actinomycetota > Actinomycetes > Propionibacteriales > Nocardioidaceae > Marmoricola. The sequence goes on along the minus strand of JBKJHO010000023.1, from coordinate 3,349 downwards.
GGCCATCGACTCGCCTCCGGGGAACCGGACACCGGCGGGGTGAGCCTGGATGACCTTCCACAGGTCCTCCTTGACGAGGTCCTTCATCGCCCGGCCTGCCCAGTTCCCGTAGTCACACTCGTTGAGTCCCCGCTCGACCCTGGCCTTGAGGCCGGTGCCGGCGAGCAGCAGGGCCGAGGTCTGTTTGCAACGTTGCAGAGGGCTGGTGAACGCAGCGGCGATCCTCACCCCGTCCAGGCGTTCGGCCGCCGAGATCGCCTGCTGGATGCCCACGTCATCAAGGGCAACCCCCGGGGTCCGTCCCGCCAGGATCCCGGTCGCGTTCGCTGAGGTCCGGCCGTGCCGCGCCAGAATTACCGTTGCCACCTGCGGAGCCTACGCGTACGAGTGGAGCCGCAAGGTGCTTGCTCCGTTGCCTGCGTAGCGAGGAACGTTGAGGAGCGCAGCGACGATCATGAGGGCGAGCCTACGCATCGCGGAGAGTTCGCATTCCTCTAACCTGAATCCGTGATCGTCGACAATGCGCTGTACCGCCACGGCGTCCGGGTGGACTGCGGCACGTCCACCTCGGATCTCGCCGGCGTCCGTTCGCGCGCCACCGACCCGGGCGACTTCGTCTGGGTCGGTCTGCACGAGCCGACCGCGCACGAGCTGGACACGGTGGCGCAGCTCTACGACCTGCACGCGCTGGCCGTGGAGGACGCGTTGTCGGCCCACCAGCGACCGAAGCTCGAGCGGTACGAGGACTCGCTCTTCCTCAGCCTCAAGACCCTTTGGTACGTCGACACCGAGGACGCGGTGGAGACCGGTGAGATCAATGTCTTCATCGGAAGCAACTTCGTCGTCACCGTCCGGCACGGGGCGGGTGGCGGCCTGCACGACGCCCGAGTCGCCCTGGAGGGCATGCAGTCCGTGCTGGCCCACGGCCCGTCCGCGGTCGTCTACGCCGTCTGCGACCAGGTGGTCGACGCCTACGAGGACGTCGCGTCCGCACTGGCGGTAGATGTCGACGAGGTGGAGGCCTCTGTCTTCGGCTCGGAGCGCACGAACGACTCAGCCCGGATCTATGTGCTCAAGCGGGAGCTTGCCGAGATGCGCCGGGCAGTCCTTCCGTTGCGCGACCCGGTGAACCGGTTCGCGACCGGCGCGGTGCGGGGTGTCCAGACCGAGGCAGCGCCGTACTTCCGCGACGTCGCCGACCACTTGGCCCGGGTCGCGGAGACGATGGAGAGCCTGGAGACGCTGCTGAGTGCTGCCTTCGAGGCGCACCTGGCTCAGATCAGCATCCAGCAGAACAACGACATGAGGACGATCTCAGCCGTCGTCGGGATGATCGCGGCGCCTACCCTGGTCGCCGGGATCTACGGCATGAACTTCACCCACATGCCCGAGCTCAGCTGGATGCTCGGCTACCCGCTGTCGCTGGTTCTGATGGTGGGAAGCTCCGTCGCGGTCTGGGTCCTGGCTCGAAGGTCCGGCTGGCTCTGAGGCTCAGGCGTTCATCACGCCGGTGGCGACGAGCACCAGGACACCGGAGCCCAGGACCACCCGGTACGCCACGAAGGGCAGGTACGACTTCGTGGAGACGTAGCGCAGCAACCAGGCGATGGAGGCGTAGCCGACGACGAAGGCAACCACGGTCGCGGTGATCGTCGGGCCCCAGCCGTAGCTGTTCGCGCCGTTCGGGATGTCCTTGAGCTCGAAGAGCCCGGCACCGACGACGGCCGGGATGGCGAGCAGGAACGCAAACCGGGTGGCATCCTCACGCTCGAAGCCGAGGAACCGCCCCATCGAAATGGTCGCGCCCGAACGCGACACACCCGGGATCAGGGCGCACGCCTGCGCCGCTCCCATCAGTACGGCGTCCCGCAGGCTGAGCGAGGTCAGCTGCCGGTCGTTGCGGCTAATCCGGTCGGCGACACCGAGGATGATGCCGAGCACGATCAGGGTCGTACCGATCACCCAGAGGTTGCGAAAGTCGTTCTCGATCACGTCTTTGAGGGCGATCCCGAGGAGCACGATCGGGATCGACCCGATGATCACGTACCAACCCATCCGGGCATCTACGTGCCCGCGGTACTCGGCACGGAAGAGCGAGCGAGCCCACATGCTGGCGATGCGCCAGATGTCCTTGCGGAAGTAGATGAGGACGGCGAGCTCGGTGCCGATCTGGATGACCGCAGTGAATGCCGCGCCCGGGTCGTCCCAGCCGAAGAGCTCGGGAAAGATCCGGAGATGCGCACTGCTGGACACCGGAAGGAACTCGGTCAGACCCTGCAGGGTGCCGAGGAACACCGCCTTGAGGAAATCGATCACGACCGGAAGCCTACGGGCAGGCCTCGGTGAGTCGGTTCTTCGGCTCGGGGTCCTGCTCGATACCGTTGCGGCATGCAACAGCGGCGTCTCGGCAGTACCGGCCTGAAGGTCTCTCGTCTGGGACTCGGCACGATGACCTGGGGCCGCGACACCGACGAGCACGAGGCACGGGACCAGCTGGTCTCGTTCGTCGAGGCCGGCGGGACGCTGGTCGACACCGCTGCCGGGTACGCGAACGGCGATTCGGAGCGGGTCATCGGCTCGCTGCTCGGCGATGTGATCTCCCGCGACGAGGTCGTGCTCGCGACCAAGGCGGGTATCGCGCACTGGCGCAGCGAGCGCGAGACCAATGTCTCCCGGGGCTTCCTGCTCCGTAACCTCGACGACTCACTCAAGCGCCTCCAGGTTGACCACGTCGACCTGTGGCAAGTGCACACCTGGGCTGAGAACGCGCCCCTGGAGGAGACCCTCGGTGCGCTCGACCACGCAGTCGCGAGTGGTCGAACCCGGTACGTCGGCATCTCCAACTACACCGGCTGGCAGTCAGCCCAAGCAGCCACCTGGCAGCGCGCCGTTCCGGGCCGTGCCGTGATCGCCTCGAACCAGGTCGAGTACTCGCTGCTCAGCCGTGGTGTCGAGACCGAGGTGGTTCCGGCGGCACAGGCGCTCGGTCTCGGCATCCTGCCGTGGTCCCCCCTGGGCCGCGGCGTCCTGACCGGCAAGTACCGGACCGGTACGCCAGCCGACTCTCGTGCGGCCTCCCCGCACTTCGCCTCGTTCGTCGGCAAGCACCTCAACGAACGCTCCCAGCGCGTGGTCGAAGCGGTTGCCCGGGCTGGTGAAGGTCTCGGCTGGACGCCGCTCGAGGTCGCGCTCGCCTGGGTCCGCGACCGTCCCGGCGTCACTGCTCCGATCATCGGTGCGCGGACCGCGGAGCAGCTCAAGGCCTCGCTGCTGGTCGAGGAGTGCGAGCTCCCTGAGGAGATCGCCGCTGCGCTGGACGATGTCTCGGCCGCACCGGACCCGGGCCAGT
>JBKJHO010000059.1:0-17513 GCA_046598915.1 Marmoricola sp. | reverse complement strand
GTGTAGCCGAGCTCGGTGGAGAAGCTCATGCCGAGCACGTCGAAGGCCTTCACCGGACGGTGGCCGTCCACGGTGAACTGCGGCACACCGTGGACGGCCACCGTCCGGTGAAGGCCTTCGACGTGCTCGGCATGAGCTTCTCCACCGAGCTCGGCTACACCAACATGCTGGCCGCGCTGGACCTGGCCGGGATCCCGATGCTGGCCGTGGACCGGGGGGACGACGACCCGATCGTGCTGGCCGGCGGCCACGCCGCGTTCAACCCGGAGCCGATCTCGGACTTCATCGACGCCGCCGTCCTCGGTGACGGTGAGCAGGCGGTCTTGGAGATCACCGACGCGATCCAGGCCTGGAAGGCGGAGGGCCGCCCGGGTGGGCGCGACGAGATCCTGCTGCGCCTCGCCCGCGCCGGTGGCGTGTACGTGCCGCGCTTCTACGACGTCGAGTACCTGCCCGACGGACGGATCAAGCGGGTCGCCCCGAACCGTCCGGGCGTCCCGTTCCGGGTGTCCAAGCGCACCGTCATGGATCTCGACGAGTGGCCGTACCCCAAGGCGCCGTTGGTCCCCCTCGCCGAGACGGTGCACGAGCGCTACAGCGTGGAGATCTTCCGTGGCTGCACGCGCGGCTGCCGGTTCTGCCAGGCAGGGATGATCACCCGCCCGGTGCGCGAGCGGTCGCTGGAGACCATCGGCGCGATGATCGAGACCGGCCTGGTCAACACCGGCTTCTCCGAGGTCGGGCTGCTCTCGCTCTCCTCGGCCGACCACAGCGAGATCGGTGAGGTCGCCACCCAGCTGGCCGACCGCTACGAAGGCACCAACGTCTCGTTGTCGCTGCCGAGCACCCGGGTCGATGCCTTCAACGTGACCCTCGCCAACACCCTGTCCCGCACCGGCAAGCGTTCGGGTCTGACCTTCGCCCCCGAGGGCGGCTCGGAGCGGCTGCGGGCGGTGATCAACAAGATGGTCACCAAGGAGGACCTCATCCGCACCTGCTCGACCGCGTACGCGGCGGGCTGGCGCCAGGTGAAGCTCTACTTCATGTGCGGCCTGCCGACCGAGACCGACGAGGACGTCCTCGAGATCGCCGAGATGGCGCAGGAGGTCATCCGGGCCGGCCGCATCGCCGCCGGCACCCGCGACATCCGCGTCACGGTGAGCATCGGCGGGTTCGTCCCGAAGGCGCACACCCCGTTCCAGTGGGCGTCGCAGTCCTCGCACGAGACCATCGACCACCGGCTCCGCATCCTGCGGTAGCCGATGGCGCGGGCGGTGTTCTTGTCCGCGCTGATCGCCTGCCGCAGGATCCGCAGCCGGTGGTCGATGGTCTCGTGCGAGGACTGCGGCGCCCACTGGAACGGGGTGTGGGCCTTGGGCACGAAGCCCCCGATGCTCACGGTGACGCGGATGTCCCGGGTGCCGGCGGCGATGCGCCCCGCCCGGATGACCTCCTGGGCCATGCCGGCGATCTCCAGCACGTCCTCGTCGGTCTCGGTGGGCAGGCCGCACATGAAGTACAGCTTCACCTGGCGCCAGCCCGCGGCGTAGGCCGTCGAGCAGGTGCGGATCAGGTCCTCCTTGGTGACCATCTTGTTGATCACCGCGCGCAGCCGCTCCGAGCCACCCTCCGGGGCGAACGTCAGTCCCGACCGCTTGCCGGTGCGGGAGAGCGTGTTCGCGAGCGTCACGTTGAACGCGTCGACCCGGGTGCTCGGCAGCGACAGCCCGGTGTTGGTGCCCTCGTAACGGTCCGCGAGCTGGGTGGCGACCTCCCCGATCTCGCTGTGGTCGGCAGAGGAGAGCGAGAGCAGGCCAACCTCGGAGAACCCGGTGTTCACCAGCCCGGTCTCGATCATGGCGCCGATGGTCTCCAGCGACCGCTCCCGCACCGGGCGGGTGATCATCCCGGCCTGGCAGAACCGGCAGCCGCGGGTGCAGCCGCGGAAGATCTCCACCGAGAACCGCTCATGGACGGTCTCGGCCAGCGGCACCAGCGGGTTGCGCGGGTAAGGCCAGGAGTCCAGGTCCATCAGGGTGTGCTTGGCGACCCGGGCCGGGACTCCGGCAGTGTTCGGGATCGCGGCACCGAGCGAGCCGTCCGCGGCGTAGGTGACGTCGTAGAACTTCGGGACGTAGACGCCGCCACTGACGGCGAGCCGGCGCAGCAGCTCGTCGCGGGCACTCGGCATGTCACCGCTCGGGCAGCCCTCGCCCTTCCACTCGCGGACGACCGCACTGATCTTGAGGACGACCTCCTCGCCGTCACCGAGGACAGCGGCGTCGATGAAGTCGGCGATCGGCTCCGGGTTGAACGCGGAGTGGCCGCCGGCGAGCACCAGGGGGTGGCCGTCGACGCGGTCGGCGGCGTGCAGCGGGATCCCCGCGAGGTCGAGCGCGGTCAACATGTTCGTGTAGCCCAGCTCGGTCGAGAACGAAAGCCCGAGCAGGTCGAAGGCACCCACCGGGCGGTGGCTGTCGACGGTGAACTGGGGGATGCCCTCGCGGCGCAGCACCGCCTCCATGTCCGGCCAGACGGCGTACGTGCGCTCGGCGAGGGTGTCCTCGGCCTCGTTGAGCACTTCGTAGAGGATCTGCACGCCTTGGTTGGGCAGGCCGACCTCGTACGCGTCCGGGTACATCAGCGCCCAACGAACGGTTCGGTCGTCAGGGCCCCACTCCTTGCTGACCGAGTTGAGCTCGCCGCCGACGTACTGGATCGGTTTCTGCACGCCCGGGAGGTGCGGCTCGAGACGGCCGAAGACGGACTCCGGAACCGACTCGGGAGCAACAGCACTGACGACGGGCACGACGGACCTCTCGAACGGGGTGGGGGGACGAGTCCAGGGTACGCGGAAGTAGGGGCGGGATCGATTCGCCCGGGTGCACTGGTCCGAGCGCAGCGAGGCCTAGCGCGGGGCGAGGACCCGTGCGGTCGCGACCCGTCGCGCCACCCTCGTGGTCGACCTTAGCTGGATGTTCAGCAGGAGCCCGATCGCCATCAACGAGGCGAACATCGACGAGCCGCCGTACGAGACCAGCGGCAGCGGGACGCCGGTCACCGGCATGATCCCGAGGCACATCCCGATGTTCTGGAAAGCCTGGAACCCGAACCAGCAGGCCACACCCGCCGCAGCGACCCGGCCGAAGTTGTCGTCGGTGTGCAGGGCGATCAGCAACGCGCGCCAGAGCAACACCGCGAAGAGCGCGATCAGGACACCGGCACCGAGAAGTCCGAGCTCCTCACCGGCCACAGTGAAGACGAAGTCGGTGTGCTGCTCGGGGACGAATCCCGACCTCGTCTGAGATCCACCGAAGAGGCCTTCGCCGAAAAGGCCCCCGTTGCCGATCGCGATCCGTGCCTGGGTGGTGTTGTAGCCGGCCCCGCGCGGGTCCAGATCGGGGTTCGTGAACGCCATGAACCGGTTGATCTGGTAGGCCTTGAGGACACCGGCCATCACCGCGAGAGTGGCGAGCGCCAGGCCCGCGCCGGCCAACGTGACCAGCCAGCGTCGCGGGGTGCCGGCGGCGGCGAGGACGCCGAAGATCGTCGCGGTGAGGACCAGCATGGTGCCGAGGTCGGGTTGAAGCAGGATCAGCAGCGCGGGCACGCCGGCGATCGCCAGCATCAGTCCTACCTCGAACCCGCCGACCCTGCGCTGCCGCGAGCTCTCGGTCCGTTCGGCGACCAGCAATGCCATCCCGATGACCACCGCCAGCTTGGCAAACTCAGCGGGCTGGATGGAGAGGCCGCCGATCATCAGCCAGGACCTTGACCCGTTGATCGTGGTACCCATCACCAGAACCAGGACGAGGCCGACCACCGAGCCGACGTACACCAGCGGCGCCAGGATCCGGACCCACCGCCGGTCGGTGAGGAAGATCGTGGCTCCGAGGACGAGGCCGATCGCGATGTTGACGAGCTGCTTGCGCAGGTACGCGGTTCCGTTGCCGCCGGTCAGGTCCTCGTTGGTCGAGGTCGAGGACCAGACCAGCAGGGTGCCGATCACCAGGATCGACGCGGTGGCCAGGATCAGCACCCAGTCGATCCGGCTCCGGTCGAACGAGATCTCTCGTGCGCGTGCGGGAGGAACCAGTGTCATCGTCCTGCTCCTCTCGGCGGCATGATCGACCCGTCGGACGTGAAGGTCGGAAGCTTCTTGGGCGGCGTGACCCCGGGGATCGCGGCGCGGCTCGCGTCGACGTCCTCACCCGTGATGCCGTAGAGCGACTCCCAGATCGCCCGTACTGCGGGCCCGGAGGTGCCGGACCCGGTTCCGGCCTGGGTCACCATCATCACCACGACGTAATCCTTGGTGTAGGTCGCGACCCATGAGGTGCTCTGCTTGCCGTAGACCTCCGCGGAGCCGGTCTTGCCGCGGAGCTGGACCTGGTCGAGCGGAAACCCGCCGAACTTCCACGCCAGGGTGCCGACCTTCGGCGTCCCGAGCAGTGCGTTGTCGACGTACTTCAGCGCGGCCCCGGTGGACTTCACCTTGCCCTGGATGACCGGCTTGATCTTCTTGATCAGTTTGCCGTCCGGGCTGACGACGGCTTTGGCGATCCGCGGCGCGTACAAGGTGCCGCCGTTGGAGATCGCTGCATACGCGCGGGCCAGCTGGATCGGGGTGACGGTGGTGTCGCCCTGCCCGATCGAGTAGTTCACCGCGTCGGTCGCCCGGTACCGGTTGCCCTCGAGGCAGAACTCGTGCGCGTAGACGTGCAGGAAGTCCCGCTTACCGGTGAGGTTCTGCTTGTCGATCTTGCAGTACTGCGCCTTCATCGCGTTCCAGTAGGAGAGCTTCCAGGATCGGTCCGCGATCCGTCCGCCAGCCTCCCCCGGGATGTCCAGGCCGGTCTTCCTGCCGAACCCGAACGACTTCGCGATCGAGACCAGCGGGTCCTTGGCCTTCACGTTCTCCGAGTCCGACCCGTACTTGTTCCAGTAGTGCAGACCCACCTGGTAGAAGAACGTGTCGCAGGAGATCTCCAGCGCACGGGCGAAGTCGATCAGCCCGTAGGACGCGGACTCGTAGTTCTTGAACCAGCGGTTGCCGACCTGCAGGCCGCCCGAGCAGTTGAGCCGGGTGTCGGTGGTGTACCCGTTGTTCAGCGCACCCACTGTCATCAGAGGTTTCCAGGTCGAGCCCGGCGCGAACTGCCCCTGGGTCGCGCGCGAGACCAGCGGCAGCCCGGAAGCCTCCGAGGAGATCGCCGTGAGCTCCTTCTGGGTGATCCCGCCGACCCAGACCTCCGGGTCGTACGTCGGCTGGCTCGCCAGCGCGACCACGCTGCCGTTGCGGGCGTCCATCACCACCACGGCCCCGCTGTCGGCGGCGTAGTTGCGACCGGTGACTTTGTCGAAGGTCTTGCGCGCAGTCACGATCGTCTGGTGGAGCTGCCTCTCCACGACGCTCTGCACCTTCGCATCGATCGAGGTGACCAGGGTCGCTCCGGGCTCGGCCGCGAGGACACCCGAGTCGCCGAGGACCCGGCCCATGGAGTCGACGGCCACCTTGGTGGCACCCGGTACGCCGCGCAGCCACCGGTCGTAGGACTTCTCCAGCCCGGCGCGGCCCACCACGGAGGCGCCGTTGAGCGTCGGGTCGGCGCTGGTCTCGGCCTCCTCGAGCTCGTCACCGGTCACCGGGCTCAGGTAGCCGATAATCCCGGCAGCGTTGATCCCGAAAGGCGCCGGGTAGGAACGCACCGTCTGGGCCTGGGCGATGACGCCCGGAAATTCCTCGGACTGCTCGGAGATCTGGACCGCAGTCACCTGCGCCACATCCTCGGCGACCGGGATCGGCTGGAAGGGCGAACCGTTCCAGCACGTACCCGAGACGGCCTTCTCGGTGCCGCAGAGACGCGTACGCGCCGTCACCTCGGCGTACGGCTCCTTGACGGTCGCAGCAACCTTGCGGAGCAGGGCCTTGCGGTCGTGGTCGTCGAGCCCGTTCAGAACGGTGCGGTCGACACTGACGACCCAGCTGGTGCGGTTCGCTACCAAGGAGCGACCCATCGCGTCGACGATCAGGCCGCGGACGGGCTGGACGACGACATCGCGGACCGACTGCTCGGCTGCCTTGGCTCGGTACTCCTCGCCGGTGAAGACCTGGAGGTACCAAAGGCGGGCGAAAAGAGTGAGGAAGAGCGTCAGCATCAGCACCTGCATCACGAAGAGCCGCAGCCGGCCCCGTCGTGAATTGCGCAGTGTCTGCGCGGGGCGGATCAGGACGGCTGCCATCAGCGATGCCTCACAGTGCCAAACGAGCCGGGCGGACGCGATCCATGAACCACAGCAGCACCGGGACCAGGAACGGAGCCAGCATCAGGTCCCAGAGCACGCTGATCACGATCACCTGCAGCATCGCGTCGATCCGGAACGCCCCGTCATCGAGCAGGACTCCGGAGAACGCGAAGATCGAGGTGCCGACGAACGAGGCCGCACCGACCAGAACCACCGCGGTCATCGGGGAGGTCCGAGCGTCTTGACGGACCCGGCCGGCGAGGTAGCCGACAATGACCAGGGCGAGCGCCCAGCGGCCGGCGACATGGTCGGCGGGGGGAGCCAGATCAAGCAGCAGGCCGGCACCGAAACCGAGCAGGGCCGCGAACTCGGAACCACGGGCGATCGCCGCGGCGACCACGACGATCAGCACCAGATTCGGTACGACGCCTTCGACGCTGACGAACCGGAAGACCACGGTTTGGGCGACGATCGCGAAACAGACCACGACCATCAGCGCGGTGTCACGGATGCTCATCATCAGCGCGTTCCCTCGCTGCCCCGGGCGATCACTGCACGGTCACCGTCGGTGCCGTTCGGTACGACGACCCCGACCACGTCGAGCGCGGTGAAGTCCGCGAACGGGCGGATCACCGCCTGACGCGAGCTCTGCCGGGGTGAGGCCACGACCGACTCGACGCGTCCGATCGGGATCCCGGCGACATACGGGACGCCGTTCTTCGAGCCCCAGGTGACGACTACGTCGTTGCGCGAGGGCTCGACGGCGTTGTCGACGAGGTCGAGATCGAGGCGGCCGGTGTCGCCGATCGAACCTCGGCCACGAAGGAACCCGATCTCCAGGTTCGTCCCCAACCGTCCGCCGACGACCGACTCGGTGTCGATGATCAGCAGCACGCTCGCGGTCGATCGGTTCACCTGCACCACCCGCCCGACGAGACCGTCGTTGTTGAGGACGGTCATGTCCTTGGTGAGCCCGGACGAGGTGCCGGCGTCGATGGTGACCGTGCGCGAGAATGACTGCACCGGCCCCATCGCGATGACCCGGGCGGCAACCAGCGAGTAGCCGGTCTCGGCCGCCGTACGGGTGAGCCCGTCGAGCTCGGCCAGCCGCTTCCGGTCGAGCGGCTCGCCGGCGGCCTGGCTGCGCAAGCGGGAGTTCTCGGCGGCGAGCGTGGCGACGTCGTCGCGGAGCGAGTCGTTGGTGCGGAAGAAGCTCCCCGCGTCGGCGAAGGGACGGGTCACCGCGGCCGACGCGTCCTCGAGCGGACCGACCACTGAGCCCACGGCGGAGCGCACGGGGTCCAACGGCGAGTCCGCACCGGCACGAGCATCGAGGGTGATCACGGTCAAGGACGCCAGCACGAGCAGGCCGAGCACTCGGCGGGACGGGTCCCGGGTGGGTCCGCCGCCGAGAGGACGTCGACGGCCGAGTACTCGTGGGAAACCTGCGCGCACCATCAGGCTCCCCGACGACCGTGCTCGGCGACCAGTACCTGCTGAAGGGCTTCGAACTCCTCGACGCACTTGCCGGATCCGAGGACCACCGCGCTGAGCGGATCCTTGGCAACGTGGACCGGCATCCCGGTCTCGTGGCTGATCCGCTCGTCAAGACCGCGGAGGAGTGCTCCGCCGCCGGTGAGAACGATGCCGCGGTCCATGATGTCGCCGGCAAGCTCGGGTGGCGTTTGGTCCAAGGTGGCCCGGACGGCGTCGACGATCATGTGCACCTGCTCCTCGATCGCCTTGCGGATCTCGACGCTGGAGATCGGCACCGTGCGCGGCAGCCCGGAGACCATGTCACGGCCACGGATCTCGCCGGTGTGCTCCTGGGCGAGCGGGTACGCCGATCCGAGCGTCATCTTGATCTCCTCGGCGGTGCCCTCCCCCAGCATCAGGGAGTGCTCCTTTTTGAGGTAGCCGATGATCGCCTGGTCCAGCTCGTCGCCGGCCGTGCGGATCGAGAGCGTGGTGACCAACCCACCGAGGGAGATGACTGCGACCTCAGTGGTGCCGCCGCCGATGTCGACGACCATGTTCCCGGTCGGCTCATGCACCGGCAGCCCGGCCCCGATCGCGGCCGCCATCGGCTCCTCGATGATGTAGACCTTGCGAGCGCCTGCCTGGTAGCCGGCCTCTTTGACGGCACGCTGCTCGACCGGGGTGACCCCGCTCGGCACGCAGATCACCAAGCGCGGCTTGGCGAAGTACCGGCGGCGGTGCACCTGGGCGATGAAGTGTCGGAGCATCTGCTCGGTAGCGTCGAAATCCGCGATGACGCCATCTCGGAGCGGGCGAATCGCAGTGATTCCCTCCGGCGTCCGGCCGATCATCCTTTTGGCGTCGGACCCCACCGCGATGATCTCGCGGGACTGGGTGTGCATGGCGACAACGGACGGCTCGTCGAGCATCACGCCCCTGCCGCGGACATAGACCAGCGTGTTGGCGGTGCCGAGATCAACGGCCATGTCGCGACCGACCAGGTTGTTCGCCATCGTTCCTCGCAGGTGCATCGTGGGGAAGTGAGCGCGACGCACAGTCCCGTGCGTAACACGGAAACCACGCGTCCCACCAGTCACGAGACTAGGAGGGGAACGCGCTCAACCTCGGCAGGACACGCGGCGAGAGTTGCCCCTCGGCAAATTCACGTATGGGCAGGTGAATTCAGCGGCTGTGACATCTCATTCGATGTCACCCGCGCAGAATCGATGTCAGTCAGCCCAAGCCTGGGAACCAGAGGGCAATCTCGCGGGCGGACGAATCCGGGGAGTCCGATCCGTGCACCAGGTTCTCCCGATTGGAGAGCGAGAAGTCTCCACGGATGGTGCCCGGGACAGCCGTGCGCCCGTCGGTGGCGCCGTTGATGGCGCGGACGACCTCGATCGCCTCGTCACCCTCGAGGACGACGGCGACCAGGGGGCCGCTGGTGACGAAGTCGCGCAGCGGCGGGTAGAAGTCGCGCTCGACGTGCTCGGCGTAGTGCTGGTCAGCCACCGAGGCATCGATAGTCCGGTGCTCCAGCGCAACGATGGTCAGGCCCTTAGCCTCGAAGCGGGAGAGCACTTCGCCGACCAGCCCCCGACGGACGGTGTCAGGCTTGAGCAGTACCAGGGTTCGCTGAGTCATGGGTGAACCCTAGCCAGCAGTCGGCGTCAGGTGCCACGGGCGTCTCCCAGTCCCGCTGGAGCGGAACTCAGAGGCCGGCGGCGGCCTTGTCCCGGTCGATCGTCCCGCCCAGGCGAACGGCGGTGAACCAGAGCAGCCCGAAGATCACGCCGAGGACGATCATCACCGACGTGAAGATGCCGAGCGCGAGCGACCCGACCTGGATCGCCCACCCCAGCGAATACGCCCAGGGCTTGCGGAGCAGACCGGCCACCAGGACACAGGCCAGGGCGAGCCCGAGCCCGATGACGAGAGCCTGAGCGGTACTCAGGTCATCTCCCTGGATCAGCACTGGCGTCGTCAGACCCAGTACGACGGCCTGGAGGAAGAGGATCGCGGAACAGAGCCGGCGCTGCATCATGCTTCCTCCCGCGGGTTCACCAGTGCACGTGCCTCGCCGACCGTGATCACCGAGCCGGTGACCAGGACTCCTCCGGAGCCGAGCCCCTCGCCGAATACGCCGCCCACCTCGGCCAACGTGGCGGCCTCGTCGATGGCCGAGGCCAACGAGGGCTGGACGCTGACCCGGTCCTGGCCGAAGATGCCACGGGCAACCTCCGCCAGCTCCGAAGCGCTCATCGAGCGCTGGGTGGAGTTCTGGGTGCAGACGATGTGGGCGAGCGCCGGTTCGAGCGTCGAGAGCAGGCCCTCGTAGTCCTTGTCGGCCATCACGCCGACGACGCCGATCAACGGGCTGAACGTGAACGAGTCCTCCAGCGCGTCGACCAGTGCCTGGGCGCCGTGCGGGTTGTGCGCGGCGTCGAGGACGATCGTCGGGGACCGGCGGACGATCTCGAGCCGGCCCGGCGAGGTGACTTCGGCGAACGCGTCCCGGACAACTTCTTCGCTCAGCGGCTCGCCGCCGCCGACGAAGGCCTCGACTGCTGCGAGGGCCAGCGCAGCATTCTGCGCCTGGTGGGCGCCGTACAACGGGAGGAACACGTCGTCGTAGGAACCCCGCAGGCCCTGGAGGGAGAGCAGCTGACCGCCGACGGCAGGTACCCGGGTGCGGACCCCGAACTCGAGCCCCTCCCGGGCCACGGTCGCGCCGACCTCCGCCGCCCGGGCGACGATCTGGGCGGCGACGTCGGGTTCCTGGGTCGCAGTGATCACGGTGGCGCCGGGCTTGATGATCCCGACCTTCTCCCGGGCGATCTCACCGACCGTGGTGCCGAGGTACTGGGCATGGTCGACAGCGATCGGCGTCAGTACCGCGACCGCACCGTCGGCGACGTTCGTGGCGTCCCAGGAGCCACCCATCCCCACCTCGACCACGGCGGCGTCGACGGGGGCATCAGCGAACGCGGCGAACGCCATCGCGACGACGGTTTCGAAGAAGGAGAGCGGGTGGTCGGACTCGGCGTCGACCAGGTGGGTGTACGGAGCTACCTCGTTGAAGGCGCGGACGAATGCCTCCGGGGAGAGCGGCTCGCCGTCGATGACGATGCGTTCGGTCATCGACTCGAGGTGCGGGCTGGTGAACCGGCCGGTACGCAACCCGAGGGCACGGATCAGGTTCTCGATCATCCGGGCTGTCGAGGTCTTGCCGTTGGTCCCGGTCAGGTGGACGACCGGGTAGCTGCGCTGCGGCTCGCCGAGCAGTTCGGTGAACGCCCGGATCCGGTCCAGCGACGGCTCGAGCCGGGTCTCCGGCCAGCGGGACAGCAGTGCGTCCTCCACCTCGGCGTAGGTCTCTGCAGGGCGCGCGTCGGCGGGGCGGGAATCATCGGAAGAGTCGGTCATCGCCTAGTCATCGTAGTGAGTGTGCTCCGACCGGGCGGGTCCGGGACGACCGGCGTACACGGAAGCACAGCGGACGGTGCCCAATTAGAACCTGTTCCACTATCGTGCTGCGGGTGACCACTCACGAACAGTTCGACACCCTGCGTAGCTCCGGGTCCGCCTCGCCCGCCGAGCTCGATGCCCTCTGGGCCGGTCTGGACACCCTCACCGTCGAGGAGATGCTCGGCGCCTGGAAGGGGGGCGACTTCGCGACCGGACACCCGGCGAGCGGGCTGCTCACCAAGATCGGCTGGCACGGCAAGCGCTTCGACTCCCCGCTGGACTCCCACCCGCTGATCTGCCGGGGCGAGGACGGTGAGCTGTACTCGAACACAGCTGCTGCCGGCGGCGGCTACTCATCGCTCTGGGCGGTCGGTTTCCGCGGCGAGACGACGGCAACGATGGTGTACGACGCAATGGCAGTCTTCGACCACTTCAAGCGCGTCGACGGCACCACGGTGATGGGGATCATGAACGGCAAGCTCGAGGCGGTCTTCGGGACCGCGGATCACTACTACTTCTGGCTGGAGCGTGACGAAGCATGAAGACGACCGTCGCTGTCGTGAACTCCCAAGGTGCCGACTTCTCACTGGAGGAGGTCGAGCTCGCCGCCCCCCTCGCTGACGAGGTCCTGGTGAAGATCGTCGCTACCGGCCTGTGCCACACCGACATCCATCTCAAGGGCTTCCTCCCGGAGGAGATGTTCCCGAACGTCTTCGGCCACGAAGGCGCCGGCATTGTCGAGGCCGTCGGCGAGAGCGTCAGCGGCATCGAGGTGGGCGACCACGTCGTCCTGTCCTTCCGGTCCTGCCGGGCCTGCACGAACTGCGCTGACGGTCTGGTCGGGTACTGCGACTCCGCCCTGATGCTCAACTACATGGGCATGCGGATGGACGGCACCACCACCTACTCGCGCGACGGCGCCCCGGTCTTCGGCAGCTTCTTCGGCCAGTCCAGCCTCTCGGCCCACGCCATCGCGTACGCCGACAATGTGGTGGTCGTCGACAAGTCGGTGGACCTGACCAAGGTCGCGCCGTACGGCTGTGGCTTCCAGACCGGTGCCGGCACCGTGCTGAACGTCCTCAAGCCCGGTCCGGCCGACAGCCTGGTCGTGTACGGCGTCGGCGCTGTCGGTCTGGCCGCCCTGGCTGCCGCGAAGCACCTGGGCGTCGGCACGATCGTCGCCGTCGACCCGCAGGAGAGCCGCCGCGAGGCCGCGGCCCGGTACGGCGCGGTCGGCGTCGACCCGTCCGACGAGTCGGTGGCGGTCGTCGACAAGGTCAAGGAGCTCACCGGCGGCGGGGCGTCGTACGCCATCGACACCACCGCGATCTCTGCGGTGGTCAAGCAGGCGCAGCAGTCGCTCCGCGTCCGCGGCACCCTGGTCGCGCTCGGCCTCGGCGCCGAGGAGTACGCGATCGACGCCATCGACCTGCTCCAGACCGGCAAGGTCATCAAGGCCTCCATCGAGGGCGACTCGGACCCGCAGGAGATGGTTCCGCGGTTGATCGCGATGAACGCCGCAGGTGACTTCGACGTCGACCACCTGATCGCGACCTACCCGTTCAGTGAGATCAACCAGGCCGTGGCCGATGTGTTGGCCGGGAAGGTCGTCAAGCCGGTCCTGGTCTGGTGACGTTTCGACAGGCGCAACCCTCGTTGGTTGAGCCTGTCGAAACCGTCCACGGGCTAGCCTCGCCCCATGAGGCTTCGACTCACCGAGGAGGAGGCCGCATTCCGCGAGGAGATGCGCACCTTCTTCACCACCGAGATCCCCCAGGACATCCGCGACGACGTCCGCGCCGGCCGGCACCTCGGCAAGGACGCCTTGGTCCGGTCGATGCGGACCATGAACGAGGCCGGCATCGCCGTACCGAACTGGCCGGTGGAGTGGGGCGGCAAGGACTGGACGCCACTGCAGAAGCACCTGTGGCACGAAGAGATGCAACTCGCGTGCGTCCCGCTGCCGCTGGCGTTCAACGCGGGCATGATCGGCCCGGTCATCGCCCACTTCGGCTCGAGGGAGATGAAGGAACGCTTCCTGCCGGCGACGGCGAATGTCGACATCTGGTGGTGCCAGGGATTCTCCGAGCCGAACGCCGGCTCCGACCTCGCCTCGCTGACGACGCGCGCCGAGCCGGATGGCGACGATTGGATCGTCAACGGTCAGAAGACCTGGACCACGCTCGGGCAGCACGCCGACTGGATCTTCTGCCTGGCGCGCACCGACCCCGAGGTGAAGAAGCAGGCCGGCATCTCGATGCTGCTCTTCCCGATGGACACCCCCGGCGTCACCCTGCGGCCGATCAAGATGATCGACGGTGGCTACGAGGTCAACGAGGTCTTCTTCGACGACGTCCGCGTCCCGGGTGAGAACCTCGTCGGGGAGGTCAACCAGGGCTGGACCCAGGCGAAGTTTCTGCTCGGCAACGAGCGCGTCGGCGTCGCCCCGGTGGGCGCGGTCAAGCGGGCGCTCGCCACTGCCAAAGAGCACGCCACCCAGCTCGGAGCCCTCACCGACCCGCTGCTGGCAGCGCGCTTCGTGGAGCTGGAGAACGAGCTGCTCGCCCTCGAGCTCACCGCCCTGCGCGTCGTCGCCAACTCCGCGGACGGGAAGCCGCACCCGGCCTCGTCCGTGCTCAAGCTCAAGGGCAGCGAGCTGCAGCAAGCCGTGACCGAGCTCACCGTCGACCTGGCCGGGCCGCTCTCGCTCGCGTCCGACTCCGAGACCGTCCCGGAGTGGGCGGCGCTGTCGGTGCCGACGTACCTGAACTTCCGCAAGGCCTCGATCTACGGCGGATCCAACGAGATCCAGCGCCAGATCATCGCCAGAACGATCCTGGGACTCTGAGGGGCTGAGATGGACTTCGAACTGGATGAAGAGCAGACCGCGCTTCGCGACGCCGTACGCGGACTGGTGAAGGTCTACGACCCGGTCGTCGACTCCGAGCGACGGCGCGAGGTCACTGCGACCGACCCCGGGTACGACGAGGCGCTGTGGGGCCGACTCGCCGAGATGGGCCTGCTCGGGCTCCCCTTCAACGAGGCCGACGGAGGCATGGGCGCCGGACCGGTCGAAGTCGCCCTCGTGGCCGAGGAACTCGGCCGGGTGCTGGCT
Organism: Marmoricola sp.; assembly: GCA_046598915.1. Lineage (GTDB taxonomy): Bacteria > Actinomycetota > Actinomycetes > Propionibacteriales > Nocardioidaceae > Marmoricola. The sequence goes on along the minus strand of JBKJHO010000059.1, from coordinate 3,205 downwards.
CCCGAGCCGTACGTCGCCTCCGTCGTCCTGGCCGGCGGCCTGGTCGCCGAGCTCGGCAGCGACGAGCAGCGCAAGGAGCTGATCGGGGCGTTGTCTGCCGGAGAGCGGCTGCTGACCTTCGCCTCGGGTGACGTGGCCGAGCCGGTGATCCAAGGTGCTCGGGCGGACACCATCGTCTGGGAGGTCGACGGAGAGGTCTTCCTGGTCGACCGACCTGCGGACGTCGGGTCCTATCGCACCCACGACGGCGGTCGTGCTGCGCGGCTTGAGTTCGACCGCGCTGCTGCCACCCCGCTCGGCGACGGCGGAGACGCCTCGGCGATGGTCGCGACCGTTCTGGCCCGCGCACAGATCGCCGCATGCCACGAGGCCCTCGGAGCGATGGACACGGCCCTGCGGATGACCACGGCGTACTTGAAGACCCGCAAGCAGTTCGGAGTCACGCTGAACAGCTTCCAGGCGCTGACCTTCCGGGCCGCGGACATGTACACCGACCTCGAGCTGACCCGCAGCATCGTCACCTGGGCGACCCTGGTGGCGGCCGACACTGACAGCTCAGCCGACCCTTCCCCGGTGCGGGACGCCGGCGCGCGGGCGAAGCTGCAAACGGCGCACGCGGGGCGGCGGATCGGTCAGGAGGCCATCCAGCTCCACGGCGGCATCGGCGTCACCGACGAGTACGCCATCGGCCACTTCGCCTCCCGGCTCACAGCCCTGAGCCACTGGCTCGGCGAGTCCCGCGAGCAGATCTCGCTGCTCTCCGCCGGCCTGACCAAATACGGGGTGTTCGACCCGCTCGACTGACAGGTTTCGCGAAGGGCCTCGAACCTGTTGGAACCTCGCCACTCCCACGCCCGTAGCATGTCCGGGTGACTGACACCTCGAGCCCCGGAACAGGCGCCGCTAACCTCCCGACGACCGTGGCCCATGGCTCGGTCGTCGTACCGGAGAAGCCTGCGCTGGAGGGCCTGGAGGCGACCTGGTCCGAGCGTTGGAAGGCGGCCGGCACCTACGTATTCGACCGTACCCAGCCGCGTGAGAACGTCTACTCGATCGACACTCCCCCGCCGACGGTCTCCGGCAGCCTGCACGTCGGCCACGTCTTCTCCTACACCCATACCGACCTGATCGCCCGCTACCAGCGGATGCAGGGCAAGTCGGTCTTCTACCCGATGGGCTGGGACGACAACGGGCTCCCCACCGAGCGCCGGGTGCAGAACTACTTCGGCGTCCGTTGCGATCCCTCGCTCCCGTACGACGCTGACTTCGCCCCGCCGGAGAAGCCGGACCCCAAGAAGCAGATCCCGATCTCCCGACCCAACTTCATCGCGCTCTGCGAGCAGCTGGTCGAAGAGGACGAGAAGGTCTTCGAGTCGTTGTGGCGGACCCTCGGTCTTTCCGTCGACTGGTCCACGACCTACACCACCATCGGCAGGGACGCGCAAACGGTCAGCCAGCGCGCGTTCCTGCGCAACTTCGCCCGGGGTGAGGCGTACCTCCAGGACGCGCCGACACTGTGGGACGTGACCTTCCAGACCGCAGTCGCCCAAGCCGAGCTCGAGGCCCGCGAGTACGCCGGCGCCTACCACCGGGTCGCGTTCCACCAGGCGGGCGGTGAACCCCTCTACATCGAGACCACCCGCCCCGAGCTGATCGCGGCCTGCGTCGCGCTGATCGCGCACCCCGACGACGAGCGCTACCAGGCCCTGTTCGGGACCACGGTGACCTCGCCGGTCTTCGGTGTCGAGGTCCCGGTCGTCGCCCACGAGGCAGCCGAGCCTGACAAGGGAGCCGGCATCGCGATGTGCTGCACCTTCGGCGACCTGACCGACGTCCAGTGGTGGCGCGAGCTCCAGCTCCCGGTCCGCACCGTGATCGGCCGCGACGGCCGGCTCCTGCGCGACACCCCGGAGTGGCTGAACCGGTCGGACGCGGCGTCCGCTGCCTACGCCGACCTGGCCGGCAAGACCACCTTCAGTGCCCGCGAGGAGATGGTCGCCAAGCTTCGCGAGTCCGGGGACCTGGACGGCGAGCCCAAGCCGACCCAACGGATGACCAACTTCTTCGAGAAGGGCGACAAGCCGCTCGAGATCGTCGCAACCCGGCAGTGGTACATCCGCAACGGCGGTCGCGACCAGGAACTCCGTACCGAGCTCATCGCCGACGGCGCGGGCATCACCTGGGTCCCGCCGCACATGAAGCACCGGTACGACAACTGGGTCGGCGGCCTCAACGGCGACTGGCTGATCTCGCGCCAGCGTTTCTTCGGCATCCCCTTCCCGGTCTGGTACCCGCTGGACGCGGACGGCGAGCCGGACTACGAGCACCCGCTGACACCGGCCGAGGATGCGCTCCCGGTCGACCCGTCGACCGACGCCCCCTCCGGGTACGACCAATCTCAGCGCGGTCGTGCCGGCGGCTTCATCGGCGACCCGGACGTGATGGACACCTGGGCGACCTCGTCGCTCACCCCGCAACTGGCGTGCGGCTGGGAGTCCGACCCTGATCTGTTCGCGCGGACCTTCCCGATGGATCTCTGTACCCAGGCGCACGACATCATCCGCACCTGGCTGTTCTCGCGTGTCGTCCGGGCGCACCACGAGAACCATGTGCTGCCGTGGACGCACGCCATGATGTCCGGCTTCGTGATGGACCCGGACCGCAAGAAGATGTCGAAGTCGAAGGGCAACGTGGTCGTCCCGACCGAGATCCTCGACAAGTTCGGCGCCGACGCAGTCCGCTGGCGCGCCGCGATGGCCCGTCCGGGCCTGGACTCGCCGTTCGACGAGGCCCAGATGAAGGTCGGCCGCCGGCTGGCGATGAAGGTCCTCAACGCCTCGAAGTTCGTCCTCGGCGGCTTCGGCGGGACCGACACGGATCCGGCGATCGTCACCGAGCCGATCGACCGCGCCCTGCTCGCGAGCCTGAGCTCGGTGATCACCCGCTCCACCGCTGCCTTCGAGGCCTACGACTACACGACCGCCCTCGAGTCGATCGAGAAGTTCTTCTGGGAGTTCTGCGACGACTACCTGGAACTCGTCAAGGAGCGTGCGTACGCCGAGAACGGCGGCGCCGGTACCGCCTCGGCCCGCGCCACCCTGGTGACGGCCCTCAACGTGCAGCTGCGCCTGCTCGCGCCCTTCCTGCCCTACGTCACCGAAGAGGTCTGGTCCTGGTGGCAGGCCGGCTCGGTGCACCACGCCGC
>JBKJHO010000044.1:0-6821 GCA_046598915.1 Marmoricola sp. | reverse complement strand
TTCGCGTCAGGTAGGCGATCCCCCGCGGCGAGAGCTCGTAGCCGACCGGGTGGCTGATCGTCAGGCCGAGGCCCTTGAGCTTCCGGACGTCGATCTTGAACGGGGCCGTCTCGCGGCCTTCGATGACCGCGAGGTCCGGGGCCCGGCGTTCGGGGTTGTCCCGGATCAGAGCCAGGGTGCGCAGCGTCCAGGCGCCGTGGCTGCTCGCCCGGTCGAGCCGTTCTAGGCGGGCGTCGATCGCCGCTACGTCCTCCGCGTCCAGCTCGGCGGACTCGCGCAGCGCGATACGTGGGACGACGCCGGCGGAGGTCTTGAACTCGGAGCCGACCTTGACCGCCTGCGCCTTCCAGCGCCGGAAGGCCACCGTCATGGTGCCGTCCGCGACGCCCTGGGCGACCGTCGGCGGGAGCAGCATCAGTGCTTGCGACGGCGGTACAGGGCGTAGCCGATACCGGCGGCGGCCAGACCACCGGCGACCAGACCCGGGGTGTTGCGGAGGTTCTGGTACTCCTCGGAGATCGACGGCCAGACCGTCTGGTCCAGCAGCATGCCGGCGTGCTCGGGGGTGGGCTCCAGGTCGGTGACCGGAATCGGGTCGCCGAAGACGATCCGGACCTTGCGCGGCAGCGGCCACTTCCGCTTCTCGGTCCCCGTCATGGCGGTCGGGATGATCACCGCGCCAGTCTCGATGGCCAGCCGGGTCGCGCCGCGGCGCGGGTTGCCGAGCTTCTCCGGGTCGGCCACCCGGGTGCCCTCGGGGAAGAGGGCCAGCACGTCACCACGCTCGAGTACGGCGCGCGCCGTACCGATGGCGAGGTCGTCGGACTCCCCGCGCAGCACCGGGAAGGCGCCGAGCGCCACGAAGAGCCGGCCGTGCCAGCCCTGGAAGAGCTCGGCCTTGCCCATGAAGTGCATCCGCCGGTTGACCACGGCGGCGAGGAAGAACGCGTCCCAGAAGCTCTTGTGGTTCGGGGCGATCACCACCGGACCGGACTTCGGGATGTTCTCGACGCCCTGGGCCTGGAGGCCGAAGAACACCTTCATCACCGGGACCAGGATCACCCGGAGCAGGAAGTAGAGGAACGGGTTGCTGCCCTTCTCACGGGCCAGCTCGTGCGCCTCCTGGTGGGTGAAATCCATGACCAGACCTTCCCTAGGCAGCGTTGCGACGAGAAGAGCGCAGCGCCTGCCAGCCCCAGCGGCCCAGAACCGCAGCGATGACAATGTTGACCACGATCAGGACCGAGTGCGCGACGTAGTAGCCGGTCGGCCGGTCCTCGGTGGTGTTGACCAGCGCCTTCGTGAACTGTGCGTAGGTGAGCACGTTCCAGACGGCAACGGCGAGCAGGACGAGGGCGTGCTTGCGTTCGAACTTCACGGGGAAAGCATTGCCTATCGCCGGGTGACGATGATCTTGGCCCCATGCTTCGGCACGGAGGTGATGTTGCGGACCTTGGCCTCTTCCTTCGTTCCCGGCGGCAGGCTCACGTCGTACGCCGAGAGCACCTCGCGCAGAACAGACACACCTTCCATCAACGAGAAGCCGGCACCGATGCAGCGCCGTACGCCGCCTCCGAACGGGATCCAGGTGTTCGTGGCTACCTCGCCCTCGGTGAACCGGGTCGGTCGGAACTCCAGGTGGTCCGGGTACGACGCCTCTGATTCGTGGGCCAGGATGATCGAGGTCGCGACGTTCGAGCCGGCCGGCAGGTCGACCCCGCCGATCGTGGCCGGCTTCATCAGGTGCCGGACCACCATGGGGATCACCGGGTGCAGTCGCATCGACTCCTTGAGCACCGCCTCCAGGTAGTCGTTGTCGCGGGCACGGGCAGCATCACGGGCGCGCTGCTCCTGGACCGGGTTCTTGCCCAGTTCGTGCAGCGTCCAGGCCAGAGCCGTCGCGGTGGTCTCGTGGCCGGCCAGCAGCAGGGTGACGAGCTGGTCGCGGAGCTCCTCGTCGGTCAACCCGGTCTCGGTCGTCTCTTCGTCCTCGGAGACCTCCTCGTCGCGGACGAGCAGCAGCCGGGAGAGGACGTCGGTCCGCGACGCCAGGTCGTCGGCCTTGCGCCGCTGGTCGATCTCCGCGTAGATCAGCTGGTCGAGTGCGGCCTGGTTCGCGAACGCAGTACGCCAGGGACCCAGCTTCTGCAGCCGCGGGAAACCCCAGCCCAGGAAGACAACCGGGCTGACGTTGACGATCTTGTTGACCAACGGGCGCAGTTCGGCAAGGCGGGCCTCGTCGGTGACGCCGAAGACAACCTGCAGGATCACCTCCAGGGTGAGCGCGTTCATCCGTTCCAGCGACTCAAAGGGTTGACCCTGCTTCCAGGAGCCGACCTCGGTCTTGGTGATGCCCTCGATCATCGACTCGTAGCCGCGGAGGGCGTGGCCGTTGAACGCCGGCATCAACAGCTTGCGGGCGCGCTTGTGCTGCGAGCTGTCGACGAGCAGCAGCGAGTGCTCCCCCATCACCGGCCCGAGGATCGCGTTGCCCTTGCCCGCGTGGAAGATCTCGGGGTCGCCGGCGAAGATCTCACGGATGTGCTCGGGCTTGTGGAAGAAGACCATCCAGCGTCCCTCAGGCAGGACCTTGATGGTAAATACGTCGCCGTACTTGCGCCGCAGCCGCGGGATCCACTGGTGCCGGAACCGCATCAGCATGATGCTCTGCAGCAGACCGTGGTACCGAGGGCCGGCGGGGACCTGGTGGCCTTCGACCCGGGCGGCGAAACCCTGGCTCAGGGGCCGCATCCTCTCGAAGCGCGCGGCGGTACGGGGGTCGATGTCAGTCGTCATGGTTCACGTCCCTTCCCGGCCCATGCTAGGCGCGCGGTGTTCACCTGAGTACCTCCCACAGGAGGAGATCAGCTCGCGCAGCGTTTCGGCTAGAGCAGCCCCTTGCGTTGCGCGATCGCGGCAGCCTCGGTCCGGGTGCTCGCGCCGAGCTTCCCGAGGATGTTGGAGACGTGCACGCTCACGGTCTTCGTGGCGATGAAGAGCTGCTTGCCGATCTCGCCGTTCGAGCGGCCCTGCGCGACCAGCGCGAGGATCTCGACCTCGCGGCCGGTCAGGGTCTCGCTGGGCCCGCTCGCCCGCTGGCGTGGAGCGGTGCCTAGGTTGCGCAGCTCAGCGAGGAGCGGCTCGGCGCCGATCCGCTTGGCCTCGATCCGGGCGGCATCGGCGAGGGCCCGCGCCTGGGCCTGGTCGCCGGTCGCCTGCAGAACGGCTGCGTACCGGGCTTGGCAGCGAGCGATCTCCCAGGGGTGGCCGTACTCCTCGAAGCGGGTCAGAGCCGAGCGCCAGGCGTCGAGGAGGTCCTTCTCGCCGGGTGGGTCGATCCCGAGCAGCCAGCGCAAGCGCAGATACTCGGCCGAAAGCCGGGCCGCCCAGGCGACGCCCTCCGGACCCCAGTGGGTGGCCTCCTCGGCCTGCAGGGTCAGCGTTCGGCGGCTGCCTTCGATGATCCGCACCGCCTCGACCGCGATCCGCTCGCGCTCGGCCGTCGGCAGCGCAGCTGCGCAGCTCGCCAGCGCGCCCAGGGTGACAGCGCCGAGCCGGACCCGGGCGTGGAAGTACTCGCGCCAGAGGGCAGAGACCGCCTCGACGACGCCGTCGTGCTCGGCGATCACTGCATCGACGTCGCCGCTCAGAGCATGCAGCTCGAGCACCGCCGGCCCGACCGTGATCGGGATCAGCGGGTCCTTGAGCCAATGCGCCCGGACCTGCGGCAGCAGGTCGTACGCCGACCGGTCACCACGGACGGCACTGACCGCCACGACCACGCCGGCCAACAGGGTCTCCGGAACCGCCGGCGGGGCCTGCCCGCTGACGTCAGCAAGCCCCAGCGCCTCGTCGTAGTCACCGGTCACGGTCGCGAGCTGCGCCAGGAGCAGCCGACTGTCGAACGCGTACGGCGCCCACGGCTGCCCGATCCCGACCGCGACGGCGTACGCGCGCTGGAACATCTCGATCGCCGGCTCGAACGCAGCGCGATCCTGGTGCCAACGCCCCAGCAGGAAGAGGGAGCGCAGCCCGGCACCGGCGGCACCGGTTTCCTCGGCACGGCGGACGGCCTCCTCGAGCCCGGACCGGACGTCCTCGGAACCCTGGGCGCCCAAGGCCGCCAGGGTGGTGATCACCTCGGTCGCGAGCCGGGGCAGGTCCTGGGTCTCGGCCAGCGTCAGCGCCTCGGCGCCGACCTCCCGGGCCTGATCGATGTTGTTGTTGAAGGCATGGGCGCGGGCGTGCGCGGCGAGCACGGTCGCCCGCAGCCGGGAGGGCTCGTCCGGCACCAAGGCCAACGCCTGCTCGGTCAACGAGAGCGGATCCAGCCGGGTCTCGTCGACCATCACCGCAGTCGCCATCGCCACCAGGAGCCGTCCGCGCTGCTCCGCGGGCCAGCCCTCGGCGAGGCCCTCCAAAACCTCCTTGACCACCGAGTAGGCGCGCCCGGGCCGACCCGAGGCGATCAGCGCGTCGGCGACCCGGTGGCCGAGGTAGCCCAGGTCGACAGCAACGTCGGTCCGGGAAGTCGGGTCCGCGAGCAGCTCCAGCGCGGTCTGGAAGTGGTCGGCCGCCTCGTCGGGACCGCCCACCGACATGGCTTCGTCACCGGCTCGGACGCTGGCGTCGACCGCGGTGGAGAGATCGTGGGCCGACCGCGCATGCCGGGCGAGCTCGGCCGCGGTCCCGTTGGCGCGGCCCGAGGCAAGTGCTTCGACGTACGCCGCGTGCATCCGCACCCGTTCGCCCGGCAGCAGGTCACCGTAGACGGCCTCAGCGAGGAGCGCGTGCCGGAAACGGTAGAAGTCGTTGCTGGTCGGAACCAGGATGTGCAGCTCGACAGCCTCCCGGAGGGCAGCCTCCAGCGCGTCGGACCCGACCCCGGCGACCTCGGCGATCAGCTCGTGCGAGACCCGACGGCCGGAGACCGAGGCCGCCCGAACGACCTGCTGGGATGACGCGCTGAGCTTCTCAAGGCGGACCAGGAGCAGATCCGCCAGGTCGTCCGGCACAGCGCTGTCTGCTGCGGAAGCAGCGCCGACCAGCTCTTCGACGAAGAAGGCGTTGCCCTCGGCACGGGCGACGATGCCCGCCATCTCGCTCTCCCGCATCGGCTGCGGATGGAGCTGACGGACCAGCGTTCGCACATCTCCCGGCCCGAGGGGATCCAGCTGCATGCGGGTGACCCCGGGCATCCGGCCCCACTCGGCGGAGGCCTGGCGCAGCGGGTGCCGACGGTGCAGGTCGTCGGACCGGTACGACGCCACGATCGCGACCCGGTTGCCGAACGGGCGGGAGAAGAGGAAGCGGATCAGGTCCCGGGTCGAGGTGTCGGCCCAGTGCACGTCCTCGAGCACCAGCAGCACCGGCGCGGCGGCGGCGACCGCATCGAGGAGTCCGTGGACGGCGTCGAAGAGGTCCCCGCGGCCGACGGCGGCGGCGCTCTCCGGGTCGGATCCCTGCATCGTGCGGCGTCCCGGCTGGAGGACCCGGAGGACCGGCCGCTCGCCTGCGACCTCATCGAGGACCTCCGGTACGGCGGTGGCCAGTCGACCCAGTACCTCGGAGAACGGGAGGTAGGGCAGGGCACTGTCGCCGAAGTCGAGGCAGTGCCCTGCGACGACCTGCCAGCCGGCGGCCACGGCGATGTCCCTGAGCTCGGTGAGCAACCGGGTCTTGCCGACTCCCGCGTCGCCGCCGAGGAGCACAGCACGTTGGGTCGAGGTCGCGCCGACCCCGAGGGCGGTCGCAATCTCGCTCAACTCGGCCTGGCGGCCGATCAGCGCCTGGGTGTCGTCCGGGAGGTCGGGGAGGGGCACGCCCCCATGATGGCGGTTGCCGCCGACGGCGTCGCGTGAGTTCTTCTCAGCAGTCGGCGTCGCGCCTCTGCGGGGTCGCGTTCACCTGGTTCCGCGCGGCGGCCCGGGCGGCGCGTCGGGTCCGCAACGGGCGCCGGTCGCGCCGCATCGACTCGCGTCGGTAGTCCAGCTCGGCCTGGTAGAAGTCCGGAAGTATCTGCATGGTCCTGCTCCTTGTCTCGTTGACCCGAGGTTCGTCGTCTGAGGTAGTCGCGGACATCAGGCAGGCGCCCTATTTCCCGCACACCTACCTCAGGCCGGACTCGGAACTGGCACGCTCGGCTCCATGGAGTTCCAGGACGTCGTCGACCGCCGCCGGATGATCCGCAACTACGCCGAGCGCCCGGTGGATCCCGCGGTCGTCGACCGGGCACTGCGGAACGCCACCCACGCCCCCAGCGCCGGGTTCAGCCAGGGCTGGGGGTTTCTCGTCCTCGACACCCCCGAGGACGTTCGGCGCTGGTGGGTGACGACCACCGACTCCCGCGACGAACCGGACGCCTGGCTGACCGGGATGATGCGCGCACCGGTCGTGATCGTGCCGTGCTCCAGCAAGGTCGCCTACCTGCGCCGGTACGCCGAGAAGGACAAGGGGTGGAGCGACCTCGACGAGGACCACTGGCCGATGCCGTACTGGCACATGGACGCCGCGATGGCCTCCTTGCTGATTCTGCAGACGGTCGTCGACGAGGGCCTGGGCGCCTGCTACTTCGGGATCCCGGTCGAGAAGGTCCAGGCGGTCCGCGCCGAGTTCTCGATCGCCCCCGACTTCGAACCGATCGGCGTGATCACCCTGGGTCACCGGGCCGATAACAGCGGCGCCGCGGGGTCACCGGCCCGGAGGCGTCGTACGCCGCTGGAGGACGTCGTCCACCGCGGAACCTGGACCTCGGTCTGACCCACTCGCGAGTTCGGGACGTCAGCCCTTGAGGCACAACTTACGATGGTTCCATGTCCCCG